>DASQOR010000021.1:0-111073 GCA_035644395.1 Steroidobacteraceae bacterium
GCCAGCAACAGCAGGTTGAAAACCTGTTGGCCAGAGAAGCGGATGCTCTTCGTGATCAGACCCTGCAGCTTGCCGAACGCAATCGCGCTGCCGCTGAAGGATACGGAGCCGATGATCCCGCCGACGACGGCGAGCGAGGAGGTTGCGTAGCCCGGATTCTCACCGCGGTACAGCTCCACTGCGGCAATCGCCGCGGCCGCGCCGCCGCCCATGCCGTTGTACAGCGCGATCATCTGCGGCATGTCCGTCATCGCGACGCGCTTTCCGCTCCACCAGGCGAGACCACCGCCAACAACGATCGCTGCGAGAATCAGGTCGTAGTTGGTCATTCCCGGATACAGGAATGACACCACCGTGGCGACCAACATTCCTGAGCCCGCCCACAAAATGCCGCTGCGGGCGGTGACGGGCGAGCTCATGCGCTTGAGGCCGAGAATGAACAGCGCGGCCGTGACGAAATAGCTCGCCTGAATCAGGGTTTCCCTGCTGAGGACCGAAGAATCCATCAGTGCGCCCCTTTGCCGGGCTGCGCAGTGTTGCCACGCGTACCGGTCTGGCGAGACCCGCTGGATTTGAACATCTCGAGCATGCGCTCGGTCACGACATAACCGCCAACCGCATTACCCGCGGCCAGCAACACGCCAATGAAGCCGATTGTCTTTTCGAGCGTCGTGTGGGCTCCGCCCAGGGCCACCATCGCGCCAACCAGCACGATGCCGTGTACGAAGTTGGACCCCGACATCAGCGGCGTGTGCAGGATGACCGGCACGCGCGCGATGACCTCGTAGCCGGTGAAGGCCGCGAGCATGAAGATATAGAGTGCGATTACGCCATCGATCATGTGCCACCCAGCGCCTTGCGCGTCGCTTCGTGCTTGATTTCCCCTGCGTGCGTGACGCAGGATTGCGCGAATACCTCGTCATTCCAGTCGATCTTGAGCTCGCCCCTGTCGATGGCGGGCTTCAGCAAATTGAAGAGGTTGCGCGCATACATTTCACTCGCGTGATACGCCGCCGTGCTCGCGAGGTTGAGCGGCCCGACGATCCGCACGGAGCCGGCCTTGACCGTTTCGCCCGCGCGTGTGAGCTCGCAGTTGCCGCCCTGCTCGGCGGCGATGTCGACGATCAGCGCGCCCGGCTTCATGCGCTCCACGGCCGCGCGCGAAATGATGATGGGCGCTTTGCGGCCCGGGACCGACGCCGTCGTGATCACGGCATCGGCCACGGCGATCCGCGCATCCAGCGCTTGCTGCTGTTTCGCCTTTTCTTCCGCCGTGAGCTCGCGCGCGTAACCGCCCGCGCCTTCGGCCGACACGCCCGTTTCGACGAACTTCGCGCCGAGCGATTTCACCTGTTCGCGCGTCGCACTGCGGACGTCGTACGCTTCGACGACGGCGCCGAGACGTTTCGCCGTTGCGATCGCCTGCAGGCCCGCGACTCCGGCGCCGATCACGAGGACCTGGGCGGGCCGGATCGTGCCGGCGGCCGTGGTCAGCATCGGGAAGAACCGGTCGAGGAGCGATGCGGCGATCAGCGCCGCCTTGTAGCCCGCGACCGCAGCTTGCGAGGACAGCGCGTCCATCGACTGGGCACGGGAGATGCGCGGGATCAGTTCCATCGCGAGGCTCGTAATGCGCCTGGCCTGCATGGCGCGGACTTCCTCGAGCTTGGCGTGCGGCTGCACAAAGCCGACGAATACAGCGCCTTCCTTGAGCCGCGAGATCTCATCGAGGGTGGGCGGCGCGACTTTGACCAGCACGTCCGCCTGTGACAGCACGGCAGCCGCGTCGCCCGCGAACTCGGTGTTCTTGTAGAGCGTGTCCGGAAACTGGGCGCTGGCCCCGGCATCCTTCTGGACGAGCACGCGCGCCCCGAGGGCTGCGAACTTCTGGGTGACCTCTGGCACGAGCGCAACACGCGTCTCGTTGGGTGCAGTTTCCTTCACCACGCCAATCGTGATTGGCACGTTCAGCCTCCGGGAGTCGGCGCCAGGCAGGCGCCGGAGTGTGATTCGATTCGAAGTATTCGGCGGGTCCTGCGGCAGGGCGTCGATATTAATCCAGCAAGTCGCTATGGCATTGAATTATTGCATATTCCTGCCGTATCTTACATGAAGGACAGGCGCCCCTGCCCGGTTCAACGGAGCCTTGAGACGACGATGTTCTCGACGATCGACCCGCTGCATGCCATCGACGCGCGCGACAGTTTCATCGTGCGTTCGCGGGCGGCTGCGGGTCTCTCGCAGCAGGTGTTGCGCACGGACGTCGCCGGCATGCCGCTCGAGTGGATCGACTACAAGGAGGCGGCGCGCCTCTATCACATGGGCCAGGTGGCGTACGCCTGCGGGTCGACGCTCTACTCGCTCTTCGGCGGGACGAACGCGCGCAGCGGCTTGCGCACGCGGGTCGAGGTGAACTCGATCGTCGCGACCATCGGCCACACCCATAACCCCGGCAACACGCGCGCGGACTACACGCCGCCGCTCAACAACCAGACGCTGTTTCGCCGCGACGCGTATCTGTGCATGTATTGCGGCATGCGGTTCCCGTCGGCGCAGCTCTCGCGCGACCACATCCGGCCTTTCAGCCAGGGGGGCACCGACACCTGGAACAACGTGGTCACCGCCTGCCGCCGCTGCAACAACGCGAAGGCATCACGCACGCCCGAGCAATCTGGAATGGAACTGCTGGCCGTGCCGTTCACGCCGACCTACGCCGAATACATCTTCCTGAAGGGCCGGCGCGTCCTGGCTGACCAGATGGAATACCTGCTGGCGCATTTCCCGCGCCATAGCCCGCTGCACGACCGCATCCAGCGCTGGCTCAGTTGACGAGCGCCACCGTCGCGCGCGCCGGTTGAAAAGACGCTGATGGGACCGCGCGAGGGGTCGATGCTGATCGCGGTGACGATCACGTCCTGGTTCGCGGCGGCGGCCGGCACGTCCGTCGCGTGCGTGATATCGCCTTGCACGTAGTGCAGCCGGTCGTTCGGGATCGGCTCTTTGGGGGCGCGCCGCGACATGCCCGTGACCGTATGGCCGCGTGCGAGAGCCAGCCGGACCGTCTCGAGCCCGACACCGCTGGTGGCGCCGATCACCAGGATTCGAAGCGGCCGTCCCGCCGTGTTGCCGGCCAGGGAAGATAGACGGCAAGCGCTAGGATCAGAACGATGCCGCCGATCCATGACAGGGTCCGCCTCAGTGCACCCGCCATTCGCATGCTCCTCGAGGTATTTGGCAGCCTGATGTTACCCGCCGGCGCGGGCGGCCGGTAAACTGCCGGCCCATGCTGTACCTCGTCGACGCGTCGTATTTCGTCTTTCGCGCGTACTACTCGATGCCCCCTTCGATGGCGGATGCGGACGGCAATTCGACCCATGCGCTCTACGGCTTCGCGCGCTTTCTCGGCGACCTGCTGGAAGAGGTCCGGCCCGAGCACATCGCCATCGCGTTCGACGAGAGCCTCGAAACCTCGTTCCGCAACAAGATCTATCCCGCGTACAAGGCGAACCGCGAGCCGGCGCCCGAAGACCTGAAGCGCCAGTTCGAGCTCTGCCGCGAAGTCTGTTCGTACCTGGGGCTCGCGGGCTTCTCGAGCGATGAATACGAGGCGGACGACATCATCGGCACGCTCGCGGTGCGCATGCGCGAGCGCGGGCTCAAGTCGACGCTGGTCACGCGCGACAAGGACCTCGCGCAGCTGGTGCGCGACGGCGACATCTTCTGGGACTATTCGGGCCGCGAAAAATATCACTACCACGACATCGCCGACCGCTTCGGCGTCGTGCCGGAACGCATGGCGGACTACCTCGCGCTGACGGGCGACAGCGTGGACAACATCGCGGGCGTCCCGGGTATCGGCCCGAAGACGGCCGCGGCGATATTCGGCGAGTTTCGCTCGCTCGAGGATGTCTACGACAATCTCGAGCGCGTGGCGGCGCTCAAGGTGCGCGGCGCGGCGCAGCTGCCGGCCAGGCTGCGCGAGCACCGCGAAGCCGCGTTCCTCGCCCGGCGGCTGACCCTGATCGCCTGCGACATGCCGATCGTCGCCGGGGTCGCGGATCTCGCGCGCCGCGCGCCGGACGTCGGTGCGCTGCACGCTTTCTACGATCGCCAGAAATTCGGCGCGATGCTGAAGCGCCAGGCGGAGCGTCTCGCCGGCTGATTTAATGGGGACATTCCTGATTTCGGGGTACATAACTTGCGATAGCGAAATCAGGAATGTCCCCATTAAATGACCCCTTTTCCGTCTTTGCCGGCATCGCCACGCTCCTCAAGCGTGAGCTCGGCACCCGCGTGGCCGCAGAGCCGGCGGCCCGTGTCGGCGGTGGCTGCATCAACGAGACCTGGCGCTGGGAGGGCGATGCCGGGCCGCTCTTCGTGAAACTTGCCGCCCCGACCCGGCTCGCGATGCTGGAAGCGGAAGCGGCCGGGCTCACTGAGCTCTCGTCCGCCCGCGCCCTGCGCGTGCCGCGACCGCTCGCGGTCGGCATGACGGCCGATTGCGCCGTGCTCGCGCTCGAATGGGTCGACTTCGCGTCGAATCAGCCGCAGTCGGAGACCGCGCTCGGCGAGCAGCTCGCCTGGCAGCATCGCGTGCTCGCCCGCGATTTCGGCTGGTCCCGCGACAACACGATCGGCAGCACTGCGCAACGCAACGATACGCGCGCCGACTGGCCGTCGTTTTTTCGCGATTTGAGGCTCGGGCCGCAATTGGCGCTCGCCGCGGAAAATGGCCATGCGGCCCTGCTCGCGGAGCGCGGCGGGCGGCTGCTTGAATCACTGCCCGCTTTTTTCACCAGCTACCGGCCAGTGCCCTCGCTCCTGCACGGCGATCTCTGGGGCGGGAATTGGGGAACCGATGCCAGGGGGCAGCCGGTCGTGTTCGACCCGGCCGTGTACTACGGCGACCGCGAGGCGGACATCGCGATGACGAAGCTCTTCGGCGGCTTCGGTCACCGGTTCTACACGGCCTATCACGCGAACTGGCCGCTCGATCAGGCTGCGGGCGCAAGGCGCGGGCTCTACAACCTCTACCACGTGCTGAATCACCTGAATCTCTTCGGCGGCGGCTATCTCGCGCAGGCCGAGGAGATCATCGGGCGGCTGCTCGCCGAACTCGGCCGCTAGCGCGTCTTGGCGGGAATCTGGATGCTGCCGCGGACGCGGCTGAAGTTGATGTCGCCGCTGCCGTCCGACAGGACGGCGAGGCCGCGGGCGGCTTCATCGACGTTGATGTCGCCGGAGCCATCCGACGTAACCTCGACTTTGCCGGCGACCTTGTTGACCTTGATGTCGCCCGACCCGTCCTTGAGCGTGACGTTGCCCTGGACGCCTGTCACGGTGAGGTCGCCGGAATCGTCGTCGATGACGACATCCTGCGCGACGTCATGCACCAGGATGTCGCCGGAATCGTCCCTGAGGTCGAGCGACAGGACTCCCGCCACTTCAAGGTCGCCGCTCGAATCCGTCACCTTCACCGGGAGGTTCGCCGGCAACGTCACCGTGAGGTCGAGGGTCGCGTAGGGTGAACGGCCGAAGAGATGCAGCATGCCGCCGCTCGGTGTCGCCGAACGGATGTGCAGCACGTTGGCGTCGCGTGTCATCTCGAGCTCGATGCCTGCCATCATGTCGTCGCTCGAGGCGCAGGCCTTGCCGCGGGCATCGACGCCGCCGGACCCCGTCACGCCGTTCACGTGCAGGTCGCCCGCTTGCGCTTCGATTTCGACGCGCTCGATGCCGGCAAGCGGCGATGTCGCCGCGCGTTCGGCGCCAACCTTGCATTCGCCGGCATCCGCAGCGGCGGCGAAGACCGAGCAGCAGGTAAGACCTGCAAGGGCCAGCCGGGCTCTCATCGTGGGCGATACTCCGCGAGGAAACGTGAGCGCCTTTTACACCATCGAGGACCCGGTTGCGATGCCGGGATACTCGGTTATGCTCGGCGCTGACGCCGGCTGGAATCATTTCACTTAAGGAGCTGCGATGTCGTCGAAGGGCGGGCCCCGCGAGAAGGCGAACAAGAGCATCGAATCGACGCTGCTCGAGCAGCGGCGGTTCCGGCCGGCGGCGGACTTCACCGCGCGGGCACGCATCAAGCCCGCGGATTTCAGCGCCCTGCACGCGAAGGCGGAGCGCGACTACACCGGCTTCTGGGGCGACCTCGCGCGCGAGCAGCTCACCTGGCACCGGCCTTTCCATACCTCGCTCGACGAGTCGCACGCGCCGAACTACCGCTGGTTCATCGACGGCGACCTGAACGTTTCCTACAACTGCGTCGACGTGCATCTCGCCGCACAAGCGCAGAAGACCGCAATCATCTGGGAAGGCGAGCCGGGCGAAGTGCGCAAGCTCACCTATGCCGGGCTGCACGCGGAAATCTGCCGCACGGCGAACGCGCTGAAGGCGCTCGGTATCCACAAGGGCGACCGCGTCATCATTTATATGCCGATGCTTCCCGAGGCGGTGGTCGCGATGCATGCCTGCGCCCGCATCGGCGCCATCCACTCGGTCGTCTTCGGCGGGTTCTCCGCGCTCTCGCTCCGGGACCGCATCGAGGATACGGGTGCGAAGCTCGTCATCACGACGGATGGGGGCTACCGCGGGGGTCATGTCATCGAACTCAAGGCGGCGACGGACAAGGCGCTCGACGGCCACTGCCGCACGGTCGAGAAGGTGATCGTCTTCAGGCGCACGGGCGCTCCCGTGCCGATGCAGCCGGGCCGTGATCTCTGGTGGCACGAACTTGTGCCCCGGCAGGCGGCGACCTGCGAACCGGAATGGGTGAACGCGGAGCATCCGCTTTTCCTGCTCTACACGTCGGGCTCGACGGGCAAGCCGAAGGGCATCCAGCACTCGTCCGCCGGTTATCTCCTCGGCGCCAAACTTACGTGCCTCTGGGTGTTCGATCTCAACGACCGCGACATCATGTGGTGCACGGCGGACATCGGCTGGGTGACCGGGCACAGCTATGTCGCGTACGGGCCGCTCGCGGCGGGCGCGACCATCGTGATGTATGAGGGCGGCCCGACGCATCCGGACGGCGGCCGCATCTGGAGCATCTGCCAGAAGCACGGCGTGACGATTTTCTACACCGCACCCACCTTGATCCGCGCGCTCATGAAGCTCGGCGACGAGATTCCGGCGAAATACGACTTGTCGAAGCTGCGCCTGCTCGGCAGCGTCGGCGAGCCGATCAACCCGGAGGCGTGGATCTGGTACCAGAAAACCATCGGCAAGGGCCGCTGCCCGGTCGTCGATACCTGGTGGCAGACCGAAACGGGCAACATCATGATTTCGCCCATGCCCGGGGTCACCGCGACCAAGCCGGGTTCCTGCACGATTCCCCTGCCGGGGATCCTCGCGGACATCGTCGACGAGGACGGCAACACCGTCACGACGTCCGATGCCGGCGGTTACCTCGTCATCCGCAAGCCCTGGCCCTCGATGCTGCGCACGATCTGGGGCGACAACCACCGCTACATCGCGACCTACTGGGAGAAATTCCAGAACCGTTTCTACGTGGCGGGCGACAGTGCGCATCGCGACGACGACGGCTTTGTCTGGATCATGGGCCGGATCGACGATGTGCTGAACATCGCCGGTCACCGGCTCGGCACGATGGAAATCGAATCGGCGCTGGTCGCGCACAAGCGCGTCGCGGAAGCCGCGGTGGTCGGCCGCCCGCATCCGATCAAGGGTGAATCGGTCTTCGCGTTCGTTGTCTGCCGCGGCGCGCGGCCGACGGGCGATACCGGCGCCTTCGTCGCCGAGCTGCGCGAGTGGGTGAGCGAGCAGCTCGGCTCGATCGCCAGGCCCGACGACATCCGCTTCGCCGACAATCTCCCGAAGACGCGCTCCGGCAAGATCATGCGGCGGCTCCTGCGCAGCATCGCGCGCGAGGAGGAGATCACCGAGGACATCACGACGCTCGAGAATCCCGCGATCATCGAGCAGCTGCGCGGTAACACGGCGCAGAAACCGGCAGCGAAGCGCAAGCCGAAGTCGAAACGCAAGCCGAAGCCGGTACCCGAGCCGCGCTCAAAGTCGCGATCGAAGCCGAAGGCGAAGCGTCGCCTGGCGACGGCACGGCGAGGGAAATAGGCGGCGCGGCGGACTCACCGCGGTTGCGCTACTCTCGCGCGCATGGACCAGCCCGAACAGATCCTCGAAGTGTGGTTTGCGGATGTGGTAGCGCGCCCGGAGAGCCTCGCGGCGCGCTTCGACTACTGGTTCGGAAGCGAGGAGGACACGGTCGACAGCATCCGGGCGCGGGACGAATGGCTGGCGCACCGCTTCCTGCATGACGTCGAACTGGCCTCGACGGGCAAGCTCGACGGCTGGACCCTGCAGCCGCGCGGCCGGCTCGCGCTCATCCTCCTCATCGACCAGTTCCGCCGCAATATCTTTCGCGGCACCGCGCAGGCCTTCAGCCACGACCGGCAGGCCCTGGAACTCGCGATGACCGGGCTCAGGCTCGGGGATGACGAAAAGCTCGCGCACGCCGAGCGACTCTTCTTCTATATGCCGTTTCAGCACTCCGAGAGCAGCGCCGTCCAGGAGCAGTCGGTGAAGCTCTTCGAGCGGCTCGTCACGGAGGCGACGCCGGTCGTGAAGCCCGTGTTCGAGAATGTCCTGCGCTATGCGCGCATGCACCGGGACATCATCCAGCAGTTCGGCCGCTTTCCCCTGCGCAACCGCATGCTCGGCCGCGCGAACACGCCGGCGGAACTCGCCTTCGTGTCGAAGTCCGCGAACGACTTCAGCTAGCGCCGGCGTCAGACGCCGGTGTCCGGCCCCATGCGGGAGAGTTCGGCGGCGACCAGGTTGCGCATCAGCCGCTCGCTGAAATTCGCCGGGCGATCGAGCTCGAGGCGCTCGAGATAGGGGCGCGCCCGCTCCGGAATGTTCGGCCGCGCCATGCTCGAGACGAACGTCAACGCCTTGCCGAGCCGGGTCGACGTACGCTCCTTCAGGCGCTTCAAGGCCTGGCCGAGGACGATTTCCTCCGCCGTGAAGTCGGTGCCGAACGGAAACGCCGAGAAGAGTCCATTCTTGCGATAGGGCGCGAGCACGCGCTCCAGTGTCTTCGGCAGGTTGTTGCGGAAAGCGTCTGCAATCCGGTAGCCCTTCTCGATCTTGCCCGCGGCCTGCGCCTGCGAGAGGAGCGAGTGCTGAAAGCGCGAATCGGCGATGTTGAGCATCGCCGCGATGCACTCGCGGTCGGTCTTGCCGCGCAGGTCCGCGATGCCGTATTCGCTGATGAAGATATCCCTCAGGTGGCGCGCGATCGTCGTGTGGGGGTAATTCCAGACGATGTTCGAGGTGAGCTCACCTTCGTGACGTCGAGTCGACCGTACGGCGAGGATCGACCGGGCGCCCTCGAGCGCGTGCGCCATGGCGACAAAATTGTACTGGCCGCCGACGCCGCTCACGACACGCCCATCTGCAAGTCCGTCGGATACCGCCGCGCCGAGACAGGTGGCCATCATCGCCGTATTGATGAAGCGCCCGCCGATGCGCTGCTCGCGCCTGAGGCCCGTGTCCGGCCCGTAAAGCTGATTGATGAAGCCGACGCTCGTCATGTTGAACTGGCGCCGCTCCTCGTCGGGCAGGTCACGCAGCGCCGCGTAGAAGCCGCGCGGTCCCATGAAAAATCCGCCGTGCAGCAGCACGCCGAAGCGCAGGCGGCGCGCGCAGAAATTCTGCAGGAGCTCGGCCCGTGCGGCGAGGTCCGAGAGGTCGGCCCGGCAGCGGCCCTCCGGCCCCGAGAGACCCCCGCTCAGCCAATGCACGCCTTCCCGGAAGAAACCGATCGCCTCGAGCGCACGAAAGTCCGTCGTGGTGAGTTCCGGGCCGATGCCGTTCGCGATCAGCCAGTCGAAATATTCCGGCCCGATGTTCTCCGTGATCTGCCCGCCATTGAGTCCCCGCTGGATCACTTCGTGGGCATACACGCGACGCTTGAGAATGCCGCTGCGGTAGAGATCGAGAAAGCCGTCGACGAACATTTCCGTGCAGCCATAGACGCCCTTGTCGAAGGGTTCGAGGCCCCCGATCGCCGCGATGCCGGCGCCGAAGTTCGCGAGCGCCCGGGCGTCCGCGAGCACCCGGCCGTAGATCTCGCGCTGCTGGTGACGGAGCTGCAGGCTGTAGACGATCGCGTCGCCGAGTTCGCCGATGCCGAGCTGCAGCGTGCCGCCGTCGCGCGTCAGGGCGCTCGCGTAGAGGCCGATCAGGTGATCGACCGTCCCGAGCGAGAGGTTCGGCGGACAATAGAGGTCGTAGTCGTAGCTCGGATGTTCGACGAGCAGGTCGAAGCTCGACGCCGGCACTTCGGCGTCGCCCAGCATGTAGGGCAGCTGGCTGTTGACCTCGCCGACGGTGACGAAGGGCCGGCCCGCCCTGTTTTCCGCCGCGATGTGCGGCAGCAGGTCCAGCGTCACGTCGGGATTGCACGACAGGCTCAGGCGCAGCTCGCCGCCGACGATGCGCTTTGCGACGAGCTGGGCGAGCACGTTCGCGCCCTGAGCGATGACCTCGCGGGCGACGTGCGTGTAGTTCGCGCTGAGATAGTGCTGCTGGGCGACGGGGTTGCCGAGATAGGCGCCGGGCTCCAGGAAGAACTCGACCACCTCGACGTTCTTCGGCAGCGTGCCCGAGCGCAGCGCCGTGACGTAGTCGAGCTCCGGATAGTTGCCGAACACGCGGGTGACGAAAGGAGCAAGGAAGCGCCGCTCGAGATCGCTCGACCAGGTGGGTTTTCTCAAGCTCAGCGCCGTGAAGATCTTGAGCTTCAGGCCCGGCTCGCGCACCGCACGGCGGAAGAATTCGTTGGCGAGCGGATTGGGCTTGCCGAGCGCCAGCGGCAGCAGCATCACGATTTCGCGCCCGACCCGGGCGAGCGTTGCCTCGACGCATTCGCCGACGGAGTCGATGAGTCGCGGTGATTGGCTCATGGCGCGCGACAGTTTACAGTCTCGCGGCAAGGGAGGGCGCACCCGCTGTGGCCGACTACAGTCTCGTCAGCATCTGGCAGCTCGCCGCGCCGATCGAGCGTGTCTGGGAAATCATCTACGACTCGGCGGCCTGGCCCGAATGGTGGCCCTACGTCGCCTCGGTCGAGGAGCTCGAGCGGGGCAATGCCGCCGGGCTCGGCGCCGTGCGGCGCTACACGTGGAAGAGCCGCCTGCCGTACCGGCTCGCTTTCGAACTCGAGGTGACGCGCGTCGAGCGGCCGTTCTGGCTCGAAGGGCGCACGCGGGGCGACCTCAGGGGCAAGGGGCTCTGGCACCTGCAATCGATCGACGGAACGACGCGCGTGCGCTACGAGTGGAGCGTGACGACCACGAAAACGTGGATGAACCTGCTCGCGCCGCTCGCGCGGCCGGTTTTCACCTGGAATCACCATGCCGTCATGCGGGCGGGCGGCCGCGGACTCGCCGATCGCCTCGGCGTGCCCCTCGTCTACGCCGGTCCCGAACGCCGCTAGAAGCTATAGGTCACGCCGAGGTTGTAGACGGCCTTCTCGTCCTGCACGCCGTTGAGATTCTCGACCAGCGGAATCTGCACGGCGCCGCGCAGGACCACGCCGCCTCCGACCTCGACGAGCAGCCGCGGTGTCAGGTAGACCATGCTGCCGCCCGTGTCGCCATCGAGTACGCCCGTGGCGTCGATTTCATCGCGGCCGGCGTGCCGATAGTTCAGTTCCAGCACCGAATCGAGCTTCGTGGCGAGCTTGCGTTCGTACGCCAGGTTCGCGAGGTAGATGCGCCCGTAGCGATAGCCGAAGTCATTGCTCCCCGGCAGGCGCGCCTGCACCGAAGCGAAGAACGATGACTTGCGATCGATGAGGTAATAACCCGAGAACCCGAAGAAGGCATCGGTTGAGCCGGTGCCGGGTTGCGCATGCTCATCGAGGCGCTCGCCGTCGCGGCTGGCATCGTTCACGCCCCAGTCCGTCTTGACGCCGAAGGTCGCGGAGATGCTCGCGCGGCGGCCGAGGTCGCCGGCAAAAGGCGACGACCACAGGCGAACCTGCGCGTAGAGCTCGGGGTCCGCGAGACCGGAGGTTTCGGTGCGTTCGACGGCGTCGCCTGCAGTCTCGTCGAGCGAATGCTTGCTGTAGGGAATGCGGGCAACGAGCAACAGCCGGTCCGCGAACGTATAGGCCAGCACGCCCGTGTAGCGCCGCTCGACCACGGAGTCCTGCTGGTCACTCGCCCCCTGCGTCTTGGAAAAGCGTTCCCAGTCGAGCGCAAAGCGCCAGCCCGCGGCCGCTACGACATCCTTGCCGAGCGCGTTGAAGGTCGGATCGCCGCAGCGGCAGATGGAACAAGCGTCGGCCGGCGGCGCCAGGCCGGCCAACGCGAAGGCGGCGGCCGCGAGCGGCACGCCCCTGTGCAAAAAACGCATGTTGTGTCTCCCCGATCGTGAGATGACCCTGACGTCTGTAGCGTCAGGCGAGGGGAGGCGCGCGAGCTCCGTTGGCCGAGATGTGGCGGGTATGTGCGAATACCGAGTCGCTATTGACCTGCACCGACCGGAACATGGACCCGCGTGCCGCCGCCGGTGCTTGCGCCGCCAGCAGCGCGGGGCCACCGCTCATGCCGAACGGGCAGGCCTCGCTCGCACCGTGATCGTGGCCGTGACCCTGCGAATGTACGTGACCGCTGGAGGCGGCACGCAGCACCGGATCGCAGAAGACCAGCCGCCAGTGGCCCGCATGATCGGCACCCGGCATGAACCCCGGTGGCAGGAGAAGACGCGGCAGCGCGAGCGCGGTCGCAAGCAGCAGCGAGGCTGCGTATTGGCGATGCGATCTCATCCTTGCGGTCATGGTTTCCAGGTGTCAGTCGCCAGTAGCTACGATCGCGATGTTCGGCCCGCGACACCGCGGACGATAGGGGGGGAATCCTGTAGACCTATTGCGACTGCGCGGGGGACGGCGTCGTCGGTATTTTCTTGTCGGGCAGATGCGTCGGCGGCGTCAGGCGAAGATTGAACTTAACCTGCACCGGGTCGCCCACCGTGTCCGTATCCTTGTAATCGCCGCGGCCGACGCCGAACTCAAGGCGCTTCAAATCCGCCGTGCCGGCGAGGTACGCGGCTTCACCGGCACCCTCCTTGCGCGAGCTGAAGGTGAAAGCGATCTTCACGTCGCGCGTGACGTCGCGCAGCGTCAACTTGCCGGTGGCCTCGAAGTGCGTCGCGTCGATCGCGCGAAACGTCGTGGTGACGAAGTGGGCCGTCCTGAAATGCGCGACGTCGAAGAAGTCGGGCCCGACGATCGTCTGATTGCGGTCCGCATCCTGGGTTTCGGCGCTCGCCGGATCCACGGTCACATCGAAGCGGCTCGAGGCGAGGTCCGTGGGCGAGAAGGCGATCAAGGCATCGAAATGCTTGAACGAACCTTCGAACTTCCCGCCCGTCTGCTCAGCCACGAAGCGCAGCGAACTCTTCGCGCTGTCCATGCGGTAGCTCGGCGCCGCCTGCGCGCCGAGCGCGACGGCAAGGCCCAAGACGGGAAGCAGCACCACCAGCGGCCGGTTCATCACGATGCCTCCCTCCGCGGCAGCATTCGCTGCAACACGTCGTCCTTGCGGACGAAGTGATGCCAGAGCGCCGCAAGGACGTGAGCGGTCACGACGGCGCCGAGCGTCCAGGCGAGCGCTTCGTGGACGTCTTCCATTTTTTCCGCGAGCTCATGGTCCGGCGCCACGGGACTCGGCCAGGTGAACAGATGAAACCAGCTCACCGGATAGTTGTGTGCCGCGGACATGACCCAGCCGGAAAGCGGCATGGCGAACAGCAGGATGTAGAGCAGGTAGTGCGAAACGTGAGCGAGACCTTTTTCGTACGACTTCATCGTGGCCGGAAGCGAGGGCACCGGGTTCGCCAGGCGCCACAGCAGGCGCAGCACCGCAAGCATGAGGATCGTCATGCCGAAGGACTTGTGCCAGGCGAGCGCAATGGCCTTGCCCGGGCCGAACGGCATGCCCGCCGCGCGCAGGGCGATCGTGACCTGGACGATGACGAGCACGACGATGAGCCAGTGCAGCGCCTGTGCGGCGGCTCCGTAGCGGTCGATGGAATTCCTGAGCGGCATGCCAGTCAGTTTACCAAGTAAAAATGGCCCGGGTGTTATGCTCAAATCGCCGTGACCGGGCGTCGGACTACAGGAAGGATATGAAGTTCTCCCTCAAGCCGCTGATTGTGACGGGAACCTCGGTCGCGTTCGCTGCATTGCTGGCGGGTTGCCAGACCGTCAAGCCCGAACCCGGGCCTGCGGTACCGCCGCCGGCTGCGCCGGTCGAGCAGCCGGCGCCGAGTATCGAGGGTCGTGCCTTTCAGGTGCTGACCGCCGAGTCCGAAGTGCGCATCCTCGTCTATCGCGGCGGATCCCTTTCCAAGCTCGGTCACAACCACGTCATCACGTCGCACGACCTGAGCGGGACGATTACCTTGCCGGAGGATCCGACGCAGGCGCAATTCGAAGTCGTCATGCCGGTGGCGCCGCTCACCGTCGATGAACCGGAAAAGCGCGCCGAAGAAGGCGCCGACTTCACGGCGCCCGTGAACGACAACGCACGCGAGGGCACGCGCCGGAACATGCTGAAGCCCGAGGTGCTCGACGGCGATCATTTCGCCGCGGTGACGTTGCGGTCCGCGTCGATCGCCCGGGCGGGTGAAGACTACGACGTGACGTTCGGCGTGGTATTGCGCGGCGAGCGTTACGAGTTGCAAGCGCCGGTGCACGTCGAAGTGCAGGGTGACCGCCTGCGTGCCAGGGGCGAAATGCAGGTGAAGCAGACCGAACTCGGGATCATGCCGTTCACGGCGGCGATGGGCGCGCTCGCGATCAGGGACGAGATCCGGATCAAGTTCGACATTCACGCCGCGCTCAGCGGGCGATGACCATTTCCTTCATGAGCTCGTCGGTCCGGTAGACCTTGAGCAGCACTTCCTTGAGCGCGGCCGCGTCGAAGCCGATAGCGCGGCCGGCCGTCGCGTCGTACCAGTAGCGTCCCCCCGCCGATGCCCGGTTGCCGTCGACGACGACGCCGAGCAGTTCACCCGAGGCGCTCAGCACCGCGCACCCGCCGCACCCGCCTCCGGTATCGTTGTCGATCGCGAAATTGAGTCCAGCCGCGCCGTTGATCCGGTCCTTCGCCTCCAGCCAGCGCGGCGGCAGGCGCAGCGCGGGCGTTGCCGCCGCCCGCTCATAGACCTGCGCGAGCGTCGTGCGTGGTGCGATCGCCTGGCCGTTCGCAGTCCAGCCGCTGATGGCGCCGGAAGAGAGCCGCAGCGTGCCCGTAGCATCGGGATAGCTCGTCGAATCCGCGAATTTGAGCTGCGCGCGTGCGAGCCTTTCCTTTGCACGGCGCATCGGTGCGTCGACCTTCGGCTGCCACGCAGCCTCGATGGTGTCGGCCGCCGCCTCGAGTTCGCGGACGATGGCGATCAGCGGATCGTCCGAGGCGACGACGGCGCCCGCGCCGGATGACATGAACTGCGCGCGGAACGCCGGATCGATGAGGCGCGTGCGGCTGATCGCGCGCTCGGCCACCGCCGCGGGCGTCTGATCGCCGAGGATCTTCGCGACCAGCGGATCGGACGGCCCGAGCCGGTCCCGCAGGCGCTCGAGCGCGAAGCCGAGATGCAGAACCTCCACGTCGATGCTGATGGCCTCGGTGCTCGCAAGCTCGCGGTCAATGCGCGGCAGCGCGAGTGTCCGGAATGCCGGCCGGCGCTCGGCGTCGGGCTTCTGCCGCTCGAGCGCCGCGCGCACCACGAGATGCGCGATGACGCAGAGCCGGCAGCGCGCGTCCGCGCCCTCGATGAGGCTGCGGCGATTCCACAATTCGCGCAGCGCCTGCTGCGCGGTGGCGATTTCGTCGAAGGCCGAGCCCGCGGACAGCCGCAGGTCCGGATCCTGCGAAATGCGTTGACGCAGGGTCGCTTCGCCGCTGCGCCGCGCCTCGATCTGCGGCTCGCCGAGCAGCGCCGTGAACATCGCTTCGCGGAACGTGAGCTCGCGGTCGAGCCGGGCGAGCGGCAGCGCGATGTGCTCGCGGGCGCTCGCCCCGGTCAATGCAAATTGCGCGTAGCGGCCGCGCAGCTCGGTCGCTTCGAGGAGTTCCGCCTTGAGCGTCGTGTCGCGCGCCGTCAGCAGTTCCGCGAGCGTGGTCGAGCGTTCGGTCGCCGCCGGATGGCCGGCGACGAACAGGGCTTCGCGCTCGCCAGGCCCGGCGAAATTGACGCGGGTATACGCCGGCGTCTCGGCCGGCCGGCCGTCCGCATAGGCCCGCAGGAACGCGACGTCGAACGCGAGGCGCGGAAAGTCGAAATCGCCGCCCGCGTACCGGGCTACGGAACGCTCGGGCGCGAAGGCCAGCCGCAGGTCGTCGTAGTTACGGTATTTGTAGAGGCGGTACTCGCCGCCGCCCTGCAGTGCCACCGGCTCGCAGTCCACGGGCTGCGCTTTGGGATCGGCGGCGCCCGCTTCCTCGCAAGCCTGTTCGAGCCGCGCGAGCTCACGATCCCGCGTGACGGCCGCCGCCGCCGGGTCCAGCCCCGAGGTCGCGAGCAGGATTTGTCCCGTGATGTCCTCGGTGCCGGCCAGGACCTGCGCACGTGCACGGCGGCAACGTTTCTCATCCGCGTTCGTGCGGCTCGCGAAGCCGTCCTGGGCGAGATTCGCACTCGCGGTGGTGTTTTCCGCGAGGCACACCTCGACACAGGCCCGGCTCGTGATGAGGAGCCCGCGCGGCGAAACCAGGGTCGCGCTGCAATTGCCATCGAGCCGTGCTGCGGCGGCCTGTGCACGGCCGAGCCACGCGTCGTCGAGCGTCGCGCCCCGGCGTGCGGCCAGGGCATCGCGCGGCAGCCGGTCGAACGTCCACAGCCCTTCGTCCGCGGTGGCGACGCTCGCGAGCGCGGCCAGCACCGGAACGATCAGGGCCTTCAGGATGCCGCCGGGCCGCCGCATTCGACTTCAGTTCTCTTGCGCCAGCAGCACGAGTTGCGTGCCTTCCGGGGCGATGAACATCGCCGAGGTCGCGGGATCGAGCGCGGGGGGCAGGCGAGCCTCGGGCTCGAGGCCGGCGGCGCGAATCCGCTCGAGCCTGAGCGGCAGGTCCGTATCGACGAACAGCAGGACCGGCTTGCTGAAATCCGCGGGCCGGTAGAGTCCGACATCCAGGTAATCGCTCGTCAGGGAGATGCGCACGAACGGCACCTGCGATTCCTCCGTCGCGACGAACCCGAGCTGATCCCAGAAGCGCACGGCGGCCGTGAAATCCGTCTGTGGAACGCCGAATTCGGAGAAATAGCCGCAGAGCGACGCCTGGTTCTCGTCGCGATCCGGCGGCGAGAAGGTGCGCGCCTCGAGCAGCGTCAGCATCTGTCCGCCCGGGTCCGTGAAGCCGATCTCGTTGAATTCGTCCTCGCCGAGTTTCTGGAACGCGGGTTCGATGCCGAGCTGTTCGAGCCGGGCGAGATGCGGCCTCAGGTCCGGCTTGACGAAGGTGAGCGCGGGGGAAGGAAACTCGAGTGTATGCAGGCCGATGGCGAGCCGCCCGTCCGTCACGACGCCGTAGGGATGGGACCAGGTCTCGCCGACGGTCGCCTCCGAGAAGCCGAGACGGCGATAGAAATCGATCGAATCAAGCACATCGGGCGCGTTGACGCTGACTTCGAGGAATCGGCCGAGCATGCGGGGCGCTCACACACGGGGACAGCGCCCCAACAATAGCAGATGACGCCGTCAGCGCGCGAAGCGCGGCGGGACGGCAAGGACGCAAGCGAGCGCGAAGAACGATGCGGCGACCGTGAAGACGATCATGGGCATGCCGCGGCCGGTCGGGAATACGCTCACGAACTGCACGGATGCGCCCGAAATCAGGTTCTGGCCGAAGCCGATGAGGCTCGAGGCGAGGCCCGCGCTCTGGGGCGCAAGCGTCAATGCCGCCGAGTTGATCTGCGGCAGCGCGAGTCCCTGGCCCATGGCGAGCAGGCACACCGGCAGGTAGATGGGCCACGGCCCGGGCAGCTTGAGCAGCGCGAACGACAGCAGCATGAGCGCGAACACGACCTGGATGGAGAGCCCGGTGCGCAGCATCGATTCCTGGCGCCAGCTGTGACCGAGCCGGGTGACCAGGAAATTGCCGAGGAAATAGCCGCCGGAAACGAAGGCGGTAAAGAGGCCAAATTCCTGCGGCGATCTGTGAAATTCGTTCTGCATCAGGTAGGGCGTCGTCGACACGAATACCTGGAAGATCGCGATGATCACGCCGCCTTCGAGGAGGTAGGCGAGGAACACCGGCCGGCGCACCAGGTCCGCGGTCCTGGCGAGCACGTTGCCACCGGCGGTCGCCGCAGGCCGCGTTTCCGGAATGAAGCGCCAGGCCGCCGACACCATCGCAAGGCCCGCGAGCGACAGCAGCACGAAGATGCTGCGCCAGCCGAAGACCTCGACCAGCACGCCGCCGAAGAACGGTGACAGGCCGTTCGCGAGCACCATGACCATGGTGAGCGTCGCGATCATCCGGAATACCCGTTCCGCCGGGAAACTGTCGATCACGATGGCGCGCGCGACCACGAGTCCCGTGGAGGTGCCGAGCGCCTGGATGGCGCGGCCCGCGACCAGCACCGGCAGGCTCGGCGCCAGCAGACAAAGGAGCGAGCCCAGCAGGAAAGTCATCATCCCCGTGAGCAGCACGGGGCGGCGCCCAAAGCGATCCGACAAAGGTCCCGAGACGAGAATGCCGCAGGCAAAAGCGGTGAGCGAGGCGCTGACGGTCGCCTGCGCGACCGGCAAGGCCACGCCGAACGCCGCCTGTACGTGCGGCAGTGCTGGAAGATAGAAGAACGCGGAAAGCGGCCCCGCCGCGTTCAGCGCGCCGAGCAGCAGGACGAGCCGCTGACCGCTCAGCGGCTTGCGGGCCGGCGCCGCGACGGGTGGCGGGCTGCTCAATTCGTGATGCCACCCACGCAGACGTACTTGATCTCGGTGAAATCGAGGATGCCGTACTTCGAGCCTTCGCGGCCCGTGCCCGATTCCTTCACGCCGCCGAAGGGTGCGACTTCGGTCGAGATGATGCCGGTGTTGAGACCGACGATGCCGTACTCGAGCCCTTCCGAAACGCGCCACGAGCGCGCGAGATCCCGGGTGTAGAAATACGCGGCGAGGCCGAACTCCGTGTCGTTCGCCATGGCGAGCGCTTCGGCTTCGCTCTTGAAGCGGAACAGCGGCGCGACCGGTCCGAAGGTCTCCTCGCGCGCGACCAGCATGTCGGGCTTCACGTTCCTGAGCACGGTCGGCTCGAAGAACGTGCCGCCGAGCGCGTGCCGCTTGCCGCCGTAGGCAACGGCTGCGCCTTTCTTGAGCGCATCGGCAATGTGCTCCTCGATTTTCTCGATGGCCTTCATGTCGATGAGCGGGCCCTGGTCGGTGGCGCCCTTCAGGCCGTCGCCGACCTTGAGGCGGGCGACCGCATCGACGAGCTTGCCGGAGAATTCGTCGTACACCCCGTCCTGCACGAGCAGGCGATTGGCGCAGACGCAGGTCTGGCCGGTATTGCGGTACTTGCTCGCGATTGCGCCCTGCACGGCGGCGTCGAGGTCCGCGTCGTCGAAGACGATGAAAGGTGCGTTCCCGCCGAGTTCCATCGAGACCTTCTTCACCGTGCCCGCGCATTGCGCGATGAGTTTCTTGCCGACCTCGGTCGAACCGGTGAACGTGAGCTTGCGAACGACCGGGTTCGAGGTCATCTCGCCGCCGATCGCACGGGCATCGCCCGTGATGACGCTGAGAATGCCCTTCGGAACGCCGGCCCGCGCAGCGAGCTCCGCCATCGCGAACGCGGAGTACGGCGTCTGCGTCGCGGGCTTCACGACGATCGGGCAGCCGGCGGCGATCGCGGGCCCCGCCTTGCGCGTGATCATCGCCGCCGGGAAATTCCAGGGCGTGATCGCCGCGACGACGCCGATCGGCTGGCGCAGCACGACGATGCGCTTGTCGGGCTGATGGCCCGGGATCACGTCGCCGTAGATGCGCTTGCCTTCCTCCGCGAACCACTCGATGAAGGACGCGGCATAGGCGATTTCGCCCTTCGACTCGGCGAGCGGCTTGCCCTGCTCGGCGGTCATCAGGGTGGCGAGGTCGTCCTGGTTCGCCATCATCAATTCGAACCACTTGCGCAGGATCACCGCGCGCTCCTTCGCCGTGCGCGCGGCCCAGGGAGCGAACGCGCGTTGCGCCGCCTCGATGGCGCGCTTCGTTTCCGCCGCGCCCATGTTGGGAATCGTGCCGAGCTTCTCGCCGGTCGCGGGATTCGTCACGGGCAGGGTCTGGCCGGAATCGGCGTTGCACCACGCGCCGTCGATGTAGCACTGCTGGCGAAGGAGATTCGAATCTTTGAGCTGCATAGGTGATGTCCTCGACGTGCGGTTGCGCTCAGCCGACGTGCTCGCGCAGGAATTTGAGCGTGCGCTCTTTCGCGAGCGCCGCGCTCTTGGGTTCGTAGCTCGAGCGGTGACTGCAATTGAAGCCGTGGTCGGCGCCCTTGTACAGGTAGAAGAGGCCCTCCGGCCGGGCTTCCTGGATCTGCTGGATCATGGAGCTCGGAATGCCCTTGTCCAGCTCGCCGAAGTGATACTGGATCGGGCAGCGCGGCTTGTCCTTCAGGTATTGCGTGATGCGGCCGCCGTAATAGGCGACCGCTGCGGCGATGTTCGTATGGGCGGCCGCGAAGTAGGCCATCGTGCCGCCCCAGCAATAGCCGACCACGCCGACCTTGCCCGCGCTCGTCACGGCGGCGATGCCTGCCTGGATGTCGAGCAGTGCCCGGTCCGGCTGCAGCTCCGTCATGAGTTCGCGCCCCTTGCCGATGCCCGGCGGGTCGTAGCCCAGTTCGACGCCGGGCTTGATGCGGTCAAAAAAAGCCGGCGCGACAGTGAGATAGCCTTCCGCGGCGTATTCGTCGACGACCTCGCGGATATGCGCGTTGACCCCGAAGATCTCCTGGATGATGACGATGCCGCCGCGCGGCGGGCCGGCCGGATCCGCCCGATAGGCATCGAGGTGAAAGCCGTCGCCGGCGGTCAGCCTGATCTTCTGGCCCATGCGGGAATCCTCGCCGAATCGGGGCCGGCAAGGATACCGGAAAATGGGGACATTCCTGATTTCCAAGGGACGTCCCCGGCGATTCCGACGTCGCCTCAGGAAATCAGGAATGTCCCCATTTTCCTAGTCGAGCCAGAAGCTGAAGTAGAGGTACATGCCGCCGACGGCGAGAAGAATGAAGGTCGCCATCAGCTTGTTGCCCCAGTCCCAGCTCTTGCGGATCTCCTCGCCGGACTGCGCGCGAATCGAGCCGTAAGTGAGTCCGCTGATCTGAGCCTCCGTCGGCGGCGGCGAGGTGAGCGAACCGACAACGAGCAGCACAACACTGATCGCAAACAGCACGCCCGTCGCGTAGAGGAAGTTGAAATCGCCGATCGCCGCGAGCCACGACGGGCTTTCGATCTTTCCGGCGCCGAAGAACGCCTGGCAGGTGAGCTTGAAGAGCCCGAGCATGAAGCCGCCCGCGAGCCCCCACACCGCGCCGCGGCCATTGACGCGCTTCCAGAAAAGCCCGAGCAGGAACACGGCGGTGATCGGCGGCGCCAGGTAGCCCTGCACACTCTGCAGGTACTGGTAGAGACCGCCACCCGATATCAGCTTCATCACCGGAATCCAGAGAATGCCGAGACCGACGACCACGGCGGTCGCGATGCGGCCGACGAGGAGGAGGTGCTGATCGGACTTCCCGGGGCGCAGTTTTTCGTAGATGTCGACCGTGAAAAGCGACGCGCTCGAATTGAAGAGCGAGGCGAGCGAGCTCATGAGTGCCGCGAGCAGGCACGCGACGATGAGTCCGCGTATGCCCGCGGGCAGGAGCGTCGCGACCAGCGTCGGGAATACCGTGTCGCCGTCGATGACTTCGGCGCCGCCGACCATTTTCATCGGCAGCGCGATCAGGCCTTTCTCATGCAGCGCCCAGCCGATCATGCCGGGCACGAGGAAGATCAGCACCGGCCAGATCTTGAGGATGCCGCCGAAGAGTGCACCGCGCCGTGCCGTCGCGAGATCTTTCGCGGCCAGCGTCCGCTGCACGATGTATTGATCGGTGCACCAGTACCAGATGCCGACGATCGGCGAGGCGATGAGCGCGCCGAGCCAGGGAAAGTTCGGATTGTCGAGCGAATGCCAGAGCGCGAAGGCTTCGCGGTTCGCCTTCGCTGTTTCGACGAGCTGATGCCAGCCCGCGAAGACGCCGTCGCCCTGCCCGAGTTTCGTGAGACCGATGAAGGTCACGATGAAGGAACCGAACAGGATGATGAACGCCTGCGGCGCCTCGGTCGCCATGATCGCGCGCATGCCGCCGAACACCGTGTAGGCACCGGTAATGATCACGGTCGAGAAGGCGCCGACCCAGAATGCGTTTTCACGCGAACCGAAGGTATCGGGGAGCAGCGCCTGGAACACGATCGCACCCGCGAACACGGTGACGCTCACCTTGGTGAGCACGTAGGCGGAGAGCGAAACGACCGAGAGGATCGTGCGGGCGCGTGCATTGAAGCGGCGCTCGAGGAATTCCGGGATCGTGCGCACGCCCGACTTGTAATAGAACGGCACGAAGAAGCCGGACAGCAGGATCAGGATCCAGGCGTGGAATTCCCAGTGCGCGAATGTCATGCCGGTGGACGCGCCCTGGCCCGCGAGGCCCACGATGTGCTCCGAGCCGATGTTCGACGCGAAGATCGAGCAGCCGATCAGCACGAAGCCCGCATTGCGGCCCGCGAGGAAGTAATCGAGGTTGTTCTTCTGGCGGCGTCCGTACCACCACGCGAGAAAGGCGATCAGCAGGAAATACAGGCTGATCACGATCCAGTCGAGACCCGTGAGCGTTGCGTGGGTTTGCATCAGGCTGCCCCATATATAAAGAGGGTAAGGTTCCGGAGCACGAGCGTGTTCAACGCCACCCGGCGTCGATCCAGTACTCGTGGCCCGTGCACATGCGGCCATCGTCGGATGACAGGAACAGCACGAGCGCGGCCACGTGCCCGGGATGCAGGCGCGTCTTGAGACACTGCCCGGCGACGATCTCCGCTTCGCCTTCGGGCGTGTACCACTTCGACTGGCGCGGCGTCTTGACGTTGCCGGGCACGACGCAAGTGACACGGATGGCATCCGGGCCGTACTCGCGCGCGAGCGCCCGGGTCATGCCTTCGATGCCGGCCTTTGCGGTTTCGTAGACGACGAGATCCTTGACGCCGAGGTGCCACGAGATCGAACCCATGTTGACGATCGCGCCGCCACCGCGCTGCTTCATGCCGGGCGCCACGGCCTGCGAGCAGAAGAACTGGTGGCGCAGATTCACCGACATGCGATTGTCCCAGTACGCGCCGGTGACGGCCCCGGGTGTATGGCGGTCGTCGTTCGCGGCGTTGTTGACCAGCACGTCGACCGGGCCGATGGCCGCGAAGCTCGCGGCGATCGCCGCGAGGTCCGTGAGATCGCAGCGGCGAAAAACGGGCGCGTGGGGCGAGCCGGCGAGCGAGCGCACGAGCTCGTGCGATTCCGCTTCGAGGACGTCGAGGAATATGACCTCCGACCCCTGGCGCGCGAACGCTTCCACGATGGCGGCGCCGATGCCGGAACCGCCGCCCGTCACGACCACGCGCTTGGATTTGAGACTGGGATAGAGGGCGTGAGTCATGCGGGTGATTGCCTGCAAGATGAAGTCATGGTGCCGGTCCGTCGAGCAAACCGCGGTCCGCCAGGTTTCGCATGAGCGCCGAAATGCCGCAGGTCCAGGGCGGAGCCTGGTCGCAGTGGACGACCTGGTTTTCGAGCACGCCGATGCTCGGCGTCGTGACCCGCACGCGATCGCCGACCTTGTGCGTGAAACCCAGTCCCGGCGCGCCGCGATCCCGTGTCGGCGCGAACATCGTGCCGAGATAGAGTGCGAAGCCGTCCGGGTACTGGTGATGCTTGCCGACGGTCTGGCCGACGAGCTCGGAGGGGTCGCGGCTGATGAGGCTCATCGAGCTCTTGCC
Organism: Steroidobacteraceae bacterium; assembly: GCA_035644395.1. GTDB lineage: Bacteria > Pseudomonadota > Gammaproteobacteria > Steroidobacterales > Steroidobacteraceae > JBGPLJ01. The sequence goes on from DASQOR010000021.1 coordinate 24,100, forward strand.
TTCGAGCACGAAGCCGTCGGCCCCTTCGATATCGAGCCGCACCACGGCGCCGCGCAGGGCGTCGAGCGTGAAGGCCGCATCGAACAGCCGTACGAACGGGCCGATGGCCGCGGATGCGTTGTTGTCCTTTGCCTTGCCGAGCAGCAGCGCCGAGCGGCCCTCGAAATCGCGCAGGTTGACGTCGTTGCCGAGCGCCGCGCCGCGCGGCCGGCCAAGACCGTCGCACACGATGACGACTTCCGGTTCCGGATTGTTCCAGTGGCTGTCCGCGCGCACGCCGACGTAGTCACCCCAGCCGACCGACGAGAGCGTCGGCGCCTTGGTGAAAATTTCCGCGTCGGGGCCGATCGCGACCTCGAGGTACTGCGACCAGAGTCCGTCCGCGATCAACGCGTCCTTGAGCTTCGCCGCGTCCCCGGAACCCGGGCGCACACTCTTGAGGTCGGCGCCGATGCGATCGGCGAGCTGTCGCCGGATCCGATCCGCGGCGGCGAGATCGCCGCGCGCGCGCTCCTCGATCACGCGTTCGAGCGTCGATGCGGCGAAAGTCACGCCCGCGGCTTTCACGCACTGCAGGTCGACCGGGGAGAGCAGGCGCGCCTTTGCGCCCGTGGCGTCCGCTGCCCAGGCGGGCCTGAAGCCGAACTCGGCGAGCGGGCCGCAATCCTCGCCGCGCGGCATCTGCGCGCCTGGCGAAAAACGATTCAGCAAATCGGCCGTGGTCGGCGCGCTGTGCGAGACGTCTTCGACGCGTCCGTCGCGTACGAGCACCGGCGTCGGCCCTTCGCCGAAATCGATGCGCCCGACGAGCGTCGCCTCTCGCCAAGCGGCTGGAAGAATGTCAGTCGCGTCCACCGGTATGCGGCCCCCCCCCCGCGGGCTCGCCGAAGGCTGCCGCCGGCCTTGCGTTCGAGGTCTTAAATTACGTTGTTGTTACCGCTACCATCCACCCGCGCACGGGGCGTTGTCAAGCGCCCGTGCGCTGGCCGTTCGCGTTCGCGGTGCCGGAAGATTCGCGCACGATCAGGGTGTGTGAATGCAGCAACTGGCGCGGGCCGCCCTTGCCGGTGCGCTTGCGGCGGATTTCCTCGAGCAGCAGATCGATCGCGGCGCGCGCCATGGCCGCGACCGGCTGATGGATCGTCGTGAGGGCCGGCCAGACGGTTGCCGCCGTGGCGGTATCGTCGAAACCGACGATGGAGAGGTCGGCCGGAACGTCGAAGCCAAGCCGATGCGCGAGCGCCGCCGTGGCCGCCGCCATTTCATCGTTCGCCGCGAAGATCGCGGTGAGATCAGGGCCTTCCGCCAGGAGTTTTTCCGCCGCCTCGAGTCCCGAGCGATAGGTGAAGTAGCCCTGTTCGATCTTGACGTCCGGTTCGCCGATGCCCGCTTCGGCAAGCGTCGCGAGAAAGCCGCGCAGGCGCAGGTCGCTCGACGTCTGGTTCGGATGGCCCTTGATGAAACCGAAGCGGCGGTGGCCGAGCGAGAGCAGGTGTTCGGTCATCTCGCGGGCGGCGGCTTCGTTGTCGATGCGCACGGTCGCCATGTCCGCGCTCGGATGGCCGGGCGTCAACAGCACCGCGGCGCAATCGGCACTGCGGATTTCCGACAGCACGAGCGGCGCTTCGCAGAGCGGCGCCGGAACGATCAGCCCGTCGACTCCGGCCTTGAGGAAACGCGCAAGCGTCGCGCTCGCGTCTTCCGCCTCCGAGCATTTTTCCACCAGCACCTGCGCGCCGGTGCGGCTGCTCTCGTCGAGCGCGCCGAGCAGGAATTCGGTGAGGTAGCCCGCCGACGGATTGTCGTAGAGGAGTCCCAGGCGAAACGGTTCGGAACCCGCGAGACTGCGTGCCGCGGGACTTGGCGTGTAACTCAGCTCCTTGATCGCGGTATTCACGAGGTCGCGCGTTTCCGAGCGCACGTTGGTCTCGCGATTGATGACGCGCGACACCGTCATCGGCGACACGCCGGCGAGTGCCGCCACGTCCCGTATGGTCGCTCCTTGCGCTCCACGCCGTCTTTGTCGTTCCATGCGCACAGTATAAAAAGCGGAGGCACCGTGACGCGACTTTTTGCGGTTTGCGGCCTCATCGCGGCGGCGCTTGCATCGGCACCGGGCGTGGCGGCGGAAAATCCGGCTGCGCGACCGGCCAACGGCCTCGCGCTCACCCCGCCGATGGGCTGGAACAGCTGGAACCGCTTCGGCTGCAATGTGAACGAGCAGCGGATCCGCGGAGCGGCCGACGCGATGGTCGCCTCCGGCATGGCCGCGGCCGGCTACGAGTACGTCGTGATCGACGATTGCTGGCACGGGGTTCGCGATGCCGGGGGCAACATCCAGCCCGATCCGCAGCGCTTTCCTTCCGGCCTCAAGGCGCTCGGCGACTACGTGCACGCGCAAGGCCTCAAGTTCGGCATCTATTCGGATGCCGGTGAACGCACTTGCGGTGAGCGGCCGGGCAGCCGCGGCCATGAATTCCAGGACGCCTGGCAGTACGCGGCCTGGGGCGTCGACTATCTCAAATACGACTGGTGCAACACGGGCACCCAGGATCCGCACGCGTCCTATCTCACGATGAGCGATGCCCTGCGTGCGTCCGGCCGGCCGATCGTCTTCAGCATCTGCGAGTGGGGCAATTCGAAACCCTGGAGCTGGGCGAAGGACATCGGGAATCTGTGGCGGACCAGCGGCGACATCTACGATCACTGGCAGGGCCGCAAGGAATACATGCTCGGCGTCATGGACATCGTCGACCTGCAGGCCGAGCTCTATCCGTTTGCGGGTCCCGGTCACTGGAACGACCCCGACATGCTCGAGGTCGGCAACGGCGGCATGACGGCCGACGAGTACCGCGCGCACTTCAGCCTGTGGGCGATGCTCGCCGCGCCCCTCATGGCGGGCAACGACCTCGCGGCCATGAGCGCCGAAACGAAATCGATCCTGACGAATCGCGAGGTGATCGCGGTCGATCAGGATGCGCTCGGCGCGCAAGGCCGGCGCGTCGCGAAGAACGGCGATCTCGAGGTCTGGGCGCGCCCCCTGAGTGACGGCAGCCGCGCCGTCGTGTTGCTCAATCGCAGCGCGGGCCCGGCCGCGATCACCGTTCGGTGGACCGGGCTCGGTTATCCGGCACACCTGCCGGCGAGCGTGCGCGACTTGTGGCAGGGGAAGAGCCTCGGCAAATCCCGCGGTGCCTTCGCGGCAACCGTGCCGATGCATGGCGTCGTCATGCTGAAGATCACGCCCTGAACCGGGTCCTTGCCGGTCGGCAATGGGACCGGTACCATCGCTGCAAAATAAGCCAAGTGCGGGGGTACTCTCTTGGCAAGATCTCGGCTCCGTCTGCTCGTCGTCGTGCTGCTCGCGACCGCGTATTCAACCCGCGCCGCTGCCGGCGACTTACCGGCGTTGGTCAGCAAGAACGGCCGTCACGCCCTCATGGTCGACGGCGCGCCCTACCTGATGCTCTGCACGCAGGTAAACAACTCGAGCGCGTGGCCTGCGGTGCTGCCGAAGGTCTGGCCGGCGGTCGAACAACTGCGGGCGAACACGCTGCAGGTGCCGATCGCCTGGGAGCAGATCGAAGCGACGGAAGGCCAATTCGATTTCTCTTTTCTCGACACGCTCCTCTCGCAAGCGCGCGACCACAAGGTGCGATTGGTGCTGCTCTGGTTCGGCACCTGGAAGAACAACGGGCCGAACTACACGCCGGCCTGGGTCAAGCTCGACAACCAGCGCTTTCCCCGCGTGCTTACGGCGAAGGGCGAAATGCTGAACTCGCTGTCGCCGCATGCGGCGACCACGCTCGCCGCGGACCGCAAGGCCTTCACCGCGCTCATGCGTCACCTGGCGCAGGCGGATGCAACGCACACCGTCATCCTCGTACAGGTCGAAAACGAGAGCGGCACGTACGGGACCGCTCGCGACTATTCACCGGCGGCCGAGAAGGTCTTCCAGTCGCCGGTGCCGGCGTCGCTCGTGAAGGCGCTCGGAAAATCCAAAGGCAGCTGGTCGCAGGTCTTCGGGAAGGACGCGGACGAGTTCTTTCATGCCTGGTCCATCGCAAGCTACATCGGCGAGATCGCCGCGGCCGGCAAGGCCGACTATCCGCTGCCGATGTACGTGAACGCGGCGCTGCGCGATCCGATCAGTCCCGGGCCGCCCGGGAGCTACGCAAGCGGCGGGCCCACCGACAACGTCATCGATATCTGGAAGGCGGCGGCGCCGGCCGTCGATTTCATCGTGCCGGACATCTACGACCGCCGCTTCGATCGCTACACGCGCTACCTCGAACTCTACGGCCGGCCGGACAACGCACTCTTCGTCGGCGAGACCGGCAACGACATCCCGTTCGCGCGCTACTTCTTCGCCGTGCTCGGCGCCCACGCCATCGGTTTCTCGCCGTTCGGCCTCGATTTCACGGGCTACTCGAACTATCCGCTCGGCGCCAAAGCGGTCGACGCGGACGTCATGGAGGCCTTCGCCGCGAACTACCGGCTGCTTGCGCCGATCGCGCGCGAATGGGCGAAGCTCAGCTTCGAAGGCGAAGTCTGGGGCGCGTCGAAGCCCGATGACGGCAAGAGCCAGCTGCTCGATCTCGGCCGCTGGACCGCAACCGTGAGCTACGGCGAATGGCAGTTCGGCATGCCGGACTGGACCTGGCTCGGGCCGTTCGACAAGCCGGCGGCGGCAACGGAGAAAAAAGGTGGAGCGCTCATCGCGCGACTCGGACCGGACGAGTTCCTCGTTACCGGGCTCAGCACCCGTGTGACGTTCGGCATCAAGGACAAGGGTGCCGCCCACGGTCTGATCTTCGATCGCGTCGAAGAGGGTCACTACGAGAGCGGCCGCTGGGTGATGGAGCGACTCTGGAACGGCGACCAGACGGACTACGGCCTCAATTTCACGACGCTGCCGCAGGTCCTGCGGGTCAAGCTCGCGACCTACTGAACCCGAACGGAGATTCCCGTGCGAACACGCGTATTCGTTTGCCTGGCGGCGCTGCTCGCGCTCGCGGCCTGCAGCTCACCGCCCGCCTTCGAGAAAACGGCCGACGGCGTCGTCGTCACCCCGACCGGCGGCGCCGCCAGGAAAGTGCGGCTCAGCGTCGTCTCGGACAAGGTCATTCACGTCACGGCGTTTCCGACGGACACCGTGAGCGAACCCGCGAGCCTCATGGCGGTGAAGACCGGCGGCGGAACCGGCTTCACGGTAGACGAGAAGGACGGCCTGGTCGTCCTGCGGACGAGCGAAATCGTCGCGGAAGTCGCCGTGGCGTCCGGCGACGTGCGCTTCCGGGACAAGGACGGCAATGCCGTGCTGAGTGAAGTCGATGACGGCCGGACGTTCGCGCCCACGCAGGTGGACGGCAAGTCCTTCTACGCCATCCGCCAACGGTTCGAATCGCCCGCCGACGAAGCCTTCTACGGACTCGGCCAGCACCAGGAAGGCGAGATGAACTTCAAGGGCAGGGACGTCGAGCTCGCCCAGCACAACATGGACGTCGGCATTCCCTTCGTCCTGTCGTCGCGCAACTACGGCGTGCTCTGGGACAACAATTCGATTACGCGCTTCGGCGATCCGCGCGAATGGCAGCCGCTCTCGAAGACGCTGAAGCTCTACGACGCCGACGGCAAGGAAGGGAGCCTCACGGGCACCTATTACGTGAACGGTGCGGTGAAGCTGAAGCGCGCCGAGAAGGATCTCGACTACCAGTACATCAAGTCGCTCGAAGCGAATTTCCCGCCCGAGCTCAAGGGCGTGAAGACGAAGATCGTATTCGAGGGCAAGATCGAAGCGCTGACGCCCGGCACGCACAAGTTCACGCTCTACGCGAGCAATTATCAGAAGCTCAGCGTCGATGGCGCGCCCGTCATCGACGCGTGGCGGCAGAACTGGAACCCGTGGTATCGCGACTTCCGGCTCGACATGCAGCCCGGCAAGCCGCGCGCGATCCGTATCGAGTGGGAAGGCGCCGACGGCTATCTCACCCTGCAGCATCGCGATCCGCTGCCCGTCACGGAGCAGAACGATCTCTCGTTCCATTCAGAACTCGCGCAGTCGATCGACTACTACTTCGTGAAGGGCGCGAATGCGGACGACGTCATCGCGGGCTATCGCGCCGTCACCGGCAAGGCGACGCTGGTGCCGCGCTGGGTCTACGGTTTCTGGCAGAGCCGGCAGCGCTACGAGACCCAGCAGCAGACGCTCGGCGTGGTCGACGAATACCGCAAGCGCCACATCCCGCTCGATAACATCGTGCAGGACTGGTTCTACTGGAAAGAGGACAGCTGGGGTTCGCACCAATTCGATCCCAAGCGTTTTCCAGACCCGCAAGCCATGGTCGACGAGATCCACAGGAAAGACGCGCACGTCATGATCTCGGTCTGGCCGAAGTTCTATCCGGCCACCGACAACTTCAAGGAGCTCGACGCGAAGGGCCACATCTACCGGCGCAACCTCGAGCAGCATGCGAAAGACTGGGTCGGGCCCGGTTACGAGTCCTCGTTCTACGATCCCTATGCGGATGAAGCCCGGCAGATCTACTGGCGCCAGATCGACGAGCGGCTCGGGAAGCTCGGGTTCGATGCCTGGTGGCTGGACGCGAGCGAGCCCGATCCGCATTCGAATCTCGACATCGCGGAACGGAAACTGAGGATGGGCCCGACCGCCATGGGTCCCGGCGCCGAGTTCTTCAACTCCTATGCGCTGATGCACGCGCGCGGCGTCTATGAAGGCGAGCGGGCGGCGGATCCGGACAAGCGCGCGTTCATCCTCACTCGCTCGGCTTTCGCCGGACTGCAGCGCTATGCGGCCGCGACCTGGAGCGGCGACGTCGCCTCGCGCTGGGAAGATCTCGGCGACCAGATTTCCGCCGGCATCAATTTCTCGCTCTCGGGCCTGCCGAACTGGACGACCGACATCGGCGGCTACGCGGTCGAAGAGCGTTACCTCAAGCCGAACGCGAAGGACCTCGAGGAGTGGCGCGAGCTCAATGTGCGCTGGTTCGAGTTCGGCGCCTTCATGCCGCTCTTCCGGTTGCACGGCGAGGCGGTGTATCGGGAGATCTACAACCTCGCGCCGCAGGGCTCCGAGGCGTACGCGACGCTCGTCGGTTTCGACCGGCTGCGCTATCGCCTGATGCCGTACATCTACACGATCGCCGCCGATACCTACCACCGCGATTCCACGATGATGCGCGGCCTCGTGATGGACTTTCCCGCGGACGCGGCCGTACGCGAGATCCGCGACCAGTATCTGTTCGGCCCGGCGTTCCTCGTGAGCCCGGTGCACGAATACAAAGCGCGCGCGCGCCAGCTCTACCTGCCGGCGGGCACCCGGTGGTACGACTTCTTCACGGGCGAGATCAAGGAGGGTGGCCAGTCGATCACGGCCGTGGCGCCGCTCAACCGGATTCCGCTCTACGTGCGCGCGGGTTCGATCGTTCCGGTCGGGCCCGCAATCGAGCACACGGGCGAGAAGGCCGACGCACCGCTCACGCTTTTCGTCTACACGGGCGCGAATGGCCAGTTCGAACTGTACGAGGACGACGGCCTGTCCTACGGCTACGAGAAGGGCGAGTCGGCGCGCATCCCGCTCCACTATGACGACGCCAAGGGCGTACTCAGCATCGGCGCACGCTCCGGCTCGTTCCCGGGCATGGTGGCGTCGCGACAATTGCGGTTGCGCTGGATGACTCCCGGCATGGCGAGCGCGTCGACACTCGATGCGCCCGCCGATGCAACCGTCGACTACAGCGGCGCGGCCGTGACCGTCGCAAGACGCGCGACCGGGCAATGAGGACGGCAGGCAAGCCAACGACCGTCTCCATGTTCATCGCGACTGCGCTGCTGCTTGCAGCGGGCGCGGTGGGCGCCGCGCATGCGCCGGCGCTCGCGCCGGCGAGTCCGGAAAGCGTGGGCTTTTCCCCGGGACGTCTTGCGATGCTAGACGCCTATCTGAAGGCAAAGGTGGCGAGCGGTCATGCACCCGGCGCGACGATGCTGATCGCGCGCCACGGCAAGGTCGTGCTCTTCAATACTTACGGACAAGCGGACCGCGCGCGCGGGACGGCCGTCGAGCGCGACACGATTTTTCGCATCTACTCGCAGACCAAGCTCGTGACGGGAGTCGCGCTGATGACGCTCTTCGAGGAAGGGCGCTGGCGCTTCGATGATCCGGTGACGCGCTTCATTCCGGAATTCGCGAAGCTCAAGGTCTACCAGGGACGCAACGCGGATGGCACCCTCGCGCTTGACGATGCGATGCGGCCGGCGAGCATGCGGGAAATCATCACGCACACGGGCGGTTTCGGCTACGGGCTCGGCACGAGCGATGACGTCGAGAAGGCCTACAACGCCTCCGGCTACCTGGCGGCGCCCAGCGCGGACGATGCGATCGCGCGCATCGCCGAGCTGCCGCTCGCGAGCCAGCCGGGCCTGCACTGGCGCTACAGCGCGTCCGTCGACATCCAGGGCTACATCATCGAGCGCCTCTCGGGTCGCAAGCTCGGCGACTTCATGCAGGAGCGGATCTTCGGGCCGCTCCGCATGAATGACACCGCGTTCCACGTACCGGCGTCGAAAGCCGGTCGTTTCGCGACGCTCGAGTCCTACGACAGGGCGACGAACTCGCTCACGGAGCCGAGCGGCGTGCTGGTATTCGACTATTCGAAGCCGCCGGGCGCCGCGTCGGGCGGCGCGGGGCTCGTCTCGACGACGATGGATTTCGCGCGCTTCGCGCAGATGCTGCTGAACGGCGGCGAACTCGACGGAGCGCGCGTGCTGTCGCCGGCGGCCGTGAAGCTGCTTGAGTCGAATCACCTCGCGTCCGAGATCCGCGCGAAGAACGACGAAGCATTCTCCGAACACACCGGTGTCGGCTTCGGTGTCGACGCGGCGGTCGTGCTCGATGCCGCGAAGGCGGGCACGCTGCAGGGCGAAGGCACGATTTCCTGGGGCGGTGCGGCGGGTTCCTGGTTCTGGATCGATCCGAAGAACGATCTCCTCGCCGTCGGCATGCTGCAGGTCATGGAGCGCTGGAGCGATCCGGCCTTGCGCACGATCGACTACGACACGAGTGCGCTCGTCTATCGCGCGCTCGTTGATCCCGCGAAATGACCGGTGAGTCCCACGCGGGCCGCCGGCGGTTCTGGACCCTGTCTTATTTAGTCCACAAGCGCGTGCGCATCTTGCAGTCTTGAAATCACGTGGCTATAGTCGGGGCAACAGTTGGTACCGCTACCACAAAGTTGGCGGACGGACGGTTGGGCGAGTTCCTGCACGGGTACCGCTACGGGGGGAGTTGGGGGGTTGTTCTACTGAGCTTCTGATTTTCTCCTAAGGCTTTGATTGCCTTGGGCGAATTCCACTGACGAAGGCTTGCCGCCGCCGTCGCTGGCTACTCGCCAAGGGCATATAAATGTGATCACCGGAGGAAGCGGGTTGTCGGGCCTGCTTCCAGGAAAAAGATAAAAAGAGTGCCATCGCAATTTAGGAGGCAAGTTGTGGCTAACCGTAAACAGCGACGTGCGAATCGATTGAAGGGCCGTTCCGGCGCGGGCCTCGCGGCCGCCGGCTCATCGGCTCTCAGTCTCGGTGTGCTGATTCTCGCAACGCCTGCCTACGTGCAGGCCCAGCAGTCATCGGCAAGCGACGACACCATCGGCGAGGTCGTCGTCACCGGCATCCGCGAAAGCCTGAAGACCTCGCAGGCCATCAAGCAGAACGCGGAACAGCTCGTCGACTCGGTCACCTCGCAGGATATCGGCGCGTTGCCCGACCGCAGCGTTTCCGAGGCGCTGCAGAGAATCCCCGGCCTCACGCTCCAGCGCACGAACACCAATCGCGATCCCGCGCGCCTTGCATCCGAAGGCGGCGGCATCTTCATCCGCGGCCTGTCGTGGGTGCGCAGCGAAACCAACGGCCGCGACATCTTTTCGGCCAACAACGGCCGCGACCTGAGCTTCGAAGACATCTCCGCGGACCTGCTCGCGGGTGTCGACGTCTACAAGAATCCTTCGGCCGAACTCATCGAAGGCGGCGTCGGCGGCGTCGTGAACCTGCGCACGCGCCTGCCGTTCGATTCCGACAAGCGCATCATGGCTGTGTCGGCGGACTACAACTACGCCGACCTCCTCGAGAAAGGATTCACGTCGGCGAACGCGCTCTACAGCGATCGCTACGACACCGGCATCGGCAAGATCGGTTTCCTGCTCTCATACAGCCTCGGCAACGTCGGCAACCGCACGGACAGCGTGCAGACGGGCCGGTTCGACCCGACGACGCTCAGCACGCCGACGAATGGACTGCCGGCGGGCACGACGGTGTACGTGCCGAATGCGATCGGCTGGCGCGAGATCGACTGGGAGCAGAAGCGCCAGTCCGCGGCGGCCGCCTTCCAGTGGGCGCCGAACGATGACCTGACGTTCACGTTGCAGGGGCTGTATGCCAAGGCCGACCCGCACGACATCGAGTACGCCCTCGGCGACACCAACGGCGGCTACGATGCGAGCGCGCCGGGCAACACCTACAACGACCAGAACGTCATCACCTCGGGCACGATCCAGAACTATCGCCCGACGGCCGACACGCGCTACGGCAACTCGCACAAGACGACCGAAGATTATTCCCTCAACATGAAGTACACGATCAACGACCGCTGGGCGTTGAGCGGGGACTTCCAGTACGTCACCTCGCACGCGGACGTCATCAGCATGACGGCGTTCACGCAGCTCGACGGCCAGGGCGTGCTGACCTTTGACCTCAACGGGAATACGCCCCACCTCTCGCAGGCCCAGGCCACCCAGGCCGATCAATCCCTGTACTGGTGGGCGGCGGCCATGGACCACCTGGAGGACAACGACGCGCAATCGCGGGCGTTCCGCCTCGATTCGGAAGTCATGTTCGACGACAGCTCCTGGCTCAAGTCCTTCCGCTTCGGCGTACGCGGCACGAACAAGGATGCGATCACGCGGCAGACGGGCTGGAATTGGAGCCTCCTCAGCCAGCAGTTCTGGGGTCCGAACAACGCCGGCGATCCGGCGAGCCGCGCGAATATCGCGTTCCTGCCGGAATCCGCGCCGGGCACCTCGCGGCTCATGGACTACAACAATTTCTTCCGCGGTAACGTCAATCTGCCGGGTGTCGGCTGGTTCCCCGATCCGAGCGTCGTCAGCCATGGCAATCAGAACGCGTTCAGCATCCTCTCGAACACCGAGACCTCGGGCTGGGGCTGGGCGCCGCTGACGGATGCAAGCTTCGATTCGGCCCATCCGGCCGCGGACAACATCAGCGGCGGCGTCAACAGCCAGGGTGAGGAAACGCAGGCCGCCTACGGGATGATCCGCTTCGCGCACGGCTCGAACTTCGGCCCGATGGACGGCAACATCGGCATCCGCCTGGTGAAGACGAAGGAAACCTCGATCGGTCTTGCGACGCAGACCCCGGCGCTCAGCGGTGGTCAGTCAGCGGCCGGCTGCGCGGCGCTCGCGGTCAACAGCGACGCCAGTCCGGCGAACGATGTGAGCTGCCAGCCGATCACGGACGCGGTGAACTTCCTCGCCGCAGGGACCATCCCCGGTGTCGATACGAACAACGACTACACCGATGCCCTGCCGAGCCTGAACCTGCGCTGGCACCTGCGGGATGACCTGCAGATGCGCTTCGCGGTGGCGAAGGCCGTCGTACGGCCGACGTTCTCGCAGATGGTCGGCTTCTCCTCGCTCAGCTACACCTTCCAGAGCTGCGGCGCCGCGGATCCGGAGACCTGCTACCTGCCGCGCGCAGTCGATTTCGCGACGGGTACCGGCGGCAATCCGCTCCTGAAGCCGACGCAAGCCTGGAACTACGACCTCAGCTACGAGTGGTATTTCGCACCAACCGGAAGCCTGACCTTCGACGGGTTCCTCAAGGATGTGAAGGACTACATCTTCCTCGGCAACGAGGATGAGACCTTCACTTCGGGCGGCGTGACGCAGACCTTCAACGTGTCGCGCAACTTCAACGGCTCGAGCGGCAAGATCAAGGGCTTCGAACTGGCTTACCAGCAGTTCTACGACAAGCTGCCGGGCTTCTGGGGCGGCTTCGGTTTCGGAGCGAACTACACGCTGGTCGATTCGAATGGCGGGCGCAATACGGCGGTGAACGTGCTCGAGGCTCCGCAGGTGGCGGGCGCCAACGATGTCACGCTGCCGCTCGAAGGGCTCTCGAAGAACAGCTACAACGTGCTGGCCATGTACGAGAAGTACGGCGTATCCGCACGACTTGCATACAACTGGCGCAGCCGCTTCCTGCTCACGACCTCGGCGGCGAACATCAACCGCCCGGTCTGGTCGGAATCCTACGGCCAGCTCGACGGCTCGGCTTTCTATTCGATTACGCCGAAGATCAAGGTGGGCCTGCAGGCGACCAACATCCTGAACGCCAGGACCTTCCTCGACGTCGGCGACACGGTGCTCCGTCCGCGTTACAGCTGGACGGATACCGATCGGCGCATCGCGATCGCGATCCGGGCGCAATTCTAGGACGAGGAACTCTAGTCCCCCGGCACTCCTGACCAGTTAGACTGGCAGGAGTCCGGGGGACGCGTCGTCGGGTCACGCTTTTTTTCAAGGACCCGGCGCGCGGCATCGATGTCATCAGGCCGCATCAGGAAAATTGTCATTGTCGGAGGCGGAACCGCGGGCTGGATGAGCGCTGCCGTGCTCGCGCGCTTCCTGAAACCCTCGCGCGAACGTGCCCAACCGGTCGACACCGCCATCGAGCTCATCGAATCCGAGGAGATCGGCATCGTCGGCGTCGGCGAGGCGACCGTCCCGCTCATCCAGGCGTTCAACCGAGTCGCCGGCATCCCGGAACGCGATTTCCTCGTTGCGACGCAGGGCTCCTTCAAGGTCGGCATCGAGTTCCGCGACTGGGGGCGCCTCGGCAACGTCCACTTCCACGGCTTCGGCGACTATGGCGATGTGATCGAGGGTGTTTCACCGCACCACCACTGGTTGAAACTCCGCCAGCTCGGCGATCCGACGCCGCTCGCCGAGTATTCGGTGCCGACGGTGATGAGCCGGCTCTCGCGCTTCGCGCCTCCGTCGCCGGATGCGGCCTCAGAGGCGTCGCACTTCAAGCATGCCTATCACTTCGACGCCGGCCTCTACGCCCGCTATTTGCGAGTACACGCGCAACAGCGGGGTGTCGTGCGACGGGAGGGCAAGGTCGTCGATGTGCACGTCGACGGGGAAAGCGGAATGATCGAAGGCGTGACGCTCGAGGGCGGGCTGCGGGTCGATGCGGACTTCTTCATCGACGCCTCGGGATTCCGTGGACTGCTGATCGAGCAGGCGCTCAAGACGGGCTACGAGGACTGGTCGCACTGGCTGCCCTGCAATCGCGCCGTCGCCGTTCCCTGCGAAAGCGCGGACGACCTCTCGCCGTTCACGCGCTCGACGGCCCGCACGGCCGGCTGGCAGTGGCGCATTCCGCTGCAGCACCGCATCGGCAACGGCTACGTGTACGCGAACAGTTTCATCAAGGACGATGACGCACGCGACACCCTGCTCGGAAACCTCGACGGCCGGGCGCTCGCCGACCCGCGCCTGCTCGCTTTCACGGCGGGGAGGCGCAGGAAATTCTGGAACCGCAACTGCCTTGCCGTCGGGCTCGCGGGCGGCTTCATGGAGCCGCTCGAATCGACCAGCATCCTCCTCATCCAGACCGCGATCGCGCGGCTCATCGACATGTTCCCGGACCGCGATTTCGATCCCGTGATGATCGAAGAATACAACCGGCTGGGCGTTGCCGAGTACGAGCGCATCCGCGATTTCCTGATCCTGCACTATTCGGCCACCGCGCGCAGCGATGCGCCGCTCTGGGACTATTGCCGCACGATGAGCCTGCCGGACTCGCTCAAGCACAAGATCGAGGTGTTCAAGAGCTGCGGCAAGGTGGTCGCCTACAACGAGGAGTCCTTCCTCGAGCCGAGCTGGGTCGCGATCTTCGTCGGCCAGGGCATCGTGCCGAAGCGCTACGACCCGATCATCGACAGCATCGACGAGGAGCGCCTCAAGCGCGGCATGCAGCAGCGGCGCATGGCGGTGCTGCGCGCGGTGGAAGCGATGCCACGGCATCGCGAATTCATCGCGCGCCACTGCGCGGCGCCGCGGCCCGCTTAAGGCCCGACGATGAACGACCGTCACATCCGCAAGATCGTCATCGTCGGCGGCGGCTCCGCGGGCTGGATGACCGCGGCAGCGCTATCCCGTTCGATGCCGCGCGAGTTCTGCGAGATCGAACTCGTCGAGTCGTCCGAAATCCGCACCGTGGGCGTCGGCGAGGCGACGATTCCACCGCTGCAGCTTTTCAATCAGGTGCTCGGGCTCGACGAAGTCGACTTCGTGCGCCGCACCCAGGCGACCTTCAAGCTCGCGATCCAGTTCGTCGACTGGACGCATCCGGGGCATCGCTACTACCACCCGTTCTCAGGCCCCTTCGGGCCTGACCTCGACCTGATCCCGTTTCACCAGTACTGGTTGAAGCTGCGCAGCCTCGGCGACCCGACACCGCTCGATGAGTACAGCATGGCGGCCGTCGCGGCCCATCGCGGCAAGTTCGACCGGCCGAGCCGCGACCCGCGATCGGCGCTGTCGACCTACGGTTACGCGTATCACATCGACGCCGCACTTTACGCGGCCTACCTGCGGGAGTACGCCGAGGCGCGCGGCGTCAAGCGCACCGACGGCAAGGTGCTCGACGTGCATCTGCGCGGCGAGGACGGATTCATCGAAGGCATCACGCTCGAGGGCGGACGTCGCATCGACGCCGACTTCTTCATCGACTGCTCGGGTTTTCGCGGGCTCCTGATCGAACAGGCGCTCAAGACCGGTTACAACGACTGGTCGCACTGGCTGCCGTGCGATCGCGCCGTGGCGGTGCAATGCCTCTACGGCGGCAAGCCCGGCGAGCGGACCCCGTACACGCGTGCGACGGCGCGCGAGGCCGGGTGGCAATGGCGCATTCCGCTGCAGCATCGGGTCGGCACGGGCTATGTCTACTGCAGCCGGTACCTGAGCGATGATGAGGCCACCGTAAAACTGCTGGCGAATCTCGACGGCGCCCCGCTCAAGGATCCCTGGCCGCTACGCTTCACCGCGGGTCATCGGAAGAAATTCTGGAACCGCAACTGCCTTGCGATCGGGCTCTCGGGCGGTTTCATGGAGCCGCTCGAATCGACCAGCATCCATCTCATCCAGACCGGCATCACGAAGCTCCTGGAGATGTTTCCCGATCGCGATTTCGATCCGCTCCTCATCGAGGAGTACAACGAGCGTACCCGCCTCGAGTTCGAGCGCATCCGTGATTTCATCGTATTGCACTACTACGCGACCGAACGGGACGACACGCCGCTCTGGCGCGCCTGCCGCACGATGGAGATTCCGCCGACGCTCAGGCGCAAGATCGAGAACTTCCGTCACTGCGCGCGCTTCGTGTCGGACGGCTACGAACTCTTCCAGACGCCGAACTGGCTCGCGGTCTTCGTCGGCCAGCACGTCTGGCCCACGCATTACGATCCACTGGTCGACGCGCACGACGCCGATGAAGTGCGCAGGCAGCTCGCGGGAATCCGGCGCGTGATCAGCGCCGCCGCCGATTCCATGCCGAGCCAGCACGATTTCATCGAGCGCAACTGCCGCGCGCAGCCGCCGGACCGAACATGAAGAAGCTGTTGGCGGTGAGGCGGCCGCTGCGCGGATCCGGATCGCCGCGGAAATCCGCCGGGATGTCGCCCGAATGAAGCGTGGCGCTGCGATAGACGATCATGCGATTGAGCGCGGCGGCAAACGTGGCGATGCGTTCGAACTGGGCGGTGTCGCCGTTGATGTAGCCGTGCGGCCGGAACCCGGCGAGCTCCGTGCCGATGACGCGATCGAATTCGGGCAGCCGTTCGGGCGTGAGGGTCTCGAAACCCGTGGCGCGATGACGATAGAACGACGTGCCACCCTGCTCGGGCCGGCAAAGGTAGTGCAGGAGCGCGACGAGATGGAGGTTGGTCGAATCGATATGCGGAAACTGCTGACGCACGTGCAATCGCTCGGGCGGTGTCGTGACGATGGAGAAACTGCACTCGCTCGCGGCGACGTCGCAGCCGTGGAGTTCAAAGGCGTCGCAGATGGCGGCGCGAACGAAGTCATGTACGGCCGCTCCGTAGCCGGGCGGTACGCTGGCACGGATGCCGGGATAGGCACGGTGAGTGACGGGCGTGAAGGGGAGCATCGCCGCCGTATCGATGAACGCCGCCGGATCGGCGAGCAGATCGTCGATGACAAGCACGGGCGAGCGCTCGCGGCCGACGCGCTCGATGCGAATGCGGCAGGCTTCGTTGATACGCGGCGTTGCGGTCATCGCGAACCCGGCCCGGAGAGGCGGGCATGACCGACGACCGGCGCCTGCGCAAGATCGTGATCGTCGGGGGTGGTACGGCCGGCTGGATGACGGCGGCCGCACTGTCGCGCGTGCTCAAGGAGCGCTACGCGGAAATCCTCGTCATCGAATCGTCGGAGATCCGCACCGTCGGGGTCGGCGAGGCGACGATTCCGGTGCTGCATCTCTTCAACCAGCTCCTCGGGCTCGACGAAAACGAGTTCATGAGGAAGACGCAAGGCTCGATCAAGCTCGGCATCGAGTTCGTCGACTGGACGCGCGTGGGGCACAAGTACATCCACCCGTTCGGCTCCTACGGCTCGACGCTCGAGGCGACGGAGTTTCATCACTACTGGTTGCGGCTGCGCGAAATCGGCGATCCGGCGCCGCTTGCGGACTATTCCCTCTGCAGTGTCGCTGCGAGCCTCAACCGCTTTGCGCGCCCGAGCAAGGATCCGCGCTCGGTGCTCTCGACCTTCACCTATGCGTACCATTTCGATGCGGCGCTCTATGCCAGGTTCCTGCGCGAGTACGCGCAGGCGCGCGGTGCCCGCCGGCTCGACCGCAAGGTCGTGGACGTCAAGCTGCGCGGCGAGGATGGCTTCATCGAATCCCTGCAACTTGACGGCGGGGAGACGATCGACGGCGACTTCTTCATCGACTGCTCCGGGTTCCGGGGTCTGCTGATCGCGCAAGCACTGAAGGTGAGTTACCAGGACTGGTCACATTGGTTGCCCTGCGATCGCGCAATTGCAGTGCAATGCGAAAGCGGGCAGGAAGAACTCACACCCTATACGCGCGCGACGGCCCACGAGGCGGGCTGGCAGTGGCGTATCCCGCTCCAGCACCGCGTCGGGACGGGTTACGTCTATTGCAGCAATTTCATCGGCGACGACGAGGCTACGGCGAAGCTCCTCGCGAATCTCGACGGGCCGCCGATCAGGGATCCCTGGCCGCTGCGCTTTACCACCGGGCGGCGGCAGAATTTCTTCGTCAAGAATTGTGTCGCCTTCGGGCTCGCGAGCGGGTTCCTGGAGCCGCTCGAATCGACCAGCATCCACACGATCCAGTCGGCGATCACGCGGCTCCTGCGGCTATTCCCGGACCGCAGCTTCGACCCGCTGGTCGCTGAGGAGTACAACCGCCAGGCGCACCTCGAGTACGAGCGCATCCGGGATTTCCTGGTGCTGCACTACTTCGCGGGCGAGCGTCGCGACACGCCGCTCTGGCAGTACTGCAAGTCGATGAGCATTCCCGAGACCCTGCAGCGCAAGATCGATCACTTCCGCGCGCACGGGCGGCTCATTTCACTGGGGCCGGACCTGTTCCAGGATCCGAGCTGGATCGCGGTGCTGACGGGGCAGGGCATCATGCCGCGAGGCTACGACCCGCTGGTGCACGTGCTCGATGATGAAACGATCCGCAGGAACCTGGCCGCGATGCGGCTCGCGATTCGTCAGGGTGCGGAGTCGATGCCGAAGCTGCGCGACTGGCTCAACCAGAATTGCCGCGCCGAGCCACCCGTCGGCTGAGCGGCCGCCGTCAGTGCGAGGCGGGGACGGCGAGGCTGAATTCGTGCTGCTCGCCGTTGAAGGCGACAATCACCCGCAGCGTATGTTCTTCGTTGCGTGCGAACTTCACGCGCTCCGTGACGATTTCGCCGCCCCCCGCCTGGGACGGAGGAATCACCAGCGGCTGCAGGATCGCCGCATTCAGGGCCGCGATGTCCTGCTGCAGCGTTTGGTCATACTTCTCCGGTGGGGCGCCGCCGTTCACCTGCGTATGCGATGAAACCACGCCGCTGGTCGGATTGACGGCCCCGGTGTACCGATCGACATAGGGCTTGCCGCCGCCACCGACGCCATTCATCACCATCTGCGGATGACTGTAGTTCGACGGATCGTGCACCCCGCTCATGTCGTGGGCCGAGCCACGGACGCCCGCCGCTTCCCGGGCTTCATCGATCAGCCGTTCGAGCGAGATGAGGTGAACGGCCTTGCCCGAGGGCGTGAAGAGCCGGATATCATCGCCGCTGAAATTCGATGGGTCGTCCGTGCTGTTGAAGGCGACGACCTTCAGGATCAGCCGGCCGTTCATCGGCGAAGGATCGGTCATCAGGCGCACGATGCCGTGCTCTTTCCGGGAGGTCAGGCCGTCCTCCGCAGCCGCAAAGCATTGCGCTGACAGCAGTGTCGCGAGAGCCAACGCCAGAATTGCCCGGAACATGCCCGCCACTCCCCTGATCTCCCTCGAAACTCAGTATGGACCCCATTCCATGGATAATCGACGGCCGGAGCCCGATTCGTTTGTGAACCCGCTTCGCTACACCTTCCTGCAAGTCGTCCTGCAGCGCCTGCGCATCGTTCCGCAGCGCGACCCCGTTCCGATCGCGCTCTGCGTGACGGTCATGCTCGCCGGCCTCAACCTGATGACGGTGGCACTCCTCGTCCGGCACTGGTGGAACTGGGGGCGGCTCTTCCAGGGCGGGTCGGATGTGCGGCTCGCGATGAGCTTCGCGCTCGTCGTGGGCATCGGCGCGCTGCAATATCGCTCGTGGGTCGCCGGCGGCCGGTTGATCGCGACGCTCGCAGCAGTCACTACCGAGACCGCCCCACGACAGCAACGTCATGCGCGCCTGGCACGGATCTACGTGATCGCAAGTGTCGTCGCCCTAGTTGGCGTGGTGGCGCTGCTCGCGGGCGGCATCCTGCGCTTCGCCTAGCGGCCGGGCTCGCCATACAGGATGCCGCGCCCGTCCGTTCCCACGTAGACGCGGCCGAACACGCGCGGATCGCCCGCGATGCATCGAAAGCGCCGGCCGTATTCATGGCCCGCATCGTTGATCCGCACCCAGTTCAGGCCGGCATCGTCCGAGCGCCAGATCGCCCGCAGGGTTTCATCTTTGCCGATGGCGACGAGCGCCGGAAAGTCGCGGCCCGGCGGCGCTTTGCCAAAACCCAGGCGTTCAACCTTGAGGCTCGTGTTGACGGTCACGAAGGAAGCGCCGCCGTCCACCGAGTGGAAGAGCTTGCCGTCGAAAAGAAACCAGAGATCGCCCGCCTTGCCGGGCGTCGTCATCAGCGGCCACGGTGCTTCCGGCTTGTCCGGCCGCTCCGCGAGGATGGCTTGCGGAAATCCCTTGCCCGCCAGCGCGGCGAAGGTCGCGCCGCCGTCGTTGCTGCGAACCACGAGGCCCTTGTCGTAGTCGACCGCGTAGAAACGCTGCGCGTCCACGCGGTCGGCGACGCCGCGCGCGTAGTACGGCATGCCGCGCACCGGAGTCCAGGTCTTGCCGCGATCGTGCGTGAGGAGCGGGACCGGCGTCATCACCATGAACGTGGCGCCGTCCGCGGACGTCGCGATCGCGGCGTTGCCGTCTAGATCGAAGCGCCGGTTGAAGGCACCCTGCTTGTCGCTGCCTTTCAGCGGTGGCGCCTTGAGCGGTGCCCAGTGGCGGCCGAAGTCGAGCGAGTAGGCGAGCGACACGGAGTTCTCGCCGTCGCGCTTGCGTGGCGTGCCGCTGCGCACGACTACGTTCGGTGCGGTGCCGGCGTAGTCGAGCGTGTGCGTATTGTTGAACACCGGGTCCATAAACATCGCGGCGGGCGTGGCATCGAGCGATTCGTGCACGAACCCGCCGATGTCGCCGAAGCCCGAGAGCAGCGCCGGCCCTTGCGGCGGACTCGTGAGCGTGAGGATCGCGGTTTCCTCGATGCCCTTCACCCACGGCCGCCACGTGATCGGCGAGTTCCCTTCCTTGTGCTCGAGGTCACGAGTCGCATACAGCGTTGCGCCGGTGACGTACGCCAGGTGATTCGAGTCGAACGGATCGATGGCGACCGAGCTGATCCACCAGCCAAAGCTTGCTTGCGAGTCGCCCCATAGCAGAAAGGGTGTGTCGGTGACATCTCGCCGGCTCAGCTCCTTCAGGCTCCGCCAGCTGTTGCCGCCGTCGCTCGTGCGAAAGATCGTGTCGTGCGTCGGCCATCGATCGACCGTTGCGACGACAAGCGTGCCGGCGCGCGAGCGATCCAGGCTCAAGCCCATGAAGCCACCGGGTACATGCGTCTGCGGCTGGTCGGGCGTGATGTCGGTCCATGCGCGCGCGCGCGTATCGAATTTGAAAACCGCGCCCGCCGTGATGCCATTGGGCCCGGGGCCATTGCTGTAGGCGAGATACAGCATGCCTCGATCATCGAGCTCGGCCTGCACCGGCAAGAGGTCGGCGGAAGGTTCGCCGGCGATCGGGCCCCAAGTTTCACCGGAGTCGTCCGATCGGAAGAGATGCTGGCTGCCCGGGTCGGCGACTCCGACAAACAGCGTTTTCGACTTCCTGCCCGCCGCACCGCTCGCGCGATCGAAGACGATGAAGCTCAAGCCCGCGTGCGTCGGGCCGTTGCCGGACCAACCGAGGCCCTTCACCGGGAAAGAGCGGACGGATGACCAGCTCTTGCCGCCGTTCGTGCTTCGCTGCAAGCCGTCATGCCGCGATCCGAAATAAAGGATCGCCGGATCGTTGGGATCGACCGCGAGACGCTCGCCGAGTCCACGGCCGTCCTCGTTACCGCCCATGCGAAAGGAAACCGGGTATACATCCCAGCTGCGGCCCCGATCCTTCGATTTGAGCAGGGCCGCCGCGCCGTCCCAGCGATACATGCCGGCGGCCGCGTAGACGACGTCCGCATCGACCGGATCGGGCGTGACACTCTCGATGCCGAAATAGGTCGACTCGGCCATCGAGTCCTGCAGGGGAATCCAGCGGCCGAGAGCGTTGTCCCAGCGATAGAGCCCGCCGATGTCGGTGCGCAGGTAGGCGAGACCCTTCTCAACGCGGCTG
Source organism: Steroidobacteraceae bacterium (assembly GCA_035644395.1). GTDB lineage: Bacteria > Pseudomonadota > Gammaproteobacteria > Steroidobacterales > Steroidobacteraceae > JBGPLJ01. Next base: position 45,350 of record DASQOR010000021.1, read on the forward strand.
AAGACAACGGCGGGCGCGAAGCCGCCGCCGCCGACCTGGACATTTTTCCAGACGTACGCGGGCGCGGCCGGGGTGGCCGCGAGGCAGAGCGCAGTGACGATGAGGCCGGAAACGCCCGCCAGACACCTATATAAGAGAGTCATGCTTTGCGACGACGGGGACCCCTGTGAATCATCGAAGCGTTCCTTATCATTAATCATATCTATGACCGCGCGCGCGCTCTTCGCTTTCTTCGTCGTTTTATCCGCGGTGCCGTCCGCCGCGGCCGAACCGCCGCCGTCGACCCTCTGGTACGCGATGCCGGCGAGCGACTGGGAGCGCGAAGCGCTGCCGATCGGCAATGGCGCGCTCGGCGCGATGATTTTTGGGGGCCTCGACGAAGAGCACATCCAGTTCAACGAGAAAACGCTCTGGACCGGCGGGCCGGGAAGCCAGAGCGGCTACGATTTCGGCATCCCGAAGGAATCGATGGCGCACGCGGTCCGCCAGGTGGCGGCGGATCTCGAGCGCTCCGCCGCGCTCGCGCCCGAGGATGTCGCGCATCGCATCGGGCGCAAGGCGACGGGGTTCGGCGACTATCAGAATTTCGGCGACGTGACGCTGAGCTTCGCGCCGCAATCGGGCGAGGTCACGCAGTACCGTCGCGAACTGGCGCTGGGCGAGGCGGTGGCGCGGGTGCGGTTCGACCAGAACGGCGTGCATTACCTGCGCGAATACTTCGCCTCCTATCCGGCGGGCGTTGTCGTCATGCGCCTGACAGCGGACCAGCCCGGTCACATCAGCTTCGTCGCAAAGATGGCCGTTCCGAAAAACCGCAGCTCGACGACGTCCGCCGCGGCGGGACGCATATCGGTTCGCGGCGCGCTCATGGACAACGGTCTCAACTACGCGGCGGGCCTGCAGGTGATCGCGCAGGGCGGAACCCGCAGCGCCGGCACCGACGGCAGCGTCTCGGTGGCGAACGCCGACGGCGCCTGGCTGATCCTGGCGGCGGCCACCGACTACCGCTTGCGCTATCCGCACTATCGCGGCCCGGACCCGGCTCCTGCCGTCGATGCCCGCATTCGCAAGGCGTTGTCGCTGGGCTTTGCCCGTCTGCTGGCGGATCACGAACACGACTATCGAGCGCTCTTCGATCGCGTGCGCCTCGACATCGGCCAGACGGCGGTGGCGGCACCGACCGACGAGCTGCTGAAACACTACGGCGGCGGCCCCGCGGATGCGGATCGCGCCCTCGAGGCGCTCTACTTCCAGTACGGCCGCTATCTCCTCATCGCCTCGTCGCGCGCGGGTTCACTCCCGGCGAACCTGCAGGGCGTGTGGAACCATTCGGACACGCCGCCGTGGAACGCGGATTATCACGTCAACATCAACCTGCAGATGAATTACTGGCCCGCCGAGACGACCAATCTCGCGGAGACGACACCGCCGCTCTTCGATTTCGTCGACAGCCTGGTCGAACCCGGCCGGCTCGCGGCGAAGCGCATCGTCGGCGCGCGCGGCTGGACGCTGTTCCTCAACACGGACGCCTGGGGCTTCGCCGGCCTCATCGACTGGCCAACCGCGTTCTGGCAGCCGGAAGCGGGCGCCTGGCTCGCGCAGCACTACTACGAACACTACCGCTTCACGGGCGATGAGGCGTTTCTGCGCAAGCGCGCCTACCCGCTCATGAAAGAGGCCGCGGTTTTCTGGCTCGATGCGCTCGTCATCGATCCGCGCGACGGCAAGCTCGTCGTTTCACCGTCGTACTCGCCGGAACACGGCGACTTCACGCGCGGCGCCGCGATGTCGCAGCAGATCGTGTTCGATCTGTTCACCAATGTCGTCGAGGCCGCCACGCACGTCGGCGATGCCGCCTTCGGACGTCGCGTGCTCGAGGCACGCGATCGCCTCGATCGGGGGCTGCACATCGGTTCCTGGGGCCAGCTGCAGGAGTGGCGCGAGGATCGCGACGATCCGAAGGACGATCATCGCCATACCTCGCACCTGTTCGCCCTGCACCCGGGGCGCCAGATCTCACCGCAGACGACACCCGACTACATCAACGCCGCGCGCGTGTCGCTCCGCGCCCGCGGCGACGGCGGCACCGGCTGGAGCAAGGCGTGGAAGATCAATTTCTGGGCGCGCCTCGGCGACGGCGAGCACTCGCATCGCATGCTGGCGGAGCAATTGCGCCAGAGCACCCTGCCGAATCTCTGGGACAACCATCCGCCCTTCCAGATCGACGGCAACTTCGGCGCGACCGCAGGCATCGCGGAAATGCTGGTGCAGAGTCAGAACGAAGAGATTTCAATCCTGCCCGCGCTGCCGCCGGCATGGCCCGCGGGCGCCGTCAGTGGACTGCGCGCGCGCGGGGCCGTCACGGTCGATGTCCGCTGGGCACACGGCAAGGCGGTCGAGGTGATGCTCGCCACTGCCGCGGCGCGAGAACTCGTGGTCCGCTGCACGATTTTCCGGGAGGCGTACACGCTGATCGAAGCCCGTTCGGGCCGCGCCGTTCCCGTTACCGGCAGCGGGGACACCCGGAGTTTTGCCGTGCAAAAGGGCGCTCGCTACCTCATGCGGCCCGCCGACTGAGGCGCTTGCGAGCCTCGGCCCGAGACCCCAGTAAAGCATTGCGCAGTAAGGATGATAGCGCTACCATTTGGCGACAAAATCAACAACGGGCGTCCCTCCGCGAAGGCCCCCGCGAGCCATGGAACGAGGGCCCGAGCGACTGGAACGATGGCTACGCCGGCATTCAAAAGCTTCGATCCGCCGCGGCAAAGAATCGCGCTCGAGTGCGGTGGCTACCGCGCCGAAATCTGGCCCGAACTCGGTGGCTCGGTCGCGAGTTTCGAGCAACGGTTGAACGGCGGCGAACCGAAACAGCTGTTTCGCCGCACGCAGGAGCAGCCGAGCTACGAGCCGTACGATCTCGCCTGCTGGGCGCTCGTGCCCTATGGGAATCGCATCAAGAACGGCCGCTTCGCATTCGCGGGCAAGACGTATCAGCTGCCGGCGAACTATGAAGGCCTGACGCATCCGCTGCATGGACTCGGCTGGCTGCGTCCCTGGAACGTCGTCGAACAATCGGCGCAGCACTGCCGCATCCAGCTCGTGCATCGCACGAATGCCGCATGGCCCTTCGCCTTCACCGTGAGCCAGCTTTTCAAGCTGACGGCCGCCGGCCTCGAGATCGGGCTCACCTTGACGAACGATGGCCCCGATCCGATGCCCTATGGGCTCGGCCAGCATCCGTACATCCATCGGCCGCAAGGCACCCGCGTCCAGGCGCAGGTCGAAGGCGTGTGGCTCACGGATGAACACCTGCTGCCGACGACTCATGCGCAGCTGCCGCCGCAGTGGGACCTGAGGACCGGTTTCGAACTCGACGGCGCATTCATGGACAACTGCTTCGATGGCCTGAAGGGCGACGCCACGGTGCTCTGGCCGGACGGCAGCCGGCTCGTGATCGGCAGTTCCGACAACATGGGCTTCCTCGTCGTCTACAACGAACCGGAAGAAAACTTCGTCTGCATCGAACCTGTCTCCCACATGACGGATGCGATCAATTTCGCGGCGCACGGCCGTGCCGACACGGGCCTCAAGATCCTCGCGCCCGGCGCGTCCGTCACGGCCACGCACTGCTTCGCAAGCCAGCCCTCGCCGACGGGTTGACGGTTCGCCCGCATGACGCGAATCGTTGGCATGCAGGTGCTCGACATTCGCTTCCCGACGTCGAAGTCCCTGGATGGTTCGGATGCGATGAACCCCGATCCGGACTACTCGGCCGCTTACGTCATCCTGGAAACGGACCAGCCCGGCCTCGAGGGCCACGGCCTCACGTTCACCATCGGCCGCGGCAACGAGATCTGCTGCGCGGCCGTGCGCTCAATGCGCCATCTCGTCGTCGGTCTCGAGCTCGAAGCGGTGGCTGCGGATCCAGGTGCGTTCTGGCGCCACATGACCTCCGACAGCCAACTGCGCTGGATCGGGCCCGACAAAGGTGCGATCCACCTGGCGACCGGCGCCATCGTCAACGCGGTGTGGGATCTGCTCGCGAAAGCGGCGGGCAAGCCACTCTGGCGCTATGTCTGCGACTTCAGCCCCGAAGAACTCGTGCGCGCCGTCGACTTTCGCTACCTCACGGATTGCATCACGCCGGCCGAGGCACTTGCGCTCGTGAGCGGGCGCAGCGCCGGCAAGGCCGAACGCATCGCGACGCTCGAGCGTCAGGGCTATCCCTGCTACACCACGTCGGCCGGCTGGCTCGGCTACTCCGACGACAAGATCCGTGCCCTGTGCGCCGACGCGGTGGCGCACGGCTTTTCGCACGTCAAGATCAAGGTCGGCCGCAATCTCGAGGACGACCGGCGGCGCGTGCGGATCGTACGTGAAGCCATCGGCCCGGATCGCAAGCTCATGATCGATGCGAACCAGGTCTGGGAGGTCGATGAAGCGATCGAGTGGGTCCGGGCGCTCGCGTTCGCGCGGCCCTGGTTCATCGAAGAGCCGACGAGCCCGGATGACGTCGAGGGCCATCGGCGCATCCGCGCAGGCGTCGCACCGACGAAAGTCGCGACGGGCGAGATGTGCCAGAACCGCATCCTCTTCAAGCAGTTCATCGAGCGTGGCGCGATCGACATCGTGCAGATCGACGCCTGCCGCCTCGGCGGCGTGAACGAAGTGCTGGCCGTGCTCCTGATGGCGGCGAAGCATGGACTTCCGGTCTGCCCGCACGCGGGCGGCGTCGGCCTCTGCGAGTACGTGCAGCACCTCGGCATGATCGATTACGTCGCGATCGGGGGCTCGACCGAGGGGCGCGTGATCGAATACGTCGATCATCTGCATGAGCACTTCGAAGATCCCTGTATCGTGCGCAATGCGGCGTACATGCCGCCGGCACGGCCGGGATTTTCCATCACGATGAAGCCCGCATCGCGCCGCCAGTTCCTGCATCGTCCATCCTCGCCGGGAGACACGCCATGAGACTCGCGGGCAAACGCGCAATCGTAACCGCGGCGGGCCAGGGCATCGGCCGGGCGGTGACACTCGCCTTCGCGCGCGAAGGCGCGAGTGTGCTCGCCGTCGACATCGACGCGGCCGCGCTCGCGACGCTCGCCGCCGAGCGCATCGCCGGGCTCGAGACGCGCCCGCTCGACGTCACGAATGCCGCGGCCATCCGCGAACTCGCGGCTTCGCACACCGCGGCGACGAATGCTTTCCAGGTGATCTTCAATTGCGCCGGCGTCGTGCATCCCGGCACGCTGCTCGACTGCACGGAAGCGGATTGGCAGGCCGCATGGAATCTCAACGTCGGCTCCATGTTCCGCATCTGCCAGGCGCTGCTGCCCGGCATGATCGCCGCGGGCGGCGGCTCGATCATCAACATGTCCTCGGTCGCTTCGAGCCTGAAAGCCGTGCCGAAGCGCTTCGTCTACTCGACGACCAAGGCCGCGGTCATCGGCCTCAGCAAGTCGATCGCCGTCGACTACATCGGCTCGGGTATCCGCTGCAACGCCATTTGCCCGGGCACGGTGGAAACACCGTCGCTCGCCGGCCGCATCGCGACCGAAGCGCGCTCGCAGGGCTCCACCGTCGATGCGGTGCGCGCGGCGTTCGTGGCGCGTCAACCCATGGGTCGCCTCGGCCGGCCGGAGGAAATCGCCGCGCTCGCCGTTTACCTGGCGTCCGCCGAATCCTCCTTCACGACCGGCACGGCGCAGGTCATCGACGGCGGCTGGTGCAACTGAGCATGCGCATCGATGCCCACCAGCACTTCTGGCGCTACCGGCCCTCGGACTACCCATGGATCACGGATGGCATGGACGCGCTCAAGCGCGACTGGCTGCCGCGCGACCTGCATCCGCTCCTCAAGCGCCACGGCATCGATGCGTGCATTGCCGTGCAGGCGCGCGCCACGGAAGCGGAAACGGACTTTCTGCTCGACCTCGCCGCAGCCCATGACTGGATCGCGGCCGTCGTCGGCTGGGTTGATCTCACGGCCGGCGACCTCGAGGCGCGCCTCGCACGCTGGGACGGCAAAGCGAAGCTCGCGGGCTTCCGTCACCCGATCCAGGATGAGGCGGACGTCGCCGGATTCCTGCGTAATCCCCGCTTGCGCAGCGGAGTTGCGCTGCTGCAGCGGCAGCAGCGCGTCTACGAGCTGCTCGTGCACGCGCATCAGCTGGAGGCCGCCGCGGATTTCAGCGCCGCGGCGGGCGGCCATCACCTCGTGCTCGATCATCTCGGCAAGCCCGCCATCCGCGAGCGGGGCCACGACGAGTGGCGCCGGCGCCTGCGGCCGTTCAAGAACCTGTCCCACGTCGTCTGCAAGCTCTCGGGTCTCGTGACTGAAGCCGTCTCGGATCGCGGCCGCTATGACGAAGGCGAGATCATGCGTTACCTCGAAACCGCGCTCGAGCTCTTCGGGCCGCGTCGGCTCATGTTCGGTTCGGACTGGCCCGTCTGTCTGCTCGCGGCGCCATACGACGCGGTTTACCGGCTGATGGAAATCCTGGCGGAGCAGCTGTCCACGGACGAACGCAGCGATGTCTTCGGCGGCACGGCCGCACGCTGCTACGCGCTCGACCTGCGAGCCGGGGAACGCAACGACCGGAGCGCTGGTTGATGGATCTGAAGCTCAAGGGTCGCGTCGTCATCGTCACCGGCGGCGCCGCCGGCATCGGCGCGGCCATCAGCCAGCTGCTCGCCGAGGAGGGCGCCATTGCGGTCATCCTCGACCGCAATCCGCTCGAGCCCGAGCTCGCGACGCGGCTGCAACGCCTGCAGCCCCGCATGCGGACGTTCCGGCTCGATCTGCGTGACGAGTCGCGTTGCGCCGATGCCGTCGCGCGTACTCACGCGGAGTTTGGCCATGTCGACGGCCTCGTCAACAACGCGGGCGTCAACGACAGCGTCGGGCTGGAGACCGGGCGCGAGGCTTTCGTCGCCTCGCTCGAGTCGAATCTCATCCACTGCTACGTGATGGCGCATCTCTGCGCGCCGCTCCTCAGGCAGAGCCGCGGCGCCATCGTCAATATCTCCTCGAAGACCGCGCTCACCGGCCAGAAGGGCACCAGCGGTTACGTCGCCGCGAAAGGCGCGCTGCTTTCGCTGACGCGCGAATGGGCGCTCGCACTCGCCGATCAGGGTGTCCGCGTGAACGCCGTGGTCCCGGCCGAAGTCATGACGCCGCTCTATCGATCCTGGCTCGCGACCTTCCCGGACCCGGAGGCGAAGCTTGCGGAGGTCGTCCGCCACATCCCGCTCGGCAAGCGCATGACAAGGGCAGAAGAGATTGCGGATGCGGTCGTCTTCCTCCTGTCCGAGCGCGCTTCGCACATGACGGGCCAATGGTTGTTCGTCGACGGCGGTTACGTGCACCTCGATCGCTCGTCCACCTGAAGGAACGCCTGCATGACCGTTTCCGCCACCCTCACGCCCTCGCGCACGCTCAGCTTCGCGTTCGTGCTCGTGACGAGCCTCTTTTTCATGTGGGGGTTTTCGTACGGGCTCCTCGACGTGCTCAACAAGCATTTCCAGGACACGCTGGGCGTGACCAAGGCGCGCTCGGCGCTGCTGCAGACGGCGTACTTCGGCGCGTATTTCGTGATGGCGCTGCCCGCCGCGGAGCTCGCGGCGCGCAGGGGCTACAAGGCGACGATTCTCCTCGGCCTTGCGCTTTTCGCGGGCGGCGCGCTCCTCATCATCCCGGCCACCCTCGCGCACAACTTCATGCTCTTTCTCGTGCCGTTCTTCATCATTGCGAGTGGACTCGGCTGTCTCGAGACGGCGGCGAATCCCTACGCGACGCAGCTCGGCGATCCCGCGCGCGGCGCGCAGCGGCTGAACCTCTCGCAGATCTTCAATGGGCTCGGGCAGGCAGCCGGCCCCTGGATCGGCGGCATGGTGGTCTTCGCCGCCACGGCATCGACCGGCGACGGCGACCCCGTGCGCTATCTTTACGTCGCGCTGGCCGTCGTCGTGCTCGCGCTGGCCGTCGTCTTCTTCTTCACGCCGATGCCGGAGCCCAAGGTCGAGCGGATGCCGGACGCTGGGCACGGGCTCCTTGCGGAGCGGCATTTCGTCTGGGGCGTCGTTGCGCAGTTCTTCTACGTCGCCGCGCAGGTCGGCGTCGGCGCCTTCTTCATCAACTACGCGACGGAGCACGATGCGACGCTCACCACGGCGCGTGCATCGGCAATTTTCTCGTATGGCTTCATGCTCTTCATGGCCGGACGGTTCGTCGGTACGCTCCTCATGACCTGGATAGCGCCCCGCAAGCTCCTGACGCTGTACGCTGCCATCAACGTCGCTCTCTGCCTCGTGGTCGTCGCCGCGATTCCGGGCGTCTCGCTCCATGCGCTCCTCGCGCTCTTCTTCTTCATGTCGATCATGTTTCCGACCATCTTCGCGCTCGCGGTCCAGGGCCTCGGGCCCCGGACCAAGCGCGCCTCGTCGTTTCTCATCATGTCGATCGTCGGCGGTGCCCTCATCCCGGTCGTCATGGGCTGGATCGGCGATCACGCCGGCATGGCGGCCGGCTATTGGGTGCCGACGGCCTGCTTCGCCGTCGTGCTCCTCTATGCGTGGAAATTTGCCGCCCCCGTGAGTTCGAGGTCCCCATGAAGGGCTTGCTTGGCGTCGCTGCCTCGGCGTGGCTCCTCATTGCGCCGGCGTCTTTCGCGGACGCGCCGCAGTACCAGAACTTCCGCGTTGCCATCTATGTCGTGGTCAATTCGACGCGCCTCATGGCCGACCCGGCGGAGCGCGAACGCCAGTTCGAGCGCGCCATGCGCCAGGTGAAATTCGACAAGGTGTATCTCGAGGTCTACCGCGACCACAATTTCGCGACCGATGCCGAGATCGATGCCGTCAAGCAGTTCTTCATCGACCACGGCGTGACGGTGTCGGGCGGCATCACGCTGGCGAAGGGCGGGCAGGGCGGTCAGTTCGGTACTTTCGACTACGAGAAGCCCGAGGACCGTGCCGAGTGCCGGCAGGCCGTCGAACTCGCGGCGCGTCACTTCGACGAAGTGATCCTCGACGATTTCTTCTTCTTCACCAGCAAGAGCGATGCGGACATCGCCGCGAAGGGCAAGCGCAGCTGGACGCAATACCGGCTCGACACCATGCGCGGCGTGAGCCGCGAACTCGTGCTGAAGCCCGCGAAGGACGTCAATCCGAAAGTGCGCATGATCATCAAGTACCCGAACTGGTATGAGCACTTCCAGGGCCTCGGTTACGACCTCGAGCAGGAAGCGCAACTGTTCGACGCCATCTACACGGGCACGGAGACCCGCGATCCCATCATCACCGACCAGTTGCTGCAGCAATACGAGAGCTATCTCGTGTACCGCTATTTCAGCAACATCCGTCCCGACGGCGCGAATCTCGGCGGCTGGGTCGACACATTCAGCACGCGCTACGTCGACCGCTACGCCGAACAGCTCTGGGACACGTTGTTCGCCAAGGCGCCGGAGATCACGCTCTTCAACTGGTGGCCGATGCAGGAAGCGCGCGCCGCAAGTCCCGGTGAGCGCGCCGCGTGGCAGGGCGAGCCGACGAGCTTCCGCTGGGACGCGATGCTGAAGTCCTATCGGAGCGCGGGCGCCGGCGATCCGGGTCCCGGCTGGGGGCGGGTCGCGGGCTATGCGCTCGAGCAGATCGATCCGGTGATCGGCAAGCTCGGCAAGCCCGTCGGCATCGCGGCCTACAAGCCTTATCACTCGACCGGCGAGGATTTCCTGCACAACTATCTCGGCAACATCGGCCTGCCGATCGAGCTCACGCCCATCTTTCCGGCGAACGCGGACCTCGTGCTGCTCACGGAGTCCGCCAAGTTCGATCGTGACATCGTTCAGAAGATCAAGGCGCAGCTCGCCGGCGGACGCAACGTCGTCATCACCTCGGGGCTGCTGCGCGCGCTCGAGGGCAAGGGGATCGAGGACATCGTCGAGCTCGAAGTGACCGGGCGCACCGCCGCGATCCGCGAGTTCATCAACGGCTATGGTGCGGGCAACGGCACCAGCCTCAACGATGCCGGCCGCGACGCACCCGCGGTTCTCTTTCCCGAGATCCGCTTCCTCACGAACGACAGCTGGCCGATCATCCGCGGTGTCGCCGGAGCGAAGGGCTTTCCGATCCTCCTGATGAATCGCTATTCGAAGGGCGTCTTCTACGTGCTCGCGATTCCCGACAATGTTGCGGATCTCTACGAGCTGCCGCGCGGGCTGACGGCGCAGATCAAGACTTACCTGCAGCCGACTGCTCCCGTGCGCATCGACTCGGAGGCGCTCGTCAGTCTGTTCGTCTACGACAACGGCACGTTCGTGCTGCAGTCGTTCCTGCCGCACGCGACGACGGTCAAGGTATCGCTGGCTGGCGCGGGCTCGAAGTTGAGCAACGCGATGACGGGCGAACGGATCACTGCTGTCCCGGCAGCCACGCCGGAACCGGTTGAACCGGGACGGCGCCGACGGGGCAACGAGGAACCGCCGCGCACGGACTTTGCCGTGACGCTGCAGCCGCACTCTTATCTCGTGTTGCGGTTCTCCGGTCCCTAGCGCTCAGGCGCCCGATGCGCGGCCGGGCGTCTTGCTCCCACGCTGCGCCGCCTTGCGCTGGCTTTCCTTCTTGAGCGGCCTCGAGACGGGGCAGACTTCCTGCACGAAACCGTTGAGCGTATTGACGAGGCTCTCGCGCACCAGGCTGTAGTGGATGAACTGGCCGCGCCGCTCGCCCGCTATGAGCCCGGCGCCCTCGAGAATGGAAAGGTGCTTCGAGACCGAGGGCTTGGAGATGTCGAAGCGGTCCGCGATCTCGCCCGCCGTGAGGCTGGTCGCCGAGAGGTAGGCCAGGATCTTGCGCCTCACGGTCGAGGACAGCGCTTCGAATACCCGTTCGAGTGTCATAATAGTTAGCCTATTGACTAATTAGCTAAGTAACACTAATGTAGTTAGCCGTTGAGCTAAATCTACAACGAATGAGGGAGGCTTGTCAGCCATGATGGTAGCGACTTATGCGGTCTATATCGCGTTGAGCCTTGCGATCACGATCTGGGTCGGCCAGAGCCTGCACGGCAACGGCCGGGTGTTCCTGGTGGCGAACTTCCAGGGCCAGGACGACATCGCCGACTCGATCAATCACCTGCTGCTCGTCGGCTTCTACCTGATCAATTTCGGCTTCGTCTCGCTCGCGCTGCGCTATGGCGAGAAGCCGGCCGACCTGGTGGGTGCGGTGGAGTTCCTGAGCACGAAGGTGGGCCTCGTGGTGCTGGTGCTCGGGGCGATGCATTTCTTCAACATGCGCATGCTGGTGCACTTTCGCAGCTCGGGCATCTTCCGCGTCTTTTCCTTCACCCAGCCGCGGGCGGCGGCGGAGTAGATGGCGGCCGGGGCCTGACGACCTGGCGCTATGCGCGCACCACCCGCTGATCGATGGCGCCGAAGATGCTCTGGCCGGCCGCGTCCCGCATTTCGATGCGGACGCGGTCGCCGAAGCGCAGGAACGGGGTGCGTGCGCCGCCTTGTTCGAGCTGTTCGAGCACGCGCCGCTCGGCGATGCAGGCCGAGCCCTGCGAACGATCGTAGTTCGAGACCGTGCCGGAGCCAACGATGCTGCCCGCGCCGAGCCGGCGCGTCTTCGTCGCATGCGCGATCAGCTGCGGGAAATCGAACGTCATGTCGACACCCGCGTTCGGCCGGCCAAACAGTACGCCATTGACGTGCGTCACGAGCGGCAGGTTGACCTTGCCGCCATCCCAGGCCGCGCCGAGTTCATCCGCGGTGACGGCGACGGGCGAGAGCGCGGTCGCCGGCTTCGACTGATAAAAGCCAAAGCCCTTGGCGAGCTCCGCCGGGATGAGATTGCGCAGCGACCAGTCGTTCACCAGCATGACGAGCTTGATGTGCGCGCGCGCCGCTTCCGGTGAGGTGGCGATCGGCACGTCATCCGTGATGACCGCGACCTCCGCCTCCAGATCGATGCCGAACTCCTCGCTCGGCACCGCCATGTCGTCGGTGGCGCCGATGAGATCGTCGGAGCCGCCCTGGTACACGAGCGGATCCGTCCAGAAGCTTGCCGGCATCTCCGCGCCGCGTGCCTTGCGCACGAGTTCCACGTGATTCACGTACGCGCTGCCGTCGACCCAGTGGTAGGCGCGCGGCAGCGGCGCCGCCGCGAGCTTCGGGTCAAACGCGACACCGCCGGCCTTGCCGCTCGCGAGCGTCGCCGCGACATCGGCGAGGCGCGGCGCAACTTCGCCCCATCGATCGAGCGCACTCTGCATCGTGGCGGCAATCTCCGGCACGGCCAGCGCCCGCTTCAAATCCCGCGACACGACGACAAGCGCGCCGTCCCTTCCGCCACTCTTGAGCGACGCGAGCTTCACGATCGCGGGCCCGCAAAGGACGCTTGAACGGGGAAGTCCTTTTGGCAGCGTAAAAAACAGGACGTTTTTTCCGCAGCCCCCAGGGATGGGTTTACGGCGGTGACAAAAGAACTTCCCCGTTCAAGCGTCCGCCGTCGCGCGACGACCACCGTAATCACGCGCGCTCGAGGATCGCCGTGACGCCCATGCCACCCGCCGTGCAAACGGAGATCAGGCCGCGCTTGCCCGTGCTTTCCGCGAGGAGTTTCGCGAGCGTTGCGACGATGCGCGTGCCGGTCGCGGCGAAGGGATGGCCGAGCGCGACGCTCGAGCCTTTGATGTTGAGCTTGCTGCGGTCGATGCTGCCGAGCGGCGCCGAGAGACCGAGATTGTCGCGGCAGAATTCCGCGGACTCCCAGGCCTTCAAGGTGCAGAGCACCTGTGCCGCGAAGGCTTCGTGAATCTCGTAGAAGTCGAAGTCCTGCAGTTTCAGGTTCGCGTCCTTGAGCATCGCGGGCACCGCATAGGCGGGCGCCATCAGCAAGCCCTCCTTGTGCACGAAATCGACGGCCGCGACCTTGCCGTAGCAGAGAAAGGCCTGGATCGGGAGATTACGTGCGCGCGCCCACTCTTCGCTCGCGAGCAGGACCGCCGACGCGCCGTCCGTGAGCGGTGTGCTGTTGCCCGCGGTCAGGGTGCCGGCGCCGGAGAAATCGAAAGCGGGCCTCAGTTTCGCGAGCCGCTCGAGGCTCGAGTCCGCGCGGACATTGTTGTCCATCGAGAGTCCCTGGTAGTCGAACACCAGCTCCTTGTAGAAGCCTTCCTTATACGCGGCCGTCGCCTTCTGGTGGCTTTCGAGCGCGAACTGGTCCTGGCTCTCGCGCGAGATCTGCCAGCGCTTCGCCATCTGTTCGCAATGCTGGCCCATCGACATGCCGGTGCGCGGCTCGATGACGCCCGGCAGAACCGGCTTCAAGTACTTCGGCCGCCAGCCGAACCACGGCCTGATCCGCTGCCAGGCGGATTTGCCGCGGGCGCTCGCGAGCAGGAGCTGTTGATACGCGCGCGGATAGACGACGGGCGGGTCGCTGGCGCTGTCGACGCCGCCCGCGATGCCGCTCTCGATCTGTCCGAGGGCGATCTTGTTGCCGATGAGAATGGCCGCCTCGAGGCTCGTGCCGCAGGCCCGCTGCAGGTCGACACCGGGCGTCTCCGCGGCGAGGCCGCAGCCGAGAACGGATTCACGCGTGAGGTTGTAGTCGCGCGAGTGCTTGATGACCGCGCCGGCCGCGACGTCGCCCAGCCGCTCGTTCTTCAATTTGTAGCGGTCGACGACACCGCGCAGCACCGCGGTCAGCATGTCCTGGTTGCCGAGCGTCGCATACGCGCCGAGCGACCGGGCGAACGGGATGCGGGTGCCGCCGACGATGGCAACCCGGCGTACCGAAGAACCTGCGAGCATGGCGACTGACTCCCGGTTAAATTTTCGTGCCGCGTGCGGCGGACCCGGCGTCCCGGCGCGGCGTGCGATCCGGGTAGAATGCCACATGATCGAGCGCTTCGCGCCCCAGGCCCCGTCCGAAACTCGCTACCACCTGGGCTCGATCCTGAAGCTCGGGCTGCCGCTCATCGTGAACAATCTCGCGATCTCCGGCATGGGGCTCGCCGACACCGTCATCACCGGGCACTACGCGACGCACGACCAGGCGGCCGTGTCGGTGGGGTTCAATTTCTACGTCATCTTCTATCTCGCGGGCCTCGGGGTGCTGATGGCCGTGAGCCCGATCACGGCGCATGCCTATGGAGCAGGGCGGCACCGCAGCGTCGGCGACTTCATGCGCCATGCGCTGTGGCTCAGTTTCGGGCTGTCCGCGGTCCTCATCGTCATCATGCTCGCATCGTTCACGCCGGTGATGCGGCTCATCGGCGTCGATCCGGGCATCGTTCCGCTCGCCCGCAAGTACGTACACGCGCTCGCCTTCGGATTGCCGGCCGTGCTCGCCTATCTCGCGCTCCGCTACACGAGCGAGGGGCTCGGGCGCACGCGGCCGGCCATGTACTGCTCGGTCCTCGGATTTGCGGCGACGGTGCTCTTCGACTACCTGCTGGTGTTCGGCAAGCTCGGCCTTCCCGAAATGGGCGCGATGGGTTGCGCCGTGACCACCCTGAGCGTGAAGTGGCTGATGCTCGGCACGCTCTACTGGTACATGAAGAGCCGTCGCTTCTACCAGCCGTTCGAACTCTTCGGCGGGTTCGCGTGGCCGAACCGCGAACGGCTGCGGGAGATCGTGGCGCTCGGGCTTCCGATCGCGGGCAGTGTCTGCGCCGAAGGCACGCTCTTTTCCGTGGCCGGACTCCTGATGGGATCGTTCGGCGCGCAAACGGTCGCCGCGCACCAGAGCGCGCTCAGCTACGCCTCGCTCATGTTCATGGTGCCGCTCGCGATGCATTCGGCGATGACCGTGCACGTCGGGCACAGCAACGGCCGGGGCGATCATGCGGCCGCGCGACGGGCGGGCTTCGTCGGCATCGCCCTGTGCACCGCCATCATGACCGTGTCCGCGATCGTGATCGCCATCGGCCACGGCGCCATCGCGCGGCTCTATTCGAACGATCCGATCGTGCAGAGCATGACCGCGGGTCTGTTGCTCCTTGCCGGTGTCTTTCAGATCGGCGACGGCCTGCAGGTCGGCGCGGCGGGCGCGCTGCGCGGCTTCCGCGACACCCGCATTCCCATGGTCTGCAATCTCATCGCCTACTGGGCCATCGGCTTTCCGCTCGCCTACGGCCTCGGCGTCACGGCGCATCTGGGGCCGCGCGGCGTCTGGTGGGGCCTGATCGCCGGAATCCTCACCTGCGCGCTGCTCCTGAACCTGCGCTACCGGAGCATTTCGCTGCGGGTGGTCAAAGAGCCCGCCGCCGTGTAGTTTCACCGGCGCATGGCGGCCCGGGAAAACAACAACAAAGCCGAAGACGACGTGCTGCGCGCGATCCGGCAGCTGCCGTGCTGGAGCGCGGTGTCGGAAATCGTCCCGCTGACGGGCGGCATCACGAATCGCAATTACCGAGTGACCGACGGCGGCGGCGAGCGCTATGTCGTCCGCCTCGGCCGTGACATTCCGGCGCATGGCGTCATGCGGTTCAACGAACTCGCCGCCGCGAAGGCGGCCTTCGCGGCCGGCATCTCGCCCGAGGTCATTTACGCGGGCGACGGCGTGCTGGTCAGCCGATTCATCGCGGGCGAGACTTTTACTCCGGAACTCGTGCGCGAGCCGCGCAATCTCCCCCGCATCGTCGATCTCGTGAAACGTTGCCATCAGGATATCCCTCGGCACTTCCAGGGGCCCGCGCTCATCTTCTGGGCGTTTCAGGTCGTGCGCAGCTATCTCGCGCTGCTCGAAGCCAACCGATCCAATCCCTACGACATCGGCCTCGACGTGCTGGCCGGGTATTGCGATCGGCTGGAGCAGGCGCTCGGCCCGGTAACCATCGTGTTCGGCCACAACGACCTGCTGGCCGCGAACATCATGGACGACGGCAGGCGGCTGTGGCTCATCGACTGGGACTACGCGGGCTTCAACAGCCCGCTGTTCGATCTCGCCAATCTCGCGTCCAACAACGAACTCACGGCGGGGATGGAGGCGCTCGTGCTCGACCGGTATTTCGGTCCGGCCGAGGCCGCGGCGCAACGCCGCGGCTTTCTCGCCATGAAGTGCGCATCGCTGCTGCGTGAAACGCTGTGGGGTGCGGCGTCGCGCATCACCTCGTCGCTCGACTTCGACTACACCGCCTACGCACGTGATTACCTCGCGCGCTTCGACCGCATGTGGAAGGACTTCGAAAAGAGCCATGGCTGAGTTTCCGACGCAGGCGCGCGCGGTGGTCATCGGCGGCGGCATCGTCGGCTGCTCGACGGCCTATCACCTCGCGAAGCTCGGCTGGCAGGACACCGTCATCGTCGAGCGTCACAAGCTGACGTCGGGATCGACGCACCACGCGGCGGGACTCGTCGGGCAACTGCGTACGAGCGCCAACATCACGCAGATGCTCGGGGCTTCGGTTGCGCTCTACAACACGCTCGAGGCAGAGACCGGTCTCGCGAGCGGCTGGCAGATGAACGGCGGCCTCCGGCTGGCGTGCAACGAAGCCCGCTGGATCGAGCTCAGGCGCCAGGCGACGACCGCGCGTTCGTTCGGTCTCGAGATGCACCTGCTCTCGCCGAAGGAGGCACTCGCACTCTGGCCGATCATGGAAATCGGCGATCTCGTGGGCGCGGCCTTCCTGCCGACCGACGGCCAGGTGAATCCGTCGGACATCACGCAGTCGCTCGCCAAAGGCGCACGTCAGCGCGGCGTCACGATTCTCGAGGACACGGAGGTGACCGGCATCGAGCTCAAGGGCGGCCGCGTCACCGCTGTGCTCACCGCCCGCGGCCGCATCGCCTGCGAAGTCGCCGTGAATTGCGCCGGCCAGTGGGCGCGACAGGTCGGCGAGCTCGCGGGCGTCAACGTGCCGCTCGTTTCCGTGCAGCACCAGTACCTCATCACCGACACGATTCCCGGCGTCAAGCGGGGTCTGCCGACGCTGCGCGACCCCGATCGGCTGACCTATTACAAGGAGGAAGTCGGCGGCCTCGTGATGGGCGGCTACGAGCCGGATCCGCTGCCGTGGGCGGTCGACGGGTTTCCGCAGAATTTCAACTTCCAGCTGCTGCAGCCGGACTGGGACCACTTCCAGCCGATCCTCGAACTCGCGATGGCGCGCGTGCCGGCGCTCGAGTCCGCCGGCATCAAGGAGCTCATCAACGGGCCCGAGAGTTTCACGCCCGACGGCAATTTCATCCTGGGGCCGGCTCCGGGCATCGCGGGCTTCTTTGTCGGCGCGGGCTTCAATGCGTTCGGCATTGCATCCGGCGGCGGCGCAGGCAAGGTGCTCGCCGAGTGGATCGTCGGCGGGGAAGCGCCATTCGACGTGTGGCCGGTCGACATCCGCAGGTTCGGTGCGCCGCACCGGGACATCGACTGGGTGAGGAAGCGCACGCTCGAGCTCTACGGCAAGCACTACACGATCGCATGGCCAGCCGAGGAACATCACAGCGGGCGGCCGCTCCGGCGCTCACCGCTCTACGACCGGCTGAAGGAACAAGGCGCGGTATTCGGCGAGAAGCTCGGCTGGGAGCGGCCAAACTGGTTTGCGGTTGCGGGCGAAATGGCCGAGGACGAGTACAGTTTCACGCGCCCGAACTGGTTCGACGCCGTGGCCCGTGAGCATCGCGCAACCCGCGAGCGGGTCGCGCTCTTCGATCAGACTTCGTTCGCGAAATTCCAGATGCTCGGGCGCGACGCCGGCAAGGCATTGAGCTGGATCGCGGCGAACGATGTGTTGAAACCGCCAGGTAGTCTCGTGTACACGCAGATGCTGAATGCGAAGGGCGGCATCGAATGCGACCTCACGATCGCGCATCTTGCCGACGACAGCTTCTACCTCGTGACCGGCACCGGCTTCGCGACGCATGACTTTGACTGGATCACGCGGCAGATTCCGGCGGGGCTCGACGCAACGCTCGTCGACGTGACCGCTGCCTATTCGGTGCTCGCGCTGATGGGCCCGGACGCGCGCAGAGTGCTGGAGAAAGTCACGCCCGACGATGTCTCGAACGGCGGCTTTCCGTTCGGCCGCGGCAGGCGACTGACCCTTGCCGGTGCCACGGTGCTCGCGCTGCGCGTGACCTACGTCGGGGAACTCGGCTGGGAAATCCACGTGCCGGTGGAATTCGCGGCGCCGGCCTACAGCGCGCTGATGGAGGCGGGCGCGGCATTCGGTATCGTGAATGCGGGTTATCGCGCGATCGAGACCTTGCGCCTCGAGAAGGGTTATCGCGCCTGGGGCAGCGACATCGGTCCCGACCACAATCCGTTCGAGGCGGGCCTCGGCTGGGCCGTGAAGCTCAAGACGAACCAATCCTTCCTCGGTCGCGAGGCGCTGGAGAAGCAGCGCGGCTTGCCGCCGAAGAAATGGTTCTGCGGATTCACGGTCGATGATCCGAAAGCCGTGCTGCTGGGGCGCGAGACGATCTATCGAAACGGGGAGCGCGTCGGCTGGCTGTCGAGCGGCGGCTTCGGTCACACGGTGCAGAAGGCAATCGGTTTCGGCTACGTCCGTCGCGTCGAAGGCATCGACCGTGACTACCTGATTTCAGGATCGTATGAACTGGAAGTCGCGACGGAGCGCTTTCCCTGCAAGCTGCATCTCGAGCCCTTGTACGACCCGAAGATGGAACGCATCAAGGCCTAGAAAGAGAAACGGGGCGCCCGTGCGCCCCGTTCCATGTCACTTCGACCGAAAGACGATCGCTCTACTGCTTGGCACCCGCCGCGGCAAGTGCCGCTTCGGCCTCCGCGATCGCAGCCTGACGCTTGGCGATGACGTCGCCGATCGGCGGGCCCTGGAAACGCCGGTTCTCCAGCGCAAACCACACGATGGCGGTCAGGATGAGGAACCCGATCGTGACGCGCAGCGCGAGCGCGTTGGGCGGGCTCACGCCGAGCACGAAGATCAGCACCATGGCGATGATGGAGAGCACGGCGAAGAGCGAATAGCCGCCCTTGCCGATCGTCCACGGTCCCATCTTCGGCCACTTCGGGCCGCCGTACGTGAAGAGCCCGAGCGTGATCGGAATGGCGAACGAGAAGAAGAGGAAAATCACGGTGCACGAGACGACAACCGTGTACACGGGCGTGCCGCCCGCTTCCAGCCACTTCGCGCCCCAGACGAAGAGCACGGCGAGCGCCGATCCCGTCCAGACGGCGACGTTCGGTGTGCGATGCTTCGGCGATACCCTGGCGAGCGCCTTCGAGAAGGGCAGGCCGCCGTCGCGGGAGAACGCGAAGATCATGCGCGAGGCGGATGTCACCGTCGCAAGACCGCAGAGGATCTGCGCGACGAAGATGACCCAGTAGAGGATCTGCTTCATCGTGTTCGGCACCTGCTGATCGAGCGCCCAGAAGAACACGTTCCAGCCCTGCTTCGCGGCTTCGTCCATGTTCGGAATCATGAGGACGAAGGCGGCGAGGAAGAGGTATCCGAATACCGCCGACCAGATGACCGATGAAACGATACCGCGCGGCACCGATATGGCCGCCTGCTTCGTCTCTTCGGACGTGTGAGCGGATGCGTCGTAGCCTGTGATCGTATAGATGGGCATCAACAGGCCGAGCAGGAACACCCAGCTCCCCGTGGAAGACGGCCAGACGTTGGCGCCTGCTTCGCCCGAATAGTTGGCGAAGGTCCAGAGGCGCGAGAAGTCATAGCTGTCCGCGTAGATGAGGCACACGACGGCGAGCAGGATCGATCCGCCGAAGATCAGGTAGCCGGAAAAATCGGTGAGCTTTGCCGTGAGCGCGATCCCGTAGTGATTGATCAGCGCCTGGCCACCCGTGAGGATCGCGAGGAAGGTGATGATCGTCGTCATCGAGTCGGTCAGCCCGAACTTTGCTCCAAACGCGCCCATGAAGAAGTAATAGGTGCCGACGTTGATCGCGGCGAGCACCGTGACGAGACCGAGCAGATTGAACCAGGCAGTGACCCAGCCCGTGAAACGATTGCCGAGGATCGAGCCCCAGTGATAGAGGCCGCCCGCCGTTGGGTAGGCCGAAGCGATCTGTGCCATCGCGACGCCGAAGACCAGCGATATGAAGCAGCCGATCGGCCAGCCGAAGCCAATCGCTGCGCCGCCTGCACCGGAGGTTGCCTGGGCGAGCGAATTGATGCCGCCCGAGAGGATGCAGATGATGGAAAACGAAATCGCGAAATTCGAGAACCGTCCGAGTCGTCGCGACAGTTCCTGGGCGTAGCCCATGCTATGCAGGACCTTGACGTCGTCGTCCATGGCCGCATCGCCCGGTTTGGATGCTGGATTCATCGCGTGGTACCCCTTTGACTTTATAGATTTATCGTTATGAATCCGTGCGTTAGCGCAACGGATAATCTCGGGTCGCGGGACAGCATAGGAAGTTAGCGGGGAGTAAGCAATGGCGGCACGGCACCGCACTTGGGGCGACTCCATTCGCTTGGCCGCAGGGCCGCGACCTGTCATCGCACGATGCCGGGGACGCTTCCGCGCGGTCGCTATAATCGCGCGCGTTTTTTTCGAAGGCTTGTCCCACCGAGGTCCCCATGTTGCGTCGACTACTCGTCCTGCTGGCCGCCGCGTACGCCGCCTGGATCGCACCCTGCACGGTCGCCGCTCCAACGCCCGCAACACCGGCCGCGCAGGTCAATGCTCTCGTCGATCGCTACTTCGAGGAACAGCTGAAGCTGCAACCGGTGAGCGCGACCTATCTCGGCGACGCGCGCTACAACGACAAATACACGAATTCGCTCAGCCCGAAGTTCGTCGCCGAGTCCGAAGCCCGCGAGCGCCGCTATCTCAAGGAGATCGAGCGCATCGACCCGTCGAGCCTCGAGGGTACCGACCGAATCACCTACGACGTCTTCAAGTACGACCGCGAGTCGGCGCTTGCGGGCGTGCCGTTTCCGGGCGAACTGCTGCCGATCGATCAGTTCAACAATCCGGTGTCGAACTTCGCGGTGCTCGGCTCGGGCGACAGCGCGCAGCCGTTCAACACGGTGAAGGACTACGAGAACTTCCTGAAGCGCAGCGACGAGTTCCTCGTGTTCCTCGACCAGGCGATCGTCAACATGCGCCAAGGCGTCACGAAGGGCGTCGTCGAGCCGAAGATCGTCATGCAGAAGGTGCTGCCGCAGCTCGATGACCTGGTGACGCCCAGGGTCGAGGACAGCATCTTCTACGGCCCGGTGAAGGCGCTCTCCGCGAAGAACTTCTCCAACTCCGACAACAAGCGCCTCAAGTCAGCCTACGAGCGTGCCATCAAGGACAAGCTGAACCCGGCGCTCAAGCGCCTCAGCGACTACGTCCGCAACGACTACCTGCCGCATTGCCGCGACAACGTCGGCTGGTCGGCGCTGCCGAACGGCAAGGCCTGGTACGACTACACGCTCAGCATCTTCACGACGACGAACATGAGTGCGGAGGAAATCCACCAGCTCGGGCTTCGCGAAGTCGCGCGCATCCGCGGCGAGATGGAAGAGGTCAGGCGGCAGGTCGGCTTCGACGGCGATCTGCATGCGTTCTTCAGGTTCATGCAGACCGATCCACGGTTTCTCTTCAAGTCCGAGGACGACGCGCTCACGCAGTACCGCGCGACGAAGACCAGGGTCGACGGGCTCCTGCCGAAGCTCTTCAAGGATTTCCCCAGGGTGGGCTACAACATCAAGCCCGTCGAGGCTTTTCGCGCGGCTTCGTCCGCGGGTGCCTTCTACGAATTCGGATCCGAGGACGGATCACGGCCGGGGGTCTTCTATCTCAACACCTCGGATCTCGCGCGCGCGCCGATCTACGGCATGGAGACGCTGACGCTGCATGAGGGCGAGCCGGGGCACCACTTCCAGATCACGATCGCCCAGGGACTCAAGGGTCTTCCGCGCTATCGCCGCTATGCCGGCGGCAGTGCGTACTGGGAAGGCTGGGCGCTCTACTCGGAATCGATCGGCAAGGAGCTGGGCCTCTTCACGGATCCGTACCAGTACTACGGGCGGCTCGGCGATGAAATGCTGCGGGCCATGCGCCTCGTCATCGACACGGGCATCCACGCGAAGGGCTGGACGCGCGAACAGTCGATCGCCTACATGCTCGACAACTCCTCGATGGCTGAAAGCGAGGTGGTGGCCGAGGTCGAGCGTTACATCGCCTGGCCGGGCCAGGCGACCTCGTACAAGGTCGGCCAGCTGCGCATTCGCGCGATGCGGGACCGCGCGGAAAAGGCGTTCGGGCCCCGCTTCGACGTCAAGGATTTCCACAGCCAGATCCTGCTCGATGGCGCGCTGCCAATGGATGTGCTCGACGCCAAGGTCGACCGCTGGATCGCGGCGCAATCCAGGGGCTGACAGCCAGCCCCGCGACAGTTACCTTAAGCGACAGCAACTCCAGACTCGAGGATCCCCAGCATGCGCAAGCCTGCCGCTTTCATCGCGGCCGCATTATTTGCGGCCGCGCTTTCACAGTTCGCCGTTGCCGCACAGCCGACGGCCGGGGAACGGCTCAACCAGCTCGTCGACCGCTATTTCGAGGAGCTGATCACGCGCCAGCCGCTCTACGCCACCTACATCGGCGACAACCGCTTCAACGACCGCTATGCGAACTCGATCAGCCCGGCGTTCGTCGCCGAGTCGGAAAAAATCGAGAGCAGCTACCTGAAGGCATTGCAGGCCATCGACCCGTCGACGCTCTCGGGCACGGACCGCATCACCTACGATGTCTTCAAGTACGACCGCGAGTCGGCGATCGCGGGGAACCCCTTTCCGGGCGAGCTCCTGCCGATCGACCAGTTCAACAATTCGGTCGGCGACCTGGCCGTGCTCGGCTCCGGCGAAGGCGCGCAGCCTTTCGTCACGGTGAAGGACTACGAGAACTTCCTCAAACGGAGCGATGAGTTCCTCGTGTTCCTCGACCAGTCGATCACCAACATGCGCATCGGCATCAAGCGCGGCGTGGTGCAGCCGAAGGTGGTCGCCGGGAAGCTGCTGCCCCAGATTTCCGACCTGATCGCACCGAAGGCCGAGGACAGCATCTTCTACGGGCCCATCCGGAAGCTGCCGGAAAAGAAGTTCCCGGCCGCGGACAACGAGCGTCTCACGGCGGCGTATCGTGCGCAGATCCTCGACAAGCTGAATCCCTCGCTCACGCGCTTTCGCGACTTTCTCAAGAATGACTACGTGCCGCATTGCCGCGACACCGTCGGCTGGTCCGCGCTCCCCAATGGCAGGGCCTGGTACGACTACACGCTCAGCGTTTTCACCACCACCAAGATGAGCGCCGACGAGATTCACGGGCTCGGCCTGAGCGAAGTGAAGCGCATCCACGGCGAGATGGACGGCGTGATGCAGCAGGTCAAGTTCCAGGGCGACCGCAAGGCATTCTTCAGGTTCATGCAGACCGATCCGCGCTTTCTCTTCAAGTCGCCCGAGGACGCGCTCGCGCAGTTCAATGCGACGAAGACGAAAGTCGAAGCGCTGCTGCCCAAGCTCTTCCAGGATTTCCCGAAGGCGGACTACCAGATCAAGCCGGTCGAGGCGTTTCGGGCGTCGTCGTCCGCCGGCGCGTTCTACCAGAGCCCTTCGGAGGACGGATCGCGGCCGGGGGTCTTCTACCTGAACACGACGGATCTCAAGCGCGTGCCGCTCTACGGCATGGAGACCCTGTCGCTGCACGAAGCGGAGCCGGGGCACCACTTCCAGGGCTCGATCGCGCAGGAGATCAAGGGCATCCCGCGCTACCGGCGCTTCGGCGGCGGCAGCGTCTACTGGGAAGGCTGGGCGCTCTACTCGGAATCGCTCGGCAAGGAACTCGGCGTCTTCACGGATCCGTACCAGTACTACGGGCGCCTGAACGCCGAAATGCTGCGCGCCATGCGTCTCGTCGTCGACACCGGCATGCATGCCAGGGGCTGGACGCGCGAGCAGGCGATCGCCTACATGCTCGACAACTCGTCGCTCGCCGGGCCCGAAGTCGTCGCCGAGGTCGAGCGCTACATTGCCTGGCCCGGCCAGGCGACGTCCTACAAGGTCGGGCAGATCCGCATCCGCGCCGCGCGCACGCGCGCGGAAAAAGCGCTGGGATCGCACTTCAACGTGAAGGAATTCCACAGCCAGGTGCTGCTCGACGGTGCGCTCCCGATGGACGTGCTCGATGCGAAGGTCGATCGCTGGATCGCGGCGCAATCGCAGTAACTCCGGGTACAAGCGACAGGGGAGAGTGGAGATGTCGACCCTTCGATACATGACGTGGATGGCGGGAGCCGTTGTTGCTGCGGGCCTTGCGGGTTGCGCGGACAAAAGCGCCGATTCAACCGGCGGTCCGGTCGCGCCGGCGGCAGCGGCACAGAGCGCCGACCAGCAGCTGACGACGCTGGTCGAGGCCTACTGGGACAAGTACCTCGAGCTCAATCCGCTGCAGGCGACGCTCAACGGCGACTACCGATTCAACAACCGCCTCGAGAACAATATATCGCCCGAGTACCTCGCGAAGTCGCGCGAACTGGAAAGCGAGTACCTGAAGAAGCTCGGCGCGATCAAGGCGGACCAGCTCGGCACGCAGGCGCGCCTCTCCTACGACATCTTCCGGCGCGACCGGATGGAAAACATCGAGGGCTTCTCCTACCAGGCGGAGCTGCTGCCGGTCGACCAGTTCGGCAACGAGGTGACCTTCTTCGCGCAGCTCTCGGCCACGGGGCTGCATCCGTTCCGCAACGTCAAGGACTACGAGGACTGGCTGAGCCGCGTGCACGACTACGTCGCCTGGATCGACCAGTCGATCGTCAACATGCGCGCCGGCGTCAACAAGGACATCGTGCAGCCGCGTGTCCTGATGGAGCGCACCTTGCCGCAGATCGCGGCCTTGACGGGCGGCGATCCGAAAGCGTCCGTCTACTACAAGGGTATTGCTGCCATGCCGGCCGATGCCAGCGCGGCGGACAGGAAGCGCATCGAGGAAGCCTTCGAGAAGGCCATCAAGGACGAGATCTGGCCGGCGAACGAGCGCCTCCTCAACTACATCCGCGACGAGTACCTGCCGAAGACGCGGGCGACCGTCGGGCTCAACGCGTTGCCGATGGGCGATCGCTGGTACGCCTATCGCGCCCGCGTGTTCACGACCACCGACAAGAGCCCGGACGAGATCCACCGCATCGGCCTTGCCGAAGTCACGCGCATCCGCGGCGAGATGGAAAAGGTGATGGCGCAGACGGGATTCCAGGGAGACTTCAAGGCCTTCCTCGCGATGCTCCGCAGCGACCCGCGCTTCTACTATACGAAGCCCGAGGATCTCATCGAAGGTTACCGGGCGCTGAAAGAGCAGGCGACGACCGCTTCGCTTGAACTCTTCAATATCGCGCCGAAGGCGGATTTTGAAGTTCGCCCGGTGGAAGCCTTCCGCGAGAAGTCCGCCTCGTCCGCCGCGTACCAGCCGGCGACCGAAGACGGCTCACGGCCCGGCGTCTTTTATGCGAACACCTACGACCTCAAGAGCCGGCCGAAATACCAGATGCAGTCGATCTTCCTGCACGAGGCGATTCCCGGTCATCACTTCCAGCTGACCATCGCCCAGGAGGTCGGAACGCTCCCGCGCTTCCGCAAGTTCGCCTACTACGGCGCCTACATCGAAGGCTGGGGCCTGTACTCGGAATCACTCGGCTACGAGATGGGCTTCTACAAGGATCCCTACGATCACTTCGGCGCGTTGTCGGCGGAAATCTGGCGGGCGGCGCGCCTGGTCCTCGACACGGGCCTGCATTCGAAGGGCTGGACCCGCGAGAAGGCGATCGAGTACCTGACGGCGAACACCGCCATCGGGCCGAGCGATGCCGTCGCCGAAGTCGAGCGCTACATCGCGATTCCGGGCCAGGCGCTCTCGTACAAGATGGGCGAGCTCAAGTTCAAGGAGCTCCGGGCCCGCGCGCAGAAAGCGCAGGGCGCGCGCTTCGACGTCAAGGAGTTCCACCGCCAGCTCCTCATCGACGGCGCGTTGCCGCTCGATGTGCTCGATGCAAAAATCGATCGCTGGCTCAAGACGCCCGCTGGGGGCTGACGCGCCCAGAACGCAGGGGTGAAAGACAGTGCTGGATATCGCTGCAGCCTGCATCGTGATCACAGCGCTGCTGGCGTTCGTCAATCACCGTTTCATCGGCCTGCCGACCACGATCGGCGTCATGAGCATTGCGCTCGTCCTCTCGCTCGCGTTCATCGGCCTCGATCGCCTCGGCATTCATCGCTTCGGAGCCTACGAAGACCGGCTGCTGGCATCCATCGATTTCTCGGACCTGCTGATGCAGGGCATGCTGTCGCTGCTGCTGTTTGCGGCAGCGCTGCACGTTGATCTGAGCGAGCTGCATGCTTATCGGTGGCACATCGCATTACTGGCGGTGCTCGGCACCTGCGTCTCTGCGGCGCTGATTGGCGCCGCCGCGTGGTATGTCCTGCCGTGGCTTGGCGTTCATCTGTCGTTGGGCTATTGCGTGGTCTTCGGCGCGCTGATCTCGCCGACCGACCCGATCGCCGTCATGGGCATCCTCAAGACCGCCGGTGCGCCGAAGGGCGTCGAAGTGGTCATCTCCGGGGAATCCCTCTTCAACGATGGCGTCGGCATCGTTCTGTTCGTGCTGGCGGTGTCGATGCTCGGCAGTGGCGCGGTACCGACGGCCGCGGCGGTCGGCGAGCTGCTGCTGCGCGAGGCGGGCGGCGGGATCGCCTTTGGCCTCGCGCTTGGCTACGTCACCTATCTCCTGTTACGCAACATCGACAGCTACCAGGAGGAGGTCCTGATCACGCTCGCTGCGGTGACGGGCGGCTACGCGCTCGCGAGCCGACTGCACATATCCGGCCCGCTCGCCATGGTCGTGGTGGGGCTCATCATAGGCAATCACGCCCGGGCTTCGGCCATGTCGAAAGTCACCCGCGTGCATCTCGACATGTTCTGGGAGCTGGTGGACGCGATCCTGAACTCCGTGCTTTTCGTGTTGATCGGCTTTGAGATCACGGTCCTGGAATTCTCCGCAGCGACGATCGTCCCGGCCGTCGCGATGATCCTGGTAGCGCTCGGTGCGCGGTACATCATCGTGTCGCTGCCGTTTCGCCTGTTCCGGGGCGCATTCGGCTTGCCGCGCGGCTCCTGGAAGATTCTCACCTGGGGTGGCTTGCGCGGGGGCATCTCGGTCGCGCTTGCGCTCTCCCTGCCGATGGGCGCCGAAAAGGACATCGTCGTCACATTTACCTACGTGATCGTGATCTTCTCGATCCTGGTCCAGGGATTGACCATCGGCAGCGTCATCAAGCGCACGATTCCCTGTGCGCCCGCAATGCGCCGGGACACTCAGAGGAGTTCGAGCGCGTAGAAGCGATTGCAACTCGTGTGTCCGGTGCGTCCGAGCGGTCCCGGGAGCCGCCGGAAGCCGAGCTTCTGGTAGAGATGCTGCGCGATGTCCATGCCGGACAGCGTCTCGAGGTAGCAAGTGGCGTAGCCGAAATTGCGCGCCGTGTCGATGCAGTAGCGCAGCAGCCGCTCGCCCATCCGCATGCCGCGGATCTCTTCGAGGAAATACATCTTGCGCAGCTCGCAGACGCCGGGATCGCCGCCGGCGAGCGGTGCGACGCCCGCGCCGCCCATGACGCGTCCGTCGAGCTCGACAACGAAATAGGCCGCGCGCGGGATGGCGTAGGCGGCGGTGATGCCGTCGACTTCCGCATCGTGAATGGCGAAACCCTGACCGTCGGCGCTGAATTCCGTCATGACGGCGCGGATGATCGCGGCTACCGCCGCGTCATCTTCCGCGCGAATCGGGCGAAAACTCGGAATCGGCATCCGCGGCGGTTACTACTTGAGGTACCCGTAGCCCAGCGTTTCGATATCCACGAGCTCTCCGTCCTCGAAACGCAGGCGTTGCATGAGTCGGCTGGGACCGAGATTGTACAACCAGATCTCGACGGGAATCTCGATGTCGACGCCGCCGACAGTGATCGGAGTGCCGTAGTACCAGTAGATGGGCGCGCGCAGCATCGTCTTGCGCGTGACCTCGTCCGGCTCCCCGCATTTGTTGATGACTTCCGAGCGCGTGTCGCCTTCCAGCACCAGCTTGTTGCCGCAGCGGAAGGCAAACGCCGGACTCGATGCGAGGAGGGCGATGGCGCCGATGGCGATCCAGGGGAGTTTCATAGGGGCGCTACGGTGACGGGGCCATCCTGAACCCTCGATTAATGCGATTGCAATCCCTGCCGCCGGTTCGCCGACTCTTATTATCCTGTGTCAGGCCGTGAGCTCGCCGCGAATCGCGTGCAGGTAGAGCTGCTCGAAGGCCGGGCGGTCCATGGGCAGCGGATTCGACGGGGTGCTCGGATCGACGAGCGCCTGCGGTGCGAATTGGGCCGCGTGTTCCTCCTTGAGCCCGAGCGCCGAGAGTGCCGGCGGGATGCCGATCGACTCGCGCAGTTCCAGCACCCAGTCGAGGAACGCGGCGTAGGTCGCCTTGCGCAACCCGATATAGGCGGCGAGGCGGGCGAGTTTCTTCGCGATCGCCGGCTCGTTGTGCACCAGCACGTACGGCATGACAACGCCATTGGTGAGCCCGTGATGCGTATTGAGATTGGCGGAGCAGGGATGGCTCAGGCTGTGCATCGCGCCGAGCCCCTTCTGGAATGCCGTTGCGCCCATGGTCGAGGCGATCAGCATGTGCGCGCGGGCTTCGACATCGCCGCCATCGCGCACGGCGGCCGGCAGCCATTCCTTCACGAGCCGGATGCCTTCCACGGCGATGCCATCGGCGAGCGGATGGTAGGCCGGAGCGCAGAAGGCCTCGAGATTGTGCGAGAGCGCATCCATGCCGACCGCGGCGGTGATCTTCGCCGGCAGGCCGACGCCGAGTTCCGGATCCCCGATCACGATCGCCGGCAACAGGCGCGGATGGAAAATAAGCTTCTTGGTGTGATCGCGCAGGTCCGTGAGCACGGAGCAGCGTCCGACCTCCGAGCCCGTGCCGGCGGTCGTCGGCACCGCGACGACAGGCGCCATGCCTGCGACGTTGACGCGCGTGAACCAGTCTTCCTTGTCTTCGAAATCCCAGATCGGCCGCGTCTGGCCGACCATGAGGCCGACGGCTTTGCCGATGTCGAGCGCGCTGCCGCCGCCGAAGGCGATGACGCCATCGTGGCCGCCGGCGCGAAACCGGTCGACGCCCTGCGTGACGTTCGTTTCGACCGGATTCGGCTGCACATCCGCGAACACGTCGCAGCCGAGCCCGGCATCGCGGCACAGCTGCACCGTCTGGGCGACGACGGGCAGCTTCGCGAGACCGGCATCGGTGACGAGCAGTGGCCGTTCCATCCCGAGTTCGCGACAGGCGGCGGGCAGATCGCGGATGCGGCCGGCGCCGAAGCGGATGTTCGTCGGGTAGTTCCAGCGGCCCGTGAGTTCGGATTTCCTGGCGGTCATGGCGCGACCTCCGTCCGCAGGTGAAATGATTTCGGCCGGGTGAGATGTTCGAAGCCGACGGTCGACAAGCTACAGCCGCGGCCCGAATCCTTCACGCCCACCCAGGCGAGCGCGGGGTCGAGATAGTCGCAGCGGTTCATGAACCAGGTGCCGGTGTCGATGCGATCGCCAATCGCAAGCGCAGCATCGGAATCGGCGGTCCATACGGACGCCGTGAGCCCGTAGCGGCTGTCGTTCATGCGGGTGATCGCCTCCTCATCGTCACGCACCTTGAGAATGCTGACGAGCGGGCCGAAGGTTTCTTCCTGCACGACCGCGGAGTCCTGCGGCGCATCGACGAGGACCTGCGGCGCGAGGTAGGGAGTGCCCTCGCGGCTGCCGGCAAATCGACGCTCATCGATCAGCGCGCGCGCGCCGCTCTGGACCGCGGCCGCGACGGCATGGCGCACGTCGTCCGCGGCCTTCGTCCGCACGAGCGGCCCGAGATTGTTGCCGGGGTCGGTCGGGTTGCCGAGCTTGTACGCGTTCGTCAGCGCTACGAAGTCCGCGACGAAGCGGTCGTACAGCTGCTCGTCGACATAGATCCGGCCGATGCCGCAGCAGGATTGGCCGGAATTGAAGAATGCGCCGTCGACGAGGTTTTCCACGGCATGGGCGAAGTTCGCATCCGCGCGCACGTAAGCAGGATCGTTGCCGCCGAGTTCGAGGCCCGCCGCGATGAAGCGCGAGGCTGCCGCGCGTTGCACCGAATGGCCGCCGGCGACCGACCCGGTGAATGCGACGAAGTCGATACGCGCGTCGCCGATCAATCGTTCGGTGTCCGCGTGCGTCATATGCAGGAACTGGTACACGCCCTCGGGCAGGCCGGCTTCCTCGAAACATTCGGCGAAGCGCTCGGCGCAGAGCGGTGTTTGCGCGGAGTGCTTGAGGATGACGGCGT
The DNA here is from genome assembly GCA_035644395.1 of Steroidobacteraceae bacterium. Taxonomy (GTDB): domain Bacteria; phylum Pseudomonadota; class Gammaproteobacteria; order Steroidobacterales; family Steroidobacteraceae; genus JBGPLJ01. The sequence continues at coordinate 75,701 of DASQOR010000021.1, forward strand.
TGCCCGCGAGAATCGCCGGCACGACGCTGTTCACCGCGATGAGATAGGGATAATTCCACGCGGCGATCGTGAGCACGACGCCGAGCGGTTCGCGCCGCACGAAGCGCCGGAAGCCGCTCTTCGGCCCGGCGTCGAGGTCGGCGAGCGATTGCGCCGCGATCGCCGTCATGTGGCGGGCGCGCTCGAGCGTGCCGCGGACTTCGCCGGGCGCGGCCGCCAGCGGCCGGCCCATCTGCCAGGTGATTTCCTCTGCGATCCGGTCGCGCCGCTTTTCGAAGGCGGCCGCGAAGGCATTGACGACACGAATGCGCTCCGCGACCGGAACCCGCTTCCAGGCGTGCTGCGCCTTGACCGCTAGCGCCAGGGCACTCTCGATCCCGGCCGCTGTGGCGTACGGCCGTTCGACGTACACCCGGCCATCGACCGGCGAAATCGTGCTTTGGATCGTGGCCATCAGCGCATGGAGCCCTTAGATGATTTCAAAGTAGCGCTGCAATTCCCAGTCCGTGATCGACTTGCGGAACTCGCGCTCTTCCCACTCACGCGTCGCCGCGTAGTGGTCGACGAAGGCCGAGCCGAACCAGTCGCGAGCCATCGCCGAAGCCTTCAGGCGCTGCGCGGCGTCCCAGAGCGTGCGCGGCAGGCTGAGCCGCTTGGGCCACTCGTGCGCGTAAGCGTTCCCTTCGACCGGCTTGTCCGGCTCGACCTTGTTCTCGATGCCCCAGAGACCCGAGGCGAGCGCCGCGGCGAGGCTGATGTGCGGATTGGCATCCGCCGCGATGATCCGGTACTCGACGCGCTGGGACTTCGGGCTGCCGCCGATGATGCGCAATGCGCAGGTCCGGTTCTCGACACCCCAGGTGGAATCGGTCGGCGCCCAGAAGCCCGGGATGAGCCGCCGGTACGAATTGATCGTCGGCGAGATCATCGCGAGGAGCTCGGGCATCAGCTTCTGCATGCCGCCGACGAAGTGGCGCATGGTCGTCGACATGTGGTGCGGCGCTTTCGGATCGAAGAAGGCGGAATGGCCGCGCTTGTCCCTGAGCGAGATATGCGTGTGGCCGCTCTGGCCCGGCCAGTCGCGCGACCATTTCGCCATGAAGGTCGCCATCTTGCCGTGGCGCTGGGCGACGATCTTGCAGAAGGTCTTGAAGAGCGCCGCCTTGTCGGCCGCGGCTTCCGCCTTGTCCACCGTGATCGCGGCCTCGAGCACGCCGGGGCCGGTCTCTTCATGCAGGCCCTCGAAGGGGAAGTCCATTTCCTCGGACAATGAGAGGAGCGTGCGATAGAACTCGCTGTGTACGCTGTTGCGGATGACCGAATAGCCGAAGTAGCCCGGCGCCATCGGTTTCAGGTCCCGATAGTTCTTCTGCCGCACCGTTTCCGGCGTCTCGTCGAAGACGAAGAATTCGTATTCGAGGCCGGCGAAGGCTTCAAAGCCCATCTTGCGGCCACGCTCGATCACGCGGCGCAGCACCCCGCGCGGGCACAGGGCGTCGGCGGGCGGCGTGAATTCGCACAGGAAGAAGAGCCCGTCGCCCTCGAAAGGCAGCGGCCGGCAGCTCTCGGGAAGAATGCGGACCGGCGCGTCCGGGTAGCCCGTGTGCCAGCCGGTGTATTTCACGTTGTCATAGAGCTGGTCGTTGGCGTCCCAGCCGAGCACGACGTCGCAGAAGCCGAACCCGCCGTCGAGCGCCGCTTCGAACTTGTCCCGCGACATGTACTTGCCGCGCAGGATCCCGTCGATATCGAACACGCCGACCTTGATGTGCTTCAGGTCGCGCTGGCTCACGATCGCGCGTGCGTCGCGCGCGGTTTTCACGGAGCGCGGGGCAATCGCACCGCGAGCCCGCCGGTTTGACGATGGTTTGGCCATGCGTGTCCTCGAGAGATGGAGTTTGTGCTGACGGCGGCGACCGGCTCGTCCGCTCGACGACCCGCCGGCTATTCTTTTTTGGGAGCGCCGGGAGTCTGCGATGCCGTGCTACTGCGCGTCAAATTCAGCTTGTGCGTCGCAAAAGCCGCCGCACGGGCCGGCTGCTTCGTTTGACTTCGGCGCCCCCCCTCTCCACGATCGCGCCGCCCATGCGACTCGATCAGGAAAGCCTGTCCCGCAGCGCACCCGCGCTCGTCATCCTGTGCACGCGCCCGCGTCTCGCACCCGCGAAATCCCGTGCGCTGCCCGACGCCGGGGCCCAGGCGACCTTCGATCTCAACCAGGCGCTCCTCGCCTGCGCTATCGAGGATGCCGAGTGCTGGAACGGCCCGGTGGCGCTGGCCCTCGCGCTCGCGAGCGATCTGTCCTGGGCCGGATCGGTCGCGCGGCGCGACTGGTCGATCGTGGGACAGGCCGGCGGCAATGCCGGTGAACGCATCAACACGGTGGACCATCTGCTGCGACGTCATGGCGCCCGTACGCTCGTATTCATCGGCACCGACGCGCCGGCGCACACGGAAGCGGACTACGCGCTCGCGCGCGCCGCGCTCGAGTCCGCGGACGTCGCCATGACGACCTCGACGCGCGGCGGCGTCACGCTCATGGCCGCGCGACGGCCCTGGCCCGACCTCGCCACGCTCGCATGGAATACGAATCGCCTGGTGGCGGAGCTTGCCTATCACTGCGAACGCGAGGGTCTTCGGGTCGGCAAGCTTCCGCGGCGGCACCAGGTTCAGGGCCTTGCCGACTGCGCGCGCATCGCTACCGAGCTGGCATCGGACGCGCGCCCGAAGCGGCAGGCGCTCGTCGCCGTCGCGCAACGTCTGCTCGAGCAGTGAGGCGGGTGAGCCGATGATTCCGGCCAGGCTGCGTGCCGCTCACTTGACCGAGCTCTGGTTCCACACCGGCACGGCCTGCAATCTCGAATGTCCTTTCTGCCTTGAGGGTTCGCGGCCCGGGGATTCGCGGCTCGAGCGCCTGACGCTCGCCGACGTCCGACCGATCATCGAGGAAGCACGCGCGCACGGCGTGCGGCAATTCTCATTCACCGGCGGCGAGCCGCTGATCGTGAAGGACATCGTCCGGATCCTCAGCTGCGCGCTCGCCGTGGCGCCGTGCCTCGTGCTCACCAACGGCACCGCACCACTCATTCGCCGCGTCCACCAGCTGGATGCGCTGCGTTTGCAGCCGCACGCGTTGTCGTTTCGCGTCAGCCTCGACTACCCGGACGCCGAACGCCATGACGCGGGGCGCGGTTGGGGTAATTTTCGCCGGGCGCTCGAGGGGCTTGCGCTCCTGCACCAGCGAGGCTTTCCCGTATCCATCACGCGGCAGGCCACGCAAGGCGAGGACGCGAGCGCCGCGCATGCGGCGTTTCGCAGCGTGCTCGTCAAGCACGGTTTGCCCGCCGACCTCACGATCGTCGCCCTGCCCGATTACGGTTTGCCGGGCGCGACGGGCGGCGGGCCGGCGGTCAACGACGATGAACTTGCCAGGCGTTGCGTGCATACGTCGGGCATGCCGCTGATGTGCGCCCAGAGCAAGATGATCCTGAAGCGGGGCGGGGCTGTCCGCGTGTACGCGTGTCCGCTGGTCGACGATGACGGCGCCTTCGATCAGGGGGCGACGCTCGGGGAAGCCCTGACGCGCGAGACTTCACTCCGGCACACGCGCTGCCACGCCTGCATCGCCACGGGCGCCAGCATGAGCGCCCTGCAATGAGCTTTCTGCCATGAGCGACAGTGGCGCCGGTTGCCAACCTCAAAGCGCGCGCTGCAAGATCGAGTGCCGCCTTGGGCGTCGAGGTCCCCGATGAATCCGCCGACCGCCTGGCCCGCGAAGCTCCTGGCAATCGCCCGCTATGCGGCACTCGCGAGCGCGCTGGCGCTCCTCGTCGCGGGGCCCGGCCATCGCCTGCGCCTCGTACCGTTCGAGGTCGCCTTCAAGGGCCCGTTTCTCATCGGCGTGCTTGCGGCCCTTGCGGCGTTCATGCTCGCGGGCGTGGCGCTCCTCACGACCCGCGGCGGGCGCAGCGAGCCACGGGCCTGGCGTAACGGGCTTGCGTTCGCATTCGGGGCGGTGGTGGTCATCGTCGCCGCGCACTGGTATGGCCAGCTGCGCTCGGCATCGCTGCTGCATGACGTGAGCACGGATACCGTGTCGCCACCGCCTTTCGTCGAGGCCGCGCCGCGCCGCGCCGCCGATCACGCGACGAATTCGCTCGACTACGTGGCCGACTATTCCGTCGACGGCGCCGCCGTCAATGCGCCGGAACTGCAAAAGGAGCTCTATCCGGACCTGCGGCCGATCCTGCTGCGAGCCAAGAAACCGGCGGAAGGTTTCGCGCTGGCGGAGAAGGCCGCGCGGGCCATGGGCTGGGAGATTGTCGCGGTCGTTGCGGACGAGTTCCGCATCGAAGCGACGAGTACTTCACCCTTCTTCGGCCTCAAGGACGACATCGCGATCCGCGTTCGTTCCGAGCGCGCCGGGCGCGGCACCGTGATCGACATCAGGTCGGCTTCCCGCATCGGTGCGAACGATGCCGGTGCCAACGCGCGCGATATCCGCGAGTTCGCCGACCGCCTGAAGACCATGAACTAGGGTATCGCCCGATGCGCACCACCGGACGCCTCGCCATCATTGCCATCGCTTGCGTGCTGCTCGCCTCCTGCGAGGCGGAGGCCCCGGCCCCCGAGCCGAAGAACCGCGTCAAGGAGCTCTATCACCTCAATCAGTTCGAAGAAGCGTTCGGCTACGCGCAAGCCGTGCGTGTCGAGAACACGCTCTATGTGTCCGGGTCGTTCGCGGTCGACGCCGACGGCAAGCTCATCGGGCCCGGCGACATGGCCTTGCAGCTCCGGGCCGCGTACGAAAACGTGAACCGTACGCTGAAGTTCTTCAAGACGGACTTCGACCACGTCGCGAAGGAGACGATCTACACGACCGACATGGATGCGCTGCTCGGCCAGTCGAAGCTGCGCTTCGAGTTCTACGACAAGCACAACCTGCCGGCTTCCACCTGGGTCGAGGTGAAGCGCCTGGTCGATCCGGATTTCCTGGTCGCGATCGACGTGACCGTCGAGCTGCCCTAGGACGCCTGCTCGAGTTTCGCCGCTGCGGCACGCGCGGTGGCGAGCGCCACGCGGTTGCGGCCCGAACTCTTCGCGCTGTAGAGGGCCTCATCGGCCGCCATGATGAGTTCCTCGGCAGTGGCATTCGCGACGAGGTCGAGGCTGGCGACGCCCGCGCTCAGGCTGATCGTCGCACCCACGGGCGCGCGCTCGTGTGCGATCCGCTGCCGCCAGACATTGCGCCGCAGCCGCTCGGCATAGAGCAGCGCCTGTCGCGCCGTAGCCCCCGGCAGAATCACCCCGAATTCCTCGCCGCCATAGCGTGCCGCCAGATCGCCGGCCCGGCGGAAGGTGAGCGCGACTACGCGGGCGACCTGGCGCAGGGTCTCATCGCCGCGGGCGTGGCCGTAGTGGTCGTTGAAGGCCTTGAAGCCATCGATATCGCACAGGATGAGGGACAGCTGGCGGTGGTCGCGCTGGGCGCGCCGTACTTCCCGGATGAGCGCCTGGTCGAAGGCGCGGCGATTCGCGATGCCGGTGAGCGGGTCGAGGATCGTGAGCTGGCGCAGCTTCGCGTTGGCCATCTCGAGCTCGATGCGCACGGCGTGCAGCTCGCGGTTCTGCGCTTCCAGGGTCTGCAGGTCGACCACGCGGTCCTTGCGCCGGTGCCGCAGCCACCAGCCGAGCATCGCGCCCAGCACGAAGGACACGGCCAGGGCGGCAAGAAGTCTGAAGTGGATCATCGGTTCCGTGAAGGTTGGAAGCCCGGGGCGCATCGCAAGCTTACGCATCCGTGCACCGGGCGGGCGCGCGAGCGATCACAGTTCGCCTCAGCCGCCCGCGCCTGCGCAATCCATATGTCAAAGTTTCTGGCGGGGCGTGGGATTCGAGTCCCATGCCCGCGCTTGACGGCCCCTGCGCGGGTCGTTGAGACTTCGGCGACCCGACCGGCACGGAGTTGCGATGACCGCGCGCACTCGCAAGTCGTTCGCGAACCTGCGCGAGTTCTATGCGTTTTACCTGGGGGAACATGGCAACCGGACCTGTCGGCGCCTGCATTTCTGCGGGACGGCGCTCGCTATCGCGGGCGCGGCCGGCGCAGCCATTGCCGGCCGCTGGTGGCCGATTGCCGCGGGGATCCTCTGCGCCTATGCGCTCGCCTGGGTCGGGCATTTCTTCTTCGAGCGCAATTCGCCCGCCACTTTCCGCTATCCCCTGCGGAGCCTAGCGTGCGATTTCCTGCTGTTTCGCGACATGCTGACCGGGCGCATCGCGCTCTGAAGGCGCGGGCGCCCGCATGACGCGCGCCGGAATCGACCGGGTCTACGAGCGGCGGCTCGCCGATCTCGTGAACTACCGGCAGACCAATGCGCTGCAGGGCGGCCTCAAGGGCGTTGAAAAAGAGTCGCTCCGGGTCACGCCCGAGGGGCGGATTTCCACGCGCCCGCATCCGCGCGGGCTCGGCTCGCCGCTGACCAACGAGCACATCACGACGGACTATTCCGAGGCGCTGCTCGAGCTCGTGACGCCGGCCTTCACTGAAACCTGGGAATTGCTGCAGTACCTCTGCGACATCCACCAGTTTACCTACCGGCACCTGGGCGATGAGCTTCTCTGGGCGACCAGCATGCCGTGCGCGATCAACGGCGATGCGAGCATTCCGATCGCGCAGTACGGGAGTTCCAATGTCGGGCGGATGAAGACCGTCTACCGCAACGGCCTCGGCCTGCGCTACGGGCGGGTGATGCAGGCCATTTCGGGCGTGCACTACAACTATTCGTTCCCGGCGCATTTCTGGCCGATCCTGCAGGACCTCACGCACACGCGGCGGGGCGGGGCCGACTTCATTTCGGACCGCTACTTCTCGCTCCTCAGGAATTACCGCCGGCACGGCTGGCTCGTGCTCTATCTCTTCGGCGTCTCACCGGCGGTCTGCCGGACCTTCCTCACGGGGCCCGACAGCGATCTAAAGGAGTTGACCCGCGGCACGCTCTATGCACCCTACGCCACCTCGCTTCGCATGAGCGATCTCGGCTACCGCAACAAGAGCCAGGCGGGCGTCAATATTTCGGTCAACAGTCTCGAGGACTACATCGCGGACCTGTCGCGCGCGATTTCGACGCCGCATCCGCCCTACGCCGAACTCGGCGTGAATGTCGACGGCGAGTACCGCCAGCTCAACAGCAACCTGCTGCAGATCGAGAACGAGTACTACAGCTTCATCCGGCCGAAGCGAATCGCGCGCTCGGGCGAGCGACCGACCAAGGCTTTGCGGCGCGCGGGTGTCGAATACGTGGAAGTGCGTGCGCTCGACGTGAGCGCCTTCGATCCCGTCGGGGTCAATCAGAACAAGATGCGCTTCCTCGAGGCCTTCCTCGCCTACTGCATCCTGAAGGACAGTCCGCCGATCGAGCGCGATGAGCAGCCGGTGCTCGACGCGAATCACGTGACGGTCGCGCGCCGCGGCCGCGAGCCGGGCCTCGAACTGGTGCGCGACGGCCGGCGCAGGCCGATGCGCGACTGGGCCCGGGAAATCCTCGATTCCATGCAGGGCATCTGCGAGCTGCTCGATCAGGGCGACAGCCAGGCGCCGGCGACCGCGGCGCTCGCGGCGCAGGCGGCCAAGCTCGATGACGTGACGCTGACGCCTTCGGCGCGGCTGCTCGCGGAGTTGCAGGCGAGTGGCGATTCGTTCTTCAGCCTGGCGTTGCGCACCTCAGCGCTGCACAAGAACTACTTCCTCGAGCTGTATCCGCCCAATGGCCAGCGGCTCGGCGAATTTGCGGCGGAAGCGGCGGAATCCCTCGAGGTCCAGGCATCCCTCGAGCGGGCGGACTCGGCACCCGGTGCAATCCCCTTCGACGCCTACCTGCACCGGTACTTTGCGGAGTGAATGAGCTAACAATCTGATTTGGCAGGAAGTTCACATAAGGCCGGCCCGACCTGTCACACGAAATTTACGGCTTTTTCATGTTTGAGCGCATAGAATCCTCCCCGACAAGAACAAGAACCAACGGGGCGCCACCCATGACGAGCAAAGCGAGTGGCGGCCTGCTATCCGCAGGAAGGCTGGGTAACGTGGTGGGAAACGACAAACGGCGGGCCCCGACGGCACTGCCTCCGGCGGACAAACAGGACGCCGAAGACAAGGGATGGGATCCATTCGAGGTCTGGCGCACGCGCATCAAGGAAGTGCGCGAGCGAAATAGCAACCTGATCCCCGACGATCGCCGCAAGAACTGAACTTTTTCGCGGTTTAGGGGACGCCTTCTCACATTGCTTGTGGGGGGTCGCCCATGCCGCTACCGTATGCGCCTGCTAACCCCTCGAAGGCGCCCGATCCCATGAGATTTCCTCGCGTGGCCACCGACGCGGACGAGACCGCCGCCGGCCGACAACTGGCCCGCGGCTTCCCGGCATTGCGCTTCGAAACCGACCTCGAGCACGGGTTTGAGCGTGCCTGCGCGGCGAGCAGCCGCTGGGTTGCCGCCATTGCCTACGGCCTCGCCTGCCTTGGAGCTGCCGGGCTCGCTTACTCGGGACGCAACCTGCCGGCGGCTGCGCTCGAAACGGTTTTGGTGCCCATCGCGTTCCTCCTGCCCGGGTCGCTTTGGCGGACCCGCGCCGCTTGGGCGGTCGGCGGGCTGGTGCTCTTGTGGGCGGCGGTATTCCTCAAGTCCACGACCCTGGATCCGGTCCTGGAGAGCGTCGCCTGGACCCACGGAGGCGTGCTCGCGATCGCGGCCGCGCTCGGCTACGCACGGGAATACGCGCTGCGCATCGCATACCTGCAGGCGCTCGTCATCACGCACCTCGGCGAGCGCGACGGGCTCACGCATCTCGCCAATCGCCGGATGTTCGACCGTTACCTCGAAAGCGTGTGGCAGCAGTGCATCGCCGACAAGGCGCTGCTGGTGCTGCTCCTCGTCGATATCGACAACTTCCGCAAGTTCAACGACCGCTTCGGCCTCGAGGCCGGCGATGACTGCGTGCGCCGCGTTGCCGGGGCGGTGGGCGCGAGCGCCGCGCGTCCGCTCGATTTCTGCGCCCGCTACAGCGGAATCCAGTTCGCGGTATTGCTCACGAATCCGGATCGCCTGTACGCCGAGGACCTGCCGGCGCGAGTGCGATCGGCGGTCGCGGCGCTCGCTATTGCGCATCCGGATTCGCCGAATGGCCGCCAGGTCACGGTGAGCGTTGGCGTGGCGCTCGCCGTTCCGCGTCCCGCGGACACGAGCGAGGACTTCGTCGGGCTCGGCCAAGCCGCCTTGCGCGAAGCGCACGAGGCCGGCGGCAATCGCATTGCCGCACGCGAATCCGAGTCGTCAATGGTGCGTACCGGCATGTTTCGCGCGGAAGTGACCCTCGCCGCGGCCCGTCGCGGGTAAGATGCGCGCCGGCCCACCGGGTCCCGGGGCGCGCAGCGCTCCGCGGCAATGACGATCGCCAGCGCTTGGTCTCACAACGCCATCTCAATCTGAAGGACCTTCCGGACTCCCCGGCCGCGGTCCAGCTGCGCCGCCGATTCCCATGGCTACGTTTCGAGCCTGCGCTCGAAGCACAATTTCGCACCGAGACCGTGCGCGAGCGGATGGGCGAGATCCGCGTCAACATCGGCATGGCGTTCGCGCTGGTGCTCGCGTTCTCGTTCCTCGACCGCCTGATCCTCGAAGGCGACGCGCTCCTGGTCGTCAACCGCATGGAGCTCTGGGTGATGATGCCGCTCCTCGTGGTCGGCCTTGCCGGCACCTACACGCGGGTCGTCGAGCGGAGCTTCCGCCTGTTCGCGACGCTCGTCGCGCTGCTCATCGGGCTTGCAGTGGTCGCCTGCCAGGTACGGATCTACGAGGCGGGCATCCATCTCCTCGTGCCTAGCCTCATTCTTACGGCGCTCTACATCTATTTCTTCCCGGCGCTCTTCTTCTATGAATCGGCGATCGTCAACGTCGCGATCCTCGCGGCCTATCTCGTGACGTCGTCCGTGCTCAAGGTGCCGCACGGCGATCTCATCTACAACGGCTTCGTGCTGCTGTTCGCGAACATGGTCGGCGCATCCGTGAGCTACCTGTACGAAACCGCCCGGCGCACGACTTTTCTCGAATCGATCCTGCTCAACGAGCTCGTGGCGAACGACGGCCTCACCGGCATCCACAACCGCCGCATGTTCGACGAGCACATCAACGTGTCGTGGCAGCAGGCGATTCGCGAGAAGCGGCACCTCGCGCTCATCCTCGTCGACATCGACTGCTTCAAGCCCTACAACGACCACTACGGCCACCAGAAGGGCGACGAGTGCCTGCGCAGCGTTGCCGCGACGCTGCGGCGGTCGGCACGCCGCCCGCTCGATTTCACGGCGCGCTATGGCGGCGAGGAATTCGCGGTCGTGCTCTTCAGCCCGACCCGCGACTACGTCGCGGAACTCACGGTGTCGATCCAGAACTCGATCGCGGCGCTCAATATCGACCACGCGGCATCGACTTGCTCCTCGAAACTGACGGTGAGCATCGGCGTCGCGTACTTGCAGCCGGACTCCAGGCGCAGCGTGCAGGGCATCATCCAGCTCGCCGATGAAGCGCTCTACGAGGCGAAGGACCAGGGACGCAACTGCGTGCGCTTCATGGAAGAGGAGTACAGCATGATGGACACCGGCGCGTTCCGCTCAGCCCGCCGCAACTGAAGCCGGTGCCGGTGTTGGATAACTGGGGATTTGGTGCTGCGACCTTGTCCAAATCCCCAGTTATCCAACACCGGCACCGTAGATGGCGATCGAGCGCGCGCCGGTGGAGGTGCGGGAGCCGCGGAACATGCCTTCGCAGTTGAATTCGAGCGCGAGGCCGCCGGCGCGGTCGACCGCGATCACGCCGCCTTCGCCGCCCATGCGCACCAGCTTTTCCTGCACGACCGTCCGGACGGCTTCCGCGAGCTTGAGTCCCCGGTATTCCATGAGTGCACTGACGTCGTGGCCGACGACGGCGCGCATGAAGTATTCGCCATGGCCGGTGGCCGAGAGCGCGCAGGTCGAATTGTTCGCATAGGTGCCGGCGCCGATGATCGGCGAATCGCCGACCCGCCCGTATTTCTTGTTCGTCATGCCGCCGGTCGACGTCGCGGCAGCGAGATTGCCCGCTCCGTCCAGTGCCACGGCGCCGACCGTGCCGAAATAGTTGATGCTCTCGGACGCCGCGTCACCCGCGCGCCGCGCGATCTCGAGCTGCCGCCAGCGGCGCTGGGTGTGAAAGTAATCCCGCGGCACCAGTTCCAGGCCCTGCTCGAGCGCGAACTCCTCCGCGCCGTCGCCGATCACCATGACGTGCGGCGAGCGCTCCATCACGCGGCGGGCGAGCTCGATGGGATTGCGCACGTGGCGCAGTCCCGCGACCGCGCCCGCCTTGAGATTCGAGCCGTCCATGATGGCGGCGTCGAGCTCGTTGACGCCGTCGTGCGTGAACACGGCGCCGCGGCCGGCATTGAAGAGCGGTGAGTTCTCCAGGAGCTTCACGGCCGCGACCACGGCGTCGAGGCTCGATCCCCCTTTGGCGAGCTGCTCGAAGCCCGAATCGAGGGCGGTGGCGAGCTCGGCGAGGTACTCGGCCTCGGCCTCCGGCTTCATTTCGGTGCGGGGGAGCGAACCGGCGCCCCCGTGGATGGCGATGGCAAGCATGGCCGCCAGTATGACCGAAGATGCGCCGGACTTTCGTGGCCACGGCCGGCCGTGGCGCTCGCGGGCAATGCTAAAGTGAAGGCCGCCGGGGATTTTCCACTGCCGCCAGATCCATGTCCGAGAAGAAGACTTTCCGCAGCGTCCTGATCGCCAACCGGGGCGAGATCGCCATCCGCGTCATGCGCGCGGCCAGCGAGCTCGGCCTGAGGACGGTCGCCATCTATTCGGAGGAGGACCGCTTCGGCCTCGCCCGCACCAAGGCGGACGAGAGCTACCTGGTGGGCGAGGGCAAATCGCCGGTCGATGCCTATCTCGACATCGCCGACATCATCCGCATCGCGGGCGAAGCCGAGGTCGACGCCATCCATCCAGGCTACGGCTTTCTTTCCGAGAATCCGCAGTTCGCGCAAGCGTGCGCGCAGGCGGGCATCGTCTTCATCGGGCCGACGCCCGACAGCATGCGCAAGCTCGGCAACAAGGTGACGGCCCGCAATCTCGCGGTCGCAGCCGGCGTTGCCGTGATGCCGGCGACGCCGCCGTTGCCCGACGACCTGGCGCAGTCCGCGAAGCTTGCGGCCGGTATCGGTTATCCGGTGATGCTGAAGGCGAGCTGGGGCGGGGGCGGACGCGGCATGCGCATCGTCGAAAGCGAGGCGCAGCTCGGTGAACTGCTCGCCGCCGCGCGCCGTGAAGCCAAAGCCGCTTTCGGCAATGACGAGGTGTACCTCGAGAAACTCGTGCGCCGCGCCCGTCATGTCGAGGTGCAGATCCTCGGCGATGCGCACGGCAACCTCGTGCACCTCTTCGAACGCGACTGTTCGGTGCAGCGGCGCAACCAGAAAGTCATCGAACGCGCGCCGGCCATCTTCCTCGGCGATGCAGAGCGCGCCGCGCTCTGCGAAGCGGCGCTCAAGATCGGCCGCGCGGCCGGCTACCGCAATGCCGGCACCGTCGAGTTCCTGCAGGACGCGGACACCGGGCAGTTCTATTTCATCGAGGTGAACCCGCGCATCCAGGTCGAACACACGGTGACCGAAGGCGTCACGGGGGTCGACCTCGTCAAGGCGCAGATCCGCATCGCCGAAGGCGCGCGTATCGGCACGCCGGAAAGCGGTGTGCCGGCGCAGGGCGAAATTCGCGTAACGGGCCATGCGATGCAGTGCCGGGTGACGACGGAAGATCCGGAGAACAGTTTCATACCGGACTATGGCCGGCTCACGGCGTACCGCAGCCCGGCGGGATTCGGCATCCGGCTCGACGCGGGAACCGCCTATGCCGGCGCCATCATCACGCGCTCCTACGATTCGTTGCTCGTGAAGGTGACCGCCTGGTCGCCGACGCCCGAGGAAACCATCGCCCGCATGCATCGCGCACTCTGGGAGTTTCGCGTGCGCGGCGTCATGACGAACCTGCGTTTCCTCGACCAGCTCATCATGCATCCGCGCTTCGCGCGCGGCGACTACACGACGCGCTTCATCGACGAAACGCCGGAGCTCTTGCGCATCCCGCGCAAGCGCGACCGCGCGACGCGGCTCCTCAATTTCATCGGCGATGTCATGGTGAACGGCAACGCGGAGGTGAAAAACCGCGCGGCCTCGGTCACGCCGGGTTACGTGCGGCCGCCACGCCTGAAGCTGGATCCGCCGGCGGACGGCACGAAGCAGAAACTTGAAGCGCTCGGCCCGGCGAAGTTCGCCGAGTGGATGCTGAACGAGAAGCGCGTGCTCATTACCGACACGAGCATGCGGGATGCGCACCAGTCGCTCCTCGCGACGCGCATGCGCACGCACGACCTCGTCACGATCGCGCCGTATTACGCCGGTCTCGCGCCGCAGCTCTTCTCGCTCGAATGCTGGGGCGGCGCGACCTTCGACGTGGCGATGCGCTTCCTGCACGAGTGTCCCTGGGAACGCCTGGCGGCGCTCCGCGCGGCCGTCCCGAATATTCTTTTACAAATGCTGCTGCGATCGGCGAATGCCGTCGGCTACACGAACTACCCCGATAACGTCGTGCGCTACTTCGTCGCTGAGGCCGCAGGCGCGGGCGTCGACGTGTTCCGGATCTTCGATTCGCTCAACTGGGTCGAGAACATGCGAGTCGCGATCGATGCCGTGCTCGAATCCGGCAAGCTCTGCGAAGCGGCGATCTGCTACACGGGAAACCTGAGCGATCCGTCGTGCACGAAGTACGACCTCAAGTACTACCTGGGTCTCGCGCAGGAACTGAAGGCGGCAGGCACGCACGTGCTCGGCATCAAGGACATGGCGGGCCTGTGCCGGCCACGGGCGGCGGCGGCACTCGTCAGGGCGCTGAAGGAAGAGGTCGGGCTGCCGGTACATTTCCACACGCACGACACGAGCGGTATTGCCGCGGCGAGCGTGCTTGCGGCGATCGAAGCGGGTTGCGATGCCGTCGATGGCGCGCTCGACGCGCTGAGCGGGCTCACGTCGCAACCGAATCTCGGCTCCATCGTCGAGGCCCTGCGCTTTTCGGATCGCGATCCGGGCCTGGACGTGGACCGGTTGCGCCTGCTGTCCGGCTACTGGGAGCAGGTGCGCCGCCAATATGCCGCGTTCGAGAGCGACATGCGCTCCGGCGCGTCCGAGATCTATGTGCACGGCATGCCCGGCGGCCAGTACACGAACCTGCGCGAGCAGGCGCGCGCCCTCGGCATCGAGAACCATCGCTGGCCGGAGGTGGCGCACGCCTACGCCGAGGTCAACCAGCTCTTTGGCGACATCGTCAAGGTGACGCCGACCTCGAAGGTCGTGGGCGATCTCGCGATCCTGATGGTGACGCAGGGCCTGAAGGGGAGCGATGTCGTCAATCCGGAAACGGAGGTCGCCTTTCCGGAATCGGTCGTGCAGTTCTTTCGCGGCGAACTGGGCCAGCCGCATGGCGGGTTCCCACAGGCGCTGCAGCGCAAAGTGCTCAAGGGTGCGGCGCCGCTCACCGTGCGGCCGGGCAAGGTATTGCCGCCCGCGGATCTCGACGCCCAGCGCGCCGTGGCCGAGAGGGATTGCGGCCGCAAGATCAGCGACGAGGAGCTCGCCTCGTACCTGATGTACCCGAAGGTGTTCGTCGACTATGTCGGGGCGCGCAGCCGGTTCGGCAACGTGAGCGTGCTGCCGACCTCCGTCTTTTTCTACGGCATGCAGCCGGGCCAGGAAGTCAGCGTCGACCTCGAGCGCGGCAAGACGCTGATCCTGCGCTTCGTCGCGGTGAGCGAGCCGCACGACGACGGTACGCGCACCGTGTTCTTCGAATTGAACGGCCAGCCGCGCGCCGTGCGCGTCCATGACCGCACGCAGGTGGCGAAACGTCCGCCGCGGCGGCAGGCGGAACCCGGCAATGCCGCGCAGGTCGCCGCGCCGATGCCGGGCACCATCACCACCGTCGCGGTGAAGTCCGGCCAGAAGGTCAAGCGCGGCGAGGTCCTGGTAACGCTCGAGGCCATGAAGATGGAAACCTCGG
Source organism: Steroidobacteraceae bacterium (assembly GCA_035644395.1). GTDB lineage: Bacteria > Pseudomonadota > Gammaproteobacteria > Steroidobacterales > Steroidobacteraceae > JBGPLJ01. The sequence goes on from DASQOR010000021.1 coordinate 90,843, forward strand.
TGCGGGCCGAGCGCGACGGCGAGGTCGGCGAGGTCCTGGTGCGGCCGGGCCTGCAGGTCGACGCGAAAGACCTGCTCCTCGTCCTGCAACTGTAAGAGGACTGTAAGTCCGGGTTCCCGGCTGCGCTGCTAGCGTCCGCGGCAGGCCATGAAAGTTGAGTCGCCCGTGACCCCTCTGGTTCAATGGCTGCCGCCATGACAAAGGAAGGCGCCGCGGCGTACGTGCAATACGCCAAGACGACGCGCCCACAACCGACCGAGATCGTCTCGAGGCCGAGGCTGTTCGAGGCGATCGACCGCGCCATCGGCAAGCCCATCGTCTGGATCGCGGGGCCTCCCGGATCCGGCAAGACGACGCTCGCCGCGGACTACTGCGCGCAGCGCCCGGTCGAAGCGCTCTGGTACCAGGTCGATTCGGGCGACGTCGATGCGGCCACGTTCTTCTACTACATCGGCCAGAGCGTGCTGCAGCGGCGCATCGGCGACCGGCCGCTGCCGGTGCTGTCGGCCGAATACCTCGGCGACCTCGAGACCTTCACGCGGCGGTTCTTCCGCGACCTCTTCAGCCGCATGCGTCCGCCGTTCGCGCTCGTGTTCGACAACTACCAGGACGCGCCCGACACCGTCGGCTTGCACGAGCTCGTGCGTTTTGGCCTGAGCGAAGTGCCCCCGGGCGGCAGCATCATCTTCGTCGGCCGCACGGAGCCGCCACCGTCCTTCGCGCGCTTTCGCGCGAACGGCCAGATGAGCGTGCTCGGCTGGGAGGACCTGAAACTCACGCGCCGCGAGCACGACGACATCGTCGCCCTGCGCAACGTCACGATGGACGAAGCGGGGCTGCAGCGACTCTACGAGCGCACGCAGGGCTGGGCCGTCGGGCTCGTGCTGCTCCTGAGCGATGCGGGGACTTCGCAGGCGACCAGCACGGCGCCGCTCACGCCGCACCTGCTGTTCGATTACCTGGGCGATGAGGTCTTCCAGAAGTTCGACGCCGAGACTCGCGATTTCCTGCTCCGGACCGCAGCCCTGCCCCACGTGAGCGCAGGCATCGCGGCAAGGCAATGCCCGGAACTGGACATTCCGGTCATCTTCGGCCGGCTGACGCGCTTCTACTTCCTGCTGACCTCCATCCCGGCGCAGCCCGAGACGCTCTTCCAGTACCACCCGCTGGTACGCGAGTTTCTCGGGCGCAAGGCGCGCGAACTCTACCCGGCGGCGAAGCACGCGGAAATCCTGCGGCGGGCCGCCGCCATTCTCAACGAGGATGGTCAACCGGAGGAGGCGGCGCAGATCCTGATCGGGGCACGCGACTGGAGCGCGCTCGCGGAACTCGCGCGCAAGCACGCCGGCCGAATGCTCGCGCAGGGCCGCGGTGAAACGCTCACGCGCTGGATCCACTCGCTACCGGTCGACGAGCTCGATGCGGACCCATGGCTCGTCTGCTGGCTCGCCGAGGCACGCTTTGCGACCGCGCCGCGTGAAGCGACCGCGCTCTTCGAACGCGCGTATCGCGGGTTCGCGGGCCTTGCACAGCCGAACCTGCGCGGCCAGTTCCTCACGCTCGCCGGCGTGATGGATACGCTCATGCACGATCCCGACGATCTGAAACCGCTCGATCCCTGGATCGCGGAAGCGGAGCGCCTGATCGCGGCACAAGCGTCCTGGCCCGACCGCGACATCCAGGGCCACGTCACGCAAAGCCTCTACATGGCGCTCGTGCTGCGCCAGCCGCATCACCCGAAGCTGCCGGAGTGGGGCGAGCGCACGATGGCGGTGGTCGCCAGCGGCACGGACGCGAAGCTTCGCATGCTCGCCGGGCTCTACCTCGCGACGACGCTCATGTGGACGGGGCAATTCGCGCGGGCAGCGCCGCTCCTCGACACCATGCGCGCGATCGCGGACCAGCCCGAGATTTCGCCGGCCGTGCTCATGACCTTGCGGCAGATCGAATCCATGTACTACATGCTGCTCGGCAACCAGGAAGCCTGCCTCGATGCCGTGTACGACGGGCTCGACATCGCCCGCAACACCGGCGTGCAGCTCTGGAACAATACGCTGCTCGTCGACGGCGTCGGCGCCTCGCTCGCGGCGGGCGATCTCGAAACCTCCGCGAAGCTGCTGCAGGAGCTCGAGCAGCGTCCGTTCGGCACGCGCCGATTCACGCTGTGTCTCTATCAGTATGTCAGCGGCTGGTATGCGCTTCTCCGGGGCGATGCCTACGAGGCTTACAACCACGCGCGCGAGTCGGTGCGCTTTGCCACCGAACTCGGCGCACCTTTCTTCCAGGCGTTCACCGGGCTCGGGCTCGCGCAGACCCAGATCGCGCTCGGCGACTACAAGGCGGCGACCGAGCAGCTCGCGACCGTGAGCGCGATTGCGCTGCCGATGCGCAGCCGGCTGTTCGAGTACATGCTGCAGCTCTCGCTCGCGTACATCGAATTCCGCCGGGGGAACGACGCCGACGGCCGCCAGCGCCTGCGCGACGCCTTCGCGCTGGGGCGCGAGCGCGGCCTGATGAACGCGATGTTCTGGCTGCCCGAGCAGATGGCGGAGCTCTGTGCGCGGGCGATCGAGGCGGGCATCGAACCCGCGTACGTCCGTAACCTCATCCAGTCGCGCAGCCTCTGGCCGAAGGAGCCGCCGTACGAACTCGAGCAATGGCCCTGGCCGTTGCGCGTGCGCGTGCTCGGCCGGTTCGACGTGCAGTATCCGGGGCGCGACCCGGAAGCGACCGGACGTTCGCAGGTGCGGCCGCTCGAACTCCTGAAGGCGCTGATCGCCTTCGGCGGACGCGACGTCGGGCTCGAGCGCGTCGCCGACGCGATGTGGCCGCGCATCGACAGCGACTATGCGCAACGCTCTCTCACGACGACGCTCCATCGCCTGCGCAAGCTCCTTGCCGACGATGGGGCGATCCTGCTGCTCGATGGCAAGCTGTCGTTGAGCGCGCGGCACTTCTGGCTCGACACCTGGGCGCTCGAGCAGGATCTCGCGAAGTTCGCGCGGGCGGTGCGTGTCACGCCGGTGCCCGATGCGGCACTCCTGCAGGTGCTCGTTGACCGGGTGTTCGATCTTTACCGGGGCGCGCTCCTCGAAGAGGACCGCGACTACGCGTGGGCGGTAGCGCCGCGGCAGCAGCTGCATTCCCGCGTGCTGCGCTTCCTCGTCGACGCCGGCCGGCTACTCGAGACGCACGGCCGGCTCGAAGCGGCGGAAGGGCTTTACCGGCGCGGGCTCGAGATCGATCCGCTCGCCGAGAATCTCTATCGCCAGCTGATGGTTGCCTACCAGCGCTCGGAGCGCATCGCGGAGGCGATGGAGACGTATCAGCGGTGCCGGGAGACGCTGCGGCAGAGCCTGCAGGTCGAGCCTTCGCCCGAGACGCAGACGCTCTATCAGGCCGTGTCGAGACCGCGCTAGTTGCGCCAGCTGTAGCGGACGGCTAGCTGCACCTGGTGTTCAGTCGCGTGCACGGGTTCGCCGAGCATCACCCGGCCCGTGAGCATTGCGTCGATCGTCAGCGACTCGACCGCGACCTGCCAGCTGTCATTGAAGTCCACGAGATAGGCAAAGGTCCATGCGTGGCCGGCATCCCAGTTGCGAAAGCCCGTGCCCATCGTCTGGTCGCTCCCGAAGTCGTCGTAGCGCGCAGTCAATCGGTGGCGGCCGAAGCCCTTGCTCGCGAGCAGGAACCAGGAATCCATGTCGAGCTCGTACTGCTTGACGCCGCTCGGGATGAACCCGACCGCCGTATCGCCGCTCAACCACTGGCCGATCAGGGTCCAGTCGCGCGGCAGCTCGACGCGCGCACCGAGGCTGTCGTAGCGCGTGAGCCAGGCGAAGTCATATTCGAACTTGCTCAGGTCCGCGCGGTTGTCGTAGTGAGTCGCGCGCAGCGTCAGGAAATTCGACTGCTTCCACTCGGCGCCCGCGTAGTAGCCGATCCGGTTGTCGATCTCGTGGAAGAACTCGAAGCCGTTGCGAAACTCGGCATTCGGCGGCGGCGTGAGGAAGAAGATCGGAATGAACGGCAGGCGGCCGAAGAGCGGCGTCTGGCGGTCATTCAGCGACCAGCCGCGAAACGACATGAGAAGCCCCACGTCGTCGTTCCATTTGTAAAGCGAGGCGTAGAGCGTGAGGTCGCCCGTGCCATGGCTCTGGCTGCCGAGCCAGGTTGCACTCACCTCGGCGCCGATCGTGCGGAATTCCTCGCCGAACCAGGTGTTGATGGCCGAAGCGCTGATCGAGTAAGGGCTGGACCAGCCCGGCCCGCGGTTTTCGAGCGACACCGGCGGATAGAACGCGCCGACCTTCGTACGCCAGCGCCAGCCGCCATGCGGGTAGGTTTTCCAGTCGAGATACATCTCGGTGACGTCGACCGGATTCTTGTCGTCGTCGCCGTAGGTGTTGAGCGTCGCGTGCACGCTCAGCGTATCGGTGAACCGGCCGCGATAGTCGAGGAAGATGCGCCCGACGTGAAAGCCGTCGTCGTTGTCATCGAATCGCTGCTTGCCGCCGCCGCCCTCTAGGTAGGAGGGCAGTCCATCGGAGGCCACCGCGCGCAGATCGACGCTCAAGAGAAACGATTGCGCATCGTCGGACGCGTCTCCCGATTCGGATCCGGCGAGCGCCGGGCTCGCGGGCCAAAGCAGTGCGCACGCCATCAGGCCCGCCGCTGCAGTCGTGTTCAGTAATCGTCCCATGGCTTGCCATTCGCCGGCTGTGCGGCCGGCGCCTTGACCTTGCGATCGAGCTTGAAGGTTTCCTTGAGATCGAGCCGGTCCCCTACGTCGATCAGCCGGTGCAGGCTGTCGGCGGTGTCGCGGATGCGCGGGCTCCAGATGCGAAGGTCATAGCGCCCGATCGGCAGCGCGCCGCTTGCCCAGCGGCCGTCGATGTCCGTCTTGCCGAACCACGGCGAGTCGGCGACGTAGATGTAGCCAAGCATGTTGTCGTGGATGTTGCAGCCGAGCGTCACGACGCCCGCGCGATCGAAGAGCACCGGCGGATGCGCGCTCCCCTTGTAGAGCGGCAGCTGGAACGGCTTCGCCGGCGAGAACGAATACACCTGGTGACTCACGCTGTCGCTGTTCGGAAAGTCGACCCAGGTGCCCGCCTCGATGACGAGCACTTGCGGCACGAATTCGCGATTGCGCTGATCCATCTGCGCATGCGCGCGGTTCGCCGATTCCGTCTTCACGGCCCTGCCGTCGCTCGGACTGACGACGACCACGACGTCCGCGACGGGCCGGCCGGCGGGGTCCACGACCTGCACGCTCAGGGCTTGCGCCGCAGTGCAATAGCCCGCGACACTCAAGGCAAGAAACGCTTGAAACAGCGGCGTTTTCATCGGCGGGGCCATCCTGACCGATCCGGCCGCTCCGCGAGTTAGACGCGCGTCGCAGTTTGACAATATCCGCGTGGCCCTTAGCCCGCAGCCTTCCTACAGTAGGTACCCGGTTCCCTCGGCGCCCCTTAAAAGCCCTGACCGTGAAGACTTTTCGCAGACGCATCCTGCTGCTGATCATCGGCCTCATCGTGCTGGTGCAAGCCGCTACGGTCACCGCCGTGCTGCTCGTGACGCTGCGCGACTCGGAAGCCCGCGCGCGCGAGGAACTGCACTCCACCGGCAACGTCGTCGAGCAGGCGATCAATTCACGCGGCGCGGAACTTGCGAGCGCCGTGCAGATTCTCGCGAGCGACTTCGGGTTTCGCGAGGCGGTCGCGAGCCAGGACCGGCCGACGATCCTGTCCGCGCTCGACAACCACGGCGCGCGCATCAAGGCGAACCTGACGCTTCTGCTGTCGCTCGACGGGCACGTGATCGCGAGCACGCAGGCGGGCATGTCGAGCTACGGCAACGGCATCTTCAGCGACCTCGTGCACAGCGCGGGCGAGCGCGGCAGCGAACTCACGTATGTCGTGCTCGACGGCCGTGCCTACCAGCTCGTGATCGCGGCGGTGCCGGCGCCGACGACGATCGCGTGGGTCGTCATGGGCTTCGAACTCGACACCGCCGTTGCCAACAACCTGAAGCGCCGCTTCAGCCTCGACGTCGCTTTCGCCGGCATCCATCGGCCCGCGGGCGTGCCGGTCGTCGCGACCTTCGAGGCGAGGAGCCCGGAGGCATTCGAACCGGAGGTCAAGCGCGCGCTCGACAGCCGCAACGAAGTGGTGACCATCAGCGCCGCGGACGAAACCTATTTCGCCCTCGCCGTGCCGCTCGCCTTCCGGCCCGGCAGTCCCTTCCTGGTGGTCGCGCGCTCCATGCACGACGTGCAGGCGGCCTACCGCCAGGTGCGCGCGCCGCTCGTCCTCATCAGCGCGATCGCCATGCTGCTCGCGATCGTCGTCGGCATCGTGCTCGCCGGCAGCGTCACGCGTCCGGTCACGCGGCTCGTCACGGCAGCGCGGCGCATCGAATCCGGCGACTACACCGTCGCGGTGCCCGTGCGGACGAGCGATGAGTTCGGCACGCTCTCCAAGGTCTTCAACTCGATGCAGTCCGGGATCGCCGAGCGCGAGGCGCGGCTCCTGCACCAGGCGACTCACGACGCCCTCACGGGCCTGCCGAACCGGTTGATGGCGGCCGAGCGGCTCGGCGTGGCGATCCTGCGGGCCCGCGCGACCAACGCGTCGATCGGCCTCCTGCTCCTCGACATCAAGGACTTCGAGCGCATCAACGCCTCGCTCGGCCACTCGATCGGCGATGAAGTGCTTTGCGAGCTCGGCCGGCGCCTGCGCAGCCAGGTGAACACGGCGGATACGGTGGCGCGCGTCGGCGTCGCGCAATTCCTCATGCTGCTAGAGAACAGCTCCCATCAGGCGACGCTCGCGCTCGCGCGCCAGCTCTGCGACACGGTCCGCGCCGGCATCCTGCGCGACGACGTGCAAGTGAGCCTCATGCCGCGGGTCGGCATCTGCCTGTTCCCGGACCACGGCGAAACGGCGGGCGAGCTCCTGCGGCGCACCGAGACGGCGCTCTACGATTCGCACGAGTCGGACGAAGCGGTCACCGAATACCAAACGGGGCGCGACGAGGGCCACCGGCGGCAGATCGCGCTCGTCGGCGCCCTGCGCCGCGCGATCGCCAACAACGAGCTGACGCTCCTCTACCAGCCGAAGGTCGAGATCGCGAGCCGCAAGGTCAAAAGCCTCGAGGCGCTCGCACGCTGGTTCCACTCGACGCACGGATTCATTCCGCCGGCCGAGTTCATTCCGTATGCGGAGCGCACCGGCAGCATTGGCCTGCTGACGCGCTGGGTGGTGCAGAACGCCGTGCGCCAGTGCCGGCACTGGGCCGATCAGGGTCTCGACGCCGAGGTTTCCGTCAACCTGTCGGCGGCGGACCTGCACGACCGCGAGCTCGCGGCGATGATCATCGCGGAACTGCAGCAACAGCAGGTCGACCCGACGCGGCTGGTGCTCGAGATTACGGAAACGGCGGCGATGCGCGAGACCGCGGGTGCCATCCGCGTGATGGAGGAGCTGCGCACCTACGGCGTGCGTTTCTCGATCGACGACTTCGGCACGGGCTTTTCATCGCTCGTGCAGCTGAAGCGCCTGCCGGTCGATGAGATCAAGATCGACAAGTCGTTCGTGCTCGATTTGAAGCCCGACACGGACGACGCGGTCATCGTCAAATCGACGATCGACCTCGGCCACAGCATGGGTCTCAAGGTCGTCGCGGAGGGCGTCGACAAGGCCGAGAGCTGGCAGTTCCTCGCGCAGCTCGGCTGCGACCTCGCCCAGGGCTATTTCGTCAGTCACCCGCTGAAGGCGGATGACGTCGCCGCGTGGGTCATGCGGCTCAATGCGAAGCTTGAAACCGCGTCCAGCGCAACGGCGCAGGTGCGGGTGATCCGCGAACATCACCGCAATACGCGGTGAGTGCAACGTGTACGGAGTGAAGGAGTCATCGGTGGTGGCAGTACCCGAGTCCGGGCAACCGGACGTCGCCGCAACTGAGGCGGCACCGGCTGCGAATCCGGTCGACCGCGGCGAGCGGCGCCAGAGGCTGAAGGCCGGCGCGACGGGCGCGCATGGGCCGCGGATCCTCCTCATCGACGGCAACGACGACGACCGGCGCACCATCGAGGGCGAACTCGCGGAGCTCCACGGGCAGATGTTCGACGTGACGGTCGCGACGACGCTCGCGGACGGCCTGGCGGAGCTGCGCCATGGCCACTTCAACGTCATCCTCCTCGACCTCAATCTCGGCGACAGCGTCGGACTCACGACCTACCTGCGGCTGCAGCCGAAAGCCGGCGACGTGCCGGTGATCGTGCTCGTCGGCAAGGCCGACGAAGATCTCGGCGCCGGCGCTGTCGAGCGCGGCGCGCTCGACTTCCTCATCAAGCAGCAGGTCGTGAGCACGATCCTCGACAAGACGCTGCGCTACGCGACGGAGCGCACGCACACGCTGCGCGCGCTCAAGGCCTCCGAAACCCGCTACCGCGAGCTCTACGAGAACGTGGTCGCGGGCGTCTTCCAGTCGACGCAGGACGGCAAGTTCATGTCCTGCAATCCCGCGCTCGTGCGCCTGCTCGGCTATGCGAGCGAGGACGAGATGCTCGGGATCGACATCGCGCGCGACCTCTTCATGTACCCGGAAGACCGCGAGAACTGGCGGCAGAGCATGGAAGCGCAGGGCGAGATCCGCAATGCCGAACTCGTCCTGAAGCGCAAGGACGGCCACAAGATCGTGGTGCTCGAGAATTCGCGCGCGGTGCGCGACGAGCAGAACCGCGTGCTCTATTACGAGGGCACGCTCACCGACATCACGGAAGCGCACGAGCTGTCGCGCCAGCTCTCCTACGAGGCGAGCCACGATGCGCTCACCGGCCTCATCAACCGGCGCGAGTTCGAGCTGCAGCTGCAGCGCGCGCTCGAGTCCGTGCAGGCGACCAACACCCGCCACGCCGTGTTCTACATCGATCTCGACCAGTTCAAGCTCATCAACGACACCTGCGGGCACATCGCGGGCGATGAGCTCCTGCGCCAGCTCGCCGCGACGCTCAACGACAAGATCCGCACGGGCGATACGCTCGCGCGCCTCGGGGGCGATGAATTCGGCATGCTGCTGCACGATTGCGCCGTCGAGGACGCCGTTGAAGTGGCACGCACGCTCCTCAAGGTCATCGAGCAGTTCCAGTTCGTCTGGGGCTCCTCGACCTTCTTCGTCGGCGCGAGCATCGGCGTCGTGCCCGTCGACCAGCACTTCCGCCGCATCACGCAGGTGCTCGCCGCGGCGGACACCGCCTGCTACGCCGCCAAGGACCAGGGCCGGCACCGCGTCCACGTGTATCGCGAAGAGGACCATCACATCGCCCGCCGTCACGGCGAGATGCAGTGGGTGTCGCGCGTCAAGCGCGCTCTCGTCGAGAACCGCTTCGTGCTCGACGCGCAGCGCATCGAGCCGCTGAACGGCGGCCGCCGGCTCATCGAAGTGCTGGTGCGCATGCGCGACGAGAACGGACGGCTGGTGCCGCCCGGCGCCTTCTTTCCCGCGGTCGAGCGCTTCAATCTTGCCTCACGCCTCGATCGCTGGGTCATCACGGCGACCTTCGACTGGCTGAGGCGCAACCGCAGTTCGCTCGAAAACGTCGAACGCTGCTTCATCAATCTCGCTGCCGACAGCCTCGGCGACCCGCAGGTACGCGATCTCGTCATGAAGGGCCTGACGGCCGCCGGCATCCCGGGGAGCCTCGTCGGCTTCGAGATCACGGAGGCGGCGGCGGTCACGAACCTGACGCGCGCGAATCAGCTCATCAGCGAATTGAAGCCGCTCGGCTGCGCGTTCGCGCTCGATGACTTCGGCACCGGCGTGTCGTCGTTCGCCTACCTCAAGGCGCTCGCCGTCGACTACATGAAGATCGACGGCATGTTCGTCGGCAACATCGCGACCGACGCGGTCGACCTCGAGATGGTGCGCTCGATCCACCAGATCGGGCGCGTCATGGGCAAGAAGACGATCGCCGAATGCGTCGAGCAGCCCGCCGTGCTCGCAAAGCTCAAGGAGATCGGCGTCGACTATGCCCAGGGGTTCATCGTCGCCCAGCCGGAGTCGATCGACCAGCTCGTCCTGAAGTAGCGGGAAAAATGGGGACATTCCCGATTTTCGGGAATGCGTCCGGCGAAAATGGGGAATGTCCCCATTTTTCCATTTTTCCTGCTACCTTCGCTGTCCGCATGACCACGGATTGGCAACGGCGGGTCGACCGCTGGCGTGACGCCGGCCTCATCGACCGCGACCAGGCCGATCGCATCGTCGCCTTCGAGAAGGCCGCCGGCGCCGCCGGCAGTTCCATCTTCAACAACATCATCTGGGCGCTGGGCGGCGTGCTGCTCGCGGCCGGCATCCTGCTGCTCGTGTCGGCGCATTGGGATGAGATGTCGCCGGCGCTGCAGTTCATGGCGGTGCTGTTGCTCATCGCTTCACTGCATGCCGGCGGCGCGCTGACCGCAGGGCGGCTTGCCGCGCTCAGTTTCACCCTCCACGCCACGGGAACGGCGGCGCTCGGGGCCGGCATCTACCTCGCCGGCCAGATCTTCAATCTCGCCGAACACTGGCCCGCGGCCATACTCCTCTGGGCGATCGGCGCGGGCTGCGGCTGGCTGTTGCTGCGCCATTGGTCGCAGCTCCTGTGGGTCGCGGTGCTCGTGCCGGCCTGGCTCACGGGAGAATGGATCGACTACACCGATCGCCTGCACGACTACGGCTACAGCTTCGATGCCGTGCTCGTCGCCTATTTCACGACGCTCGTGTCGGTGGCGTATCTCAGCCGCGGCAGGAGCGGCGGCGCCGAACCGGGCCGCAAGGCGCTCGCCATGCTCGGCGCGATCGCGTTCGTCCCGGCAGCCGGATCGCTGTTCGCATTCAGCGCCGATGGGTTCCCTCGCGACATCGTCCGCGACCCGGTTGAGGTTGCGTGCCTGATCGCCGGATTCGTCCTGCCGCTGGTCCCGGTCTGGCTCGCCGAGCGCCGGCTGCCGGTTGCGAACCTGATCGCGATCGGGTGGGCCGTCGCGCTGCTCGCTTTCGCCACGCTCGATCAGGACTCCCAGCGTTACGCGTACGGCTGGCAGGACCGCCTGAGCGCCTACATCCTGTACGCCGCCGGCGGATTCGGCCTCGTCGTCTGGGGATTGCGCGAAACGCATCGCACGCGAGTCAATCTCGGAGTCGCGACGTTCGCGGCGACCGTGCTCGCTTTCTATTTCAGCAACGTCTACGACAAGCTCGGCCGCGGGCTCGGCCTCCTGTTCGCGGGACTCCTCTTCATCGGCGGCGGCTGGTGGCTCGAGCGCGCGCGCCGGCGCCTCATCGCACAAATCCGCGGGCAAAGCGCATGAGCCCGCTGCGCAAAGGGCTGCTGCTCGCGGCACTGCAGATGCTGATCGTGTCGTCGCTGGGCGCGCAGCTCCTCTACGACCGCGCGCACTTGCCGCGGGTCTGGGTGCGGTCGGCGCCGTACGATCCGGACCTGCCGATCCGTGGCCGCTACCTGAGCCTGCAGCTCGTCGTCGACTTCGACAAGACATTTTCCCGGGAATACAACATGACGATGGCACGCCTCGTCATCGAGGGGACGCGGCTGCGCGCGATCGAGGATCCGAAAGGTCACAACGGCGTGGAAAAGATGCGCCTGCCCGTGTGGACCCTCGTCGAGCCGGTTACATTCTTCATCCCGGAGCACGCAGACGACCCGTCGAGGGTCAAACCCGGCGAAACCCTCTGGGTGGAGTGCTCGATCCCCAAGCGCGGCCCGCCGCGGCCGATTCGGCTGGGGATCCGCCGTGGCGCCGGCGCAATCGAACCGCTGTAGGAAAAGGCAGACGAAAAAGGGGACAGATTTATTTTTCCGAGTATCCGGTCGTTGGCACCAGATATGCGAAAAAATAAATCTGTCCCCTTTTTCGTCCTACACGGCGTCCCTGAGCGCGATCGACGGATCGGCGAGCTTGCGGGCATCGAGCTTGATGCGATCGGCGATCACCTTGCGCGCCGACATGTAGTCCTTCGCGTGGTTGATCGAATCGAGCGCGAGCAGCTCTCCGTCTTTCAGATAACAGACCGAGAAAGACTTCGCGCACGGGTCGCCGCGTACCACGACTTCGTCGTGGCCCTGCGCGAGGCCGACGATCAGGAGCTTCAGGTCGAACTGGTCCGACCAGAACCACGGCACCTTGTCGTGCACGACGGTCTTGCCCATGAGCGTGGCCGCCGCCGTCTTGGCGTGCTCGAAGGCGTTGTCCACGGATTCGAGACGGATGCGCCGGCCATAGCGCGCGCTCGGGAAGCTCGCGCAGTCGCCGAAGGAGAAAATGTCCGGATCGCCCGTACGGCAGTGGGCATCGACGGCGATGCCGTTCTCGCACACGAGCCCGCAGGCCTCCGCGATGTCGGTCACCGGCAGGATGCCGACGCCGACGACGACGAAATCCGTGGGCACCCGCGTGCCGTCCGACAGCACGACGGTTTCAACCCGGCCATTGCCCTCGAGCGCGTTGACGCCGGCGCTGCAGTGAATCTTCACGCCGTGACTCTCGTGCTGCGCGGCGTAGAACTGCGAGACGACCGGCGCGACGACGCGGCTCATCACGCGATCGAGCGCCTCGACGACGGTCACATCGAGGCCGAGCTGGCGGCAGGTGGCCGCGACCTCGAGACCGATGTAGCCCGCACCGATCACGACAAGGCGCTTGCCCGGCTGCGCCGCCTCACGGATGCGATGCACGTCCTCGATGGTGCGCAGGTAGTGAACGCCTGCGAGATCGCTGCCGGGCAGTCGGATGCGCCGCACCTGGCTCCCGATCGCGAGCACGAGCTTCGCGTAGTCGAGCGTGCCGCCATCGCTCAGCGACACCGTCTTGCGGCCGCGATCGATCGAGACGACGCGAGTGCCCGTGCGCATCTCGGCGTGCGTGGTCTGGTAGAACGTGGCCGGTCGTATGAAGAGGCGTTCGAGCTCGAGTTCGCCCTGCAGGAATTTCTTCGAGAGCGGCGGCCGCTGGTAGGGCAGGAACGGTTCATCGCCCACGACCGTGAGCGGGCCCTTGAATCCCTCGCGCCGCAGGCTGTCGACGAGCTGGGCCGCCGCCTGTCCGGCGCCGGCGACGACGATGGCATCGCTCATGGTGAAATCGGCTGCCGTTCTCTTTTTGGGGGCGTCCGCATTATAGTCGCGCCTCCCGCGAATCGAGGAATCCATGCCCGATCCCCTTGCCGAGGCCATCCGCCACCTGCACCTTGGCGCCAACCAGCGTCATATCTTTCTATGCGTGGGCGGCAAGTGCGCCGATGACGCGATCCAGCAGGAGTCCTGGACCTTCCTCAAGAAACGGCTGAAGGAACTCGGCCTCGCCGACCGCGACGGCGGCGTGCTCCGCTCCAAGGCGGACTGCCTGCGCATCTGCATGCAGGGACCGATCGCGCTCGTCTATCCGGAAGGGATCTGGTACCAGCGGGCAACGCCCGCCAATCTCGAGCGCATCATCCAGCAGCATCTCATCGGCGGCCGGCCAGTCACGGATCTCGCGATTGCGCGGGAGCCGCTCGGGCAACGTCGATAATCCGGCTTTCGTTCGATTGCGCGGCGCCGAGGTCGCAGAGGCGCTCGAGGAGACTGCGCGCGAGCGCGCCGAACGGGCTGCCGATGCCGACGCTCGATGCGAGTGCGAGCGCGTACTCGACGTCCTTCAGGCGCAGCGCCGGCGTGAAGACCACGTCACGATCGTGATCGCCCGCGGCCATGCGCCGCGTGTTGCGCACGACCTGGGGGCTTGCGGCCTGGCCGGTCGCGATGGCGTCGGCGACTGCGGAAAGATCGAGACCCGCGCGCTCGGCGATCGCCATGCCTTCCGCGGCCGACGCGATCTGCACGGCGCCGATGAGATTCACGACGAGCTTGTAGACCGTGCCGTTCCCGACCGGCCCGAAATGCAGGATGAGGTCGGCAAGCGCCGCGAGCAGCGGCCGCGCGAGTTCGAGATCGCGAGTATCGGCCCCGACGAGCAGCGTCAATTGGCCCGCAGCCGCAGCCTCGGGCAGACCCGTCACCGGCGCATCGAGATAGTGCAAGCCGCGCTGACCGGCAGCCGCGGCAAGTTCCAGGACCCAGGCGCGTGAGAGGGTCGAACATTCGATCGCAAGCGTCCCGGGCGCGAGCTTCGCCGCCAGGATTCCCTCCGGTCCGAGCCACACCGATCGGGACGATCCGTCGTCCGCCGTCATCGCAAAGACGGCATCGGCGCCATTGCAGGCTTCCTTTGCGGTGGCGCCCACCCGGGCGCCTTCGCGCGCGATCGAGTCCGCCTTGGACGGCGTCCGGTTGTAGACGCTCAGGCGATGGCCGGCTGCGAGCAGCCGGCGGGCCATGCCGAGCCCCATGTTCCCTAGCCCGATGAAAGCGAGGTTCACCAACGTTCGATCCTGCGCGACAGAGCCGCTACGCACTACAATCCTGCCATGTCCCACGCCATCCTGCTTCGCGCCTACGGCGGTCCCGAGGTGCTCACCTGGGAAGCCGAAAGCGTCGCGCCGCCCGCGGACGGTGAGATCGCCGTTCGCCACACGGCGATCGGCGTGAATTTCATCGACACGTATCAGCGGACCGGCCTCTATCCGATTCCATTGCCGGCGTGCCTGGGGCGGGAAGCCGCGGGCGTGGTCGAGTCCGTTGGCAAGCGCGTGCGCGGCTTCACGGCCGGCGATCGCGTGGCGTATCTCTCGGGCCCGCCCGGGTCGTATCGCGAAGTGCGCAACATCGCGGTCGACCGCGTGTTCAAGCTGCCGGCGCCGATTTCCGATCAAGCCGCGGCGGCGATGATGCTGAAGGGCCTTACGGCGTGGTACCTGCTGCGCCGCACGTACCGCGTGAAGAAGGGCGAAACGATCGTCGTACACGCGGCAGCCGGCGGCGTCGGACTGATCCTCTGCCAATGGGCGAAGCATCTCGGCGCAAGGGTCATCGGCATCGTCGGCAATGCGGAGAAAGCCGAGCTGGCGAGAAAGAACGGCTGCCGCACGACCTTCGTTCTGGGAACCGACGACTGGGTGGCGGGCGTCAAGACGCTCACGCATGGCGTCGGCGTACCCGTCGTCTACGATTCGGTCGGCAAGGACACGTTCCAGCAATCGCTCGATCTCCTGCAGCCGCTCGGGCTCATGGTGACCTACGGCAATTCGTCGGGGCCCGTGCCGCCGATGGCGCCGCTCGAGCTGTCGCGCCGTGGGTCGCTCTTTCTCACGCGCCCGACGCTCGATCACTACGTGCCGACGCGCGCCGCGCTCGAAGGCGCGGTGCGCGAACTCTTCGGCGTCGTGAAGACGAGGAAGGTGGAGATTCACGTCGGCCAGACGTACGCGCTCAAGGACGCGGCCACGGCGCATCGCGATCTCGAGGGCCGGCGGACGACCGGCTCGACCGTGCTGATTCCCTAGCCGGCTGCCGCCGGCGCAGACCTCAGCTCTTCTTGCGCTTCCACGCGAGATCCATGGATTCCCGGTCGAAGTAACCGGGGACTTCGCCGTTCGCGGCGAACAGATACAGCGCGCCCCGGTAGACGTTGCTCGCGACACCGAGGGTATAGAAGAACGCGAAGAGGCCGCAGACCCAGAGAACGCCGAACACCAGGATGAGCCAGGGCGCCTCGAGCGCCACGCCTACGGCGGTGACCACGACGAACGCCAGCAACGAGAGCAATATCACCACGGTGCCCGCGGCCTGGATGCCGATGAAGCCCGTCAGCGATTCGCCCCAGGTCTTCTTCAGCGTCCCGGCCGAGCGCTTGAGGATGGTGATGGGATTGCGCTCCTCTTCCATCACGATGATCGGGATGGCGAACACCGACGCCACGCTCCACCCGATGCCGATCAGCCGCACGATCCATTTGCCGATGAGGCCGACGCGCTCTTCCAGCATCCTGATGAGGAAGCCGATCGCTCCGGCGAACAGCGACCACAGCAGGATCGCCGGCAGCTTCGACATCGCGAAGCCGAGGCCGCCCCGGATCGAGACGCCGCTTCCCTGCAGTGCGCCCAGGATCTCGTGATAGAACGCCGTCGCGAAAAAGGTCGCGAGGAACATCGAGACGAAATAGATCACGACGACAATCGCGGTGCCGGTCGGCGTCAGCTCCAGGCGCTGCCCGCTACGTTCACCGGGTGCGGCTTTCACGGCCGCATCGGTCGACTCCCTGGTGAAGACGCTGTCCATCACCGCCGACCAGTGCGCCTCTTCCGTGATGCGATGGCCGGTCGGCTGCAGTGCGACCGGCGCGAGGAAGAACAGCAGGATGCCGAGCGTGAAGATGAAGATCATCGCCGGAAAGAACAGCAGCTTCGGACAGTCCCTGATGACCGCGAGCGATCGCTTGAAGAGGGTCCAGCTGTTGGAAATGCGGGTCATGAACGACATGAGTCCTCCTGGAGGTCAGAGCATCACGATCTGGCGGATCGACTGGCTCGCGGCGAGCCGGTCGAAGCCCTCGTTGATCTGGTCGAGCGAAATGTGCTCCGAGAGGAGCCGCTTCACCGGCAGTTTCCCCGCCTGGTACCAGCCGATGTAGCGCGGAATGTCGCGCGTCGGCACGGCGCTGCCCATGAAGCTGCCCTTCAGGGTGCGCTCTTCGCTCACGAGACTGAGATACGAAAGGCTCGCCCGCTGGTCGGCGGCCGCGAGCCCGGCGGTCACCGTCATGCCGCCGCGGCGCGTGACGCGGTAGGCGAGTTCGAGCGCCGTGACGCTGCCCGCCGCTTCGAATGCGTACTGCACGCCGCCATGGGTCGCTTCACGCACCTGCTTGGCGCAATCCGCATCGCCCGCCTTGAAAGTGTGAGTGGCGCCGAGAATCCGCGCGACGTTCAGTTTTTCGTCGCTGAGGTCGATGGCGATGATCGCCTTCGCTTCGAGCATGTGAGCGGCGAGCAGCGCCGAGAGACCGACGCCGCCGAGTCCGACGATCGCGACCGTCGAGCCGCGCGGAACGCCGGCCGTATTGACGACGGCGCCCGTGCCTGTGATGACGGCGCAGCCGAAGATGGCGGCCTCATCGAACGGCAGCCTGGAATCGACCCGGATGAGGGCGTTGCGCGCGAGCACCGCGCGTTCGGCGAAGGCCGAAACCCCGAGGAAATGGTGGATCGGGCCGCCGTCGCCGTGCAGGCGCCGCGCGCCGCTCAGCAGCGTGCCCGCCATGTTGGCGGCGAATCCGGGCTCGCAGAGCACCGGCCGGCCGCCGATGCAGGGCTCGCAGGCGCCGCAGCTCGGCATGAACGAGGCGACCACGTGGTCGCCGACGCGCAGGTCCTTGACCCCCGCGCCGAGCTGCTCGACGACCCCCGCACATTCGTGACCGAGGACCAACGGCATCTCGCGGGCGCGCGAGCCGTCGATGACCGACAGGTCCGAATGGCAAAGGCCCGCCGCGCGGACCCGGATGAGAACTTCGCCGGGGCCCGGTGGATCGAGTTCGACTTCCATGATGCGCAGCGGGCGGCTCACGCCATACGGAGGCGTCTGGCCCGTCTTGTAGAGCACCGCTGCGCGCGTCTTCATCTCACCCCTCAACGACTCGAGCGCGAAGAAGATTGTCTGCGCGCGCCGCCGATTGCAAGCCGGCGCTAGCGGGCGGTGATCGGCGAGTGATTCGGCAGAGCGGCGACGCGCTTGAGCCAGGCAAGCACGTTTGGATAATGCTTTAAGTCAAAGCCGCCCTCGCCGGCGACATGCGTGTAGGCGTAGAGGCTGATGTCCGCGAGCGAGAAGCGGGATCCGACCAGGAAGGGCTTGCCCTTGAGCGCCTCATCGAGCACGGCGAGCGCCCGGTTGCCCTTCTCCTGCTTTTCGGTGAGCTTCTCGCCGAGTTCGGCCGGCTGCTTGTGGAGCAACGCCAACCAGAAACGCACGGTCGCGACGTTCGGCTCGAGCTCGTATTGTTCGAAGGAGAGCCAGGAGAGCACGCGCGCCCGCTCGAGCCGGGAGGCCGGCATCAGGACCGAACTTTCGGCGAGGTACCAGATGATCGCGTGGCTCTCGGCGAGGAACACGCCGTCCGGAAGCTTCAGGGCCGGAATCCGGCCGATGGGATTCAGCGCGAGGAATTCGGGCGTGCGCGTGCCGCCCTTCAGGATGTCGACTTCGACGAGCTCGTAAGGCAGGCCCAGGTGTCTCAGGGTGAGCCGCACCTTGTAGCCGTTGCCGGAGGGCAGGTAGTCGTAGAGCGTGTAGCCGGCATTCTCGCCCGTCATGCCGCCATTCTGCGCATGGCCTAAGATGCACGGCAATTCGCGCTGCTTAACCCGTCATTCGAAACGCTTAACCTCGATCCATGGGCCAACGCTCCCGCCTGCCATTCAACGCTCTCCGGGTGTTCGAAGCGGTCGCCGCCGCGCTCAGCTTTTCCGCGGCCGCGACCCAGCTGAGCGTGACGCCTGCCGCCGTTTCGACGCAGATCAAGGCGCTCGAACGCTACCTCGGCCAGCCGCTCCTGCGCCGGCGCGGGCGCAAGGTCGAGCTCACCGAGGAAGGCGCGACGCTCTATGAAGCCGTCCGGCGGGGGCTCGATCACATCTACGGCGCCGTGCGGGTCCTGAACGATCGCCATCTCGGCGGGAGCCTCACCCTCACGCTGCTGCCGTCGCTCATGCACAAGTGGCTGGTGCAGCGCCTGCCGGAATTTCACCGGCAGCATCCCGACATCCAGCTCAACATCCAGTGCGACCGCCGGCTGATCGATTTCCAGCGCAACGACGTGCACGCCGGCATTCGCTATGGCCTTGGCCAGTGGCCGAGCCTCACGAGCGAGAAGCTGTTCGATGAATGGCTGATCCCGGTCGCCGCACCGGCGCTCATCGCCCGCCTCGGCAAGCCGCGGCTGCTCGCGGAGCTCGAGCGCTGGCCGCTGCTCCACAGTGCTTCGGAGCCGTGGCGTGTCTGGTTCGATGCGGCGGGCCATGAGATGGAACAGCTGCCGGCGGGCCCGAGCTACGACGATTCGGCGTTCCTGCTGATGGCGGCGGAGCTGGGGCAGGGCGCGGCGCTCGCCCGCTGGTCGCTGGTCGCGGGCGATCTCGCCGCCGGGCGGCTGGTCGCTCTCGGCCCGAACGCCGCCCGCGAGCGATTCTCGTATTACTTCGTGAGCCCGCCGGCTTACTGGGATACGCCGAAAGTGACGGCGCTCGGGCGCTTTCTCAGGCGCGCGGCTCAGGACTTCCCGCCGCCGCCCTGACCGATGCCGAGCGCGCCGCTGCGAACGACTTCGCGGATCTCGGCGACGCCCGCGAGATCCTCAAGCAGGCGCGCGACGGCGACCTCGCTCGAGGTGAGTTCGACGAGGAGGGTCGCGCCCTTCTCGGCGATCACCCGGGCGCCCTGGCGTGCCAGCAGCTCATCGATCGCCGTGCGCTGGCCGTCGCGGACGTCGAGCCTGACGAGCAGGAGCTCGCGCTCCAGGTGTTCGCCGCTCGTCATGTCCTCGACGTTCACCACGTCGACGAGCTTCAGCAGCTGGCTCGCGATCTGGCTGATGACGGCTTCCGATCCCTTGGTGACGAGCGTGATGCGCGAGACGGTCGGGTCCTGCGTCGGCGCGACCGACAGCGACTCGATGTTGTAGCCCCGGGTCGAAAACAGGCCCGCCACCCGGCTCAGGGCGCCGGCCTCGTTCTGCAGAAGGATCGCGATGATGTGTCTCACGGCCACGAATATACCAAGACGCAAGTCTTCTGCTAGTCTCTTCCCGAGCCCTGTTTTGACGCGGAATTTCGCACCTGTGAAGGCGACCTATCAGGCCCTCGATCACGTGACCCACCCGCTTGCCGGACGCAAGATGACGGGCGCGGGGATGATCATCCAGGTGCTGGCCGACGAGGGCGTCGACACCATCTTCGGCTACAGCGGCGGGGCCATCCTCCCGACCTACGATGCGGTGTTCCTCTTCAACCAGGAGCACGCGAAGGACGGTCGCTCCATGCCCCTCATCGTGCCCGCGAACGAGCAGGGCGCCGGGTTCATGGCGGCCGGTTACGCCCGCGCGAGCGGCAAGGTGGGCGTGTGCCTCGTGACCTCGGGCCCGGGCGCGACGAACACGGTCACGCCCGTGCGCGACTGCATGGCGGACTCCGTTCCGATCGTCGTCATCTGCGGCCAGGTACCGACGAGCGCCATCGGCACGGATGCGTTCCAGGAAGCGCCGGTGCCGAGCATCATGGGCGCGGTGGCGAAGCAC
>DASQOR010000022.1:0-2517 GCA_035644395.1 Steroidobacteraceae bacterium
CCAATGCCTTTGTCCTGGCCGTAGAAATGCGCGGTAAGGTCCTGCGACGAACCGATGAAACCGATTGCGCCGCCGAGCTTCGCCATTCGGCTTCCGACCGACGCGCCGTAGGCCGCGAGCAGCGACAGGTCGTCGCCCGGCGAGTGCCGCGCGTGCATGTCGATGAACGCGACCTTCTTCAGGTTCATCGCCATCTTGTAGGCGTTGTACGCCGAGACGCAGGCGACGCCGACGCGCTGCAGTATGAGTGTCTCGAGCTCGACCAGGGCCGCGAACGAACCGGTGTACGTGAAGAGCGCCTTCTGGTCGGGCACGAACGCGCCTTCCTCGTACAGGCGCGTGATCCTGAGCGGCTCGGCCTTCGCGGAGTAGTAGCTGCGCAGGACGTCGATGGCGGGATTGACGGCGCAGATCACGCCGCGGCGCAGGAACACACCGTAGGTGACGGTCCGGTCGCCGAACTTCTCGACGATCTGCCGCGATTTGCTGAAGTACTTGTCGGTGCGGCGCCTGAGGTATTCGAGCTTGTCCGCCGGCAGCGATTCAACGGGTTTGTTCATAGCGCAACCTCCGCTTCAGGAGCAATTCTAGCAAAGCGAGCGCCGCGAATATGGCGAAACGCTTCGGCGCGTGCTAATTTTCAACCTATGCGCGGGATTTTGGCGGGTTGCATCCTCGTCGCGGTCGCTCTGCCGGGCTGCACGGTCCGGTATTCGGCCGAGGAACGCGCCTCCGCTACGAGCAGCACCGCGACCGCCCAATTGAGCGTGGCTAGCGGCTCGCCGCTCGGCAACGCGATCATCGTCGGGGTGATGCTTGCCGACGGCGTGCGCTACTACCGGCTCGGCCCGGACGGCAAGACGTCGGTCCGGGCACCCGAACCCGACCCGACGCGCAAGATCAACATCCAGGATTGCACCCGGCCGGTTGATCCGAATGCGGGCAACCTGCTCTGTCGCTGACGGACCTCGTGATTCATTTCGTCGTGCACGACGAAAACGACTCCGTCGGAGTGGTCGTCGTCGAGGGGTTGAAGGCAGGGCAGGAACTGACCGGCTGGATCATGGACCAGGACAAGGAGATCAGGGTCCGCGCGCAGAGCGACGTTCCCATAGGCCATAAGCTCGCGATCCGCGAACTCAAGAGTGGCGACACGGTGATCAAATACGGCGTGGACATCGGTCGCACCATTGCGCCCATCAAGGTGGGCGAGCACGCTCACGTGCACAATATCAAGACCAAGCGCTGGTGAGAGCCATTCCAACGTTCCGTTGAGGTCGTAGAGCATGGATCTGAGCAAAGCCACATTCCGGGGATACAAACGCGACAACGGTCGGGTCGGCGTGCGAAACCACGTCCTTGTCCTGCCCGTCGACGATCTCTCCAACGCTGCCTGTGAAGCGGTGGCGTACAACATCAAGGGAACGCTCGCAATTCCACACCCCTATGGGCGGCTGCAGTTCGGCCCGGACCTCGAACTGCATTTCAAGACGCTGATCGGCACCGGGTCCAATCCCAACGTCGCCGCGGCGGTGGTGATCGGCATCGAGGACGGATGGGCGAAGCGCGTCGCCGACGGCATCGCCGCGACGGGGAAACCGGTGTCCTTCTTCGGCATCGAAGGCCACGGCGACACGGAAACCATCCGCCGCGCCTCCAAGGCGGCGAAGGATTACATGCAATGGGCTTCGGAATTGCGCCGCGAAGAGCGGCCGCTCAAGGACCTGTGGGTCTCGACCAAGTGCGGCGAATCGGACACGACTTCCGGGATCGGCGCGAATCCCTGCGTGGGAAACGCCTTCGACAAGCTCTACGGGCACGGTGTGACGCTCGTTTTCGGCGAAACGACCGAGCTTACCGGCGGCGAGCAGCTCGTGGCCGCGCGTTGCAGGACTCCCGAGGTGCGTGACAAGTTCATGTTCATGTTCAATCGCTACCAGGAAGTGATCGACCGCCACAAGACGAGCGACCTCATGGATTCGCAGCCGACCAAGGGCAATATCGCCGGCGGCCTTACCACCATCGAGGAGAAAGCGCTCGGCAACATCCAGAAGATCGGAAAGAAATGCATGGTGGACGGCGTGCTCGACAAGGCCGAGGTCCCGAGCGGCCCGGGACTGTGGTTCATGGATTCCTCCTCCGCCGCGGCGGAGATGGTGACGCTGTGCGCGGCAAGCGGCTACGCGGTGCATTTCTTCCCCACCGGCCAGTGCAACGTCATCGGCAATCCCATTCTGCCCGTGATCAAGATCTGCGCCAATCCGCGCACCGTGCGCCTCATGCCCGAGCACATCGACGTCGACGTGTCCGGCATCACGCGCAAGGAGATCAACATGGACCAGGCGGGCGACAAGCTTCTCGAGATGATGTTCCGTACCGCGAACGGCAGGCTCACTGCCGCAGAAGCGCTCGGACATCGCGAGTTCGTCCTCACTCGCCTGTACGAGAGCGCCTGATCTCGGCCGGGAGGTAGAGTGTTCATCGGCCACTTCGCCGTAGCCTTCGCTTCGAAAAAAG
>DASQOR010000023.1:0-57273 GCA_035644395.1 Steroidobacteraceae bacterium
CCGCCTCCACCCGGGTGCCGTCGTCGAGCTTCAGCGCCTGGATGAAGCCGTCCTCCCCGCGCAGCTCCACATCCACCACCTTGCGCTCGAGCCGCACCACCCCGCGCGCTTCGGAGTACTTGCGCAGATACTGCGCGTACAGCCCCGCATCGAAGTGAAAGGCGTAGGACGAAACCGACCCCAGCGAATGCGGCCATTCTCCCGGCCGCGCGAAGCGCTCGAGTCGCGCCGCCACGGTGTTGAGCGACAGGTCTTCGAGGCTGAATACATCACCCGCGTGTCGCAATCGCAACCAGTCCTGGTGGATCGAGAGCTGGTTCGCACTGACGCCGTGCGCACCGAAGGG
Organism: Steroidobacteraceae bacterium; assembly: GCA_035644395.1. Classification (GTDB taxonomy): domain Bacteria; phylum Pseudomonadota; class Gammaproteobacteria; order Steroidobacterales; family Steroidobacteraceae; genus JBGPLJ01. The sequence goes on from DASQOR010000023.1 coordinate 347, forward strand.
ATGGAAGTAAACGTGGCCCAGCCCCGCCCAGTTGCGAAACTCGATGCCGAGCTTGAACGTCGCCTGGGTTCTGCGAATGAAATCGTTTTCGTCGAGCCCGAGCACGCTGTTGAAGAGCCGGATCGGCGGGATGGTCGCCTCGCCGACACCGATGGTGCCGATCTCCGGTGACTCGATGACCTGGATCGCGCCGAAATGTCCCCGGAGCTTGCGCGCTAGGATGGCGGCAGTCATCCAGCCCGCCGTGCCGCCACCGACAATGGCAATCCCGCGGATCGCGCCAGCCACCGTCATCGAATCGGCCCGCGCTCGCCCATGACATGGCGGTCGATGAATTCGCGGTGGGTCGACAACTTTCCGACTTCGGTGGCGATCGCGGACCTCATTTGCATCAGCGCACGCCGGACATCGTCGATGGGAACCAGGTCGGCGAGCGGATCGTAGCTGTCGGGCGTCACACCCTGCCCCAGGAACGCGGACAGCCAGCTCTCTTCGCCAAAATGTTCGTCATCGAGGAGGCTGATGCGGCCGCTCAAGCGAAAAAGCTCCCGACGGCGACGCAGACTTTCCGGCACCTCCATCGAACGGCGCGACTGCCAGAAGGGGGAATCATCCCGCCCGGTCGCCCAGTAATGGAGAATCAGAAAGTCACGGATGCTCTCGTGCTCCGCGATGGTCAGGCGGTTGTACTCGGCGGCGTTGCTCGCGTGGAAGTCCCGGTCTGGAAAGACCGTCAGCAGGCGTGTGATTGCAGTCTGAAGGAGATGCAGACGAATCGGTTCCAGCGGCTCGAGCCGATGTCCGGTCAGCGCGATGACGTTCTGCATCCAGAAGTTTGCCGGCCGCCCCGCCGAGAAGCTCAGACGCCTGGGTTCCGTGAGCGAGCGGGTCGGCAACGCGGCGAGCAGGGTCGACGCGGCCTCATCGTCGCTCAGGTAGCGGCTACTGTAGGCGTAACCGCAGTCGATCCGACGCTGCAGGTGTCTGCGCCAGTGCCAGCCGTGACTGCCCGCCGTCGACAGCGAAACCAGCGGCAGTTCATCGGTCTTTTCCGAGCACACAGCGACGGCCCGGTCGCAGGGAAGCCAGTGCTGCCAGTCTTCCGCGTTCGCCTCGCGGGAGGTTTCAAAGACAGGATGGTGGCCGTCCGAGCAATCGATGAAGAGATCGCCCGCAAGGCTCTCACCGCCATCGAGACGCAGCGAATCGACGAATCCGTCGCTTGCTCGACGCGTAACGTCGAGGACATCACGGCTGATGCGGATGACTCCGCGCGCCAGCGCAAAGTCGCGACAGTAGTCCGCGAAAAGCTGAGCGTCGAGATGGTGCCCGTGAGCATGGAGCGAGAATACCGAGCTGCGATCCGTCGTCGTCGGCACGAATCGCCCTTGCCGCGCCAGCGTCGCGGCCGTCGAAAATTCGTCGAGCTCCAGCGGCTCGCCGAGCGCGCGCAGTCGCAGCCAGTAATGATGGAAGGGCACGGTTTCGAGGCGTGCGCCGATCGATCCGAAGCTGTGGTAATAGCGCCCTCCGAGACGCGCCCAATCCCTGAATTCCACGCCCAGACTGAAGGTCGCGTCGGTGCGGCGCATGAGGTCGCGCTCGTCGATTCCGAGCAGCCCGAGTAGCCGGTGAAACGCCGGATTGGTGGCCTCACTTCCGGGGCTCGCGTCGGGGCGCGATGGCTCGACGAGGCGGATTTCGCAGTATTCCCGCGTCACCACCCGTGCGAGCACGGCAGCAGCCAGCCACCCGGCGACCCCGCCCCCCACGATGACGATGCTCTGAATGCGCCTGTCGTTCATAGCCCGACCGATTGAACCGCAACGGCAATTTCCGGTACAGGACCCAGCGGCTCCGAGCGCTGTTGCCTCCACACGACACTTATTCGCTGACCGGCCTTGACAGAGAAAATCCGATTTATCTTATAATACCGGCCGGGGATACGATCGTCATCGTTCGAAATCGAGCCATTGCTTATCGAGGGGGGGTCCTCCGTGAAAATGAAGCATCGATTGCCGATTATTGCGCCCAGCGCATTGGCCATTCTGTCTGTGGGTGTACCCGTGCTTGCGCAGGAGCAGTCGGGTGGCGACCAGATGGAGGAAATCCTGGTGGTTGGCGTGCGGCAAGCGCTGCGCGACTCCATCATCACGAAGAAGAACACCGATCTCGTCAGCGACAACATCTCGACGAACGACATCGGTCAGCTGCCGGACGTCACCATCGCCGAAGAGCTGGCTCGCCTCCCAGGCGTGAACTTCACGCGGGATCGCGGCAACGCCAGCCAGGCGGCTGTCCGCGGCCTTGGACCGCGCTTCGTGTTCGGTCTCGTCAACGGTCGCGAAGTCGCATCGTCCGAACCGTCACAGGACGTGCGGTGGGAAATCTACCCGTCCGAAGTGCTGTCGGGCGCGCAGGTCTACAAGAGCCAGGACGCAACGCTCGTACCGGGCGGCATCGCGGCAACCATCGACATTCGCACGATTTCACCGCTCGACTACCACGGACCGAGCTTCAGCATTCGCGGTGGCCCGACCTACAACGATATCGCGAACGACCTGCCGCACTACGACGCGACCGGCTATCGCGGCAGTGCCGGCTATGTCGGCCACGTCAACGACAATTTTGCCGTCTCGATCGCTGCGAGCGTGCAGAAGGAGAAGAACGGCTTTCCAGACTTCCGCACCTTCAACTGGAACATGCCGGACGAGTCCGGTGGCAGTACGGGGGACCTCAACGGAGATGGCACTCCCGACAATACGACGTGGGGCCTGGTGAGCGAGATCAAGGAAGTCACGCAGGATCGGGGCGCCATTTCGGGCAGCTTCGGCTGGCGCACGGGGGACAACTTCACGCTCAAGGGCGACGCACTCTGGTCGCAGTACCAGATCAACGAAAACCAGTTCCAGAACTGGTACGGCAACAACGTGCTTGGTAACTGGAACAATACCAATGCAGGCATCTACAACGCCCCGGGCAACTCGTATGACATCGTCAACGGCACGGTGGTCGCCGCGAATCTCGCCAACATCGACGCGATCAACGGCCAGGGCGCGAACTACGAAAGCGCCATTGCCCATTACAAGGAAAGGCACACGCTGGCGGTCGCCGGCCTGAATGCCGCGTGGATCGCCGGCGACTGGACCAGCGAAGTCGACCTGTCGTATTCCGATGCCTGGCGCCGCAACACCTGGGAAGCGATCTACCTCACGGATGCCTTTGCTCCGAATCTGGTCTACGACGTGGAAGCCGGCCAATCGCCGACGGCATCGCTGCCGGGGTTCGATCCGCTGGCCAGCCTGTCTGCCGGCGGCTTTCGCTCGACCAGCGGAGCTGGCAGCAATGCCATCAACGGGTTCAGCGCCAATGGCCAGCACGATGGCCCGCAGGAAACGCACGACCAACTGACTGCCCTGCAGCTCAATTTCGGTCGCTCCCTCGAAGGCGGCTTCCTCTCGGGCTTCAAGTTCGGCGGCCGCTTCTCCGACCGGTCAAAGACTCACGAGGTCTTCAGCTACGGGCTTTGTGTGGGAACGGGTTCCACGGTCTTCGGGACTCCGAACAACACGAACTCGCAGTCCTGCCGGCCAGGGTCGGCGAATGCAACGACTGGAGTCGGCGTAGTCGACCTCTCGAATTCGGGTCTTGAGTCCTTCCAAGTCCCCGGTGTCACGGCTCCGGACATGGTCTGGGGAAGCTTCGGCGAGCTCCGGCCGTTGCTCTACCCGGATAATTCGGTACCCGCGGGCGCCGAACAGCTGAACAACCATACGAAGGTTGCAGAGAATACTTACGAGGGCTACTTCAAGCTCGACTTCAAGAGCCAGTTGGGCGACTACCCGTTGACGGGCGGTCTCGGCTTGCGTGTGGCCAAGGTGGATCTGACCAGTTCCGGATTCCAGACTTTCGACGGCGGCGCCACATGGAGTCCTGTCTCCATTGACAACGACTACACGGACGTCCTGCCGACACTCAACATGGTCCTGCACTTCTCGGATTCGCAACTGTTGCGCTTCGGCGTTGGAGTCGCCATATCGCGTCCGCCGCTCGATGCGCTGGTGACGGGCTACAGCATTTCCGACCCGTCGGGTCCCCCGCCCTTTACCGGCGGTGGCGGCAATCCGCTCCTTCGTCCGTACAAGTCGGACCAGGTCGATCTCTCGTACGAGTGGTACTTCCACGAAGAGTCGCTGCTCGCAGTGGCGGTGTACTACAAAGACCTCAAGAACATGATCGGCGCCAGCCAGTCCACGCAGGACATCAACGGCGTGCTCTACACGATCACGTCGGAAGACAACATGGACGGCGGCGGTATTACCGGTGTCGAAGTGACGTACCAGACGCGGTTCCACTTCCTGCCAGGTTTCCTGCAGGACATGGGCATGTATGCGAACTACGCCTATGCGGACTCGAGCATCAAGGAAGTGGCGCCCGCGTCCAATCCCTATCCGCTGGTGGGACTCGCGCAGAGCACATCGCAACTGGACCTGTTCTACAACAAGGGCGGCTTCGAAACGCGCGTTGGCTGGAAGCACCACAGCTCTTACACCGTGGCGCCGACCTGGGTGGGCACGACCCTGAAGACGCTCTTTCCGGAAGACATCCTTGACGCACAGGTCTCGTACGACTTCGCCAAGATCTGGAGCGTGCGCTTCAACTGCCACAACCTGACGGATGAAAGATCGACCAAGGCGAGCGACAACAATGATCAGCTGCTGTCGAACGACGGCGGCTACCAGTTGTACGGCCGCTCGTACCTGCTGGACGTCGCCGTGAGGTTCTGACCTTCCCCTTCATGGCTTAAAAAAATCCGGCGGGGCCGTCATCGACGTCCCCGCCGTTTTTTTTCGGGCCGGAGGCTTGCCCGAGGATGCGAGAGTCGACCGCAGTCGATGACGAGGCCGGCCGCCTGACCCGCCGTGAACTCCTGCAGAGCGCCGCGGGTGTCCTTGCAACCATGTCGATTGGCCCATCGGCTGCGATGGCGCGCGATTCCGCATTGGCGTGGATTCCCCCGGGGGTTTTCACGATGGGGAGCCCCGCGTCCGAGCCGCTGCGCGAAGCCGATGAAGGGCCGCAAACCGTGGTCACGTTGACCCGGGGATTCTGGTTGGGGCGAAATCTCGTGACGATTGGCGGGTGGAAGAGCGTGATGGGATTCGGCGTTCGCGATCAGTTACGGCGGGTCATCGCCGATGACACGCTGTACGAGTTCAAGGGAAAGAAACAGACGTTGCGCTCCTTCATGCAATTCTCCCGCGCTGTCGACCCGGGCGAGTACCTCGCGAACGAGGACGACAATCTGCCCATGTACTACGTGAGCTGGCTGGACGCGATCGAGTTCTGCCGTCGACTGACGGAACGTGACCGGGCAGCGGCGCGCCTGCCTGAGGGCCACCACTACGGCCTGCCGACGGAGGCGCAGTGGGAATACGCAGCCCGTGCCGGCACCGCAAGTGCGACGTACGAGGGGCCACTCGCGAGTGCCAATGAGAGTTCGAGTGTCCTCGACAGCATCGCCTGGTATGACGCGAACAGCGCCGATGGCTATACCGGCAAGGGGTTCGCCGTGCGCTCGCGCACGGGCGGACCGCGGGCGGTCGGCGGGAAGAAACCCAATCGCTGGGGTCTCAACGACACGGCGGGCAACCTGTGGGAGTGGTGCAGCGACTGGTACGGCTCCTACCCGGGCGGCCACCTGGTGGATCCCAAAGGCCCGGCCACCGGACTGGAACGAGTCAATCGCGGTGGAAGCTTTGGCAGCAGCGCGGGTGATGAGCGCTCGGCCAATCGCGCGGCCAACCCGCCAGCCGAGGCGAGCGCCTATCGTGGTTTTCGTCTGGCGCTCGTCCGCGGTTGAAGCCATCGTGAAGCGCGGGCAACTGACATCATGGCCGAATGCACTGCGTGGGCTCGCCGCGGCCCTCCTCGCAGCAGGCGCCGGCCTGAGCGTTCCATCGAGCGGCGATGTCATCGCCCAAAGTGTGCCGCCGGGTGCCGCCGAGCCGGGCGGCGGCGGGCTCAGCGGCTCGGTGTCGCACGACGACCTGGAGCGCATGAGCGGCGATCGCACGAGCGCCCAGAAAACCGAATTGGAGCGCGCGAAAGCCAAGGCCAGCGGTGCCAAGTTGGCCGCGCGATTGCTGCTTCCCTGTGACGTGAGCGACGCCGCCCACATCGGCACGCGCTGGATCGCGACGAGCGGTGCCGCGGTCGAGGCCGATATCTACGAAATCGCGTGCCGAGGCGGCATGGGCTACTTCCTCCTGTCCAGGGGTCCGGACGGACCGACAGGCATTTCCTGCCTCGCGGCCGAAGGCAATCGCGCCGCTGACGTGGCGAGCGGCAAGTCGCCGGACCTCGTGTGCCAGTTGCCGGAAAACAAGGACGTCAAAGCGATGGCCGCCCGGATGATGCGAAGCGCGGGCACGGACTGCGCGGTCAAAGACCTGCGCTGGTTCGGCAAGAGCGCGGCCGCCCACACCGAGTATTCCGAAGTCGCTTGCGATGATGGCAACGGGTTCCTGCTGCGCACCGCAATGCCGGGTACGCCATCGCCGACGTACGTCATGAGCTGCTCGGACGCGGCGAGGATCAATCTGAAGTGCCGCTTGACGAGCGCCGGGCCCACGGAGAATCCGCAGGTCGACATGAAGACGTTCATCGACGCACTCGATCAGCACGGCGTCACGTGCCCGGTCGACAAGATCCGGGTCGTCGGCCAGGAAGACACGCGCAAGCGCTACGTCGTCGAGTACCGCTGCACCAGCGCTGCGGCCAGTACCGTGGCCTTCATCCCGCTGGCGGGCAATACCCAACCGTTCGAATCGATGACCTGCGAACAGGCGATTACCCGCAAGGTCGTGTGCGAATTCACGACGCTGCGGTGATTCCCCGAATCAGTTCTTCGCTTTCCACTTGTAGGTGACCGGGTGGCGAAGACGTTCGAGATACTCCATCAGATAGGCTTTCCATGCGGCTGCTGTCGGCATGTCCGCCTGCGACCAGCCGGCGCCGGCGTAGTAGTCAAAGATCTCCCCGGCCTCCGTTGGCAGCAGCAGTACGGCGTTCTCGGGCAATCGGGCAAATTTGCCCGAGGTCGCCGGCGGGAGCACGAGCCCCGTTGCGATATGGCCCGCGTTCGCGAGCTGCGGCGAATCCCACACGGAGATGATGCTTCCCTGCCCAAGCTGCTCGACTTGCGCCGGGTCGTGTATCGCGAGTCCCAGGGCCACAGTGATCTTGTCGGTTGTGGCGGCGTGGAATTGCGAATACCAGTGGTTCATGTGCGAGCCGGCATCGAGTTCGACGACCTTGATCTCGTCGACCTTGAGTCCCGCCGCCTTCCACGGCGCGTAGCGGAGCTCGAAGGCGACACGAATCGGTCCGTCCGCGAGGATCTGCGACGTCGTCACGTTGTTGGAAGCGATCAGCTTGCCATCGTCCCAGACCGCGGTTCCCCCGCAGCCGCGAGACGTGCCCACCTTGTATGAATCGAGACCCTGGCCGTTATCGACGTGATAGCTCATCGCCGCATCGTGCCTGCGTTGCCCTTCGAGATCGCGCTGGTACCAGCCGTTGATCACGAAGTCCGGCACGCGCTTCGACCAGACGTCGATGCCCGAGCCGATCTCCCCCGTCGCTTCGAGCGCAGGTCCGTACACGCGGTACGCCACTTTGTCATTCTCCCAGGCGAAATCGTCCATCCGTTCCGGTACGGATCGCGCGAAGACCTTCGACGGCGGACGATTGGGCGCCTCGTCGGAGTAGACGTCCAGCGTCACCGTTGCGTGCGCCTCGAGATCGACCAGCAGCAGCAGCCTGTCCGACGTGCGACGCGCTTCGCCATCGTAGATTTGCGACATGACCGGCGCGCCGGTCGCCTGCTCCCTGACGAGAAACCCCTTTGGGCCCGACCTTGGGTTCGACCAGCGGGTGTGCGCGAGCACCTCGCTCATCGGTATTTCCACGACCTCGCCGCTGCGCGCGAAGGGCAACGGGTTCGACAGGATCAGCACGGCGGCCAGCGTTGACATGGATTGCAAATACAACACACTCTGCCGATGCGTTCCATTTTCATCGCCCTCGGCATCGCGGCGCTACTGCCGGTTGCGCACACCGAACAACCTTTCGTCCCACCGCCGATGAGGTGGGTCGGCGATGCGGTCGCAGATCCCGGGCCGCTGGCGAGCGATCTGGCCACCGACCTCAGCCCGTCGTCGATCAAAGTCGCCATGCGCAAGGTCGCGGACTGGCAGCTCACGCGCATCGAGGGCCGGCCCAGCCAGGACTGGACGTTCGCCGCGCTCTACGCCGGACTGATCGCGACCAGTGAAACGCTGCGGGATCCGCGCTACGCGCGCGAGGTCGAGCAAGCGGGCGAACAATTTCACTGGCAACTCGGCCCGCGCGAGTCTCATGCCGACGATCAGGCCATTGGCCAATCGTATCTCGCGCTCTATCGGCGCACCCACGACCGACGCCTGATCGCGCCGATGCAGGCGCAATTCGATCGCGTGCTCGCGATCCCCGACGACCCGTCGAAACCCGTCTGGTGGTGGTGCGACGCGCTCTTCATGGCGCCGCGTGCGTGGGCGGGTCTCGCTCAAGTGACCGGCCAATCCAAGTACCTCGACTACATGGACCGCGAATGGTGGATCACGACGGACCTGCTCTACGACCCGATCGAGCATCTCTACTCACGCGACGCGACCTACCTCGACCGCCATGAAGCCAACGGCCGCAAGATCTTCTGGTCACGCGGCAACGGCTGGGTCATGGGCGGCATCGTGCGGGTGCTCGACGTGTTGCCGCGCGACTACCCCGGCCGGGCGCGATACGTCGACTTGTTGCGCGAGATGGCCAACAGACTCGCTGCGATCCAGGGTGAAGACGGCCTCTGGCGCCCGGGTCTTCTAGACGCGACCGCTTATCCCTACGCGGAAGTCTCCGGTTCGGCTTTCTACACCTACGCAATGGCGTGGGGCATCAACCACCACGTCCTCGACCGCAAACGCTTCACGCCCGTGGTGACCCGCGCGTGGCGGGGTCTCCTCTCGCATATCTACGAAGATGGCCGGCTCGGCTCGATCCAGCCAATTGGCGCGGCTCCCGACGCCTTTCAGCCGAGCTCGAGCTACGTCTATGGCGTTGGTGCGCTTCTTCTCGCGGGCTCAGAACTCGCGCGACGCTAGGGTCCGACAAAATCTCCGCTGATGATGACCACACGCCCATCGTTGATGGGGAATGCGAGGCCGCTGCTGCCCCAGCGCATGGGAGCCCAGCCATAGACGAGCGGCGGTGAGCTTCCCGGGAGCTGATCGTTCGAAAAATACGGCAGGTCGATGAGAGCAATGGGTGCGTGCGTCGTGAAATCATACGACTGAATCCGCATGCCGCCGGTGCCGCCGTAGTAGCGCCACACGATGAAGAACCTGTTGTGCGGGACGTCGAGAATCGTCCGATGGGGCTGCTCGTCGGATGTAAAGGGCAGCACGCCCAACAACGCCTGCGCCTCGGTATCGTAATTGGCACCCCCATCCGCGATCACCGTGCCGGCCGCAAAATGAATGTCGCCGCCGTATTCGAAATCCGTTCCTGGAGCCTTGAAGGTCTGCACGAGGCCGCCTGGCCCCACGGCAAGCGTGTAGAGGCCGGACGGGAACGCGCCGGCGTCGTTGGCATAGAGCACGCTGCTATCGGCGCCCCACTGGACCGACGTCGTGCAGGGATCGTCATTGGGCCCACCCGGCACGAGTTCCGGTCGCGCCTGATCGTCGTCATAGATCGCGAGCGAGTCGCACTCCGGCGAAATGCCCGCACCGAGCGCAACCGCCACCGCGACCGTATGCGAATTGTCCGGTGACGGCTGGATGTCGCGCGCCCGATGGGCATCGTTCGGCCGGGCCGGAGCGAGCGGCATCGTCAGGTCCACGGTCATCGCCGGCAGCGACAGGCGCTCGACATCGCCGCTCAGATCGCGGCCCACGTAGAGGAATTCGTCGCCCTTCGAGACCGCCAGAAGATTCGGACCCGAACCGACCGGCGTGGTTGCCAGCACGGCGCCCGTATCCGGATCGATGGTGGCGATCGTGTTCTCGGTTGCCGAGCCGTTGTTCGGTGTCGAGGCATAGAGGACGTGACGCGTGGAGTCCCACGCGAGGTGATTGGCGGCGACCTGCGCGAACTTGACCGTGTAGCCGTTCGCTCCGGTGATCGTGTCGGAAACCGACAGGGTTACGTGGATGACGACCCCTGAACCATCCAGAACCTGCTGGCAAGCATAGCTGTCGAGGTTGCAGCCAACGACGGTGACGCTGTCGGTGTAGGTGCCAATCGGCAGGCCCGCTTTGAACCAGATGCTGACGTAGCCGTCAGGGCCGCCGTTGCCGCCCACGTCCACACCGCCAACGGCGTTGGTGCTGAACTCGGTGTCCGTGAATTGCACCCGGCCCGTGGTGATGTTGGTGACGGTCATCGGCACAATGACCGTTACCGGCTGCACGAACGACAGCGTCTGGCTGTTCACCGTCGTGCTGCCGAGCGTGAATCCGGGCCGCGGCAGCGCGACGCCGGTTACGGAATAGTGGGTCGTGAACGACTGCGGGTCACCGATGCGCGCGTTGCAGGACGAGTCGCCGCACATGAATAGCTGCATGGTGTCCGTGAAGTTGCCAGGCCCCACGGCCGCGGGGTCACGGAAGCGGATATCGATCCGGAAACTCGTGTTCGTCAGGGATTGCGTCGAAAATTCGTAGATGCCGTTACGCGACAGGATTGCGCCGAAATAGACGCCGGCAAGCGTGGTATTGGTCACCGTGACGTCGACGCTGCTGAACGGCGGACTCGTCTCGGAGGTATCGCCGGTCACGTCGATCGAAGTCACCGAAAGCGAAAATCCCTTTTCAGGCGCGACCGGGCCGCCCCCGGAGCCATCGCCCCCGCCGCCACAGCCGGCGAGACAGGCAGCCGCCAGCCAGACGGCGACTGCAATCAGGTGCACGCGAATCGTTCGCATCGGTCATCCCTGCCATCTGACTTAATTCGAATTCTGGAGTCGTCGAATGGCGCTTCAGTCTACCAGCGTCCTTCAGTTGGCCGTCAATTCACACAGCACGTGCTCGGACACCGCATCGGCGCAGCTCAAGGTTTCCAGCTTGTTGGTGTTGTCGCCCGTTGGGATGAAGGCGACGAGACCCTTGGGGTATTCGGGACACTGGAACTCGACGACGTAGCGCTTGCGCTTGCTCTCCTGCCCGACGAGACGGGTCTGGGTGGCGCTGCACTTCACGCCGCCAGCGGCGAGCGCTTCCTTCAAAGTATCCAGGGTGACCGGCTTCACCACGGGCCCGGCGTCGGTCAGGCGGCACTTGATGCCATTTTGTGCCGCGTCCTGGCAGCTCATCACCGTGGGCGGCTGGTCTGAACCCGCCTGCGCGGTTCTCAACAAATAGCCGCCGCCGCCGTCACACACGACTTCCGAATATTCAGTGTGGCTTTGAGCACTGCGGCCGAACCACTGGAGCCTTTGCACGGCGCACTTCGTGCCCGCCGCGGACATCACCGACGCCGCCATGACCTTCACGTCCTTGTTCGCCGGCAGCTGGCAGAACATGTCGGACTTGCGGCCCGCGGCGGTTTCCAGGGCATAGGTGGCATCGGCCGAGAAGCAGGAGATCGCATACGGCTCCGCATCGCCCTGGGACACGACGATGTAGCCAAGGCCGTTGCCGCAGGCGACTTCGTAGATCCGGACGTCGGACACCTTGCCGTTGATCTTCGTCTTGCCACGACCGACCGGCTCCGCGTCGACCACCTCGCACGGCAGTTGCATCGCCTTCAGCAGCTGAGTGCCTGCGACCTTCGCATCCGCGTGGGCGGCGGCGGGATCCTGGCCTTTCAGGATGCCGGCGCGGCCGACGTAGTCGTCCACCTTGTCGGCCTGCCCCGCGTGATAGGCGCCCTCCTCCACATGCGACTGGGCACTCGAGCCGCTCGTCCCGCTCGAACCGCCCGGATTATTCTGCGCACGCGCCCCACCAGCGACTGCGAACGCGACAAGTGTGCAAAGAACAACTGCAATGGCATGGCGATTCATTGCGCTACTTCTCCTCTGACTGGATGGCGAGATTGCCCGCCGACAACCCTTCGGCCGTTGCGACGATATCGATCGCGCCGCCCCGACCCGCGGTCGAGCGCACGATCAACAAGGCAAGGCCGTTGAAGGCCTGTCGATAAGGCGCCTGGAACGATTCGATGGTGGCGGCGTTGCCATTGTCGACGGCAGCGATCTCGCCTGCGCCCGCGACGCGGAAATGCACCAGGTTGTCCGCGAGCGGACAGAACTTCCCGTCCTTGTCCTCGATTCGCACCGTGATGAAGGACAGGTCGTCGCCGTCCGCCCGGATGAGCTTGCGGTCCGCGATCAACTCGATGCGCGCCGGCGCGCCGGCCGTGCGGAACTCGTCCCGCGCAATCTCCTTGCCGCCCTTGTAAGCGATCGCCGTGAGCGTTCCCGGTGCATAGGGCACCTGCCACTCGAGTCGATACTTGCTCTTGAAGGTCGGCGTCGCGCTCACGTTCTGGTTCGGCCCGACCGGCAGGTCGACCGGCTCCGCGCGCGTCTTCTTGCGACCCAGAGACTTGCCGTTGAGGAACAATTCCACTTCGGCGCCGTTCGAGTAAGCCATGACCGGAATGCTCTGCCCTTCGCGCCCTGCCCAGTTCCAGTGCGGCAGCACGTGGACCATCGGCTTCGTCGTCCAGACGCTCTGGTAGAGGTAGTAGCGGTCCTTCGGAAATCCCGCGAGGTCGACCAGGCCGAAGTAGGAGCTGCGCGCGGGCCAGTCGTGCGTGTTGTCCTCTTTCCAGCCGAAGAACGGCGTCGGTTCGCCGATGTAGTCGAACCCCGTCCACACGAATTCACCGAGCAATGCCGGCAGCGCGTCCTGCGCCTCGAACTCGAGATCCGGGCAATAAGCCCAGGACGGCGCGATGATGTCGTAGCTCGAGATCTGGAGCGATGAGTGCTTTTGGTATTTCTCGAGCGGCAAATGATAGGTCCCGCGCGAACTCACGCAGGACGCCGTCTCCGACCCGTAGATGATCCAGTCCGGGCGCGCCTTCATGATTTCGCGGTAGCGGTTCGGCTTGTAGTTGAAGCCCGGGATGTCGACTTCATCCGCGAGCTTGTTGCGGATCGCCTCCTCCCAGTTGTTGAAGGCGGAGGTCGTGGGACGCGTTGGATCGTCCTCGTGATAGAACGCGGTGAGTCGCTTCGCTTCCTTCCAGCCGTCGGGCTGACCCTGCTCCGGGATCTCGTTGCCGATGCTCCAGAGGATGATGCTCGGGTGATTGCGGTCCCGATGCACCATGTCACGCAGGTCACGCTCCGACCACTCATCGTAGAACTTGCTGTAGCCGTTCGGCACCTTCGGGATGCGCCACATATCGAAGGCCTCGTCCATCACGAGGAGCCCGAGCCGATCGGCGAACTCGAGGAGTTCAGGCGACGGTGGATTGTGGCTCGTGCGGATGGCGTTGACGCCGGCGGCCTTCAGGATCTCGAGCTGCCGCTCGGTGGCTCGGCGACTCACCGCCGCGCCCAGCGCACCGAGGTCGTGATGCAGGCATACACCGTGCAACTTGAGCGCACGGCCATTCAGCAGAAAACCTTTCTTGTGATCGAACGCGATCGTGCGCACGCCGAAGGGCGTCGTGTAGCGATCGACGACCGTTCCCGATGCCACAATCTCGGTGACGAGGGAATAGAGATACGGATGATCGACATCCCAGCGCTGCGGCCCGCGGAGCGTGAGGCTGCTCGACACAGTCTCGGTGCCGGAACCCGAAACGACTGCCGGCGATTCCACTTGCGCCACGTTCTTGCCAGCGCCGTCCACGATGGACGAGCGCACGACGACCTGGGCGGCGTCACTCGAGCGATTGCGCACTTCGGTTTTCACCGCGACCGTTGCCGACGTTGCAGTCACCGCCGGCGTCGTCACGTACGTGCCCCAACGCGCGACGTGCACGGGCCCGGTCGTGTCGAGCCAGACGTTGCGGTAGATGCCCGCGCCCGGATACCAGCGCGAAGCGTTCGGTTCCGGCGCAAGCCGCACGGCGAGCACATTCGGACGGCCGTCCGTGCGCAGCTGCGGTGTGAGATCGAAGGCGAAGCCGATATACCCGTACGGCCTTCCACCCAACTCCTGCCCGTTGAGCCAGACATGCGCATTCGACATTGCGCCGTCGAATTCAATCGTGGTGTAGCGCTTGCCGTCGCCGGGCGGCAGCGTGAAGGTCTTTCGATACCAACCCGTGCCGGAGATGGGCAGCCCGCCGGTGTGGGGATTGATCGCGGCGTCGAAGGGACCTGCAATCGCCCAATCGTGCGGCAGGCGCACGTCCGACCAGCGCGCGTCGCTGAATCCCGGTTGCTCTGCTCCGGGAGCATCGCCCAGGAAGAACCGCCAGCCGTCGTTGAATGCAATGCGACGCGGCGGCATGGGGAGGTGCTCCGCCGCTCCCGCGGTCGCCGAGAGCATGGCAGCCTTCAGCATGCCCTGGCCGTCGAGCCACCCTAGAAACGGCTGCGGCCAGTCGGCAGCCGCACCCTGGTTCGTCGGCCGCAGACCGAAGCCGTGACCGACGCCGGCAAGGATATGCATTTCCGCGGACACGCCGGCGCGGCGGAGCGCGACGAAATGCTGCGCGAGCTGCTCTGAAAACTCGGGCCGGTCGTCCGCGCCGCACACGAGGTAGGCCGGCGGCGTCTCGCTCGAGACGTTCAGCGTACCGTGGATGCTCGGATAGAAGAGCGCCTGGAACGACGGTCGCGAGCTCAAGCGCTCGATCGGGTCCGCCGCCGCGGGCGTGCCGGGATTGAACAAGGTGCCGGCGAGCGCCGCCAATTCTCCGCCCGCGGAGAATCCCATCACGCCGATGCGCTGCGGATCGAGTTGCCACTCCGACGCATGACTGCGCACGACTCGCAGCGCGCGCTGGGCATCGGCGAGTTCCGTGCCTTCCACCGTGTAGGTCGAGCCGGGCTGGCGGGCCAACCGGTACTTCAGGACGAAGGCCGCGACGCCGTGATCGGCAAGGAACCGCGCAACGTTGTGTCCCTCGTGATCCGTCCACAATTCCGCGTGACCGCCGCCGGGAATGACGACGACACCCGCTCCGCTTGCGGTGCCCTGCGGCGGCAGATAAACGGTGATCGACGGGCGATGCACGTTCGAAACGATGTGCTCCCGGTTTTCGTAGAGACGCACGGTCTCAGCGCCGGTCTTGCCCTCCGATCCCGGCGCGCCGTTCGGCCAGAGCAGCAGCACTTGCGGATCGGCTGCGGCTGCGGCTGCGGCCAGCGGCAGCAGGCCGATCGCGATCAGGAGCACGAGACTGCGTATCGTTCGCATGGAAACTTCTGCCTACTTGCGCGTAAAGCGATCGAATACGGTGATGACGGGAAGCGCGTTCTGCTTGTCGTCGAAGTAACCGCGCGACCCGAGGCGGCCCGTGACCGCGGGTTCCCACCAGAACACGCCTTTGCCGTGCCCGTTCGGTGTCTCCATCACGACGCGATTCACCTCGTCGAGAAACTGCCGCTGGCCCTCCGGCGTCTCCGGAAACGGCGCGGCCTTGCCGACGTATTCGGCCGGCCGCCAGTTGTACGCGGCTTCG
Organism: Steroidobacteraceae bacterium; assembly: GCA_035644395.1. GTDB lineage: Bacteria > Pseudomonadota > Gammaproteobacteria > Steroidobacterales > Steroidobacteraceae > JBGPLJ01. The sequence goes on from DASQOR010000023.1 coordinate 16,034, forward strand.
ACCACGATGATGTCCTTGCCGTACTCGTGCGCCATGAAATCGAGATTGGCGCGCAAGTCATTGAGGCTGCCGTGCCACCACGGATAGTACGACTGGCCGATGATGTCGTAGGGAATCCCGTAGGAATCCAGCTTGTCGAGAAAAGCCTTCGTGCCCTTGATATCGCCGCCACGGTCGATGTGGATCATGATCTTTGGGCGCGGACCGTTGCCCCGCCCGGCATCCACGCCGTTGACGCCGGCGTAGATGAGCTCCGCGAACTGATCCCATTGTTCCGGCAACTGGCCGTCCGGCCAGAGGATGCCGTGCGTGATCTCGTTGCCGATCTGCACCATGTCGGGCAGCACGCCTGCGTCGCGAAACGCGGCGATCGTGTCGCGCGTGTATTCGAAGACTGCCTGCCGGAGCTCGGCGTGCGACTTTCCGAGCCAGGCCTTCGGGATGGGTTGCTGCTGCGGATCGGCCCAGCCGTCGGCGTAGTGATAGTCGAGCAGGAACTTCATTCCGAGCTTGCGCGCATCCTGGGCGAGCGCAATCGTGTAGTTCAGGTCGTTCGGCAACTGCGTCGGCGTGTGAAAGAGCCGCAGCCGCACCCAGTTGTAGCCGTGGTCGTGCAGGATCTCGAGGCCGGGCTTGCCCTTGCCCTCGTCCTTGAAGACGACGCCCTTCTGTTCCGCCTGGCGGAGAAACGACACGTCGGCGCCGACGGCGTAGTCGAACGCTTGAGCGGCGCCCGACAACAGGAGCGCCGCGAGACCGAGGACGCAGCGATTGCTCACGGACGCTCCAACGTCTTCTGTGCGCCGACCGCTCCCGTCGGACGCCAGACCGTGACGACGAGCTTGACCGCGTGCGCGTCGGAGCCCGCCGGTCGTCCACCGGAGATCACCTGCGCGGTGTTGAACTCGGGAAGCTTCTGCTCGCCGCCGGCGATCAACTTGCCCTTGTCGTCGAGCAGCTGCCAGGTCAAGCGGTAGTCGTGCATCGGGTACGACGGCAGATCGTGCTCGCCCTTCGGCGTCACCTTCGCGGTGAATTCGGGCGCATCACTGGCGGCCGGATCCTTCCACGCGGCCTCGATGGTCGCAGCGGCGTTGATCTCCTGCCAGACCGCATACGAGGGTTTGCGCTGGCGGTTCTCATCGACCACGCCATGTTCGACGAAGCCCTCTTCCTGGCCGGGCCAGAGATTGCGCCGTGACTTGTAGTCCTGGTAACACCAGAGGATGGCGCCCGCGATCCAGTCGCGCTTCGCGAGCACCGGCATCTGGTCCTGCAGGGTCTTGACGCGCTTCTCGTCGGCTTCCACCGCGTTCTTCGCGAAGATTCCGGGGAAACCCATTTCCGAGATGATCACCATCTTGTCCGGAAACATGCGGTCGACCTTGTCGAGCGAGGGCTCGAGTGCCGATGCCGGCCCGTGCCACGCGCCGAAGTACTGGTTCATCATGAGGAAGTCCGCGTCATTCGCGGCGGAATCCTCGGCGCGCGCAAGCTTCGGCAGGTTGTCGTCCGCATAACTCACGAAACGCTCGGGATCGAGCTTGCGGATGAATTCATGCATCGCGCGAAAATAGGCAATGCCGCCCGGTGTCGCGGTCGCGCTTTCATTCAGCGCGCTCCACGCGAAGACGGCCGGATGATTGCCCGCCTCCGCGATCATCTCTCCCATCTGCTGTTTCGCGAGCGCCACCACTTTGGGATTGGAGAGCTGCGCCTCGCTGAACTGCCACAGGGGAATCTCCGGCATCATCAGGATGCCGTGGCGGTCGGCGTAGTCGAGGATGAAGGGATTCTGCGGGTAGTGCACCGGGCGCGAGAGCGTCGTGTGCATCGCCTTCATGTCGTCGTAGTCGTGGCGCATCGTGCCCGCGGTTTCGGCAAGACCCTCGGTCGGCGAGTCTTCGTGGCGGGCCATGCCCGTGAGCCGCACGCGCTCGCCGTTGATGAGCAGATGCCGGTCGCGGATCTCGATCCGCCGCACGCCGAAGGTGTCGTTGTGTACATCGAGCCCCTTGCCCTTGTTGTCCACGACCTCGACGACCATGCGGTAGACGTTCGGATGGTCGATGCCCCAGAGCTTCGGCGCCGTGAGCTTCAGGGAGACCGCGATATCTGCCGCACCGGGTTCGACGGTGATCGAACGCGAATCGGTCGCTTCGACCGTGTTCGCGGGACCAAACGCGGTCGCGCGCACCGTCACGGCGGCATTGCGCGTGCCGCTGCTGCGCAGGTAGACGCGATCGGTCACGACGGCGCTGGCGTTGTCCGCGGCGACGACACTTCGAATCATCTGGCGGTCGACCTGGACAGCGCCGCCCGTGGTGAGCCACACATCGCGCACGATGCCACCGTAGTCCCACCAGTCGTACCAGGCTTCCGGTTCGCCGCGCGCGCCCCATCCGGGGATGGTCGTCGCGCCCGGACGGTTGTCGATGGCGATGGCGAGGAAGTTCGTCGCCTTGAGTTGCGGCGTGATGTCGAAGGAATACGCCGTGAATCCGCCCTCGTGACGCCCGATCTCGACGCCGTTCAGCCACACATGCGCCGCGTAGAAGGTGGCGCCGAAGTGCAGCTCCACGCGCCCGCCCGCGACGACCGGCGGCATTTCAAAACGGCGGAAATACCAGCCGGTGCCAAGATAATCGTGGTGCTTGCCGACGTTCCAGGTGTGCGGCACGGTCACCTGCTCGGTGTCGGGCGGCAGTTGCTTCTGCCAGCCGGCGGCCTCGCCCGACGGGCCGGGATCCGTGCGAAAGAGCCAGTCGCGGTTGAGATCGATGCGAGTGGCGCCGAGCGCGGGACCCGCAACGAGAACACCGAGCGCCACGAAGCGCGAGAAACGACCGATTGCATTCATGGCATCACCTGTCCGCCGTTGACGTGAATGATCTGACCCGTGATGTAGCCGCTCAGCTCTCCGGAAGCGAGGAAGAGAAACGCGCCGACACAGTCGTTCGGCACGCCGGCGCGGCCGAGCGGCACGGATTTGCGCATGGCTTCCATCCGCTCGGGCGGTGTCGTCGCATGGAACGGCGTTTCGATCACACCCGGGGAGACCGCGTTGACGCGTATCTTTTTCGCCGCCAGGTCGCGCGCGAGATGACGAGTCAGGTTGTGAACGAACGCTTTCGAGGAGGCGTAGATGCCCGCGCCCGATCCGCCGCCGTCGAGCCCTGCGATCGAACCGACGTTGATGATGACGCCCGCACTCTGCTCCAGATGCGGAATCGCCGCGCGGCAGGCGCCGAGCACGGCGCGCGCATTGAGATCGAACACGGCGTCGAGGAATTCATCGTCGGCCTCGAGGATCGGACGGCGCCCGACGATCGCACCCGCGTTGTTGACGAGGATGTCGAGCCCGCCGAGCGCCCGCGCGGCCTCCTCGACGACTCGAGCCGCGACACCGGATTCCGAAAGATCGCCCTGCACGAGCACCACCGTGCCGCCCCCGCCGCGTATGCGCTCGGCCAGCGCATTGGCGGCCGGTGCGTGCGAACGAAAATGCAGCGCGACCTGCGCACCCTGCTGCGCGAACGCCTGGACGACCGCTGCGCCGATGCCGCTGCTCGCTCCGGTGACAAGTACGCGTTTCCGATCGAGGTCGCCGATCTGGAGCATGGGTGGCTGCAACTACTGGCGATACGGATGGCGGAAGAAATCAATGGCCGGCGTCGGTTCGTTGTGCCGGCGGAAACTGAAGAGCGTCGCGTTCTCCCACGAGGAGCCCTCGCCCCAGCGCGTCTTGCACTGGGTGGAGATCCAGGCCGGCTCCCAGTACACCGTGCCGATGCCGCCGTTGTCGACGATCGTCTGCGTGAGATCGACCAGGTAGCGCTTCTGTCCGTCCGGAGTCGCCGGATAGCCCGGAATCAGCGAATCCTCGCCGAGGATATTGTTCAGGCTGTCGACGGACTCGAGCGTCCAGGGGTAAGCCGTTTCGACGACCACGACGTCGGCGTTGTAGCGCGCGCGCAGCCGCTTGATCACGGCGCCGAGTCCCGCGATCGAATACTTCGACCACTTCGAGTAATAGCTGATGCCGATCAGGTCGAAGCCCGTTACGCCGGCCTGGCTTGCGGCCGCGAACCACGGCTCCACGTTTTCGGGCTGCGCGACATGCAGCATCACGCGCGGCTGGATGCTCGATTGCTTGCCCGCGTCGCGCACGGCGCGGATGCCGGCGTTGAAAAGCTTCGCGTTGCGCGGCCAGTTTGTGACATGGCCGCCGTCCCAATCGGCCCGGCCGAGCAGGTCGCCGTTGGTCTCGTTGCCGACCTGCACCCATTGCGGCATCAGGCCGTCCTTGTCGAGCGCGATGAGCGTGTCGTAGGTGTAGCTGTAGAGCGCCTGGGCGAGCGCATCCTCGTCCGTGATGTTCGCCCAGGCGGCCGGGATGATCTGCTTGCCGCCGTCCGCCCAGTCGTCGGAGTAATGAAAATCGAGGAGCGACTCCATGCCGGCGGCCCGCGTGCGGCGAAGGGTCTTCTTCACGTCCTCGAGGTTGCTGTAGCGCGTCCAGGTGGCGTTGTTCCAGAGCCGTACGCGCACGATGTTCGCTCCGTGCGCGTGCAGGATGTCGAACGCGTCCCGCACCATGCCGCCCTCGCGCAGCTGCCCGCCGCAATCCTCGATTTCGTTGACGTACGAGAGGTCGGCGCCGAGATAGAGCCTGGCCGGTGGCCCCGCCGCCGCCGCCGCGCCCAGCGCAAGACACCACAGACCGAGCAGGAATCGCTTCACGGACCTATTAATCATACTAATAACGGGCGTGGGGCTCAAGAGCCGGCCTTTTCTGCATTTTGTGCCGGCCAAGTCCATCGTATATTGATAATATAATATGCCGGAGAGCCAGCGGATTCCGCCTGGATTCCGCGACCGACGACGGATAGCAGCGCCATGACGAAAGACAAGCAGCCCCTGCGCAGCTCGAGGAGCTACGGCGGCAAGGACAAGGACGGCTTCATCCATCGCAGCTGGATGAAAAGCCAGGGACTCCCCCCCGACGTATTCGACGGCCGCCCGGTCATCGGCATCTGCAATACCTGGTCCGAGCTCACCCCCTGCAACGTGGGCCTGCGCGCGGTCGCAGAACACGTCAAGCGCGGCGTTTGGGAGGCCGGCGGCCTGCCGCTCGAGTTTCCCGCGATGTCGCTCGGCGAGACGCAGATGCGCCCTACGGCGATGCTGTTCCGCAACCTCCTCGCGATGGAGGTCGAAGAATCGATCCGCGGCAATCCGATCGACGCCGTCGTGCTCCTCGGCGGCTGCGACAAGACCACGCCCGGCCAGCTGATGGGCGCGGCGAGCGTCGACCTGCCGACACTCGTCGTTTCGAGCGGACCCATGCTGAACGGCAAGTTCCGCGGCCGCGACATCGGCTCCGGCACCGACGTCTGGAAGTTCAGCGAATCGGTGCGCGCCGGCCAGATGTCGCTCGGCGACTTCCTGTCGGCGGAGTCCGGCATGTCGCGCACGCCCGGAACCTGCATGACGATGGGCAGCGCGTCGACCATGGCGAGCCTGATGGAAGCCATGGGTATTGCCCTTTCGTACAACGCGACGGCGCCGGCCGTCGATGCGCGCCGCAATGTCATTGCGCACGAAAGCGGCCGCCTGATCGTGCGCATGGCGCGCGAGGACCTGCGCCTGTCGAAGATCCTGACACGCGCCGCTTTCGAGAATGGCATCCGCACGCTCGCGGCAATCGGCGGCTCGACCAACGCCGTCCTGCACCTGCTGGCCGTCGCGGGCCGCCTTGGCATTCCACTCGAGCTCGACGACTTCGACCGGCTGTCGGCTACCGTCCCGCTGCTCGTCGACTTGCAGCCTTCCGGCCGCTTCCTCATGGAGGATCTGCATTACGCGGGTGGCTTGCCGGCGGTCCTCAAGGAATTGGCACCGCTCCTGCATCTGGAAGCGCCGACCGTGAGCGGCCAGACGCTCGGTGAGGGCATCGCCACGGCCGAGTGCTTCAACCGGGAGGTCATCCGCACGGCGGCGGAACCCGCGAAGCCCGTGTCCGGCATCTGGGTGCTGAAGGGCAACCTGTGCCCGGGCGGGGCCATCATGAAGCCAAGCGCGGCCACCAGCGGCCTCGTCGCGCACCGCGGCCGCGCCGTCGTGTTCGATTCGATCGAGGACTTGCGCGCGCGCATCGACGACCCGGCGCTCGACGTGGATGAGAATTCGATCCTCGTCCTCAAGGGTTGCGGGCCGAAGGGCTATCCGGGCATGCCGGAAGTCGGCAACATGCCCCTGCCGCGGAAACTCCTTGAGCGGGGCGTGACGGACATGGTGCGAATTTCGGATGCCCGGATGAGCGGCACTGCGTTCGGCACGGTGGTGCTGCACGTGGCGCCCGAAGCGGCGGCCGGCGGGCCGCTCGCCGTGATCCAGAATGGCGATGAGATCCTGCTCGACGGCCCGCAGCGGCGGCTCGAGCTCCTGATCCCGGCCAAGGAACTCGAGGCCCGCATCGCGGCGTGGAAGAAAAATGTCCCGCCGTCGAAGCACGAGCGCGGCTACTATCGACTGTACATCGATCACGTATTGCAGGCCGACCGGGGCTGCGATCTCGACTTCCTGACCGGCGCGAGCGGCAGTGTCGTCGAACGGGAATCGCACTGACGGCGGACGCGCAATACCATAACAACGAACCACCGATCGATCGCCTGACGAATTCCTGAGGGGGGACTCCGTGACGCTTGCAACACTCGACATTGCCATCATTGGCATCTACGCGGTTTCGATCTTCCTGCTCGCGCAATATGTCTCGCGCGAGCAAACCGGCCACAAGAAGGACGCGCAGGACTATTTCCTCGCGAGCCGCGCCCTGCCCTGGTGGGCGATCGGCACCTCGCTCATCGCGGCGAATATTTCCGCCGAGCAGATCATCGGCATGTCCGGGTCCGGCTACGTGATCGGGCTCGGCATCGCCTCCTATGAATGGATGGCGGCCATCACGCTCATCATCGTCGGCAAGTATTTCGTGCCGATTTTCCTGAAGAACGGCATCTACACGATGCCGGAATTCCTCGAGAAGCGTTACAGCCCGGCCGTGCGCACGGTGATGGCGGTGTTCTGGCTCGGCGTGTACATCTTCGTGAACCTGACGGCGATCCTCTGGCTCGGCGCCACGGCGGTTCATACCGTCACCGGCATGGACGTGCAGACGGCGGTGGTCTGCATCGGCGTGTTCGCCGGCGCCTATGCGCTCTACGGAGGCCTGAAGGCGGTCGCCCTCACCGATATCGTGCAGGTCTCGCTCCTCGTGCTCGGCGGCCTCATCATCAGCTACATCGCGTTGAACCAGGTGTCGAACGGCGCGGGTATTGTTGCCGGCTTCCATGAGCTCACGACGCGCTTCCCCGAGAAGTTCGACATGATCCTTGCGAAGACGAGCCCGAACTACAAGGACCTGCCGGGCCTCTCGGTGCTCCTCGGCGGCATGTGGGTGATGAACGTTTCCTACTGGGGCTTCAACCAGTACATCATCCAGCGCGCCCTCGGCGCGAAGAGCATCCGCGAAGCGCAGAAGGGCATCGTGCTCGCCGCGTTCCTGAAACTCCTGATGCCCGTCATCATCGTGCTGCCGGGCATCGCGGCCGTCGCGCTCGCGCCGGATCTGCCAAAGCCCGACGAAGCCTACCCGCACCTGATGTCGATGCTGCCGACCGGCATCCTCGGCCTCGTGTTCGCGGCGCTCGTCGCCGCCGTGATCGCCTCGCTCGGCTCCAAGATCAATTCGATCGCGACCATCTTCACGATGGACGTCTACAAGCCGCTGCGCCCCAACACCTCGCAGCAGCGCCTCGTGCTGATCGGCCGGAGCGCCGCCGTCATCGCGCTCATCGTCGCGATCTTCGCGGCCAAGCCCCTGCTCGGGAGCTTCGACCAGGCGTTCCAGTACATCCAGGAATTCACCGGCTTCTTCACGCCCGGCATTTGCGTGATCTTCCTGCTCGGCATGTTCTGGGACCGCACCACGGCGCTCGGCGCGCTCGTCGCCGCCATCGGCTCGGCCGTGCTGTCCTTTGCGCTCAAGATCTACTGGCCAGGACTGCCCTTCATGGACCGCGTGGGGCTCGTGTTCCTCGCCTGCTTCGCCGTCGCGATCGTGATCTCGCTCGTGCAGCCGCGGCGAACCACGGCGCTCAGGGTCGAACTCAAGAACATCGACTACTCGACGAGCACCGGCTTCAACATCGCGGCGCTCATCGTCACGGCCATCCTGATCACGCTCTATGCGCTCTGGTGGTAGGTAACGATGTCGGGCGCCAACCTGGAAAAGCCGGACGAGATCATCCGCGCCGGGAATACGCTCGGCGAAGGCATCCTCTGGGATTCGCGCAGGCAGGTGCTGTGGTGGACCGACATCCACGAGCGGCACCTGCACCGCTACGCCTGGGACCGGCGGGCGGTCGAAACGCTCGACACCCCGGAGCGCGTCGGATCATTCGGCCTCGTGGCCGGGAGCGAGCGGCTGATCGCCGCCTTTGCGAGCGGCATCGCCCTGTACGAACCCCGCACGCAGGCGGTCGCGTGGCTCGCCCGGCCGCAGCAAGACGTGCCCGGCGTGCGTTTCAATGATGGGCGCGTCGACCGCCAGGGCCGCTTCTGGAGCGGCACCATGTGCGAGACGCAGCCGCGAACCTCGATCGGCGGCCTCTACAGCGTCAATGGCGCGGGCGAGGCGCGCTGCCACGTCCGCGGCGTCAGCATCTCGAACGGCCTCTGCATGAGCCCGGACGGCGCGCTGCTTTACTTCGCCGACTCACCGACGCGCACGATCAACGCCTACGAGCTGCTCGAACCCGAGGGCACCCTGGGCGAAAAGCGGACTTTCGCCCGCACGCCCGACGGTACCGTGCCGGATGGCGCGACCGTGGACGTCGACGGATGCGTGTGGAGCGCGCACTGGGGCGGCCATTCCGTCGTCCGCTACACGCCCGACGGCCGTGTCGACCGCACCATCCGGGTGCCCGCGAGCCAGCCGAGCTGTGTGTGCTTCGGCGGGCCGGACCTCGACTGGCTGTTCGTAACGAGCGCTCGCGAAGACCTGGATGCGGCGGCGCTTGCCAGGGAGCCGCACGCGGGCGACGTTTTCGTTTACCGTACAGGCATCAAGGGCCTGCCAGAATCCGAGTATCGCCAAACCGAGCACCTGCCATGATCGTTCGCGCACGAGGCCAGAACCTCACCTACAGCATCGTCCATGACCTCGGCGTGGCCGTCGTAACCGGCACCTATTCCAAGGACAACCCGTTTCCCGTCGAAGCGGAATTGTGCCGGCAGTACGGCGCGAGCCGCAGCGTGCTGCGTGAAGCGGTCAAGATGCTGACCGCGAAGGGCCTCCTCGGCGCAAGGCCCCGCCAGGGCACGTGGGTGCAGCCCGAGGAAAACTGGAACATGCTCGATCCGGACATCCTCGGCTGGCTCCTCGAGCGCAAGTACTCGCCCGCCCTCCTCATCGAGTTCACCGAGATTCGCCTCGCCGTCGAGCCGGGTGCCGCCGCACTGGCAGCGAAGGTCGCGGGCCCCGCGGAGAAATCGGCGGTCCGCAGCGCCATCGAACGCATGCAGGCCGCGGAGCGCGGCGACGACGACCCGCTCGAATCGGACATTGCCTTCCACATGGCTGTGCTCAAGGCGAGCCGCAATCGTTTCTATGCGCAGCTCACCGGCCTCACGGCGACGGCGCTTCGCATCAGCATCCGCACGACCAACCGCTACAAGGGCGTGTCGCTCGCGAGCGTCGCCGACCACAAGAAGGTCGCGGACGCGATCATCGCCGGCAAGCCGGCCGTAGCCGCGGAGGCGATGCGCAAGCTCATCCAGGAAGCGCTCGACCTGATCACCGCGGGCGAAGAGCGCCACGCTGCCCGCCGCCAGTCGGCTTCCGCAGCCCGCTGACGCGCCGGGAGGCGCTGACATGAAGACTCTCGCTTGCGCCCTGCTGCTGCTTGCGGGACTGGGCGCGGCAATCGCGGCGCCGCCGAAATCATCGGTAGCCGTCGATCCGGCCGGCGTCCTGCGCTGGACCGCGTCCGGCAAGGAAGTGGCGCTCTTCGGGGTGAATTACACCGCGCCCTTCGCCCACGCCTTCCGCGCGCACCAGCGCCTCGGCATCACGCCGGAAAAGGCGATCGACGCGGACGTCTACCACTTCGCGCGGCTCGGCTTCGATGCGTACCGGGTGCATGTCTGGGACCGTGAGGTCAGCGACGCGCAGGGCAACGTCGTTCAGAACGAGCACCTGCGCGCCTTCGACTATCTGCTCGCCGCGCTCAAGAAACGCGGCATCAAGATCATCCTGACGCCGCTGCAGTTCGGCAACGCGGGCCACCCGGAACCGGGCGTGCCGCTCGCGGGCTTCACCAGCAAGTACGGCAAGCAAGGCAGCCTCGAAATCCGCGAATCCTGGCCGCTGCAGGAGCGCTACCTGGCGCAATTCGTGAGCCACGTGAATCCGTATACGGGGCTTGCGTACAAGGACGATCCGGACATCCTCGCCTTCGAGATCTGCAACGAGCCGGGCCATTTCGAGTACGCGCCGACCGTCGAGTACATCAACAGCATGGTGCTGGCGATCCGCGGCACCGGCTCGACGCAGCCGATTTTCTACAACATGAGCCACGGCATCCCGGTCGCCCAGGCTTACCTCGATGCGAACGTCCAGGGCGGCACGTTTCAGTGGTACCCCGCGAATCTCGTCGCGGGCCACGAACAGCGCGGCAATTTCCTGCCGTATGTCGATGACTACCCGATCCCGTTTGCCGCGAACCCGAAGTTCCAGCGCAAGGCAAAGATCGTCTACGAGTTCGACGCGGCCGACATCGGCCGCGCGTACATCTATCCCGCGATCGCCCGCACCTTCCGCAAGGCCGGCATGCAGTTCGCGGCGCAGTTCGCCTACGATCCGCTCTACATCGCGCCCGTCAACACCGAATACCAGACGCACTACCTCAATCTCGCGTACGCGCCACAGAAGGCGCTCGGCATGAAGATCGCGGGTGAAGCGTTCCGGCGCATCCCGCTGCATCACGACTACGGCCCGTATCCCGGCAACATGCAGTTTGCCGGCGTACGCGTGAGCTACGCCGAAGACCTCGCGGAACTCGCAACCGACGACAAGTACTTCTATTCGAACGGCACCCCGACGAAACCGCCGGCGCCGAAGAAACTCGCGGAGCTCGCGGGCTACGGCAATTCACCGGTTGTTCGCTACCCGGGCCAGGGCGCGTATTTCCTGGACCGGCTCGAGCGCGGCGTCTGGCGGCTCGAAGTCATGCCGGATGCGATCTGGGTGCGCGATCCGTTCGAGAAGCCGAGCCCGAAGAAAGAGGTCGTCCGGATCGCCTGGAACGAATGGCCGATGACGATCGACCTCGTGGACCTGGGTACGAATTTCCGCGCCGCCGGCCTCAATGACGGCAATGCCTTCGACGGCCAGGCGGACGGCAAGACGCTTGCGGTCCGTCCCGGCGTCTATCTGCTCACGAATGCGGGCCTGACGCGTACCGCCGTGACGGCACGATGGAACCACGAGAGCCGCTGGAAGAATCTCACGCTCGGGGAATTCGTCGCACCCGCCGCTTCGCTCGACAAGACCTACGTCCTGCACCAGCCGATCGTCGAAGCCACGGCGGCCCACAACTTGCGCATTGCCGCGACGGTTGCAGCTCCCGGACCCGTCAACAAAGTCGTGCTGGTCGCCTACCCGCCCCCTCCACCCGATTCAGCGAACGCCAACGTGGCACCTGCCCAGCGGGTGCAACCCGGAGGCGACAATGGCGCAGGCACCGGCCGGCGCGACACGGGCGGTGCCCGCGTATTTCCGATGACGCACACGGGTGGCCTCGCGTATTCCGTCGACCTTCCGGGCGATGTGCTGATCCCGGGCAGCTTGCGCTATGAGATCGCGGTCCAGGGTCCGCATGGCTACACGACCTTTCCATCCGGACTCGAGGGGTATCCAACGGACTGGGATTTCACCGGCGATCCCTGGCAAACGCGTATCGTGCCTGCGCAGGCGCCAATCCTGCTGTTCGATGCCGCGGCCGATTCGCACCGGATCACCGCGGATCATCGCGACGTGCGCTACGACATCGTGCCGTCGGACCGGCCGGGCACGAGCGCGCTCGAAGTCATCGCACGGGACCTGGCGCAGGGTGAACACGACCACTCGTTGCGCTTTTTCTTCCGCGAGAAGATTGAGGGCCGCACGCCGGACCTCAAGAATGTCCGCGGCCTCGCTTTTTACGGGGAGTCGGCGACCGGCCAGCCTTGCACGGTGCAGCTCGCCCTGATCACATCGGACGGCATCGCCTACGGCGCGCTCGTGACGGTTGCAGCGAGAGAAGGGACCTACTCCGTTCCGGTTGCCGCGCTCAAGCAAGTCCGCGCGCCGAACATTCCGCACGGCTATCCGGTCTTCATTCCCTTCTGGTCGTCGGTCGCGACACCGGTGCCGCTCGACCTCGAGCGCGTCGAGAGCGTGATGCTGTCGATCGGGCCCGGCCTTGCCGCGAGCGATTACGCCGTGCCGCAGGGCATCCGCATCGAACGCGTGTGGCTCGACTAGCGCCGATGCGGGCCGCGACCCGATTCGCGCCGAGGGTCCTCGCGCCCCTCGCGTTGCTGTCGGCGGCCGTGGCCGGGTCCGGTCCCGTGCAGACCCTTGCGCCCGGCGTCTACTTCCACGAAGGCGATCACAGCCGGGGACTCTGCAACAACACCTGGATCGTGTTCGACGACTACGTCCTCGTGATCGACGCCAACTATCCCGCCGGCGCGAGTGAGCTCATCCCGCTGATCCGGGGGACCACGCCGCGGCCCGTGCGCTTCGTCGTCGATACGCACTTCCATCCGGATCATTCGTTCGGCAACCAGGCCTGGTCCGATCAAGGCGCGACGATCGTCGCCCACGCGGCCGCGCTCGATCAGCTGCGCGAGTTCGGCCCGGATGCCTGGGCGCAGCAAGCGAAGGAGCGGCCCGACGTCGCCACGAGCAAGTTGAACTTCCCGAGCCTCACCTATTCCGCCGGACTGACCTTCGACGACGGCCATCACCGGGTGGACCTGCGCTGGCCCGGGCCCGCGCACACGCAAGGCGACACCTATGCCTGGCTCCCGCGCGAGAAAATCCTGGTCACGGGCGATCTCACGGTCAATGGTGCGTACAACTACCTGCACGACAGCAACATCCGCGACTGGATCAAGGCACTCGGTGCCCTGGGCGAGCTCGGCGCCACCACGGTCATACCGGGCCATGGCCCCATCGGCGGCCCGGAAATCATCGCGGACCAGCGGCGCTACTTCGTCGAACTCGAGGCCGGCGTGAAGGCGTTCATCGGCGCCCACCAGCCGCTCACCGAAGCGCAGGCGATGGCGCCCGACCTCGCTGCGCGGCTGAAACGGATCCCGACCATCGAGCGCTACGTGCCCGCGGACGTCTGGTTCGTCGCGCAGGTTGAAAAGATGTACCGCGAGCTCGAAGCGAATCCCGACTAGTCAGTCCCCGATGCGCGTCACGCGCCACATGGGAACGCGCGCATGGAGGGTGCAGCCGAGGCGCTCGTAGACGCGGATGGCGCGTTGCCAGCGCGCTCCCGACAGGATTGTCGAGCGGATGAGCCATTACAGCTCCGGGTCCTTCCATTCCATTCGCCGTCCGGCTAACGTTCTGCCCGCTAGAATATAACGACGGACCGCCCCATGCATTCCTGCCCACGGCGCCTGTTTCTCGCGTGCCTCCTCCTCGCGTGCGGCATCGCCCGCGCGGCGGATGGCAACCCGCCTGAGCTCCTCATCTTCGCCGCCTCGTCGCTCACGAATGCGTTGCAGGACATCGGCGCCGCCTACACGAAGGACACGGGCCAGGCGGTCAAGTTCTCGTTCGCCTCGAGCGCCGTCATCGCCCGCCAGATCGAGGCGGGAGCGCGCGCCGATGTCTTCTTCTGCGCCGACGTCGAGTGGATGGATTATCTCGATACGCGCGGCCTCATCGACCGCAAATCGCGCGGCAATGTCCTCAGCAACCGCCTCGCGCTCATTGCCCCGGCGGCGAGCAAGATCGACCTCAAGATCGGGCCGAATTTCGCGCTGCTCGCCGCGCTCGGCGACGGCAAGCTCTCGACCGGCGATCCCGGCTACGTGCCGGTCGGGCGCTACGCCAAATCCGCCCTGATGACGCTCGGTGTCTGGAACGACGTCGCCGATCGCATCGTGCGTGCGGATAACGTGCGCGCGGCGCTGTCCTTCGTCGCCCGCGGCGAGGCACCGCTTGGAATCGTCTATGAGACCGACGCGAAAACGGAAAACAAGGTGCGCATCGTCGATCTCTTCCCGGCCAGCTCGCACCTCGCCATCACCTACCCGGTCGCCGCGACCGCGACCGCGAAATCCGGCGCGCAGCGATTCGTCGAATATTTGCACGGCCCCGCCGCGCATGACATTTTCGTCCGGTACGGATTCATCACCCTGCCCTGATCCGGGAGTGAAGCCCATGGTTCGTGTTATCCCGGCCGTCACGGCCGCGCTGATCCTTTGTTCCGGTTTTGCTCATGCTGCCGGCGGCGACAGCGTCAAGGAACAGCTGCAAGCCCTGACCGACGCGCTCGCCGCGCAGAAGGCGCAGCTCGAAGCGCAGCAGCGCCAGCTCGAGGAGCAGGCCAGGGAGATTGAACGTCTGCGGGCCGCGGTCGACACGGCGCCTGCGACACCGGCGGCGCCTTTGGCACCCGGCTCGGCCGCCGAGGTGGCCGCCGTTCACCAGGACGTCGACCAGGCAAAGATCGCCATGATTAACGGACGGCTCGCGATCACGAGTTCCGACGGACGCTCGTCGATTGCAATCCGGGGCGTCGCCCAGCTCGACATGGCGCACTATGACCAAAGCCCGCCCGGCTCCCTGACCACCGACTTCCGCCGCGGCTCGGTCGGTGCGACGGGCAATCGTGAGACCAATGCGGCCGGCGACCTTTCGGACGGCGCCTATTTCCGCCGCGCGCGCCTCGGAGTCGAGGGCCTGATCAATCGTGACTTCAACTACCGCCTGCTCTTCGAATTCGGCGGCGCCGGCGTGGAAGCCCAGGGTCGCATCAATGATGCGTGGATCAACTACACGGGCTTCGCGCCCTTCGCGCTCTATCTCGGCGCGTTCTCACCGCCCGCGAACATGGACGACGGCACGCCGCCCGAAGAACTCGTCTTCATCGAGCGCGCGACCCCGTCCGAACTTTCGCGCTCGCTCGGTGGCGCGGACGGACGCCTCGGATTTGGGGTCCGCGGCAGCGGCACCCGCTGGATGAGTTCACTCGCCCTGACCAGCCGGACCGTCGGCGATGCAGAAGTCTTCGACTCGCAGCTCGCCGCGGTCGGGCGCTTCGGCTGGCTCGCGGCGACCTCCGCGGACTACAACGTGCACGTCGGCGTCAATGCCACCTACGTGTTCCAGCCGCCGGATCAGGGCGTCGCGGCGACGCCGCGCTACCCGACGCGCTTGCGCGACCGCCCCGAGATTCGCGTCGACAGCACGCGCCTCATCGACACCGGCAGCTTCGACGCGGATTCGATCTATTCCGCCGGCGTCGAAGTCGGCGCGAACTGGAAGAACGGGTACCTGCAGGCGGAGAACTTCTGGTACGGCTTCGAGCGGCGGTCGCCGTCGACGCTCGGCAATCCGTCGTTCGGCGGGTGGTATGCGCAGGCGAGCTGGATCCTCACCGGTGAAACGCGCCGCTACAACATGGCCAACGGCTCATTCTCCGCGCCCCGCCCCTTCGTGCCGTTCACCATGAATGGCGGCCGCGGCGCCTGGGAACTCGCGATGCGCTATTCACGCACGGACCTCGACCACGATGCGGGGCTCGAGGGTACGGCCTGTCCCGTGGGCTGCATCCGCGGCGGCGTGCAGGACATCTGGACCCTGGGCGTCAACTGGTACCTGAATCCACAGGTCCGCCTGATCTTCAACTACCTGCGCATCGACGTGGACCGCCTGAACCCGGCCGGGCCCGGCAACACGACGCCGTTCGGGCCGGCGCCCGGCACGCCGCCGATCGGGGTGCAGATCGGCCAGGATCTCGACGTATTCGCGTTGCGCTCGCAGTTCAGCTTCTGACGGTGGCATCATGGCTTTGCCATGCATGCCGACCTTGAAAGAGCGTTAGGCGCCCTGCTCGGGCCGACGGGCTTCGTGAAGGAGCCCGACCTCCTCGAGCGACATGCGACGGACTGGAGCAAGTACCGGGTGCAGAAGCCGGTTGCCATGGCGCGTCCGGCCAGCGTCGCGCAACTCGCCCGCACGCTGGAACTCTGCAACGGGGCCAAGCAGGGCATCGTCGTCCAGGGCGGCCTCACGGGTTTATGCGGCGGCGCCTGCCCGGCCGAAGGCGAGCTCGCGCTCTCAACGGAACGCCTGACCCAGATCGAGTCGCTCGACGAGAAAGATCTCACGCTCACCGTGCAGGCCGGCGTCACGCTCGAGCGCGTCCAGACGGCGGCCGCCGGCGCCGGGCTCGACTTCCCGCTCGACTTCGGCGCGCGCGGCAGCTGCACCGTCGGCGGGTTCCTCTCGACGAATGCCGGCGGTAACAGCGTCATCCGCTACGGCATCGCGCGCAATCTCGTGCTCGGCGTTGAAGCGGTGCTCGCGAACGGCACGGTCGTCTCGAACATGAACCGCATGCTCAAGAATTCGACCGGCTACGACCTGAAGCAGCTTTTCATCGGCAGCGAAGGCACGCTCGGCGTGATCACGCGGGCCGTGCTGCGGCTCTTCCCGGCACAGCCGGATGTCGCGACCGCGTGGGTCGGCACCGACAGCTTCGAGGGCATCACGAACCTCTTGCGCGCCGCGCGCACGCAGCTCGAGGGCGGGCCGACCGCCTTCGAGGTGATGTGGGACGACTACGTCAACGCGGGCCTCAAGCTCCTGCCGCAGTTGACGCCTCCGCTCGGCGAGCCGTCGCCCTTTCACATCATCCTCGAGTATTCCAATGCCTCGGGCGATGCCACCGCGGCGCTCGAGCGACTCCTCGAGATTGCGATCGAGCAGGGCGACGTCAGGAACGCGGTGGTCGCGCAATCGGCAAGGCAATCCGATCAGTTCTGGCTGATCCGCGACGGCGCCGCGGAAATCCTGCCGAAGCTCGCGGTGCCGCTCAGTTTCGATGTCAGCATGCCGCTCGAGCGCATGCCGGCCTATGTCGAAGCCGTCGATGCCATCGTACGGCCCGCGGTGCCGGGCGGCGCGGTCTATTATTTCGGTCACCTCGGCGACGGCACGCTCCACATGCTCATCGAGGGGGGCGATCCGGCGAAGAAGGACGATCTCATCGGCCGCATCCTCGAGCCGCTGAAGAGCATCGGCGGCGCGGTTTCGGCCGAGCACGGCGTCGGCATCGCGAAGAAGCCCTACATCGGGCTCACGCGCTCAGCGGTCGAGATCGACCTGATGCGCTCCCTCAAGCGCAAGCTCGACCCGAACCTCATCCTGAACCGCGGCCGCGTCTTCGACTAGAAAAGGGGACAGATTTATTTATTGGATTATTTGAGCGAATTCGACAGATTCCGCTATTGCGCTGCCTTCTTCGGTGGCCGACCGCGCGCCCGGCTCGGGACGTGTCGGCCAATCAGGCCCTCGATGTCATCCGGAAACTTTTCCGATCCCGTCAATTGATTGCGCTGAATGGCCCCGCGGATCGCGGCCAGCTCGTGGGGCCCGATACCCAGCTCGACGAATTCGCGATAGCGCTCCCGGCGGCGCTCGAGGTCGGCACCCAGCGCAGTGAAACATGGGTCTGCGTCCAGCCAGTCGCACTCCTCGAGCCCGATGCGCGCCCGATAACTCGACCACGGATAGTCTTCCGGTCGAGCGACCATCCCTGCCCTTACCGGATTCAAGTCCACGTAGCGGGCGCAGGCCAGCAGGTAGCTATCCGATTCGATCGGACTGCACTTGAAGCGCCCTTCCCATGCACTTCCGGAACCGCCGTTGACCCGGTTCAACCGGCGGGTGTGCCGGCCGGCAAGCCGCTTCATCAGTACACTCAGTGCCCTGGCGTCCTCGCCGGGATCGACGATGAGATGTACGTGGTTCGTCATCAGGCAATAGCCATGGACCTTGAGGCCAAGCGCCTGCCGGAACTCGGCAAGCGTGCGCAGGTAAGCGCGAAAGTCGGAACGGCAATTGAATACCGCGTGGCGACTGTGGCCACGCTGCACGATATGGTGCGGGTAGTTGGCCGCTGCAATCCTTGAAGTGCGTGGCACGGCTTGCGTCCATGCGGAATGGGGGCCGACGAAGCTCCAACTAATTTGCGGCAGGCGCCAGTGCGATTTCTGGTCGTTTCGCCTCAATATCCAGGAAAATAAATCTGTCCCCTTTTCAGCAGCAGCGCTTCACGCCGGTCCACTTTTCGATTTCGCGCTCGCGGCAGAACCGGGCGCGGTCCCAGACGATGCAGTCGGGATGCTCGGCGCGCGCGTGCTCCAGGTATCGCTCATAGGCGTCGTCGCCCGACAGGCGGCGCAGCCACTTCCAGGCGTTGACGAGCACGCTCATGCCGCCGCCTCCGCACTCGGCGGCACCGGCAGGCCGCGCAGGCAGCGGCTCGCGACGCGCAGCATGTCCGCGATCACGAACCACAGCACCAGCGTAAAGAACACCGTGATCCACCCATCGAGCCGCTGATTGAAAATCAATGTCGGAGCGACCGCGGCTTTCTCCGGCGGCAGCGCGCCCGAAGCGAGCTTCATCGCAAGGTCGTTCGCCGCGGCAAAGAACCCGAGCTTCGGATTCGGACTCATCACCTTCTGCCAGGCCGCGGTCGTCGTGATGAGGGCGAGCCACGCAAGCGGCACGAGCGTCACCAGCGCGTATTTCAGCTTCCCGGACTTCACCAGGATCCCGGTCGCGACCGAGAGCGCGATGCCCGCGAGCATCTGGTTCGCGATCCCGAACAAGGGCCAGAGGATATTCACGCCGCCGTTCGGGTCGATCACTCCTATGTAGAGGAAGTATCCCCAGG
The DNA here is from genome assembly GCA_035644395.1 of Steroidobacteraceae bacterium. GTDB lineage: Bacteria > Pseudomonadota > Gammaproteobacteria > Steroidobacterales > Steroidobacteraceae > JBGPLJ01. Next base: position 35,071 of record DASQOR010000023.1, read on the forward strand.
CGGCGACGATCAGCGCGCTCGCGACAATCACGGACGGATACCACGAGGTCCGGCCCATCGGCTTCCAGATGTGGCCGAGCGCGTCCTGCAGCATGAATCGGCCGACGCGCGTGCCCGCATCGAGCGTCGTGAGGATGAACACCGCCTCGAACATGATCGCGAAGTGGTACCAGACCGCGAGCAGCCCCTGCCCAAAGGCCGTGCCGAAAATACTTGCCATGCCGACCGCCAGCGACGGCGCGCCGCCCGTTCGCCCGAAGAGCGTCTGCTCGCCCATCTCTTTCGCAAGGCCCGCCATCTGATCGACGCTCACGGGGAATCCCCAGCCTGAGATCGTCGCGACGGCTGCATCGGGCGCGGCGCCGACAACGCCCGCCGCCGTATTGATCGCGAAGTACACGCCCGGGTCGAGCAGCGTCGCCGCGATCATCGCCATCACCGCGACAAAGGACTCGAGCATCATGCTGCCGTAGCCGATCATGCGAATGTCGCGCTCGTTCGTGATGAGCTTCGGCGTCGTGCCGCTCGCGACGAGCGAGTGGAAGCCCGAGATCGCGCCGCAGGCAATCGTGATGAAGACGAACGGAAACACCTTGCCCGCGAAGATCGGTCCGGTGCCGTCGACGAACTGCGTGAAGGCCGGCATCTTGATGTCCGGCCTGAGGATCACGATGGCGATCGCGAGCAGCACGACCGTGCCGAGCTTGAGGAAGGTCGAGAGATAGTCGCGTGGCGCGAGCAGCAGCCAGACGGGAAGGATCGCCGCGAGCAAGCCGTAGCCGATGACGAATCCGGCGAGCGGCAGCCCCGTGTAGTCGAACCAGGTTCGCGCTTCCTGGTGATCCACCCAGCCGCCGAACGCCACCGCGCCGAGGAGGAGCGCGACGCCGATCAACGAGGCCTCGAGCACGCGGCCGGGCCGGAACGAGCGCAGGTACCCGCCGATGAACATCGCGATCGGAATCGTCGCGAACACGGTCGCCGTCGCCCACGGGCTGTGCTTCATCGCGTTGACGATCACGAGGCCGAGCACCGCGATCAGGATGACGAGGATCAGGATGGTGCCGATGATCGCCGCGAATCCGCCGAAGGGCCCAAGTTCATCGCGGGCCATCTGCCCGAGGCTCTTGCCGTCGCGGCGTGTCGAGAGAAAGAGGATCGTCATGTCCTGCACGCAGCCGCCCAGCACCGAGCCGATCAGGATCCAGAGAATGCCCGGGAGGTAGCCGAACTGCGCCGCAAGCGTCGGCCCGATGAGCGGCCCGGGACCGGCGATCGCCGCGAAGTGATGGCCAAAGACGATCCAGCGGTCCGTCGGCATGAAGTCGCGGCCATTGTTGAGCCGCACCGCGGGCGTCGCACGGCTCGGATCGACGGTGAGCACGCGCGCCGCGACCCATGCGCTGTAGAAGCGGTAGCCGATGGCGTAGATGCAGACCGCGGCCGTGACGATCCAGAGCGCATTGATCGTCTCGCCGCGATGGAGCGCAAGGCCGCCCAGCGTGTAGGCGCCGATGACGGCCACAAACAAAAAGGGGACAGATTTATTTATTCGCATATCTGCCCGATTTCACCCATTACTCGGGAAAATAAATCTGTCCCCTTTTCAGAAGGCGGCCAGGAATTTCAGGAGCTCGCCGGTTTTGTCGCGCACCAGCGCGGCGTTGCCCCGGGATTCCACGTTGAGGCGCACGAGCGGTTCGGTGTTCGAGGTGCGCAGGTTGAAGCGCCACTCCTTGAACTCGATGGACAGGCCGTCGGTGAAGTCCACCCACTCCGAGCCCGGCTCGTATTTCTTGCGCGCCTCTTCGATGGCGCGTTTGCCGTCCTTCAGCTTGCTGTTGATTTCGCCGCTGCAGGGGAAGCGCTCCATGCGCTCGCCGACGAGCTCCGCGAGCGACTTGCCCGTGGTCGAAATCAGCTCGAGCACGAGGAGCCAGGGGATCATCCCGCTGTCGCAATACGAGAAGTCGCGGAAATAGTGATGCGCGCTCATCTCGCCGCCGTAGACCGCATCGACCGCGCGCATCTTGTCCTTGATGAAGGCGTGGCCGGACTTGCAGATCACCGGTACGCCACCCGATTTCGTGACGATGTCGAGCGTGTTCCAGGTGAGTCGCGGGTCATGCACGATCCTGGCGCCGGGGTAGCGATCGAGGAAGGCGACCGCCAGCATGCCGACGATGTAATAACCCTCGATGAACCGGCCTTCGCCGTCGAAAAAGAAGCAGCGGTCGTAGTCACCGTCCCAGGCAATGCCGATGTCGGCCTTGTGCTTGCGGATCATCTCGATGGTCGGCGCGCGGTTCTGCTCGAGCAAGGGATTCGGCACGCCGTGCGGAAACGTCCCGTCCGGCTCGTGGTACATCTTGATGAACTGGAACGGCAGGTGCTTCTCGACGAGATCCACCGCCGCGCCCGCCCCGCCGTTGCCGGCGTTCACCACGACCTTCAAGGGCTTCAGCCGCTTCGCGTCGACATACGAGAGGAGATGCTTCGTGTACGACTCGCGAATGTCGAGCTCGCGGCGCGTACCGGGCTTCGCGGCCTTCTTGAACGTCGCGCTCTCGGTGAGCTTGCGCATGTCCTGCAGGCCCGTGTCGCCGCTGATCGGGCGCGACTGCTCGCGCACGAATTTGAGGCCGTTGTAGTCCGGGGGATTGTGGCTCGCCGTGACCATCACGCCGCCATCGAGTGGCGTGTTGAATGTCGCGAAATAGGTTCCCTCCGTGCCGCAGATGCCGATGTCGCAGACGTCGACGCCCGAATCGAGGAGCCCGCGGGTTGCCGCCGCGCAGAGTTCGGCGCTCGAGAGGCGGATATCGCGCCCGATGCAGACCTTCTTCGGTTTCACGAACTCGGCGTACGAGCAGCCGATGCGATACGCGATATCCGCGTTCAACTCATCGGGAATGCGGCCGCGAACGTCATAGGCCTTGAAAGTGTTACTGAGATCCATGGACGAACCTTGCGATGGAGTCCACCACGTGCTGCAACTGTTCGCTCGTGAGCTCCGGGTAAATCGGCAGCGCCAGCGTTTCCTTGGCGGCGCGCTCGGATTCCGGCAGGTCGCCCTCCCGATAGCCGAGGTAGTCGAAACATTTCTGCAGGTGCAGCGGCACGGGGTAATAAATTTCCGTGCCGACGCCGCAGTCCGCAAGATACGCGCGCAGCTTGTCCCGCTGCGGCACGCGTATGCAGTACTGATTGTAGATGTGACGGTAGCCCGGCAGCGCGACCGGCGTCGACACGCGATCGCCGAGCTTCGCCGCCGCGAACGCGCGATCGTAGAACAGTGCGTTCCGCTGCCGGCCCGCGGTCCAGGCGTCGAGGTGCTTCAGCTTCACGTTGAGCACAGCGGCCTGGATGGCATCCAGCCGGAAATTGCCGCCGATGAGCGAATGAAAATACTTGGGCTTGCCGCCGTGGACGCGCAGGACATTCAGCTTCTCCGCGACCGCCGGGTCGTTCGCGGTGCAGAGGCCGCCGTCACCGAAGCCGCCGAGGTTCTTGGTCGGAAAGAACGAGAAGCAGCCGATGTCGCCGAACGAACCGGCGCGCCGGTTGTGCGGATATTCGGAACCGATCGCCTGCGCGGCATCCTCGATCATCCTGAGGCCGTACTTGCGCGCGATCTGCATGAGCGGATCCATGTCCGCCATCTGCCCGTAGAGGTGCACCGGCAGCAGTGCCTTGACCTTGCCGCCGGTCTTGCGATTGACGAGCTGGCCGCCGCTCACGTCGCATTGCTCGTTGATAAATCTTTCAACGGCCGCCGGCGCGAGGTTGTAAGTCTTGGGGTCGATCTCGAGGTACACCGGCCGTGCGCCCGTGCGCGCCACCGTCCCGCCGGTCGCAAAGAACGTGTAGGACGCGGTGATGACCTCATCGCCCACGCCGATGTCGTAGGCCATGAGCGCGATGAGGAGCGCATCGGTGCCCGAGGACATGCCGATGCCGAACTGGGCGCCGGAATATTGGGCGACGGCCTTTTCGAGCGCCTCGACCTCCGGGCCGAGGATGAACATTTGCGAAGCACAGACGCGCGCGATGGCGGCGTCGACATCGGCCTTGATGGCCAGATACTGCGGCTTCAAGTCCAGCAGCGGGACCGCCCGCTTGACGGGCTGCGGCACAGCGTTCATGCCCGGATTCTATAGGAAAAGGGGACAGATTTATTTTCGTGCATTTCTGTCCTACGCGACCAATTAGTCACGAAAATAAATCTGTCCCCTTTTCCCAGGAAAATAAATCTGTCCCCTTTTCCTATCGACCGTATTTGTCCTCGAAGCGCACGATGTCGTCCTCGCCCAAATACGACCCCGACTGCACTTCGATCATCTGCAGCATGATCTTGCCGGGGTTTTCGATGCGGTGGCGCGTGCCGATCGGGATGTAGGCGGACTGGTTCTCCTCGAGGAGGAAGGTCTCATCGCCCCGCGTGATGCGGGCCGTGCCCTCGACGACGACCCAGTGCTCGGCGCGGTGGTGATGCATCTGCAACGACATCGAGGCGCCCGGCTTCACCGTCAGGCGCTTCACCTGGAAGCGCTCGCCCGAGTCGAGGCCGTCGTAACTGCCCCAGGGCCGGAACACCTCCCGGTGCAGCAGGGCCTCGCTCCGCTTCGCCTGCTTCAGCCGGTCAACCACGGCCTTGACGCCCTGCACCTTGTCCCGCGGCACCACGAGCACCGCGTCCTTGGTCTCGATGACGATATGGTCCTTGAGGCCGACCGTCGCGACGAGGCGGCTGCCGGCATACACATAGCAGCCCGAGCTGTCTTCTACGATGACGTCGCCGTGCGTGACGTTCTGCGCCTTGTCGGCGGTCAGCGCGTCCTTCAAGGCCGCCCACGAGCCGACATCGCTCCAGCCCGCATCGAGCGGCACGACCACGGCGTCCGCGGTCTTTTCCATCACCGCGTAGTCGATCGAAATATTCGGGCAGGCCGTGAACTCGGCGAGCGGAATGCGCGTGAAATCGAGATCCCGCTGCGCCTTCGCGAGCGCCGCCTCGCAAGCCGTGAGCACTTCCGGCGCGAGGCGCCTGAGCTCGGCGAGAAAGCGGCGCGCCTGGAAAACGAACATGCCGCTGTTCCAGTAGTAGTGGCCCGAGGCAAGAAACTCCTGCGCCTTGTCGAGATTCGGCTTCTCGACGAACTGCGCGACCTCGTAGGCCGGCCCGTTCCCTTCCTTGCGCTTGATGTAGCCGTAGCCCGTCTCGGCATGCGTCGGAACGACGCCGAACGTCACGAGCTTCGCGCGCTTCGCCGCCGCCACCGCATGACCAACCGCCGCGTGAAAGGCCTTCACGTCCTTGATGACGTGATCGGCCGGCAGCACGAGGAGCACGGGATCCGCGACGCTCGCGGCCTCGGCGCCGTGCTTCACGGCAAGCAGCGCGGCGAGCGCCACGGCGGGCGCCGTATTACGCCCGATGGGCTCGAGAATGGTCGCGGCCGGCGCCACATTGAGCTGCCTCGCCTGCTCCGCGATCGTGAACCGGTGCGCTTCGTTGCAGACGATGAGCGGCGCGCCGACTTCCGCGATTCCCCGCACGCGCAGGAGCGTGTCCTGGAGCATCGAGCGCTCGGTGACGAGCGGCAGGAGCTGCTTCGGGTGGAGCTCGCGCGAGAGCGGCCAGAGTCTCGTACCCGCGCCGCCGGAAAGGACTATAGGTATCAACATATAAAAGCGGACACGTCTGAAAAAGGGGACAGATCTATTTTCCTGTATAAAAGGGGACAGATTTATTTTCCTGCATATCCGTCCTAAATGACCAATTACTCAGGAAAATAAATCTGTCCCCTTTTTCAGACGGGGAGCGCGGTGCCGCGCCCGATGGCGTAGTACGTGAAGCCCTGGCGCGAGACGAAAGTGGGATCGTAGAGATTGCGGCCGTCGAAGATCACCGGCGTGCGCAGTTCCTTCTTGATGCGCTCGAAATCGGGGCTGCGGAATTCCTTCCACTCCGTGACGATCACGAGCGCGTCGGCGCCGGTGAGCGTCTCGTCCGTGTTCGCGCAGAGCACGACATCCGGCCGGTCGCCATAGATCTTGCGCGCCTCATCCATCGCCACGGGGTCGAACGCGCGCACCGTGGCGCCCTCCCGCAACAGACCCGCGATCAAGTTGCGGCTCGGCGCTTCGCGCATGTCGTCGGTGTTGGGCTTGAACGCCAGGCCCCAGACCGCGAGCGTCTTGCCGGCGAGCGTGTCCTCGAAATGGCGCGAAACCTTGTTGAAGAGCGATTCCTTCTGGCGCTTGTTCACCTCTTCGACGGCCCGCAGGATGCGCGCATCGAATTCGGTCGCGTCCGCCGAACGCACGAGCGCCTGCACGTCCTTCGGAAAACACGAGCCGCCGTAACCGCAGCCCGGGTAGATGAAGGAATAGCCGATGCGCGGATCCGAGCCGATGCCGATGCGCACCTTTTCGATGTCGGCGCCGACGCGCTCGGCGAGATTCGCCATCTCGTTCATGAACGAGATCTTGGTCGCGAGCATCGCGTTGGCGGCGTACTTGGTGAGCTCGGAGGAGCGGATGTCCATCACGATCAGGCGGTCGTGATTGCGGATGAACGGGTCGTAAAGCGCGCGCAGGAGCTCCGTGGTGCGCGGGTTGTCGGTGCCGACGATGATCCGGTCCGGCTTCATAAAGTCGTCGAGCGCCGCGCCCTCCTTGAGGAATTCGGGGTTCGAGACGACATCGAATTCAATGGCCGCGCCGCGCGCCGCAAGCGCCGCCCGCACCGCGGCCCGCGCCTTGTCCGCCGTCCCGACCGGCACCGTCGACTTCGTCATGACGACGCGGTAGTCCTGCATGTGTTCGCCGATGGTCTTGGCCACGGCGAGCACGTAGCGCAGATCCGCGGCGCCGTCCTCGCCCGGCGGCGTACCGACCGCGATGATCTGGAAGACGCCGTGCGCAACACCCTCGGCCGCGTCCGTCGTGAACTTCATGCGGCCAGCAGCCGAATTCTTGCGGATCAGGGCCTCGAGGCCCGGCTCATGGATGGGAACGTCGCCCTTCTGCAGGCGCGCGATCTTCGCCGCATCGACATCCACGCAGACGACGTGATTGCCGGCGTCGGCAAAACAGGCCCCGGTGACGAGACCGACGTAGCCTGAGCCGAAGATCGTGATCTTCATGTAATGCGCTGATTCTTATTGAGAAACCGCGCCGGACTCTAATCCATGACCGCCGCTGAAGTAAAGGAACGGGGCCGGATCAGGCACCGGTGGAGTCGGACCCCTGGGGCAGGCTCTTCAGGCCATCTTCCACGCCGAGCTCGCGCGCCCAGCGCTGCAGGTAGCGCCAATCCACGGTGTCATCGAGCAGGGCCCGCACGTCGCGCTGCTGCTGTTCCGAGCCCGTTTCGCGGGCCCAGACGAGCTTCGAGAGGATGAGATCCTCGCGGCTCACGATCCAGCATTCGGCGCCGCCGAGGTTCACGCGCCGACGCCGCTCGAGCTCCGCACGGCGGTACTCCGCGCTCTTGCAGACGATGAAATTGACCTTGGTGGCGCTCGCCAGGTGCATGACGTTGAAGAAGCCTTCGCTGCGCGATGCATTACGCACGGCTTCCACGTCGGCGTTGAAGTCCTTGGAAAACTGGGTCGCGAGCGCCGTGACGTCCTTCGCCGGCAGGAGCACGACGATGTCGAGGTCGCGCGTCTTGCGGGGTGTCGTGTAGTAGGCCATCGCGAACGACCCGGTGAGCATGTAAGCCACACCGGCGGCATCGAGGCGCTGGGAGACGATCTTCAGGACGTCAAGTTCGCTGGTCACGCCGGGAGATTACCGAGGAAATCGGTGCCGGTGTAGGGGAATCAGGGGATTTTGCTCAAATCGAGGGTTACCTCCCCAAGCGCAGCGACGGGCAAATCGACGATCCACGCTTCCGGCACGCCGTGTCGCTCACTTCAACGACCAGCAACGTATCTGCACCGCGCGGATGGGCGGATGCATAAAAGTCGCCACGCCGCTTAAGCAATGCCAGGTCGGGTTGCGGCTCCGACGAGCGACTCAGCTGTACCGAGCACTGGACCCAGACAATGGCACGATTGCCCACGGCTTTACCTAGCAGCTCATTCAGCCAGCTGACGACCGCCGAATGCCGACTTCCTGTCGGCGCCATGTCGATGATCTCTCCCTCGATCAACTCGACGCGGGCGTCTTCGGCCAGCAGGCCGACCTCCGCCATGCGGTGGTACTCGTCCACGGTGATCCGGTGCCGCGGCAACCAGCTTTCCATCGATGTGCCCATGTGAACCCTGCTGACCGCGCCAGTGTAGTGCCGGGGAGATTGAGGCAGCCAGTAGCGTGAAGGCCAGCGGCAATTCCGGGGTGTTTGCGCCGATTCTGCGCTGGCGTTCACACCAGCAGCGCGGGATATTGGACACCCTGCAAACCTATCGATAGCATGGTCGTACGACGCATGTACTATCGATGAGGTTTCCGTATGGAGACGATTACGTTGTCCCCCAAATTCCAGGTGGTCATTCCGAAGCGGATCCGCGAGCGTCTCAATCTGAAGGCAGGGCAGACGCTGCGCGCCATACTCCATGAGAATCGCATCGAGCTGATTCCCGTGCAGCCCACGCGCAAGATGCGCGGGTTCGTCAAAGGCATTGAGACGGATGTGCCGCGCGAGCGCCGCGATCGCGTATGAACGTCGTCGACTCCTCCGCGTGGCTCGAGTACTTCGCGGACGGTCCCAATGCGGGCTTTTTCGCGTCGCCAATTGAGACGCATGCGGATCTGCTCATCCCCACGGTGACCCTGTTCGAAGTCTTCAAGCGCATCCGTCAGCAGCGCAGCGAAGGCGAAGCGTTGCAAGCCGTGGCGGTCATGCAGTCGGGAACCGTCGTCGACCTCGACGCGCCGCTTGCACTCGAGGCCGGGCGTCTCAGCATCGAGCACGGCCTGCCGCTCGCCGACAGCATCCTTCTCGCTACGGCGCGCGCGCATGAAGCGACGCTCTGGACGCAGGATGCGGACTTCAAGAGCCTGCCGGGCGTGAAGTTCATGGAGCGGCGGACGCGCTGAAACGAGCAGAGCCTTGTCATTTTTGTTGACATGGCATCATAAATATCCCACCCCGAGGTCATGAAACGCCAGGGCCGACCGAGGACAAGCCGCTTCGATCGCAAGGAGCAGCTGCGGCGCGCGAAACGCGGTCAACGAGAACGTGACGCAAACGCAGGTCTGCGTCTCGTCCAGTTGAAGCTGCCGGACGCCGTTGCACGCAAACTTGCCGTGGCCGCGCGCGCGCCCGGCTTCGGTGACATGCTGGACCGGCTCCTCGGCCAGGCCGTGATCCGCATCAGCGACTATCCGTTCCTGAAACAGATTGCCTGGAATCGCGCGGACGACCATGTGCTCGCAAGGGAGGCTTGGGGTCTCTATGAGCGCAATTGGAGATTCGTCGACCCGGCCGCGTTGACGGCGCCGGAACGTACGCTCATCGAGCAGCTGAAACAGCAGTACGGCGCAGGCATCCTGCATGCGTGAATGAAAATTGCCTTCAACGATCCTGAATGCGCGGTTGCCAATAGCCCGGTTCACGACTGCCGTGCGCAATGGCGATGACGAAAATCAGATCCGCCGCCCCGGCATACACGACAGAGAACGGGAATCGTCGGAGAACAAAATGTCGGAGACCTCCTGCAAGCATTGAACCCGACTCTGGATTTTCAAGAAGAAGTTCAATGACGCGACTTATCTCGTCGCGAAACGAGCGGCCGAGCCCTGGTACCGAAGATTCATAGTGCAATGCCGCCTCATGGAACTCCCGCTCGGCTTCCGGGTGAAACTCGTAGTTCATCCACCGAGACGAGAACGGAGACGCGAGAAGACCAGCGGGCCGGGCACGCCCTTGACCTTACCTTCAACCAGCTCGCGGTAACGGCGCTGGGCGGTCTCGAGCCAGGCCTTTTCGACGTTGGGATCTGATGGCCCATCCAGCTCTGCTATGAGCGCGCGCAGTACCTCGACCTTGTCTTCGAGGCTGAGCGCGCGGATGTCCGCCTCGATATCTTTTGTTGCTCTGGCCATCTCTGTCACCGCGATATAGCTAAACGAGTTGGTTTGAACCTACACGGAAGGTGCCAGTGACGCAAAGCCGACTGGCCGCCGCAGATGCTGACTGCTAGAGACCCGCCAGGCAATTGTGAATATCGAGCCAGTGCGAGTAGAAAGTCGCGCTGCAGCGCCGTGGCGAAATGGGGCGAGACCGCAGTGGGGCCTGCCCCCACCCCGTTTAGCGGGCGTTCAGTTTCGGCCACTCTTATATATGTGCCGAAACGGGGGGTCGGTCAGTTCGGCAGCTGCTGTCCCTGCCGAGCCCGGTGCGTGGCGAAATCCGCAACCTTGGTCGCATCCGGCAGCGCAATCGGCGTCGCCATCGGCGGCGTGCGTTTCGCCCAGACGAGATCCTGGATCTGCGGCGCCGGGGCATATTCCGCGACGGCCGCGCGTAGAATCGCCAGTGCCCGATCGCAATCGAACAAGCGTGTCGCCGTCAGCAAATCATCGAGGATCCGTTGCATCGACTCCCAGGGGAGCGAATGCTCGGTTGCCCGCAAGATCATCGGGTGTTCCGTGCCGGCAACATTGTTGCCAATGAGGAGTTCCTCGTAGAGCTTTTCGGCGGGGCGCAGGCCGGTGTATTCGATTTCGATGTCGCCGTCCGGATTGTCCTCGTCGCGCACGGTGAGGCCCATGAGTCGCACCATGTGGCGCGCGAGATGGTCGATGCGAATGGGCTTGCCCATGTCGAGAACGAACACGTCCCCGCCATTGCCCATCGACCCAGCCTGCAGCACGAGCTGCGCGGCCTCGGGAATCGTCATGAAGTAACGGATGACTTCCGGGTGCGTCACGGTGACGGGCCCGCCACTTCGGATCTGCTCGCGAAACAGCGGCACCACGGAGCCCGAAGACTCGAGAACGTTGCCAAAGCGGACCATGCAAAATCGAGTGTGCGGACTGCCGCGGCGGTGCAGTCCCTGAAGGACGAGTTCTGCCAGTCGCTTCGTGGCGCCGAGCACGTTGGTCGGATTCACGGCCTTGTCCGTCGAAATCAGCACAAACGTTTCAACTCCCGCTTCGAGCGCAGCTTCGGCGGCGTACAAGGTGCTGAACACATTGTTGTGTACGCCCTGGATCATGTTCGTTTCAACGATCGGTACGTGCTTGTAGGCGGCCGCGTGGTAAACGGTCTGGACGTGGTATGTCTGCAAGACCTCCCGCACCCGATGCTTGTGGTACGCATTGCCCAGGAGCGGCACGAGCTTGACATCAAGCTGTTCCCGATCGACCACCTGGCGTAGCTCCCGCTCGACGGAATACAGTGCAAGCTCGGACATCTCGAGCAACACCAGGCGCACCGGCTCGAGTTGCAGAATCTGCCGGCAGAGCTCCGAACCGATGGAACCACCCGCGCCTGTCACCATCACCGACCGGCCACGAATGCACGCATCTAGCAGCGTCGCATTAGGTGGCACCGCGTCGCGGCCCAACAGATCGGCGACATCCACATCGCGAATATCGTCCACCTTGGCACGACCCGCCACGATATCGCTGACCTCAGGCACCGTCTGCAAATGCACGTGCAGCGATTCTAGATTGCGCAGGATCTCGCGCCGGCGATGGCGCGAGGCCCGTGGCAGAGCGAGCAGGATGCGATCAATCTTTGCACGCTTGATCAGTGCTGGCAGCTCAGTCGTGTCGAATACTTCGATCCCGTTGACATAGCTTCCCTGAAGCTTGCGGTCGTCATCGATGTACGCCACCGGTTGATGCTCGCCGCGCATCTTGAGCGCCGCCGCCAGCTGCGCGCCTGCTTCACCCGCGCCATAAATGGCAACCCGCACGGCGCCGCGATCGTGACCAGTAAGAAAATGACGCGCACAGAAACGGCTGCCCCCAACGTAAAGCAGCGCCAGCGCCCAGTAGATTGCAAAGGCAGAAAGTGGCACTTCATGAGTGCCGATAGTCCGGTCGTAGACACCGAGTAGAACGACGGACAGGGTGACCCCGACGGCAACCGCAAACATCGCGGCGGGGCCAACGAACCGAATGACTGCCCGGTAGAGACCCAAGCGGGCAAAGACCGGGAGTGCTGCGACGACCGCGACGGCGTACAGCCAGCCACTGCCACCAATGCCGGTGGAGAACGTATCGAACTTGAGGACAAGCGCCGACCAGAGCGCGACAGGGATCATCACCGCATCCGCGGCGACCATGATGAATCGCTTGACGGCTCGCGGGAGAGAGGCAAGAACAGGGACGAGAATCCGCTTCCTTACGTTTTTTCTTTCGGGGGACACGACTTTCTCCTTATTAATCAACCGGTCGCAATCGTCTCGATTCGCCTGATTTTCGACCGGCTGCTGTATCCAGCAGTGCCAAAGTGCCCGCCCCCGCTTGCACCCTGAGTGACCGTCATCTTAGCGAATTGTTCTACCACTGGAAAATAGGCATTTAGTCGCACAGAGGCGACAGCGGCAAGAACGCAGACTTGCGCGAGAAGCTTACGGCGTTCCCGACAGTTAGCGAAGGCGAGCCCATACGCCGTGAGCTGCTCAATTCAAGACACGCGCTGGCGCGGGCGGGGTTGCTGCCATCAAGCAGGCAGAAGGGACTGGCGGTTCGCATACCGCACGTGTTTCCCACTGCTGATATTGTAGCGCTTGCGATACCCGCAAGCCGTATCTCTTGCGCCGCCTATACTCGCCCGCTCAATTTCCTAAGGAGTAAATTCGGCAGCTGCTCCGCGATCAGTGCTGATATCGCCCCATCTAAGTTCCTCCTAAGATACTTCACTTAACACTTGCCCTCGCGTTCATGCAGGCGCGACTCAAATGGCTTGGAGACCATTACGGTCATTCACACGAGATCAGTCGGACGACAGCGATGCGCAGGCTATAGCGCGCCCGCAATCGCAAGCTGTAGGATCACAGGCACCGACATCGATCGAACGCGTTCGGAGATCAGACGTAAAGCCGAACTAGGGTAGTAACCTGCAATTGAAACGCGCGGCAAGCCTCAGCGAATCGGGAACTGCGAGGAGAATCGTGGACATCGGAGTAGGAAATCTTGACGCCCGCTCGAGTGAAGTTCGGTTCGTCGATGTCTGGGCAGAATTGCGGCGAAATTGGTGGATCGTTTTCGGCTGCCTTCTCTTGTCTACCGCTACCATGACGGCTGTGGCCTACCTGATGCATCCGGCATATCGCGTGGAGCTGCTGCTCGCGCCATCGAACTTTGCTGAACGGTCTACTGGATTATCCTCCCTGATTGGACGGGTGAGCGGGTTGTCCAGCCTAGTGGGATCTTCCCTTCAGTCTAACGCTGATGAAGTCGAAGAGAATTTCGCGCTCCTAGGGTCGGCCGCGCTCGCCGAACAATTCATTACCGACAAAGATCTCCTCCCGGTTCTATTTCAGAGCGAGTGGGACGTCACTAACAAGCGCTGGTTGTCGAGCGATCCGGCTGACGTTCCCACGATGGACGACGCGCTCGAGCTTTTTGATCGTCGCGTACGCAAAATTGATAGGGACCAGAAGACCGGTCTGGTCACGTTCGCCATCGAATGGCGTGATCGTGTTGAAGCTGCGACCTGGGCAAACGAGCTAGTCGCGCGTGTTAACAAGCTGGCACAGACAATGGCCGCGGACGAGGCAAACAAGAATCTCGAATTTCTGCAACGCCAGCTCCAGTCGGCAAGCACTCTCGAGGAACGGCAGGCAATCTTCCAATTGATCGAAGCAAGTACCAATGCCCGGATGGTTGCAAACGTGCACGCGGATTATGCATTTCGCGTGCTGGACCCGGGCCGTGTGCCGGCGGAAAATCGTTTTGTCCGGCCCAAACGCCTGCTATTAATGGCGAGCGGTCTGCTCTTGGGCTTAGTGCTCGGTTGCTTGATTGTCCTAACATTGGCGCAATTGCGTGGAGTGACGAAGCACTAATTGTCCTTAGGACGCCCGGAAATCGCTACCCGCCTGCAGCTTTAGATAAATCTGCGCAAGTGTTGCATTCTGTCGCACTAAATCCAACTTAATAGATGCGACTTCGCGACTTCGATTGCCCATTGGCTCACGCGACAAAAGCAACCAGCGCAATCGTTCTGCATACGCATTTACGTCTCGCTCACCCACGAGATAGCCATTCACGCCATCGGTAACGATCTCTTCAATTCCTGCATGGTCAGTGCTTACGATCGGTAGCCCGCAAGCCATCGCTTCCATGATGGCCGTCGGGATACCCTCTTGGTCGCCGTCGCGCGCAGTGACGCTATGATGCACGAATACATCTGCCGCCGACATTCGCCACGCCACTTCCTTGGACGGGACATGGCTTACGAAGTCAACCTTCGCCCGAATGCCGAGTGCATGCGCTTGTGCCTCGCAAACATTTCTGAGAGGGCCGCTACCAATCAGTACGAGCCGACAATTTGAATACGACTCGAGCAGCGTCTTGAACGCCTGTAAGGTGTACCTGTGTCCCTTCTTTTCGACAAAGCTTGCGACCTGCAAAAGGACAATCTCTTTTCGATCCGCGACTTTGTCCGGGATTGGCAGCCTAGACGTGATTTGGAATGAATCAAGCGGAACGCCTATGTGATGGACAAACATCCTGTCCGGATTCGCACCCAGATCTGTAAGTCGCTTAGCCATGCGCGCCGAGACAGTTATGACGGCGGCGTATTTCAGCAAGGGAACAAGCTGCCGCCTGTATGCGCGGCATTGCAAGAGCTGAGATGCATCAAAACCATGAAAGGTCACCAAAAGTGGAATGCCATGTGCCTTTGCAACGGGAAGTATTTCGATACCTGAGGGCCCAAAGTGAGCGTGAATCAGACTGACACGTTCGTCCGACACTACTCGCGCAAAGCAATTTCGTTGCACCCGAGACAATGGCGTTATATAGCCGATCGACCGAATGCCTGCGCTGTGTGCAATCCTCTGAAGTGTACCTCGTCGGCAATGATTAATTTTGTCGTAGGGAAACTGATCCTGGTTCACAAATTCGGACGTCATCACAACGGGGCAAACTGCACTGCGCACGCCTAGAAGTTGCCTATAGATGAATGTCATAGAAGGTGCCAGATACTTGTAGCAGTAAATGGCAACCACAGGGGAGCCCGTCGTGCGTATTAGATTCATGAACGCTTTTGCGCATCGTGATGTCGATTCCGGAACCACGTGACGACGTGCACAAGATCCTGACGGCACTTCGGTGCGAGGAACCAAATCGCGATCAGATAAACAATCCCAAGAGCAAGGGCGACTGCCAATCGAATCTGGACTGACGAATCCGACGGCATCTCACTTTGTGCGACCGCTTCACTTACAGCCATTATTGCGGCCGCAATTAGCGCAGGCAGGAAGGCCGCGAAGTACTCGCGGCCACACGCGCCGAGGACGCGGCGCACAAGCGTAAAATAGAGGACCGCTCCGAGTGTAAAGCTCGCGGCCATCTGCGCGGTGGCCACTCCAACGACACCTGCGACTGTCGCCCCTGCCCAGGTCAAAAGGAGACAGTAAGCCGATATACTGAGATTCCAGATAAATCCGATATCCGCTCGTCCCCACGCCAGCAGCAGAACTGATACCGGATTGCTGATTGCACGCGCGACGGACGCTAGCGCGAGAATTTGGACGATCGTGACCGACGGCGTCCACGCTTGACCGAAAAGCAGTGGTACAAATGTCGGCGCAAGCGCCGCGAGCGCGAGAAGGAGAGGAAAGTTGATTAGGCTAACAAGACGCAACAACTCCAAGTAGCCGCGCTTTACTAGCTGTCGATCTTTCCAGGCCTTGCAAAGGAGCGGTAACGCGGCTCGGTTCGCAATAGCGTTGATCCGAAACACAGGCGTAGTCGCCAGATTTGATCCAAAGCTGTAGTAACCAGCGCTCTGCGCGCCTAAGAGACTGGAGGTCACGATCTGATCCACGTAGAAATTCGCACTCTGCAGCGTCCTATCGCCAAGCTGAAATGCGCCAAAGCGGACGAGAGGACCTAGTCCACTGCCGCGCAACACCAAACGCGGATGCCAATAGCTCAGTCCGACAGCTAGCAGACCTATCGACTTGGAGAAATAGGCGAACAACATCCCGTATATGAGAGACGCGGCTCCGTAGCCGAATACGGCGGCACAAATTCCGACTGCCGCACCTGCGATGGATGCGGAGCATTCGACAACAGACAACTTGCGAAATCTTAGCTGCTTCTGCAGAAGTGCCTGATATGGAGCGCCAACACTGGCAATAGGAAATGCGGCAGCCCCAAGCTTGATGAGTGGTTCCATGCGCGCATCCCCGAGCATCCCGGCAATGGGGCCACTCGCGCAGTACTGAACAGCGCACAGAATCGCACCAGCAATCAGTGTCGACCAATACAAGGTGGACAGCTGATCGATCGTGAGTTCCGTCTCACGAATGATGGCGGATGACAATCCAACGTCGCTCCAGGCCAGGACAATGTTTGTGACCACCAGGGAAATGGCAGCTAAGCCCATCTCATGTGGGCGAAGATAGTGCGCCAATACAAAATACAGGGCGAACTGTGACGCGGCGGTGGCCCCCGAGCCTAATGCCGTCCAAAATAGGCCACCAATGGCCGTATTACGATTGGCTGCTTGCGCCACGAGGTAGGATGTTAGTCGGAATTCCTTTGCTCAGTGGCACTAATCTTTTGAGTGCATCACTCCTAGTCCCCAAGCAGCGCCGGGCGGGCAGCCATCCGCAATCACTTGAGGACAAATTCAAGAAACCTGTTCACTCAATGGGGCGCTGTAAGAATCTGTCTTGTTTTCGCTTCGGAATTCGGCACATTTTCGTGCAATGCTGCTCTAAAAGCCTCCCGTGATCGCCAAGCTGTCCCGTCGCGTCGCAAAGTGGCTCGCCGGCCAGAGGGAAATCGTAAGACGCCGTCTCGCGCTCGCATCTGGGCTGACCGACTATCGTCGGTGGTCGGACTCCGCGAGCTATCGCGCCAGTTGGGCCTCCCGCCTCGAGGTCTCACTACGTCTTCGTGGCGATGCATTGTGGATCGTCGATCTTGGGTGCGGCGCACAGATCATGCGCACAAAATTGCCGCGCAATGCGGTCTATCTTCCAATGGACTTGATTCGATGGACCGATGATACCTTGCTTTGCGACATCAACAAGCAGCAGCTTCCGGCTGACTATTTGAGGCTTTGCGACCTGTGTTACGTGATGGGCGTCATCGAATACATCTACGATCCGGCTTGGGTGTTGAGAGCTTTGGTGGACAGCTCACAAGGAATTGTCATTTCATATAATGCCGTCGACCTGAGCGACGTGAATCGAAAGTGGAACGGGTGGGTTAATGACCTTACCGTTGAGGACCTAATGGCGCTGGTACGCGACAGTGGTTTTGAAATTCAGGCAGTGGCGCAATTTGAAGAGCAGATCATCGTCAAGGCCTCGAACGCGAACTATTCGGTGACGCGAAGGCAGGAACGTGAGCTTCTGAGAGAGTCCTTTCTGCGTGATCAACGACCCTGAGTCATTGTGCCGTCCGCGGCCTTACCGCGTTGCCATCACAAACGCTGTCTGCCTGAATGGCGGGGACGCGGCCATTCAAATGGGGACAATCGCCATTCTCCGTCAGAAGCTGGTTCTGCTCGAGCCTGTTGTCATCTTTGATGACAACTCGACAGCAGCGGGCAAATACTATCCAGATTTGTGCGTCCGGCAGGCTCCATTTCATCCACCCAGGCGCCGTGGTGGCGTGAGATTTGTAAGTAATATTCTGGGACGCGGGCTCAAGTTGCGACGAATACTCGCTGTGCGACTTTGGGTCGCCGGATGGCGACTATTAGGAGGCGCACTGTTAATAGCTGGGGACCGAGCCGCGATTGAGGAATTGCGAAATATCGATGTCGTGATTTCAGCAGGAGGCACGTACATCACCGATAACTATCGCTGGGAATTCCGATTTTGGTTTCTCCAAATCGCAAAAGCACTCGGCAAACCGGTAATTCTGATGACGCAATCCATTGGCCCGGTCCGCGGCGCGAGAAGGCGAAAGCGGCTTGGTAAAGTACTCGCCGCGATCGACCTAGTTCTGGTGCGAGACAAGCCATCGGCAGAACTATTGACGAGTATCGGAGTTGCCCGAGACAAAGTGCGCACATACTTCGACGCCGCATTTGCGTTAGTACGACAAGACCAAATTCTTTTCGCGAAAGAGGCAAACAGGGTCGAAATGCAGCGCTTGCAAGTGGCTGTGTCGATCCGCCAATGGGAAAGGTTCTCGAACGATGATCCTCGAACTGGCTCTGAGCGCTACACAAAATGCTTTGTCCACGCGGTAACGTGTTTGGTAAGGGAATACGATGCTCAAATCACGTTCGTTTCCACTTGTCAGGGTTGCCCTGAATATCATCTCGACGACAGCAAGTTCGCGCACAGAGTCTTTGATCGGTTATCGAGGGACGTGCAGCAGCACGTAGTTGTAGATTCCAACTTTCGCGGCCCGCATGAATTGATTGAGGAATTCTCGCGATTCGACGTGCTGATCGGCATGCGTATGCACGCGTGCATACTGGCATTGTGTGCGGGCACGCCGGCGCTGCCTGTGGCCTATGAGTTCAAGACTAGGGAGCTCTTCAATAGGCTCGGATTAGCGGAGTTCCTGTGCGACATCGACACCGTCGAGCCGGACTCATTCGTTTACTCCATTAGGACGTTCCTAGCGAAGTTACCTGGGTTTCGAGATCGACTCTTTCGCGCAATCGCGCACGCGCGCAATGACGCCATTGCGGCTGGAGATGCGATCAAGTGTACGATTGAGCGAGTGGAGCGCAGTACTCCAAGTGGACAGCTTGGTCACTACAAACGTCATCCGAAGCTAACCAGATAGTACGCTCGCGGGCATGTAGCAGGGTTCACGAATGAGGGCGCGATTTCGAAAGGCTGCCTTGGCGGGACTGGCCTGCCTCCCGCATCCTTGGCGCATTGACCTAATCTGCGCCGTGATGCGATTGATCCGCGGCGTGGAACGCGGCGACTTCTTATGCAACGTCTGCTCAAGCACATTGGCGCACTTCTACGGCGAGGGTCGCGCGCTGTGCCCTGTATGCGGAGAAGCCGAGCGCGAACGGCTGCTGTTCTGGGTGCTAACCAACGCGGTAGAGCTGGATGGCAAGCGTGTTCTCGGCACATCTCAAGGCCCGTTCGCACAACTAGCGATGTTGAACTGCTACAAATATGTGTCGACAAGCCACGAAGCGTCCGCACTTTATGCGCAGAGTGCAGATCTGTGTGCGCTGCCCTTCGCGAGCGAGAGCTTCGATGCAGTAGTCAGTATTCACGTGCTGGAGCACGTACCCGATGACGAACGTGCGATTGCGGAGATTCACCGCATACTGGTGCGTGGAGGCTTGGTACTGCTAGCCGTGCCCGAGGATCCTAGCATGCCACACACCGACCGGACTGATCCAGGCATACCATCAGAGCGGGTCCGACGTTTTGGACACCCCGACCACAAACGACAATACGGGGCGGACGTGCCGCAATTTCTTGAGCGGCATGGTTTTTCGACGCGAACTTACACGCCTTGTGATGTACCCGACGATCTGTGTAAGCGGCTCGCTTTGCTGAAGAGCGATCGTATTCATGTTGGATGCAAGATGTGAAGCTGCGAGCCAGTGCAAGTGCGTCGCTTACCGGTCGTCTGCACGCTTGGATGCTCCCTGCGTTAATGCTCAGTATCGCGCTCCCTAGCATTCGCGTGGGCCACTTGGATCTTCCTACGACATATATCTTGCTGGCAACACTACTTCCATTCACCTTTCTATCTCTGAGCTGGCCTTCTAGACTTTGGATTCTCCCGACAGTTGCTCTATGCGCCGTTTGCGAGGTAGCGCTTTCGTCTGTCTTCGGACCACTCGCATTCGATGCCATGCCATCGCTATCCGAGCCCCTTCAATACATTGCGATCTTCGGCACGTTCGCAACCTGGTTTACTGCGCTTTATCAGGGATGGATCAATCCCGGCAATGTCGTCAGACTCATTCTCTGCGTTGCAGCCTTAGCAATGGTGCTGGGAATCGTACAGTGGCTTCCCACGTCGTGGAGCCATTGGTTCTGTTCCGCATACGTCTACAGCGATTGGCAACTTTCTAATTGCGATGCGCCATTTGCATTTAGGCGCGTCCCTGGAGCTGCGCATATGGCCACCGCAAATGGTGGTCTCGCCGCATTCTTCTTCATATTCGCCCTCCTGACGACAATCGTGCTTCAAAGATGGAGGATCCTTTGTAGCGTTGTGATGTTTCTAGCGATTGCCAATGTCATCGCGAGCCAATCCAGGATGGGATGCGTAACGATTGCTTTCGGTCTTGTGCTTACCTATATAGTTGCGTGCCACCTGAGACCAAAGAATTCGTGGCGGTACACGGTCATTCTGGTCTCCATGGTCGCCGTACTCGCCGGCCTACTTGCTTGGCAGCTTGAGTCCGACAATGCCGTGGTGCTCCAGATGGTCTACCGGTGGACGACGCTATCCGAGCAACTCCGCGGTGGCGGAAACCGACTGGAGCAGATTTTCCGAGGCCTTTCGTACCTGGACTCGCCCTATACATTCCTGTTTGGCATTTCATCAGAAGTGCGCCAGAACATCTCTGGATTCTGGATAGAGATTGAGCCAGTCGAGGTCCTTGTACTATACGGCGCTGTCGGATGGCTCCTGCAGTACGGAATGGTGTTGTATCTCCTTATATACTTCTGTAAACGTCTACGAACTGATCTTGACTCCGGTACTCAGGTACTCATCGTTACCGCGTTTGTGTGCCTTCTGTCCTACCAGGTTTTTTCAATCGCATACTATTTCTTTCGCGACGTGTTCGTTGGCACCCTGCCATGGATGACTATGGGTGCGGCAATGGGCGCCGCTGAACGTGGCATGACGCAAAATCGATGCGAAGATCCTGTGACCTTCAATATTCGCTAAACGTTGTCATCGTTGGGTGGACGAAGTCATCGACTAATCCTGTGTCGGGCCTGGCGCGTGAATGAATCCGTATCTATTCAACGCATCAATCGCTATTGCTCGGAGGGCCTTAGTATTCTTGACGCATTCCTGTCGGCGTTCCGGCCGACATATTTTCGGATTGTTCCATCCGTGCCATCCATCCTCCTGTCCAAAGCCACCCGGATAGAACTCAATGCCCTGAATGGCGCGGTGTTTTAACATTGAAGCCTGGATATCGATCGATCGACTATAGAGCTGCTGCTGTTGTTCTGCGGTGCACTTAGTGCCGTCACTATTGCATGGCCAATAGTCAATTCGGTCGTAAACATACGATCCACCCCAAATTGAAGCGTTCGGAAACAGGGTTCGGGTCTGCTCGACAAAGCGCGCATAGTCAGGCTCACTGGGCCGAGCCCTTACATATAAACTCACGCGGTCGACTCCCGCGCGTGCGGAAGCAGGGAGGCTTGCGACTACCGAGGAGCTCAGTTCGTCCTCGTAAAGGGTGATCCCAAACTCCAGTGACGGATTCTGGCTATGCAAATTGTCTATGACGCTATGAATCAACGCCGGAGCATTAACGGCTTTATTGGCCATCCACCGCGAGTAACTCAGGATGAAATCATCAATGCTCACGCCAACAATCCGCGGATCCTTAAGACTTTCCGCGCCATACGCCAGGGAATAGGATGGCGCCTTGTCCGGCTCCTCAGTCATTGACAGGACCCACCGCGAAACCTTTTGGGTTGCCATCGCACTCGCCAGAACTCTCATGCACGGGGCAGGCGCACCGCTGCAGCCAAGTTCGATCTCTGTCAATCCCAAACGCGGAATCCATGCAGGGTCGTTTGGGCCCCATGTAACGATTTCCTGCGCCTGGGCGCTGCAAGGCAACGCAATCAAAACCAGCGACAGTGTTCTGAGCGAGCGGTGGCAATCAGTGTGGCGTGTTGTCATGACGCCTCTGGAGATCTCGCGACTTTCCGTGTTTGGTTTGATTTCGTACGCGTCGAGAGGAACTTTGCGCGTCCATTAAGAGGACGGCCTGTGGAGTTGACCCGGTTTTGTGGACAGTTCATGTTCACAAAGAGAGGGTCAACCAATGGTCAGGAAGGTATCGAGATACGCGCCGGAGTTTCGCCGGCAGATGGTGGAATTGTTTCGCACGGGGCGCTCGTTCAATGAGCT
>DASQOR010000024.1:0-2705 GCA_035644395.1 Steroidobacteraceae bacterium
TGCGGGCGTTCGCGTCCCACCGCGCCGCACCCGATTCCGTCTTCGGCTGGGGCCGTCCGGACTTTGCCGCATCGGCCGGACTCGCCTTTCACCTCAATGCGCTCGCGCCCCTCGTCAGCCCGCTCACCACGATCACGCCCACATTCTCCTGGGACGCCGGAACACTGTCAGGCACCGTGACGTACCGGCTGCGCATCGCGCGCGACAGCTCGTTCACGAATGTGGTCCTCGATACCGCGCTGGGCAGCGCGCTGTCGTTCGACCTGACTCGTCCGCTCAAGGGCGCCGCCATCTTCTGGCGCGTAGACGGGCGAGCGGACACCGGCGACTCGGCCAGCACACCGCGCGTCGGACCACTCGCGGTGCCGCCGTGGGCCGTTCTGACGTCGCTCAGCGCATCGAGCGGCGCAGTGACCGACTCCGCTCAGCCGACCTTCACGTGGGATCCTGTGGCAGTGTCATCACCGCCCGGTCCCTTCACGTATGACTTGCAGGTGCAGCGCATCGCGACGGGATTGAACGACTTCGGCATCGCCGGGCTGCAGGACACGAGCTTCAGGCTCCCGCAGCCGCTCGAGCGCAATGCGGCCTATCGCTGGACCCTCGTCGTGCACGCCGGCTCCGATACCAGCCTCATCAGGAGCCGGGGCTCGTTCCTCGTGGTCGACGGAGCGATGCCGACGTCGACGTTGCTGTATCAGAACTTCCCCAATCCCTTCCCTGCCGCCGGACGCGACTCCACGTGCCTGTGGTTCGACGTCGCCACCACCGGCATGGTCGAGCTCGACATTCTGGACCTGCGCGGCAACCACGTGCGGCGCTTCGTCCCCGGGCCCGATTTCCCGGCTATTCTGCCCGCCGGCCGGTACGGCCGCGGCTCTGCGGGGGGAGGCGGGATCTGCGACCCGCGCCTGATGTGGGACGGCCGGGCCGACGACGGGCACCCGTTGCCCGCCGGCGTATATCTCGCCAAGCTCAAGGCTCCTGGGTTGCTGGTGTTCAAGAGAATCGTCTTCAGGGGAAAATGAGTATGGAACTCGTCACCGTCGGCACCGGCACAGTCGCACCCTCAGCCCGTCGTACATGCGCCTGTCACTGGGTTGCGCGCGGCGAGCTGCGCATGCTGCTCGACTGCGGCGCCGGCTCGCTGCACCGGCTGGCGGAGTTCGGGTTGCCGTGGCATCAGGTGTCGCACGTCATCCTCACGCACTTCCATCCCGACCACTGGAGCGAGCTGCCGATGCTCGTGTACGCGCTCAAGTACACGACGGAGCCGCCGCGCCGCGAGCCGTTCGTGATCCTCGGCCCTCCCGGGGTCGTGCAGCTGCTGCGCACGCTCGCCGAGGGCTATGGCGACTGGCTGCTCGATCCCGGCTTCCCCATCGGTATTCTCGACGTGCGCGACGGCGAGCCGTTCCCGCTGAATGCGGACGTCAGCCTCGAGACCTTCCCCGTGCCGCATACGACGGAGAGCGTCGCGCTCTCGGTGGTCGCGCCCGAAGGGCGTCTCGTCTATACCGGCGATACCGGCCCCAGCTCCGAGCTGGCCCGCTGGGCCGGCGGCTGCGACCTGCTGCTGGCGGAGTGCTCCCTCCCGGAAGCGAGAGCGATGGACATTCATCTCACGCCGGAACGCGCCGGGGACCTGGCGAAGGAGGCCGGCGCCAAGCGCTTAGTCTTGACGCACTTCTATCCTCCTGTCGAAACTTCGGACCCGGCAAAGCTCGCCGGCACGCGCTTCCGCGGGCCGGTCACGGCCGCGAAAGACGGCGATCGCTTCACCATCGGAGATGGGAGACGCTAGTTGTGCTGATCGTGATGCGTCATGGCGCTACGCGCGAAGAAGTCGACAAGGTCATCTCCGTCATCGAGGAGATGGGCTATCAGGCGCAGGCCATGCCCGGGGTGCAGCGCACCGCGGTCGGCCTCGTCGGCAACGATGGGCGTGTCGATGCCTCGCGCCTCGAGGGCCTGCCCGGCGACCATGAGGTCATCCACGTCTCGCAGCCGTACAAACATGTCAGCCGCGAGTGGAAAGCCGATCCCACGGTCGTTCGTCTCGCGGGCGGCGTGGCGTTCGGCGGCACTGAAGTCGTCGCGATCGCGGGGCCCTGCTCGGTCGAAAGTGAGCGGCAGATCGTCGAGGCGGCGCGCCAGGTAAAGGAAGCAGGCGCGGTGGTGCTGCGCGGCGGCGCGTGGAAGCCCCGCAGCTCCCCCTACTCGTTCCAGGGACTCGGCAAGCCGGGCCTGCGGCTGCTCGCCAAGGCGCGCGAAGAAACGGGACTGTTGATCTGCACCGAGGCGATGGACGAGACGAGCCTCGGCTGGGTCGCCGAGACGGCGGACATCGTGCAGATCGGCGCGCGCAACATGCAGAACTTCTCGCTGCTCAAGGTCGCCGGACGCTGCGGCAAGCCGGTGCTGCTCAAGCGCGGCATCAGCGCGACGGTGCAGGAGCTGCTGCTGTCGGCGGAGTATCTGTTGGCCGAAGGCAATCACGACGTGATTCTGTGCGAGCGCGGCGTGCGGGGCTTCGATCCCGCCACGCGCAATCTGTTCGATCTCACGGCGATTCCGGTCGTGCACAAGCTCTCGCACCTGCCGATCATCGCCGATCCGTCGCACGGCACGGGCCTGCGCGACAAGGTGATCCCGATGGCGCGCGCGGCAGTCGCCGCCGGCGCCGACGGCATCATGGTGGAAGT
>DASQOR010000025.1:0-4413 GCA_035644395.1 Steroidobacteraceae bacterium
TTTCATTTCACCCGCGGTGGACGTTGTCGGTCGGGTTGACCACCTCGAATAGCGACGCGCTCGCGAAGTCGCCCGGAGTGAGGTATCTGTGGTCCACCGGCAGGATCGGAGTTCCGATCAACGCAAACGCGTGCGCCAGCAAGCTCGAGCAAATGAAGCGCGTGGCGCTTTCCGCGATCGTGTGCGGCAGCGGCAAACGCGAGGGCAAGCGCAACAACTTCCGCGCAATATCCAACGCATGCGCCAGGTCGTATTCGCCCCCGATCCGGCTTACGACCCATTCGGCGAGGCGGGATCGATCCTTTTCGTTCAGCCCGGTCGGCCGCAACACCCGGACATGCAATCCCTTCAGCTCCGAGAGGCGTACCGGTCTGACGCCCGCCGCAATGTCCGCTTCGACGATGCACAGGGGATCGGGCCCCGTTTCAAGCGGGCCCACGTACATCGACACATGAGACCAGGTCGACTGCGTAATGCGTTTGACCAGCGCCGCGACACGCGTGTTGCCCTCGGTGAGGAGCACATCGCCGTGATGCAGCATTGCGGAGAGCGATTGCGGATCGGCGTTTGTCGCTGGAGTGTAGTGCTCAACCGGCTGGGCGAGGTAGTTTGCCAGCGCGCCAATCAATCGGGTACGCAGCCGGACAAGGAGGCGGTAAACCGGAGAGCGGGCAAACGTTGACATTTGCGCCGATTGTGAAATCGGTCCACATCGCCACAATGTCGAATACGAACGCCCTCGTTACAGTTGATAAACGGCTAGTAACATCTCTTGGACTCATGGCCGCCGGCGCAGCCGCAGCACCTGCAGCGTCGCGCCAACCAGGAAAATCAGGAAGAACACGCCGATGACCGGCTGGGCTTTCGGGTCGTCGGGGTTGGCGAGGAACGGCGCGCCCGCCGGCAGCCGGGTCAGCGTCTCGACGGTGGCCGGAATGAAGTGCAGGAACAGGCCAAGCGAATAGCCGAGCGTTGCGACGTATCGCGAGACCCCTCCGAAGGCGCTGCCGCGCTCGGCCGCCACAGCGACCCCCAGCACGATCAGCGTGACGATGCCCAGCACGTGCGGGTTGCCGAACCCGCCGTGCCGGAAGATGCCGAAGCCGGTCAGGCAGGTAATCACCGTCCCCCAGAAGAACACTGCTCCCGCGGCGCTCCTAGTCGAGATCTCCTTGTCGCGCGCCAGCGCGACGAATCCGGCGACGACGGCGATCAGGCTGATGACAGTGTGGAGCGTGCCTAGCGGCGTGAGACCGGACATGTGAACCCCCTCGTTGAGAAATACCTCCTGATTTTAATTGACGAGCGGCTTTGCTTGGAGTTACTGAAGCGTCCGAGCGAACGTCCGCCCGCACAGGAGCGGCGTGGCGTCGGGACGTTCGTCGACGATACCGGCGAGGGTGTCCGCGATCTCGAGATACAGGTCTGCACCTGCCGTATAGCCCGGCCAGGCGTCAATTGCGACTTCAGAAACCTGCAGTTCGTCCTGCACCAGGAAGCCGCAGAGCATCGGAAAACGCTGGAACAGGAAATCGATGCGGTCCTCGATGACCGCCTCGACCCGCTCGCGGCGGATTTGCTGCTGCCTGTCCTGGAAGGTTTTCATGCCGACACTCTCCGCGCCGGCTGTGTCCGGGGCATTTCGCCGCAGCGCTGGCTGGTTTCAATTGACACCAACCCTTTGGCTTGATCAATAGACGGTCTCCACCGGGACGCCGAAGACGTATCCCGCGCCGCGCTCGGTCTTGATGTACCGGGGATGCGCCGCATCCACTTCGAGCTTGCGCCGCAGCCGCATGATCTGCATGTCGATGGCGCGGTTGAAGACGTCGTCGTTGTGCAGCCGCGAGAGGTCGATCAGTTGGTCGCGCGAGAGGATGCGCTGCGGCGAGGCGAGCAGCACGACTAGCAGGTTGAACTCGCCGTTGCTGAGCCACACCTGGCGAGCGTCCCGCGTCATAAGGCAGCGCGTGTTGAGGTTGAGCTCCCAGCCGTCGAAGCGGTAGGCGCGCACGCCTTTTGGCCGCCCCTGCCTCACCTCCGCGCGGCGGCGCCGCAACACGGTGCGGATGCGCGCCAGCAGCTCGCGCGGACTGAAAGGCTTGGTAACGTAGTCATCGGCTCCGAGCTCCAGCCCCATTACGCGATCCGCCTCGTCGTGGCGGCCGCTCACGATGATGATCGGGATGGCGGATTCCTCGCGCAGACGCTGCGCGAGAGCCATGCCGTCTTCGGCGAACAGTTTGAGATCAAGAAGCAGGAGATCGACGATCTGCTCGGCCAGCACTGTGCGCATGGCGCGTCCGTCGGCGACGGCGGTGACGCGAAAATCGTTCTCGCCAAGGTAGTCGCTGAACAACGCGCGCATCGTTGCATCGTCGTCGACGGCGAGGATGTGCGGCTGCGTCGCGCCGTGGAGCGCGGGCGCAACGGCGCTCGTTTGCAGGTTCATGGCAGTGCTCTCTCGTGGGTTCATGCGAAGGCCATTTAGGCATATAATAGACATTAATGTCAATATGAACTATAACGTCACTATTTCGCCGTTTCGCTAGGCGATCGTCCGGGTTGCGCGCATCTGGGGAAGGGGGCGATCGAGGATTTCCTGGATCCGGGCGCGATCGACGGCCAGGCCTCGCAGCATGAGCGTGGCGATGCCGTCGGCGTAGTTGGAGAGCTCCGGGTGCGACGCGATCCGCCCCACCGCCTGTCTCCAGGTGCCGAACAGCAGGTCCCGCATGGCATCGGCGCTCGGCGCATGCAGCTGCTTCAGCCTGAGGGCGCGCCTCAGGTCCCGCTCGCCGCGGGATCCGGCAAGCGCGTCGTCGCCATGCAGGAACTTGCTCATGAACGCGGCCCAGGGTCGATCCTGCTCGGCCTTGCGCAATCCGAGACGGATCCCCATGCCGAGCCGAAGCACCGGGTCGGTAATTCCTTCCAGCGCGTCATCGATCGATTGGGAGAGGTCATTGAGCAGCCAGGCGGCGGTGGCGTCGAACAGCTCATCGGTGCTGCGGAAATAGTTATAGAACGTCCCGCGCGCGATGCCCGCGGCCTTGATGAAGTCGTCGATGACCGGTGCACTGCTTCCCTTGGCCGCGAACACGTGCAGCGCCGCCTCCAGAATGCGCTCTTCGGTCCGCGCCCGGCGGCGCGCGCCCGTCCTGGTCCGATGATCCGACTTACGCGGCATAGTTGGATCGTATCATCAACATGACATGTCGTATACTTTCACTCGTCGCGCTCCTGAATGCTGACCGCGTTGATCGCTGCGAGCTCCTTGTAGCGCTCGGCCTTCGGCTTCGCACTCGCCAGATTGGCCTCGGCCCTCGCGAGCGATGCCTGCGCACTGGCGAGCGCCGCTTCATAGGTCGCCGGGTCGATCTGGTACGCCTTGCGGCTTGTCAGCGGACTGTGAACGGCTGCAGCCGCCGAGGGCGAGCGCGCATGCGAGAAGCAGCACGTTTCGTACCGGCGTCATCTAAATCCCCTTTACGAAGGACAAGGCCGCGATCGTGGCAAGCGCGCGTACCACGGCTGTACCGGGGCCCGTTACATCCGTAAAGGGCGTCACAACTGTAATCTCGCGCTCGAGATCCGAGACAAAGCGCGCACGACTCGTCACTTATTCTCGGCACTCCTTTCACTTAATGAGGAATCCTCCAATGAACAGCATCAAGACACTCGCGGCGATCGCCAGTTTCTCGGCCGCCGCCGGTTTTGCCGGCAGCGCCGCGGCGCAGAGCCTGAGCTCGGTGTATATCGGCGGCACGGTCGGCCAGGCCGAGTTCAAGGACGGCTGCCGGGGCCTGGCAGGCTGCGACAACAAAGACACCGCGTGGAGGATTCTCGGCGGCTACCAGTTCAACCGCTATTTCGCCGCCGAGCTCGGCTACCACGACCTCGGGGAAGTATCCGCTGCCGGCGGCGCGACGAAAGGGACCGCGTGGGAGCTGGTCGGCATCGGCTCATACCCGATCGCCAACCAATTCTCGGTCTACGGCAAGCTCGGCGCCTACCGCGGCGAGCTCAAGGCGGCGAACGCGAAGGAGACGAACACCGATCTCACCTACGGCGTCGGCCTGCAGTACGACTTCACCAAGGCGGTCGGCGTACGCGGCGAATGGCAGCGCTATAGCAAGATGGGCGGCGGTGCCGTGGTCGAAACCGATGTCGATGTGCTGAGCGTCGGCGTGGTGTACCGGTTCCGGTAGTGCGTCAGGCAGGAGTGCTAATGGAACAAGGACGGCTTGCGTTCACCGCGGTATACCTCAAGTCGAACCATGGTTATGTCGGCTTCATCGAGGAGCTGCCCGGGGTGAACTCGTACGGCCGCACGCTGCACGAAGCGCGCGAGACGCTGCAGAAGCTCGCCGCCGTCGTATTCGACGAGGAGCGGCGCGAGGCCGAGGAGCT
>DASQOR010000026.1:0-48944 GCA_035644395.1 Steroidobacteraceae bacterium
CGAGAAACAGGAACTTCAGCGACTGCTGACTGCCAGACCGACGCCCGGCGGCCAGCATTCCGGCGGTTGAGAGCGCCTTCGGCTGGCTGTCTAAGGCCTTGATCTGTATACTCGCGCGTCTTTTTTTCCCGGTACCCGAACCCACCCCGCATGAAGACCCCCGCGCCTGTCGAGAAGAAGACTGCTCATCACATTGCCGATGAGCGCCAGTCTCAGCTGAAACTCCTGATCGCGAAGGGCAAGGAACAGGGCTACCTGACGTACGCGGAGGTCAACGATCACCTCCCGAGCGAGATCGTCGATCCGGAGCAGATCGAAGACATCGTCAACATGATTAACGACATGGGCATCCCGGTGTACGAGAAGGCACCGGACGCCGAGTCGTTGCTGCTGTCGGATGCCGCCGCGGCGCCCGATGAAGAAGCGGTGGAAGAAGCCACTGCCGCGCTCGCGAACCTCGATGCGGAGTTCGGCCGCACCACCGACCCGGTGCGCATGTACATGCGCGAGATGGGCACGGTGGAGCTGCTGACGCGCGAAGGCGAAATCCGCATCGCGAAGCGCATCGAGGAAGGTCTCGACGCCGTGCGCGTCGCGCTCTCGATGTATCCCGCGACCTTCGAAGTCATCGCGCGCCAGTACGAGCCGGTGAAGACGGGCCAGAACCGGCTCGTCGATATTATTGTCGGCTTCATCGATCCGAACGCGCCGGACGAGATCGCGCAGCCGCAGAACCCGACCAAGCTCATGGAGATCGTCGCGGAGCCCGCGGCGGCCGAGAAGGACGAGGAGACCGAAGGCGAGAACGGCGAGGGCGCCGACAGCGAGGAAGAAGCGGTCGATACCGGGCCCGATCCGGAGGAAGCGGCGCGCCGCTTCGCTTCGATCGCGAAGATCTTCGGCCAGGTGCTGAAGGCGCTCGCCGAAAAGGGTCCGAAAGACAAGAAGACGGAGAAGCTGCGCAAGAAGCTCTCGGGCGAATTCATGGAGCTGAAGCTCGCGCCGAAGATGTTCGACGCGCTCATCGAGAACCTGCGCCAGCACGTGAACCAGATCCGCGGTCTCGAGAAGGAGATCATGACGATCTGCGTGAAGCACGGCGGCATGCCGCGCAAGGACTTCATCGCAAGCTTCCCGAAGAACGAGACCAACATGCGTTGGCTCGACAAGCACATCCGCGCCCGGCGCAAGTATTCCTCGGCCCTGTCGCGCCTGAAGGAAGAAGTCGACAAGCGGCAGAAGCGCCTGAAGGTGCTCGAAGAGATCTATCACCTCTCGATCAACGACATCAAGGATATCAATCGCGAAGTTTCCATCGGCGAGGCGAAGGCGCGCCGCGCGAAGAAGGAAATGGTCGAGGCGAACCTGCGCCTCGTGATCTCGATCGCGAAGAAGTACACGAACCGGGGACTTCAGTTCCTCGACCTCATCCAGGAAGGCAACATCGGCCTCATGAAGGCGGTCGACAAGTTCGAGTACCGCCGCGGCTACAAATTCTCGACCTACGCGACGTGGTGGATCCGCCAGGCCATCACGCGCTCGATCGCGGACCAGGCGCGCACGATCCGAATTCCCGTGCACATGATCGAGACCATCAACAAGCTGAACCGCATCTCGCGGCAGATGCTCCAGGAGATGGGCCGCGAACCGACGCCGGACGAGCTCGCCGTGCGCATGGAAATGCCGGAAGACAAGGTGCGCAAGGTCCTCAAGATCGCGAAGGAGCCCATCTCGATGGAGACTCCCATCGGCGATGACGAGGACTCGCACCTCGGCGACTTCATCGAAGACACGACCGTCGATTCACCGATCGACTCGGCGACGATGGAATCGCTCCGCGAAACGACGCACTCGGTGCTCGCCGGCCTCACGCCGCGGGAAGCCAAGGTGCTGCGCATGCGCTTCGGCATCGACATGAACACGGACCACACGCTCGAGGAAGTCGGCAAGCAGTTCGACGTTACCCGGGAGCGCATCCGCCAGATCGAAGCGAAAGCGCTGCGCAAGCTCCGGCATCCGAGCCGCAGCGAGCAGCTGCGCAGCTTCCTCATGGATGACTGATCAGTCGTAGCGCTTGCCGCCGACTTCGATCCAGCCCGGCTGGTGCGTGCCCTTCGGATCCTCGTGGGTCCAGTGCACGACGCCGCCCTTGTCATTCCACTCGTATTCGCCGTGCGCCTGCACCGGCGTGCCGGGCGCCAGCCCCTTGATGCGCGACGCCAGCTCGATGTTGTGGGCGATGAGCACCGTCTGGCCCGACGCGAGCCGCAGGATGAAGCGCTGGTGCGGCGAGCCTTCGGTATCGTCGGGCAGGATCTTGTCGACGGTGCCTTCCACGGTGAGCTCGACCCCGCTGCGGTGCTGGCGGAATGCGTCTTCGGCCGCCGACAGCGTCGACGACGAAGCCGCGGGCATGCTCGAGATCTTCGATGGATCGAAGACCGGTGCATCGTGCTTGTGCCAGTAGAAATACCCGGCGCCGGCGATGACCGCTACGACAGCGATGCGCTTGAACATGGTCGCCTCCTACTGGCCGGCTCGCGCCCGGCACGAAGTCTCGATCTTCGCGAGCTTCCCCTGGAACCGCGGCGCATTCGGATCCTTCGCCTGCGCTTCGTAGCGCTGGTACGCCGCTACCGTTTCGTCGACATAGGTCTTCTCGTCGACCTTCGCGGTCTCGTCCGCGATGCAATGGCAGATGCCCGCCTCCGCCTTCGATGACGGCTTCGATTTCGCTTCGATGAGGCAGAGCGGCAGCATCGTTTCGCGCGCGGCCGAGGCCATGCACTCCTGGTAGGCACGCAGGTAGAAGGGCCCGGTCACGGTCGAGTCCTTCGCGAGGATGGCGTGTGACAGGTCCGTATCGGTCACCGAGCGGACCTTGCCGGCCATGCACTCGCACTTCGCCTTCTCGAGCGACTCGGCGCGGATCTGGTCCGCCTTCGTCGGCGAATTGCCCTGCTTGCGGTCCTGCTTCAATCTGGCGGCGTAGTCGTCGTGACATTTGGCTTCGTATTTCGCGGCGAAGTCCGCGACGTTCCCGTTCGTGGGCTCCTCGGCGCGCGCGACCGCCAGCAGGCACAGGAGACTCGTGACGAACAACGTGGCTTTCATGTCATTTCCTGCTGGATGGGAGGATTTCGAATTCCGCCACGCGGCTCATTTTCTGCATCACGGCGTAAAGGTCGGCGGGCGGCGATATGAGCTTGCGGGCCTTGAGGTCGAGCCAGCCGCCGATACTCGTCACGCGCGCGGCGAGCGTACCGTCGAGCTTGACGATGTCGTTGCGCAGGCGAAAGCGCGATCCGTCCTCGGCTGCGCCGCTCGCCTCGAGCGTCACGAGGAATTCCTCGTGCAGCTTCAGCTCGCGGTGGTAGTCGATGGAGTCGGTCTTCATGACGGGCCCGATGCCGCGCTTCAGGAATTCGGCGACCGGGAAGCCGCTCTCGGCGAAGAACATCATGCGCACGTCGACCGCCTTGTCGAGATAGGCGGTATTGCGCATGTGCAGGTTGAAGTCGATGTCGCTCCAGCCAGCGCGCAGGGTCTTGGAAAACCGGTCCATCGGGCTCCGCTGCTCGAGTTTCGTGCAATTTAACCCATGTCGTGCCCCGATACGCGGCGTTCTCGGCGGCGCTTGCCGCTGATCCGCCCGCAATTCAAGGACTTCGCGCGTGGCATGGCAATTGCTACAAGCACGGTCGGGTGTGTGCCTCCCATGCGTCTGCCGTCGCTCAAATTCCTCCGGACCTTCCAGGTCGCAGGCTCCCGCGCGAGCTTCAAGCTGGCGGCGGCGGAGCTTTGCATCACGCCGTCCGCGGTGAGCCACCAGATCAAGGGCCTCGAATGCCAGCTCGGCGTGCAGCTATTCGTGCGCGGCATCCGTTCGCTCACGCTCACCGACGCCGGCGCCCGCTACCTCAGGCTCATCGATGAGGTCTTCGCCCGGCTCGAGTCGGCGACCGAGCAGCTCCGGCTCCACTTCGGCCGCACGATCGTCCGCCTGCACGCACCGCCCTTCTTCGCGAGCGAAATGCTGCTGCCCCGGCTTTCGTCTTTTTCACAGGCGCACCGCTCGCTCGACATCCTGATCGAGACTTCCGTGCCGCATCCGCGCACGCATGCGCCGGAGGCGGACCTCTCGGTGGTGGTTGGCGCCGGACCCTGGGACGGGCTGGTCGCGCATCCGCTGTTCGCGCAGAACTTCGTCCCCGCCTGCTCCCCGACCCTGCTCGCCGCCGCGCCGATCCGCGAATTGAACGAGCTCGACCGCAAGACGCTCATCGTCGATGAAGGACGGCGCGACGACTGGGATCGCTGGGCGCAGGCGCACGGCCTCGCGCAGCTGCGGCCGGGACAGCTGCTGCGGCTCGATACCATGTCGGCGGTGATCCGGGCCGCTGAGAAGGGACTCGGTGTCGCGCTCGTGCCCGCCGCACTCAGCGCGCGGCGCTTCAGTTCGGGGCGGCTCGCGCGCCTTTTCGATGCAGAGCTCAAGACGCAGGAGAGCTACGTGCTGCTCGCGCGGCCGGAGGATGCCGGGCGCGACGAGGTCGGCGAATTGACGCGCTGGATTCTCGCCGAGTGCCGCCTGCCGAGTGCTGCGTGACGGTTCGATGTCATGCATGAGCGAAATCGACCTCGGCGAAAAAATTCCTCGTTTGTCGTGGCGGCGGCGCACGCCTAGTTTGTCGCTCGCCTTCCACCCCTCGTGACTTTCAAGGAGAGCCGCCATGAACAGAACCCGTTTTCGAATGATCCCGCTCGCGCTGTCGCTCGCCGCTTTGCCGGCGCTCGCCGCTGCGAAGAGCCCCGATGTCGCGCTCGACGCTTGCGCCCGGCAGATCGTGAGTGACTTCGCCGTGCGCCAGGGTCTCGCGCCGAAATACACGGTCGTGCTCGACAAGAGCCGCTCGATCAAGGAGCCGGCCGAGGCGAGTGTCTATCGCTTCACGCTCATCGCGCGCAATCCGAAATCCGGCGCGGTGGTCGCGCGCGCGCAATGTGATGCCGGGTATGACGGCCACGTCATCTCCTATCGCACGCTGCCCCTGAACGAAGCTTCGGGTACCTTCGCCGGCAGCGAATAGACCGTCCGTTCCAGGTCACGGCCGGCCCGGGCCTTCGAGCAGTCAGCCAGTTCGCCGCACCCCCCCAATCGCGTCGAACGGCAATCTGCTGGAGGGCCCGGGCCGAGTCGCGCCGCGCTCCTTCCGCCGTGCATTTCCTGCACTGGGCGGCCGTCCTGCCGTCAAGCGTGTCGTTCCAGACAGGTTCCAAGTAGACTGGCGCCTGTCCACCGTCTGACCGACTCGTCCCCGCCCGAGAATCGTGGCGGTACGGCCGGCGACACGACGACAACCCTTGAGGTAGTGCACGATGAACCCGCTGCCCGCAGCGCGCGGTCTTGGGGTGGCCGCTCTCGCAGCCGGCCTCGCATGGCTCGGCGGCTGCGGCTCGAACGCGCCGGTCGCGCCGCCCGCTCCCGAGGTGGTGGTCGAGACGGTCGCGCGGCGCGATCTGCCCTTGACGCTCTCCTATCCCGCGCGCGTCGCAGGGTCGAAGGTCGTCGAAGTGCGCGCGCGCGCGAGCGGCGTCATCGTCCAAAGGTCGTATACGGAAGGCCAGGTCGTGAAGGAAGGTGACCTGCTGTTCCGCATCGATCCGGCCAGCTACCAGAACGCCTACGACCGCGCAACCGCCCAGCTCGAGAGCAGCCGCGCCGACCTCGACGAAGCACGCCGCCAGTTCGACCGCGTGAAGACGCTGGTGGCGACGGGCGTCGTGAGCCAGCGCGACTACGATCTCGCCACCTCCTCTCTCTCGAAAGCCCAGGCAGCGATCACGGCTGCCGAAGCCGCGCAGCGCGAAGCGAAGCTCGATCTCGGCTACACGACCGTGCGCGCCCCGGTGGCGGGTGTCGCGAGCAAGGAAGCGGTGACGGTCGGCAATACCGTCGATGGCAAGAGCGGCGTCGGCGGCGACTTGCTCACCTCGATCGTGCAAGCGAACCCGGCCTATGCCGAGTTCTCGGTGCCGGAGGACGAGTTCCTGCGCATGCGCGAACTCACGAAGAGCCATGCCGATGGTGTCATCGCGAAAATCACGTCGGGCTCGACCTGCAACACCGCCGGCAAGATCGATTTCACGGACACCTATGTGAACAGCACGACGGGCACCGTGCGCAAGCGCGCGATTTTCCCGAACGCCGACGGCTGTCTCGTGTCCGGCCAGTTCCTCTCGCTCGAAATCACCGGCCTCTCGATCCCCGATCGCATCGCCGTCCCCAAGACCGCCGTGCTCTTCGGTCAGATGGGCGCGACGGCCTTTGTCGTCGGTGAGGACGACACGGTCGCGCCTCGGCCGCTCGTGATCAAGGAGAGCTGGCAGGACGGCTGGATCGTCGAGAGCGGCCTTGCACCGGGCGACCGCGTCATCGTCGAAGGGATCATCAAGGTCAATCCGGGCATGAAGGTCGTGCCGCTCACGCGCGAGGAAATGGCCGCGCGCAAGGCGCAAGCGCCCGCGCAGCCGGGCGCCGGCACCGCATCGCACTGAGCCGGGGCGGGTCTTCGAATGTGGTCGACGTTCTTCATCCGGCGCCCGATCTTCGCGAGCGTGCTCTCCATCATCATCGTGCTGATGGGGCTCGGCGCCATGTGGCAGCTGCCGGTGGCGCAGTATCCGAACATCCTCCCGCCGCAGATCCAGGTGAGCGCGAGTTATCCGGGCGCGAGCGCGGAAGTCATCGCCGAAGCCGTGGCATCGCCGCTCGAACAGCAGATCAACGGCGCGGTCGGCATGATTTACATGTCTTCGTCCGCGAGCTCGAGCGGCAACGTCACCGTCAGCGTGACCTTCGAGACCGGCACCGATCCCGACCAGGCGCTCATCGAGGTCAACAACCGCGTGCAGGCGGCGCTGCCGACGCTGCCTGAGGAAGTCCGCCGGCTCGGCGTGCTCGCGAGCAAGTCGCAGACCGGCATCCTCGGGCTCGTCACCCTCGCGGGCGACAGCACCCGCTACGACAGCGTCTACGTCGCGAACTTCGCCGAGCGCAACATCGTCGAGGAGCTGCAGCGCGTGCCGGGTGTCGGCAGCGCGCGTCTTTTCAGTGCGCAATCGTATGCCATGCGCATCTGGCTCAACGCGGGGAAGCTGAACGCGCTCGGCCTCACGACTTCCGATATCGCGGATGCCCTGCGCGCACAGAACGCGGAACTGCCGGCCGGCAGCATCGGCGCGCCGCCGCTCGACAAGCCGGTCGACTTCACCTACACGATGACGACACGCGGCCGGCTCTTCACACCGGACGAATTCGGCAATATCATCGTGCGGCGCGATGCGGACGGCGCCATCGTGCGCGTCAAGGACGTCGCGCGGGTCGAGCTCGGCGCCGAGAGCTATGCCTTGAGGGCCTATCTCAACGGCAAGCCCGCCATTCCGATCGGCATCTTCCTGCAGCCCGGCGCGAACTCGCTGCAGGCCATGGACGGCGTGCGGGCGCGCATGCTCGAGATCTCGAGGGACTTCCCGCAGGGCCTCAAGTACGAGATCCCGTTCGACTCCACCGACTTCGTGCGCATCTCGATCAAGGAAGTGGTCGAGACGCTCGGCATCGCCTTCGTGCTCGTGTTCGCGATCGTGTACCTCTTCCTCGGCAACTGGCGCGCGACGCTCATTCCAAGCCTCGCGGTGCCGGTCTCGCTCATCGGCGCCTTCGCCGGGATGTACGCGCTCGGCTTCTCGATCAACACGCTGACGCTCTTCGGCATGGTGCTCGCCATCGGCATCGTCGTCGACGATGCGATCGTCGTGCTCGAGAACGTCGAACGCATCATGCACGAGGAGCACGTCGACGCGGCCACCGCGACCGAGAAGACCATGCACCAGGTCACCGGCCCGGTGATCGCGATCGTGCTGGTGCTCGCGGCGGTCTTCGTGCCGGTCGCCTTCCTCGGCGGCCTCACGGGCGTGATGTACAAGCAGTTCGCCATCACGATCGCAGTCTCGGTCGCAATCTCGGGGTTCGTCGCCCTCACGCTGACGCCCGCGCTCTGTGCGAGCCTCTTGCATGCGGACGACAAGGTGGAGTTCGAATTCATGCGCTGGTTCAGCGCCTGGTTCGCCCGCCGCACCGATGGCTACACGCACGTGGTCGAGCGCCTGCTGCGGCACGGCTCGGCCGCGATCGTTGCGCTTGCGGTCGTCTGCGCCGCGTCCGTGGCGCTCTTTCGCTTCGTGCCCGGCGAACTCGTGCCGGACGAAGACCAGGGCTTCGTGATGGCGGTGACGATCCTGCCGGACGCCGCATCGCTCTCCCGCACCCAGGCGGCGATGCACACGCTCGATGCGCAGGCAGCGAGCGACCCGCTCGTGAAGGCGAGCGTCAGCCTCGTCGGCTACGACTTTCTCTCCGGCGGCCTGCGCTCGAGCAGCGCCATCAAGTTCTACATCCTGCGCGACTGGAAGGACCGCCGGCAGCAATCGCAGAGCGCGCTCGCGTTCTCGCAGAAGGTGATGGGCTTCGGCGCGGCGAGCATCGACGATGCACAGGTCCGCGCTTTCGTGCTGCCGCCGATCTTCGGCTTGAACACGACCGGCGGCTTCGACTTCTACATCCAGAACCGCACGAACGCGGACTACAAGCAGCTCGCGGGCTACGTCTTCCAGATCATGATGAAGGCGATGAAGGACGAGCAGGTCACCGGCGTCTTCACCGTCTTCAGCGCCAACACCCCGCAGATCCGCCTCGAGATCAATCGGGACAAGGCGGCCGCGATGGGCGTTTCGCTGACGCAGCTCTTCGAAGCGACGCAGTCGACCTTCGGCTCGTTCTACGTGAACGACTTCAATCGCGAGGGACGCACCTATCATGTGCTCCTGCAGGGCGAGGGCGACGCGCGCGCCCACATCGACGACCTGCGCAACGCCTCGGTGCGCTCCGCTTCGGGCGAGCTCGTACCGTTGACGGCGCTCGTGACGCCCGTGATCGTCACGGGGCCGGAGCTCGTCGATCGCTACAACGGATTTCCCGCGATCAAGATGACGGGCTCGCCGAAGCCCGGCGTGTCATCCGGCGCCGCGATTGCGCGCATCGAGGAGATTGCGCGCGGAGTGCTGCCGCCCGGCTATACACTGGCGTGGACCGGTTCCGCGTTCCAGGAGAAGGCGCTCGGCAACGCCTCGCTCATCGCGATCGGCGCGGGTCTTCTCGTCGTGTTCCTGGTGCTGGCGGCCCAGTACGAACGTTGGACGCTGCCGCTCGCCGTGGTGCTCTCGGTTCCCTTCGCCATGCTCGGTGCGCTGCTGCTCGTGTTCGCGCGCGGACAGCA
The DNA here is from genome assembly GCA_035644395.1 of Steroidobacteraceae bacterium. Classification (GTDB taxonomy): domain Bacteria; phylum Pseudomonadota; class Gammaproteobacteria; order Steroidobacterales; family Steroidobacteraceae; genus JBGPLJ01. Next base: position 9,336 of record DASQOR010000026.1, read on the forward strand.
CAACGACATCTACTTCCAGGTGGGCCTGCTGACGCTCATCGGCCTCTCCGCCAAGAATGCGATCCTGATCGTCGAGTTCGCCGCGCAGAACATGCGCGCCGGCATGTCCGTCATCGACGCCGCGGTCACGGCGTCGCGCCAGCGCTTTCGTCCGATCGTGATGACCTCGTTCGCCTTCATCTTCGGCGTGATGCCGCTCGCGCTCGGCCGCGGCGCCGGGTCCTCGGCCCGTCATTCCATCGGCACGGGCGTCATCGGCGGCATGCTCGCGGCGACGCTCATCGCGACCTATTTCATTCCGACGTTTTTCCGCTGGGTGGCTGGGAAGCGGGCTGCGGCCAGCTCTCATTCGCCCGATGAATCACGTAAGCCCTGATCGCTTCGGCATCGCGCGCGCTCAGTTCATCGCCGAAGGCGATCATGCCGCTCGATGACAGTGCGCCCTTGCGCACGATCGAATTCCACACCGTGGCGTCGCCGAGCACGGACGAGTGACGCAGGTCCGGCACGACACCGCCGCTGACGGCTGCATCGCCGTGGCAGTAGTAGCAGTAGCCGTGGTAGATCCGCTTGCCGGTCGCGATGACCGCGGCCGACGCCGTCGGGCGCGGCGGTTCGGGTACTTCCACCACCATTGATTCGACGGGCGGCAGCCCCGCGGTGCCGCCCAGCTTGAACGTGAGTACGCGGCTCCGGTTCGGCAGGCGTCCCGCCACCCAGGAGACTTCGCCGGCCACGCTCGGGAACGCGCCACCCCAGCCGGTGACGACGCTCACGTACTGCACGCCGTTCACGCGATAGGTCACCGGCGGCGCCATCACTCCGGTCTGCGCCGGGAACGCCCAGAGCTGCTTGCCATCGTCCGCGCGATAAGCGCGCAGCTCGCCATTCGCCGTGCCCTGAAAGACGAGGCCGCCCGCCGTCGCGAGCACGCCTCCGTTCCAGGGACTCGGATACTGCACGCGCCACACTTCGCGCTGCTCGACCGGGCTCCAGGCAGCGAGGTGCCCGCGGGTCGCCGCCTTCACCGCCGCCTTGATGGCGGAATCCTGCGGGAGCGATGCCGCGACGCCGTCGACGCCGAGATTCACGGCGAGCTTGCGCCGCGCGAAGTCCGGATCGTCGATGTACGGGAACACCAGGTCGTTCGCGGGGATGTAGGCGAGCCCCGTGACCGGGCTGAAGGCCATCGGTTGCCAGTTGTGGCCGCCGAACGGGCCGGGCTGCTGGATCGACGGCTTGCCGGTCGCATAGAAACGCGCCGCCGGGTTTTCGATGGGGCGCCCCGTCTCGGGATCGATGCCCGTCGCCCAGGTCACGTCGATGTAGTTCTTCGCCGAGATGAACTCGCCGTTCTGGCGGTCGAGCACGTAGAAGAAGCCGTTCTTCGGCGCCTGCATCAGGACCTTGCGCACGTCGTCGCCGATCTTGACGTCGGCGAGGATGATCGATTGCGTCGCGGTGTAGTCCCAGGTTTCGCCGGGCGTCGTCTGGAAATGCCAGACGTACTCGCCCGTGTCGGGCCGCAGCGCCACGATCGACGACAGGAACCAGTTGTCGCCGCCGCCGGGGCTGCGGATGCGCTGATTCCAGGGACTGCCGTTGCCGACGCCGACGTAGAGGAGATTCAGCTCGGGATCGTAGGCAACCGCATCCCACACGGTGCCGCCGCCGCCGCCCTTCCACCATTCGCCGGTCCAGGTGGCCGCGGCCTGCTCGAGGATCGGATCCTCGAACGGCTGCGACGGGTCTCCCGGCACAGTGTAGAAGCGCCAGGCGAGCTTGCCGGTCTCGGCGTCGTAGGCGGAGACGTAGCCACGCACGCCGAACTCCGCGCCGCCGTTGCCGATGATCACCCGGCCCTTGATGACGCGCGGCGCGCCCGTGATCGTGTAGCGCTGACTCTGGTCGACAGTGACGACCGACCATTTCGGCCGGCCCGTCTTCGCGTCGACCGCGACCAGGCGCCCATCGAGCGTGCCGAGATAGAGAGTGCCGTTCCAGAGCGCGGCGCCCCGATTGACGACGTCGCAGCAGGCTTTCGCGCCCGCCTCGCCCGGCACCTTCGGATCGAACTGCCACAGGAGTCTCCCGGTCTCGACGTCGAAGGCCTCGAGCTTGCTCCAGGCGCTCGTCGTGTAGAGCACGCCGTCGACTTCGAGGGGCGAGGATTCCTGGCCGCGGTGCGTATCGAGGTCGCAGGACCACGCGAGGCCGAGCCTGGCGACGTTCGCGGTGCTGATTTCGGCGAGCGGGCTGAAGCGCTGCTCGCCGTAATCGCGGCCATAGGTCAGCCAGTTGTCCCCTTCGGTGGACGCGGCTTCCAGTCGCTGCTCGTCGACGACGGTCGCGGCCGGCTGGCGTGCGCAAGCACCGGCGAGCCCGTGCAGTCCGACAACGAACGCGGCCGCCGTGCCCGGGCGAATACCTGTCATTCGCATGCGACTTCCCCCACGAGCTTGTTTTTGTTCACGCCTGCGCTTGCCGTCGCCGTGGATGCTGAGGCACTCTGCCGCTTCACCTCGAGGCAGCATAACCATAGAGAGCACGCCCGATGAAGGCCAGCGAAATGTTTAATGTTCAAGGGTACGGCGCCGTCGTCACGGGAGGCGCCAGCGGTCTCGGTCTCGCGTTCACGGAAGTGCTCGCGGAGAACGGCGCACGCGTCACGATGCTCGACATCAGCCCGGAGCGCATCGAAGCGGAAGGCAAGCGGCTGCGCGCCAAGGGCTGGGACGTGAGCGGCGCCGTCGTCGATGTCACGAAGCGCAAGGAGCTCATCGCCGCCATCGATGCGGTCGCGAAGAACTACGGAAGGCTCGACGTCGTCTTCGCGAATGCCGGCATCGACTCCGGCCCGGGCTTCGTTACGCTCGACCGCACGAAGCGCCTACCCGAAGGCGCCATCGAGAATTACGAGGACGCCCGTTGGGACAAGGTGATCGAAACCAATTTGAATTCCGTGTTCACGACCGTGAAGGCGGCGGCGAAGCACATGAAGGCGCAGAAGTCCGGCCGCATCATCGTGACCACGTCGGTCGCGGGCCTCCTGATCGAATCCGGCATCGGTTGCGCCTACATGGCGGCAAAAGCGGGCGCCGCGCATTTCATGCGCGCGCTCGCGCTCGAGATGGCGAAGTACAACGTGACGGTCAACGCGATCGCGCCCGGACCGTTCATCACGAACATCGGCGGCGGTCACGCGCACCGGCCGGAAGTGCAGAAGGCTTTCGGCAGCACGGTACCGGTCGGCCGCATGGCGAACGTGGAAGAGATCAAGGGTCTCGCGCTGTTGCTGGCATCGCCAGCGTCGAGCTTCATCACCGGCGCGGAGATACCGATCGACGGCGGGTGCCTGCTCGGCGTGGTGCACGACTGATGGCTGAAGCTCCCGCCCATCGCCCCGCAAGGCCGCCGCCGCGCGCCGTCGAAGTGAAGCGCGTGCGACGCCTCACGCCACACATGGTGCGCGTCACGTTCACCGGGCCCGAGCTCGAGACCTTCGGCTGGAACGGCCCGGGCGCCCACATCAAAGTTATTTTCTCGAGTGAACCATCTGCCGCTCCGGGGGAACCGCCGCGCCGGCTCATGCGCACCTACACGCCGCGACGCTTCGATCGCAGCGCGCTCGAACTCGACGTCGACTTCGTGGTCCACGGCGAGGGCCCGGCGTCGACCTGGGCGAGCCAGGCCGTCGCGGGACAACGCCTGATGATCGGCGGCCCGGGACGAAATTACGTCGTGGATGAGTCGGCGGAGTGGTTCTTGCTGATCGGCGACGACAGCGCGCTGCCGGCCATCGGAACCATCCTCGATGTTTTGCCGCCGTCGGTCCGGGCGCATGCGATCGTCGAGGTCATCGACCGCGGCGAGGAACAAGCACTGGCCACACGCGCGACCTTGCGGACAACCTGGCTACATCGCGGCACAGATGCCGCTCGCGCGGGCCAACTCCTTGAAAAGACCGTGCGCGACCTGAATCTGCCAGCGGGCAATGGCCGCATCTATGTCGCCTGCGAAGCGGCCGCCATGCGACGCATCCGGCGACACCTGCTGACCGAGCGGGGAGTCGATCGCTCGGCGCTTACGACCCGCGGCTATTGGAAGCTCGGCGCGACGGACTACCCGGATCGGGACTATGGGGAGGACCCGGAGGCCTGAACGGCGCGAACTTCCGTGGCCCGGAAAGCACCAACGGACACGCCAGCCCCAGAGCCCCGGTTTTGAAGGAGAAGGACCATGACTGCACGGACTCCACTGCTGCTGTCGGCCATTGCGCTCACCGCCTGCGCCGCCTCCGGTGCGCCAAGGCAGGAAAGCGTGGACAAGGAACTCAGCCGCTATCAACCGTACGTCGGCGCGCCGATCACGGAATTCAGCACGATGAAAGGCATCAATGGCTGGAACTCGGCCGGCCGCGAGCACCTCGTCGTGTTCCTCGGCGTGGACGAGGCCTACCTGCTGACGGTTGCGGCTCCCTGCATGAACCTGGACTTCACCAATCACGTCGGTTTCAAGACACGCACACCCTCGATGCTCACCCGTTTCGACAACGTCGAGGTCGGCGATCGCGAGCGCTGCCCGATCACCGAGATTCGCCCGATCGACTACCAGCGCATGAAGGCGGAGCTTCGGCAGAAAGAAGCGAAGTAGCCTGCGGCGACGCTCAGGGCCGAGGGGCGGGTGTCGCGAGACGCGGGTCCGCGTCGCCACCCCAGCTCTGCAGGTTCGGCGGAATGTGGCCGACGTCGCCGATGGCGAGCACGCTCATCGTGCCGTCGCCCTTCACGCGGATCACCGTGAGGCTCGCGTGCGCGACCGACATGGCGGGCCATAGCCGCGTGTCGGCCTTCAACGCCTTCATCACGAAATAGCGGATGACATTGCCGTGCGCGACGATGAGATCGTTGCGCGTAGCCGTCCGCTTCGGCACGAACACCGCGGCAAACGCCTCATCGAGCCGCTGGGCGCAAGCCGCCTGCTCTTCAGGTTTCTCGTCCGGGAATTTCCGGATTGCGGGTGGCATGCATTCGCTGAATCGCGCGGATCCGCCGAACATCACTTCGCCGAGCGAGTCATGAATGATGGTCGCGGTTTCGCGCGCGCGCGTCATCGTGCTCGAGGTCATCGAGTCGAAATGAAACGGCATGCCGCGAAGCCGCGCAGCGATGAGGCGGGCCTGCGCGATGCCGAGCGTATTGAGGCTTGGCCCGAGTGCCGGGTCGGCTTTCGGGTCGTCGTCGCAGGAACCGTGGCGCACAAGGTAGATCGTGTGGGCATACGCCGCGGGCGCCGCCGTAGGCGCCTGCGACTCGGCTGCCGGCGCCCAAGCGCCGAGGACTGCGATGACTACCAGCGAAACGTATCGCGTCACGGCGTTTCCCCATGTGAGCGGCGGGAAGAATGGGCCCGGTAGGATTCGAACCTACGACCAAGGGATTCACTTGTTTCCCGCCGTTTCCGGCAGGAGTGGACTATCTCTTCACCTCGAATCGAGGTGCGGGACGCTCGCGCCTGTCATTAAGAGCACTCGAGCTCTCAGGTAGTCTCTGCACCTTCCGGCGGTGTACCGCCGGCTTGGCTCAGGATTGCCATGAGCGCCTCTTTCATAGTCGATGGCGCTCGAAGGTTTCCCTGAATTCATCCCGTCCACTTCGCACCTCGCGATGCGAAGGCACCTTTTCGATGAGTCCCCTGCACTAACCGCTGTGCTACAGGCCCAGTCCGCAAAAGTGTACCAAAATGCATCTGCTGCCAGTGCCAATACGCCTCTATTGAGCCGGCACGCCCATGGCCTTGAAATCGACGCGATACTGCACCGTCCCGTTCGAATACGTGTCGGCGACGAGCGGCAGCACATCCCCCGCCTTCACCGGATTCGGGCCCGAGTACAGGCGAACCTGCTCGCCCGAGGCGAGATCGAGGAGCGCGATGTGCTTCTGGTATTCGACGACGGTGCCGGAGGTGCGCGTCGACCCTTCCAGGTGTCCGGGGTCGCGCCACATGAACGAAACCACGATCGGGGCGATCACCAGCGCGGCCGCGATGAAGCGCGCCGTCATGTGCCCGCGGCGGAAACCGTCGATCGGCGCCGCTTGGACTTTCGTCTTCGGTTTGATGGGGCCGGCCATCGCCGTCAGTCGCTGTGCGAATCGAGAAGCCAGGCGATGGCGTCCGCTTCCGCTGCGAATGCACTGATGCTGAAACCGCGGTTCGCGCCAACCGTGCGGGCGAATTGCTGGGGATCGAGGTCCGTCGCCCGTACGAGCATGGCGACCTTGACGACACCCGACGCCGCACGCGCCCATTGGTCCACGAAATAGTATCGGTCGACCTGGTTGATCGTGCCGATCGACAACTGGCGGCTATCGACCAGCAGGCGGCGCACCTGCTGGTCCCGGCACTGCGTGATCGCCTCGACCATGATCCGCGTTGCTTCCTCGAGCGCGACGGCACCCGTCGGACGAAAGACACAGTAGCCCTCGCATGTTTCAAGCTGGGTCATTCCCCTTCCCAGTAATCGAGACTCTCCCCCGTGCGAGTCAGGAATCGCGTGCTGCGATCGAGCCTCACTCCCGTCTTGCCCGAGTCCGGATAGTCGACGATTTCCGGGGCGAGCATCGTGCTCACCGAGAGGTACTTGAGATCCGCAGTCGCCGACGTATTGACGATCTGGTGCGCCAGTTCCGGTCCGCCCGGCGGACAGGCGACGAAGTCGCCGCGCCTGAGCGCATGACGCCCGGTGCCGACGCGCAGTTCGCCTTCGCCTTCGAGCACGAAGAACATCTCCTCGTTGACGCGGTGGTTGTGCAGCGGAAAGGCGCGCTTGCCGGCCGGCAGGATCGTGACGTTGTAGCCGAGCTTGCTCGCGCCGATGCGCGCCGCAACCTGTCCGAGCTTCGCGGCGAAACGCTCGCCGTGACCCCAGTCCTGGAATTCGATGTTGTCGAGGTTGAGGATCGGATGCGTCATTGCTGCCTCCATGCCTCGATCTCGGCGCGGTGCGCGGCATCGTGCTCGGACATCATGACCGGAATATCGCAAAGCGCGACGGTGCCGACGCCTTCCTGGACGCCGTCCCGGGTCCACTCGTTCGCGTCGATGGATGCGATGAACGCGATATTGTCCTCGCGCGCACGCCGGAAGGCGTCGAGCCCGCCGGCGAGCGACTTCGCGCGATAGTTCCGGTCGCGCGCGATCGTATCGCCGTCGAAGTCCGCGAGCACGGGCCTTTCTTCCGCGCGCAATCGCCGCAGGCGCTCGCCGAATCCCTCGCGCTCGAGGTCGGCGAGATGCCAGCACTGCTCGATGGGTGAGAACTGGTTATCCGGGCCGGGCCGCCCCGCGTCGGCGTCGGACAGCGAGCCGAATTGCGCCGCGAGGTACGCGGGCATGGCGCCTAGCGCTTTGAGCAGGTCTCCCTGGCTGATTCGATCCATGAAAAGGTATTTCACGTTTCCGGCTCCTGTACGGAAGAATGAATGGCATTCAAGCCTGCGCGGCCGCCCACTGCGCATCCTTCGCGCGGGCGCGCTCCACGGCGGGCCGCGAGCTTACGCGCTCGATGTAGCTCTTGATCGGCGGCAATTCCGGGACGAGGCCGAACTTCGTGGTCCAGCCGAGCGCCGTTCCCCAGAGCACGTCCGCGGCGGTGAAAGTCTCGCCAAAAAGATACGGCCCGCGCTCGAGCTGCCGCGTGAGCGTGCCGAGCATCGTGTCGTAATCGCCGTACGGCGACATGGCGCGAGGCGCCGCTTCGCGCTTCTGCGACTTGTCGATGAGCGCCGGCTCGAAGCTCGAGCCATAGAACGCGAGCCAGCGCAGGTACGGCCCGCGCAGCGTATCGTCGGCGGCGGGTGCGAGGCCCGCCTGCGGGAAGAGATCTGCGAGATAGGCAAAGATCGCCGGCTGCTCCGTGACGACTTCGCCGTCGCACACGACGGTGGGCACCTTGCCCATCGGGTTGACCGCGAGATACGCCGCCGCCCGCTGCTCGTTCGCCTTCATGTTGAGGAGGTGCAGCTCGTATGGCACTGCGAGCTCCTCGAAGAGGATCAGCACCCCGGTCGAGCGCGTGTTCGGCGCGTGATAGAACGTAACCTTGCGGCTTGATTTCATGGGAGTCCCTTCATTTTGAAACAGTACTTTACACCGCCTGCCCGCTCGTCCATGACTTCGCGTACATCAGGATATCGGCCGGCGCTCGCGAGGCCAGGTTGGGGAAGGCCGCCTCGCGGCGATGCACGCCCTCGCACCTGAAGCCGCATTTTTCCAGTACATGGGCCGATGCGCGATGGTCCTTGTGGCACAAGGCATAGAGCCGCTCGACGCCCAATTGCTTCGCCAGATCGGCCATGGCGGCGAGCGCCTCGGTCGCGAAACCCTGGCCCCAGGCGTCGCGGGCCAGCACGTAGCCTGTTGCAGCGCGCACAGGCGATTCGAACCCGAGGCCAGTCCCGCCGAGTAGCCGCCCGTCGCTGCGCCCGAAGACCAGGTAGGGGCCGGCCGGCCATTGCTTCCAGTGCTGCTCGCTGAAGTCGAGAAACGCGGCCGTGTCGGCCGGTGTTTCATGGCGTGGCCAGCCGAGGAAGTGCGTGACTTCGGGATCGTTCGCATAGCGCTCGAAAATGTCACGGGCATCCGTTCGCCGCGGCGGCCGCAGGAGCAGACGCCCGGTCTCGATGACCTCGGGCCCCTTCACAGCGTCTTTCCCATTCGCGCACCGGGAACCGTGACGCCACGGGACGTCGGCACGTCGATCCGCTCGAACACCGCATAGCCCGCGGCCGCATAGAGCGGCTCGCCGGCGACGGTCGCGACAAGCTCGAGCGCCCGATATCCTTCTTCGACCGCCGCCGACTCGCAAAGCGACAGCACGAGCCGGCCGATCCCGCGGCGTCCGAAGTCCGGGTGTGTGTACATCGCCCGGATCCGGGCCGGTTCTTTGGCCCGATCAAGAAGCCGCGCATCGCGGCCTTGCGAATGATCGCCGCCGAACATCGTCGCGCGCCGGCTCCAGCCGCCGCAGCCGACGAGCTCGCCGCCGCACTCAACGGCGAAGTAGGTGCCATCCTCGATGAGCTGGCTGTCGAGGCCCATGACATCGAACGAGGCCTCGACCCGGGCCGCATCCAGCCGATCACCGATGAACTTGCGGATCGACATGGCCATCAATCGCTCGAGCGCCGGCAGGTCCGCGAGCGTCGCAAGCCGATGCGCAAATGCCGTCGACCCGTTCACGGCTCAACTTCGATCCGCGATGAGACGCGAGGCTTCGGCGGAGGTCCGTACCGGGATGACTTCGAAGCGCGTGAGATCGCGCCATTTCGAGATCCAGGCGTCGAGGAGCTCGCGCGCACGACGGTAGATTTCGGGCTCCGCGCCCGGATTGAAGGTTTCGACGACCCTGTACAGCATCAGAGCACGTAGGGAATGACAGCGCGCACGCGCTTCTTGTACGTACTGTAGACCTCGCCAAAGGTTTCCTGCATCCAGCGCTCTTCCAGCCGCCACTTGCGCCAGAGCCCGGCGATGCCGATGACCAGCGCAAGCACGCCGCGCCATTGGCCAAGCGCGAGGGCCGAGCCGAGGAAACCCGTGAGGATGCCTGTGTAGATCGGGTGACGGACGAGCGCGTACGGGCCGGTGGTGATGAGTGCGTGCTCCTCCTTCACTGTAACCGTGCCGCTCCAGTTCCCGCCGAGATGCACGCGCGCCCACACGCTGAAGAGAAGACCCACGGCGGTGAGCGCCGCCGCCGACCAGAAAATGATCGGCGACCACGGGATGAATCGCTCCTCGAGCAACGGAATGCCGATTTGCGGAACCGCCATCAGCCAGCCGGCCAGCAAGAGCGGAAGCGTATGCCCCAGGCGCGAGCCGACCGACTCGAGTCGCACCGTACGCTTGGTGGCGGTCGATGCGACGGCCCAGTAGATGAGCCATACCAGCCACAGGGCGGCAAAGACACTGTGATAGAACTGTCTCATGCTCATTGCAGTTCAGAGTCCGGCGTCAGGATTCGGCAGGATCGCGCCGAGCGTCGCGAGCGCGAAGAGGAACACGGTGACGCCGTCGCCGATGACCTCGAGAACGATGTAGGCCCGAAGCATGGTTTCCTGATCGGCCGCGCGGCGCTTGATGAGCCAGTGCGCAGCAAGCAGCGCGAACTGCAACACCAGGCCCGCGATTACATAACTGCGCGGCGATCCGAAGACGCCGGGGGCGCCCAGCCTGCCGTTGGCGAACAGGAAGCCGAACGCCGCGATGCCGTAGGTAATGATCGCGCCGCGGACGAGACCGCTCCGACGCTCTCGCTCGAGCAACGTGGGCATCGTGTTGAGCGGATCCTCCGCGAGCTATTCGCGCTTCATCCGGACCGAGACGCCTTCGACCGTCAAGCTGACGAACGCGACCAGATAATCCTTCTGGCCGCCGCGCGCCTTCAGGAGCACATCCTGGCCATCGTCCGTCTCGACATGGAAGTTGTCCTTCGGGAGCGCGGCCTTGAAGGCGTCGCGGATGTCCTTCGCGACCTGGCTGTCACTGTCGCCCTTGGCGACGTTCGCCGTGACGTCCAGGTCAGGGCTGTCCGGCCGCGACACCCGGAACTGGACCGTACCCGCGCTGTACGCGTAGCCGCTACACGGGATGCGCCACTTGTTGGAAGGCTTCGGCGCGGCTGGCGGATCCTGCGCTTGCACGCTGATCGCGAGCGCCATCAGGGCGACGGCCACACCGCTAACGAGAAATCGGAATGCTCGGCTCATCTTGAGTCTCCCATCGCGTGTTGCGCGACTTGTTTCTGTTGTGACGTTTGCCTCGGGACCTGCACGTCAAAGATGCCGCTTGACGCCCGTTCGATCAAGGGTTTTCGATGGCCGTGTCCACGGAGCGCTGCCTGCCATCATCGTAGCAACGAATGCCTTGCGCCAGCGCATCCGCCCAGCCGGCGGACCCGATCAGCATCGCGAGCGGCAGCGCCGGCGTGGGCTCGGCGCGCTCCGGTTGCAATGCGAGCTGATAGTGCGCCACGTCATGCCAGCCGCCGAACTTGTAGCCGACGCCCTTGTAGACACCCACGAGCTGAAAGCCCATGGCTTCGTGCAGCCCGGTGCTTGCGGCGTTCGGCAACGTGATACCGGCGTACGCTTTGTAAAATCCCTGCAACCGCAGCAGTTGAAACAATGTCGTGTACAGCGCCCGGCCTGCACCACGGCGGTGCTGGCTCGGACTGATGTAAACCGTCACGTCGACCGACCAACCGTAGCCGGCACGCTCATGGTGCCGGCTCGCGTAGGCGTAGCCCGCGACGACGCCCTGGCTCTCGAGGATCAGCCAGGGAAAGCTTGTCGCGAGGTTGCGCACGCGGCTCGCGATTTCGAGCGTCGACGGCGCCGCGTACTCGAACGAGATCAATGAGGTATCACAGAAGGGCGCGTAGATCTCGCGGATGGCGCCCGCGTCGTCCTGCGATGCGAGGCGGATCGCGGCGGTCATGAGTGCTTCGTGGCGGGCATGTTCCTATATATAAGAGTACCCGATTTCAGACAGCTGGCGTTCAGCTTCCCGGCAGCGAGAACTGCCCGCGAACCAGGCCAGGTTCACTCCTTGAATGCGTCGGTGCTGAGATAGCGCAGCCCCGAATCCACGATGATCGTGCCGACGGTCGCTTGCGGGCCGAGCCGCCTGGCGATCTGCAGCGCGGCGACGACATTGGCGCCTGACGACGTGCCGCCGAATAGGGCTTCCTCGCGGGCGAGGCGCCGAGCCATGGCGTTGGCGTCGTCCGTGCTGACCGGGATGATTTCGTTCACCTGGTCCCGCCGCCAGAGCGCCGGCACGAAGCCGATGCCGATGCCTTCGATGCGGTGTGAACCGGGCGCTTTCCCCGAGAGCACGGCGGATTCGGCAGGCTCGACCGCCACGACGTGCAGGCGCGGATTGTGCTGCCGCAGGGCGTGCGCCGCGCCGTGAATGGAATGCGCCGACCCTACCGACTGGACGAAGGCATCGACGCGGCCACCCGATTGGTTCCACAGCTCCTCGCCCATCGGATGGTAGCCGGCTTCTCCGTCTTCATTGCTGATCTGGTTGCACAACCAGTGGTCCGGTTGACGGCTAAGCTCCTCCGCCTTCGCCATCATCGCGCGGATCAGCTGCTCCGTGATCTTCCTCGATTCACTCGGGATGACCGTGAGCGCGGCGCCGTAGGCCCGCATCGCGTAGAGCTTCTCGTCGCTGAACGCATCCGAGCTGACGAAGTGCGCCTTGTAGCCGCTCGCGGCGCAGATGAGACCGAGCGAGATGCCGGTCGAACCGCCGGTGTATTCGACCACGGTCCCACCCGGGCGCAGCCGGCCGTCGGCTGCCGCCCGGGTGACCATCGCTTTCGCGACGCGGTCTTTCATGCTGCCCGTCGGATTGGACGACTCGAGCTTCACGACGACGCGCGCCGAACCCGCAGGCACGATTCGGCACAGTTCCACGAGCGGCGTATTGCCGATGGCCTCGAGAATTCGGTGGGACATCGTTGTCATGTAGTGACCATCGCCAGGATTAGCCAGCGTTTCATGCTTGCGGTCCGCCGAATTCGACATTGGCAATCCACTGCCGTTTGCGGCGTGCGAGGCGAGCCTCTTCGCCCTCTGCGTCGAAGGTCGCTGCGGATGGAGCGCGGAGGAGCGATGGATCGACGCCTTCGAACGCATTGACGCTGACGACCGCGTAGAGACGCCCGTCGATGTTGCTCGTGACCACCGGGGCAATGCCGCAGCGGGCACAGATATGAAAGTCGGCGGTCTTCGTCCCGAACGAGTACTTCGATACCTGCGAAGGCTCCCTGACATTTACCTTGAGCGCGCCCGTCGGGCAGGACGTCCACACGCCGCCGTGCTTCACGCAGAACGTGCAGGTACAGGCGCGCGCCGGAATTGTCACCGGCTCGGGCTGCCAGTCGAGCGTGAACGCGATGTTCCCGCAATGGCACTTGCCGGAGATCAGCATGGAACGACCTCGATCGCTCGTCAGCGTCTAGTGGGGCGGGACGATGCCATTGCCATAGGTTCCCGCGGCGATGGCCGTTTGCAGGTCCGCGAGGCTCGTCTCGTCGACACGGATGAGGCCGCGCCGCGGCCGGTCGAGATCGACGATCAGGAACATCAGGAGGACGACGACCGCGACCATGATGTAGCTGACCAGGAAGGGGCGGTGACCCGCAACGCCCGCGCCAAATCCGACTACCCCCGCGACGATCAGGAAGACGCTGTAGAGCACGTACAACACGGGCTCCGGAACATGGCGGTCGAGTGTCGCGTTGCGCCGGCCGAAGGCATCGATCAAGTCGTTCAGGGACTGGATGTAAAGACCCGAAGTAACCGGATTGGGAGCTTCCTCGGCGGCCTGCCGGGCGTAACTCCACAATACATTCTGTGCGGCCGCCGCCTTCGCGAGAACGGCCCTCCTCGCTGCATTCAGGTCGGTCGATATCCGGGTCGACTGCACGCGCAAGTCCAGGTAATCGCGCAGCAACTCGCGCGAATCGCTACGAATCGAAGTGGGAAGCAGGTAGGAGCGCAGGTACGCGGTGCCAATCGCGTTGGCCTCGTCGACGACCGCCTGACTGCGGCTCTCGAAGCGTTGCAGTGAGAGTGAAAACGTAAAGGCCAGCACGAGCGCCAGCACGCCAAGCATCGAGGACAACACCGTGTCGACCCGGCCCGCAGACAAGTCACGGCCGCGCTCCTTGATGCGACGTCCGGCGAAATATCCGAGTTCGACGATGACCGCCGCCGCAATCAGCAATGCGACGGCGACCAGCGCTGCGCTTTCGCCGTAGAGCATCTCGATCATCGGTGACGTCCTTCGGATTCGTTGATGTACACCCACGCCTCGCGCCCTGATGCGAGCACGGTGGCTACCCGCTCGTACGCGAAGACTCTCTCGAACTCGTCGGCGCTTGCGAGTTCGGCTTGCGTGACCTCGAAAACCATGCCGGGCACCCGACTCTTGTCGTTGCCGTTGATGCGGGCGTTGACGTGATGCGTCTTGCCAAGCCTGGCCGCGGCCTCTGGATCGTCGATCGGCACCGACGATAGCTCAAAGCCCACGAGCTCGTCGCTTTCGCCCTCGAGGCGCCGGCCAAACGTCGACCGCTGCACAGGCTCCCGTTGCAAGTCGCCGTAGGAGAAGAGCAGTGGCACGGAGTGCAATCACCGCACCAGGCGTGAATGATTCAATGCCATGTTCCCAGCACAAGGCCGAACAGGACGAACTGTACCCCGTGGTAGCCGCCGTCGATCAGCCAAAGTTTTAAGGAACGTTGAGCAAATTGATAGTTGATGCCGTAACTCGCCGCCACGAAGCCAAAGCCTGCGATTGCGCCCGCCTTGAGCGCCACCGGCAGCGCAGGCGCCGGTCCCAGCCAGATCGCAAACGCTGTCGCGGCGATCAAGGAGAAGATGAAGCTCACGCCAAAGACCTTCGCCGGGTGGCCCTGTTGCGTCGGCGCCGGTTGTGGCTGTCCGTGCGTGTTCTCGGTATGCCACACGCGCCCGAACATTACCTTGGAGTACCAAAGACCGCCCAGCAGAAAGCTCGACACTGCGGCGAGCAGAACGGCAAGAATATTCACGATGACTCCTTCCCGACTTCGGCGCCCGGAGGCGGCTCTAGGCCGTCACTTTCAACGCAGCCTGCAGGGCGAGGATGCCCCTGACGATGAAGTAGATGGCGAGGCCATGAAAGGCAACGGGCATCCAATCCTTGATATAGACGAAGATGAGCGCGTCGAACGTGTAGACGGTTACTCCGAGATAGAACGCCGCGAGGCTCGCACGCCGGCCCAGGTAGCCCACCAGAACGAAAAGGCCGATGGCAATCGCATCGATCGCAAAGCCGACGGGCTTGTTGCCCACAAAGACCGCGTCCGAGACGGCGGTGATGCCAAGCCCCATGACGAAGCTTGTGTTGCTGCCACTTTGAAACATGACGATGTTCACGAGCGAGAGCCCGGCGATCCACCAGAACCAGCGCGCGCCCGATTGCACTGCCGGCAGCGCGGCGGCGGCGTCTCGCAGCGAAACAACGGCGGGTGCCGGCTGAGGTGGCGATGTCGTCTCGTTCATTTCGAATTCCCCCCTGGTCTTGCTGTTTGTAGTTATCCGATTCCCAGCGTCAACTTAAGCGCGCTATCCATGCCGTTCATCGATGTCTCCGGCGGCGCCCGCTCCTTGCAATCCTTTGGATACGGCGTCGGTTTGAACTGCGCGTGCCCGCCCGCGTACTCCTCCTTGATTGCGGCCGAGCGGCGCGCGGGCGAAATAGGGGATCGCTTCATCAGGACGCTGGTTGGCGGCAAGAAAGTGCGCGAACTCGAGGAGGTTCTGCGTGAGGTAGGCCTTTTCGGCCATGTCCGGCATGGTCTCGCGAAGCGCGATGGAATCGCGGAACCATTTCTCCGCCTCGGTCACCCTGCAAAGCTGGGCGTTCGCCCTTGCGAGCCCGTACATCGCGATGGCCCGGTACTGCACATCGTGCGACCGCTCCGCCAGCTTGAGCACTTTCTGGTAATTCGCCATGGCGGCTTCATATTGGCCGGCAACGAAAGCGTCATTGGCATCGGCGTTGGTATTGACGGTTGCCCGCGATGAGCCTGCCTCGCCCGGCGCGGCAAGACCGAGCGCGAGGAAGCCGACAGCAAGATATCCGCGTAGCCGCTTCATCGTCTGGAATCATCCGCTTTAAGGGCGCGCCTTGTCGAGATGAGCCGTGGAATTCGCCCCGGCGGCGCCATTGAGAGCTCAGGCAATCCATACGTCATACGCGCCGCCCGCGGCCACGTGTCGACGGAGGGCCAGCCGGGACCACACGACTGCCGCGGTAACGAGGACTCCTGCGATAACCGCGAGCGTGATCGGCCAGACGAGCGCCGTTGCGAATGCCGCGAAGGCCGAGTACAGCGAGACCTTCACCCACCGGGCCATGAGCAACGCCGTGACCATGATCGCGCCTGACAACGCCAGCGCGACCGATATGTGCAGCCGGTGCATCGAAATCCAGAGCACAACCGCGCTTGCAAGACACAGCACTGCGAGAAAAACGTTGAGCGACTTGCGCTCCGCACCGATGCTCGCGTCGACATGCGACCAGCGGCCGGCCCGCGCCGACGCCGCGATCAGCGCCGCGATGGAAATCAGTACGACGGGATGCCCGACTATCGACACCGTGCGGGCGACGGCGACGCGCGTCATCCGGTATCGATGCGGATGTCGTGAAGGAGAAGTTGCACGATCGGGTGCGGCCAGGATTCGTAACCGGAAAGACCTGGCTCAATTGGAAGGATGCTGGTGCCAAGCGGCGCCTCCCGATCGGGCACCGTCATCAGCGCATCGACGGCAATCCGGTACTTGGTGTGATTGCGGATGATGAGCAGCATCATTTCCGTTCCGTCGGCCGCCACGTCCTGGCTGAATGCAAAAGTGACATCCGCGGTCTCGAACTTCGGCTGGTAGGCAACCGCGCGCACCGCGCCGTCATTGACGTCCAGCGTCACCCCAAAGCGATCTCCCTTGAACAGATAGACACCGCCCTTGAAAACGTAGGGAATGCGTTCGAAGTGCTGCTCGTAGTAGTGCTCCTTGTCGACATGCAGCTTGAGAGTAAAGGGCTCGCGAAAGGTGACGTCGCCCGCGGGCGCCGGCGTCGAATCGGGATCGGCGGCTACTGCCAGCGCGACTGCGAGTGGCAACAGCGCTGCGAGGTAACGGAAGAACTTCATGCGCAACGGCCTCGCAATTACGAAATGACCGCCCAGCAAGTCTTGTCGGTCCATTCACCATCGACCTTTTCCACGAAAACGAATCCCCCGCCACCGCAGAGGCCGCCGCAAACATTGCCCAGATACAAGAGGGCCCGCTCGCTCTTCGCATCGACTGCGGCGCGCGAAACCACGTTGTAACCGAACGTTTGTGGAAATCTCAATGTGAACAGTTGCCAATCGTCGAAGTCGGAGTCTCCATCCGGGAAAAGTTGCTCAATGTCCTTCTTGGTCAACAATACCAGGGGCACCGGACTTCTGAGTCCCGTCAGGTCGGCCGGCTCGGAGATCTCCTGAATCAGCTGATCGAACAGGCTCCCGGCGCCCGCACAGTTGTGGACCACTACGGACCGGATGTCCGCGCCCTCAGCCTGAAGCCAGTGCGTCACTTTCGGCGTGACATTGAGAGTCGAAAGCACGATTGGCAAATCGGTCCCACTCGAGCCCAGTTCCCTCACAATGTAGGCGTAGACGGCTTGCTCGACCGCGGATTGATCCGGGGCCTGCGGTTCCGCCAAACCGTCACTCGAAGTCACTACGATCGAGAGACCGGCAAGCACGCAGGCCTTCCATTGACCAATCACTTTCGCTCTCCAGAGTTGCAGATCAATAGACATCCAGGTCCCTGCCGACGACAACATGCCCTGAATAGCGTGACGTCATCTCGCTCAGCAACTCTTCGGGCGAGGAGGCCTTCGGATTGACCGCGGGTCTCAGCGTGATCGACGCGTGGTAGAGAATGAGCAGGCGCGGCCTGGCCTTTTGCGCCAGTTCCGCCAGCTGCACGGTCGTCGTGTGGAACTTCGCGGCATAAGCCTGAAAGTCGGGCCGTCTGCCCAGCCACTCCAGCGTCTGTACCTCGTGCATCAAGACGTCACAGCCATTGCAGGCGTCAATGGTCGCTTGCGTCGGCGTGGTGTCGCCGGAGATGACGATGCTGCGGTCGGGAGTATCAAAGCGATAGCCAAAGCTCGGCAAGGCGTGGTTCGTCTTGAACGCCGTGACCGTAATGTTCGGGTCCTTGTAGACGACACCGGCGTCAATTTCATGCGGGTTGACGCGATAGCCGCCCGGGAACGTGCCAATGGTGTAGAGCCCCGCGGCATTTTCCTTCGTGCGCTCCTCGATGTCGGTGCTGTAGGCCTCGAGGAGATGCTCCGTCATCGCCTTGATTCCCGGCGGACCATAGACTTCCAGCGGCACGCGCCGTCCGTAGATCCATGGAGTGAAGATCAGGTCCGCATAGCCGATCGTATGGTCCGAGTGAAGATGCGTGACGAAGACGACCCGGAAGTTCACCGGCTCCAAAGCCGTGATCCCCTTGTCGACCACGGCTGATTTCGCGCGCCGCACGACGCCCGAGCCCATGTCGACGAGGTAAGGCGTGCCGTTGACGACGATGGCCGTGGCCGGGCCCCATCGATCCGGATCCGGATTGGGATTCCCCGTCCCGAGCAGCACGATCTGCGTATGGCTCGCAGATCCCACAGTCGGCGGCGCCTCTGCCTTCACGCTCGTGGCAAGCATGGCAACCGACGCGATCATTGCCCCAAGGAACGTGCTGACGGTATTGGAGTGGCGCATTTCGAGTTCCCTCAGGGCTGCAAGCTCATTTCTCGCGTTGCCACACGATCGAATAGATGACGTCGTTTCCAGCCGCGCGCTCGGGAGGCGTCTTCAGAATGAGGCGGTCGCCCTCGAGCTTGAACAGCCGCCGCTGACCGGTACCGATGTAGTTGGGGTACGCGGCGCCCTCAACGTGGTGTGTGACGATTCCGGCCTTCTCGTCGACCGTGTAGCGCCCGTAGTAGCCGAAGTAGCCGTCGAACGCCTCGCGAAGCTCCTCGGGTGTCGGGCGCAGAAAGTCACCGGAAGCAAACTTCTTGCGGTCAGGCGTCAGGAGATGCACCGACATGTGCCCGCTGGCGTCATACATCAGCCGGCCGTGTGGAGTCGGCCCGTAATCGAGCGTGATCCGGCCGTCGGCACTCTTTCCCTCGTACGAAACCAGGCGCCAGCAGCCGACCAGTCGGGTTCCGATATCGGCTGGTTCCGCGGCGGTCATGACCAGGACGAGCGCCACCACCAGCGTCCAGCCAGGCAACTTGCTCACTTCGTGCTCCTTACTTTCCGAACCAGCGGCCGATCAAGTCGGCCGAGCGCTTGAGCCTTGACCGGGTGAACCAGAATGCGAGTGCACCAATGGCGCCGAGCATCGCCTCCTGCAGTACCTCGACGCGCATATGCAGCGCATGGTCTCTCCGTAATTTGGCGTCAGGGCGGAGGAATCGATTGAATGTCGGGCTCGACAAAGGCCTGTCGTGCTCCCTTTGAGAACAGCACCTCGGCCGAATAGTGCGTCAGCATGATCTTGCTATCGAGCAACTGTGGATGGAGGCGAACAAGGTCCGCGGACGATGAGCACGGCGGCGACAGGTTCATGAAATGATCGACCGCCATGATCCACGCGCGAGTGATGGTCTCGTGGTACTTGGCCGGCCCAACCCCAAGATGGGCAAGAAATGCCAGAAGCGCCGCCTTCATGCTTTCGACGGCACTCTCGATGGAGCCCTCGCACAGATAGATGTAAGCCAGCCGCACATGCGCCGCATGATCGAAGTCGGCCGGGCTGACTTGCTGCGTCTCGAAGGCACGCCGGAACCGATCGTCCTCGGGTGATATGCGGTGTTTCATTTGACGGTCTCTACGCCTGCAAAGAGCTTCTCCGCCTGCGCCGCAAAGGCGGGTTGTTCCACGCCAATTGCCTCAAGATGAACGATGACGACGCCGCGGGGCGCGCCGAGCAGCAGGGTCGCCGTTCGTCGCCGGTTGTCGGGATCGTTGCCTTGAAAACGTGCCGTCACTTGCGCCTCCGACGATTCAACCGGTGTGAGTGTCACCTGATCACTCACGGCAAGCTGCGCCGTCCGGTGATGTTCGGTGAGCGTCTGCAGGGTCTCGTGCTGCTTGGCCTCGGACATCGGCTCCTTGGCAAGGAGCGTCGAGAACGTGACCCGCGATTGGCCATCGCCACTGCGGTAAACAACAAGGTCCGATCGAGCCGACACCTCCTGCCATTCGCCAGGCAGCGCGGCTCGAAAGAGATCTCCCGATGCAGCCGTGCTGGCGCGCTCGGCACACGCGGCGATGGCGGCAAGGCCTGCGATGCAAGCGATGCGGGTAATCAAGCCCATCCCGGTCGCCCCTCGTTCACTCGGCTCTGCATGAATCATTGGCTTGCTCCACAACGATGATGCCCTGACGAAGGTGGATCTTCCACCCGTCCGCCCTCTTGCGCCAGATGGTCGTCCGGCGCGGCCCAGCAGGTCAGGCGTCGTTGCCGGTCCGTAAACTCGCGTACCACTTGCCCGAGAGCAGGAAGCGCCAGAAGTTGCAGAACTGCTCGGCATAAAGGCGGCGAACGAGATCACGTCGGCCCGTAAATGGCGGCGGCTGTATCCGCTCGAGGGAATGGCCGTACTTCTGCAGTGCCAGCGATACCACGACACAGCCAAGCGCCACGACCAGCAGCCATTGACTGAAGATGATCCCTGCGACGACGAGCAGGTGCCCGGCAACGAACAGCGGAACGGCGAAGAGATGGATCAGCAGGTTGGCGGCGCGTTTGTGTACGGGCGGCGTCTCTCTCCAGGCCCACGACCGCAGCCCGGAAAAAGACATTGCGTTCCTGTCGCTGGTCTCATCGTCTGTCATTGCGTCTCCCCACTCAGACAGTTGTCAGGCGCTGCCGCGGCCTGGGAGTACTCCCGCCCCCGTTGCACCATTGTGACTCGCACGGCGGGCCGTCAAGATTCTGAATGGTGACTACGTACTTGCCCTTCCCGCCTTCGAGCCGAAGCAATGTTCCTGACCGGAAAGCTGAGCTTGATCGGAGTCTCCTCGCGTCGACGCGGCGGATTCTCGATCGCGCAGGTTTTAAGGACGTGGGCCGGCATGGCGTGCAGCACGAGCTGAAATGTGGCCGAGCCAACGACCAAGTGGTCAGGCGATACCCTGAGAGTCTTCAACTCTGCGACCTCACAATAGAACGCGGCCGCTCGGGCAAGGTCCCTGACGAAAAGGACCGTCGTCATTTTCGATTCGTGCATCATGCCGGCCACGATGGCCCCGTTGATCCGGCTGTTCCCTTCAAGGCCCATCCGAGACTCAAGACGTATCGCGATCCACCCTGCACTTTCGTCACGGCGTGCACCGATACGTCGGATCGGAAGAGCTTGATGCGCTTCGTTTCAAATATGGGGTCGGAGCAGATGAACTCTCCGCCCGATCGAGGAGGAGCAGCAGCTTGTCGTAGCCCGTGCCCTGGCGGCCTCGTTGCCACCGCATCCAGTTACGCAAGTATTCGCGAGCGGTCGACACTGCTGCGGTGCCTGCGGAATCCCTCAGGACTTCGCCTTCTTCGAAGACTTCGACTTGGCAGAACGGTTGAGCGCGACCGCCTGGAGAATGAGCGTCTTGAAGGCGGACTCGTCAACCTCTACGCCCTCCTTGATGTCGATCGCACGGCGCACGTTGCCGTCGAGACTCGAGTTGAAGAGACGGGCCGGATCCTTGAGGGACGCGCCCTTGGCAAAGGTCAGCTTCACGACACTCTTGTAGGATTCGCCCGTGCAGATGATGCCGTCGTGCGACCAGACCGGAGTGCCCATCCACTTCCACTCCTCGACGACGTCCGGGTCTGCTGCCTTGATGAGCTTGCGCATCCTGCCGAGGGTTTCCCCGCGCCAGTCCCCGAGTTCGGCGATTCGCTTCGAGATGAGCTCGGATGCCGGCTGACCCTGGCTCGCGCCTGACTTTTTCATGTTCCTGTCCTGTGATTTTAGACTTGCCGCTTGCGTCGCAGGTTGACTCCCAGGCATCGCCAACTCAACTGAGAACTCGCCGACGCCTCCATGGAAACCAGCTCGCCTCGAGCACCAGGACCAGCGATGCATAGACGGGTCCCGTGGTCGCATTGTAAAACGCCACCGATTGGCACAGCCACGAATGCCAGAAGTGCCAAGGGTACGAGAAGCAGGAAGCCCACGCCTCCCGCGGGTCCGGTGTCCATCGGAACAAGGTTGGTAACCGTGATCACGAGGCTAATCGTTCCTGGCACGAGGAAGCATGCGCATGCGAGGTCATGCCTTCTTCTCAGCGCGGCGTTCATATTGGCCTCTCTCTCCTGACGTCCCGGTTAAGCGGCGGCGTGCAGCTGCAGGCCATGCGCGAACACCCGCGAAGCGGCATATTCCATGTGAATTACCCGGCGAGCCGCTGCCGTCGCAACCTTGGACGATGCATGCACAAGCAGTGGCCGCATGGCGAGCACACCACCCCGAGCGACCGTGCACGGAACCGGTTCGAGCCTCTGTGACACAGCATGGATCTGCTCATCGCTCAGCACTCCGAGCTCGTGTGTTCCCGGCAGAACCCTGAGCGGTCCGTTGTCGGCGGTGGAATCGTCCAGGTGAACGCGCAGAGCGACCACTTGCTCGAGTGCAGCCGCGGGCGCATGGGCATAGATAACGCCGCCCTTCTCCGACCATGGACCCCAGCCGGAAATCTCGCGCCGCTTGACCAGTGGCAACGCTGTGTCTTGATGCCATACGACCAGCCAATTCGCTTCCACCGACTTGTCGAACAGCGTCGCACCGAACGGCACGGGCTTGCAGCCGAGCGCGCTCGCGGCGAGCTCGATCAGCCGGGGATCGCGAGCCAGGGTTGCGACCGCAGGAAGCGACAGCAGATGCCTTATGCCAGCTCGCGAGCGCTTGAGTGAAGCGGTGCTGAGCTCGTGCGCAAGCGCATCGACCTCAGCGCCGCCGATAACGCCTGGAATGATGGCGAACCCGTTCTTCATGCAATGCGCATCACCGTCAGTCAGCCTGGCTGGAAAGCGAACGCCGGGCTCTTGCGACGGCCGACGCGAAGGGGGTAACGCTAGCGGATTTCAATGCCGCTGAGGCTTGTTCGTTCAGGGCCACCAGCCGATTCTTCAGCTCCTCGACGTCGTCGGCTATCTGGAGGTTGCCGTAGTCCGCTGCTATCCCCCGATGAAAGGCCGACAGCTTTCGACACTCCGCCTGGTATTGTTCGCAGCCAAGCTTTGAGTGAATTATCGTCAGCGCGCCGCTAACCAGCGCCAGTACTCCAGACTGAATCTTGGTGAGCCAGTTGTTCTCAATCAGGATAGTTGCCCCCGCTACGAGCGACAAAAGGGCAGCTCCGACGACCAGAATGAAGTTTGCAGGGATCAGCCAGGCAACGGTCTTGGAATACGCCAACGAGAGAATCAGATTCTCCTTTCGCTTTTCCTCTGCGGAAAGCTTGAGGTGAGAAATCGTTTCCACGGTGTCCTCCTTTGACGCCAGATGTCCGCGTTGAGCGACGCGCTGTCGGGCTATATGCCCTCTGCTCCAGGCAAGCTTATTGTCACGTCGGGTTGCCTTCGGTCGACCTGGAAGGAGGCAGCGGGCGGGTAACAGAAATCCACAGCACCGCGCCCAACGCCGTGTAGATGGCCAGCAGCATCAGCCCAACGTAGCCGTGGCCTCGGCGGTAGGGCAGCGCTCGGCCAACAATTGCTGAGGTCTCCGCGCGAGTCATGCGAATACTCAGGTGGCCGCGTCGTAACGCTTCGACAATCTTGGAAAGAGAGTCGGAAGATCCTCTTCATTCCATTCAACCCCCGACGGCTCCTTCGGGTGCGCGCCGCTACGGGTGCGCGGGGTTCCACTTCGCTTTTGGTACAGGCTTGGCGCGATGTACCCATAGCCTTCGTAAACTGCGTCCTCGGGATCAAGACCAACGTCCGCCAGGGACTCCGGATCTTTCAGGGCAGCCTCAAAGACCATTCGCCCATGCGAAATCAAGGTGGATCGAAAGTCCATGAAACTGTCGTCGCTGCAGCCGCCGTGAATGACATACGCGGCGCCCCAAAGCCCCCAGGTGTATGCCGCGTCCATGCAGGCATCGAAGTGATCGATGAACGAGCCGATCTCCTCGGTACCAAGTGGAGTCAGCGCCTTTTCCAGGAGCGAACACTTGCGGTCCATATCGCCGCCGGAAGCTGCATTGGCCGAATCAATGATTGCCCAGAACTTTGCGTTGTCCATTGGTCCTCCCGTCATGGGCGTCTGCTTCGGAGACTTGTGACGCACCAGGCGGTCATGCCCGCGTGAACCACGACTGCCGGCCAAAGGCCGATGCCCGATAGCCGCAGCGCCAGGCTCGCGTACAGGAAGATAGCAACGGCGCCGGCGTTGTAGATCGCCAAGCCGACGGCCAGGCCTCGAGCGGCGCGCCGAACAAGAGCGTCGCCAGTACGGATGGAATCGAAACCAGCACGAGGCCCGTTCCGAATTCAAGCACGGCCGTGGTCGCAAGAAGGTTCTTCATGATCCCGTTGACTTCCCCGTTCAGGTCGCGGCGCGCCTGGCGCGCACATGCCGCGCGAAATTGTCCAGAATGGCCTGCCAGCCCTGACGCTGCAGCTCGATTGAATTTGTCGATTCGGCGTCGAAAATCTCACGCACCGTGACGCCGCCGGTTCCCGCGGAAAACTCTACCCGCAACGCACGTTCACCGAACGAACACTCGATCAACTCGTTCGTTACGATCTTCGTGTACGTTCCGGCGAAGTCGAAACCCATGCTGCCATCTTTGGCTTCCATACGCGACGAAAAGGAGCCGCCAACGCGCAGGTCCACGGATGCTTCAGTGGTGTGCCAATCGTCGGACGCTGTGTTCCATTGTTTGATGTCGTCCGGTGTCGTCCAGGCACGCCAGACGTCCCCGACAGGTGCATCGACGATGGTTTCAACCGTGACTTTCATTGCGATGCCTTTTCACGAAAGATGTATCGAGGGACCTCAAGCCATTCTCCGTCAGCCGCTTGTCGAAGTACTTGAACGAAAGGAAAACCAGAACAGCGATTGCAACATAACTCAGCGAGGATATGACCGGTTCCATATTCGTTCTCAGGCCTCGGCAATCGCGGCAATCGACACCTTTCGTTCATGCCCGGAAAGTCTTCCTCGTCGGCGAGGACGATCGTGACGCTGAAAATCTTGTCCGTCGTGCGGTGCCGGGCCAGCCGGCGTCCTCACTCATTTCTCCAGATAGTCAGTGCCGGATTTGCCGTTGCCGCTCAACTGAACGATCACGGGGCCGTCCTTCGCCGCCACGAAATGAGGAGCGCCGGCAGGGATGACGACAAAGCTGCCCGCCGGGTAGCCCTTCAGCTTGGCCGCGTCGAACCTCTCCCCCTCGCCCACGTACCAGGTCCCTTCGATGACCGTGACCTGTTCGACTTGCGGGTGCGTATGTGCACGGATCTGCATGCCGCGCGGTATCTTGACTCGATCGATCCACGCTCCGCCTTGACTTGAATCGCCGAGCAACTGGGCCCGCTGCCGCCCATCCGTGTAGTACGACGGCGTAAACCACGACACTTGTTCCGGGGTCAATCCATCAACGCCTTTCCTGGCTTCGTCGGCCCGGGTCATTGCCAGCGTCATCGCGGCCAGTAGCGTCGCGACGGTAGCGGCTGCAAGAAGCGCCTTATTCATATCTCTGTCTCCTCCATGTGGAATGACCATCGACTCGTGGCCCTCTGGCTCGACCGATGAGCGAAGCGTGTACCCGTGTGTCTTGACCACGGCACATGCCTCGCTAGGCCCAACACGCCTGCTATCAACCGCATTGTCATATGGCGCCGCGAGGCTGATTGAAATGCTCTCGCACTCGACGCGATGAAAGATACCAGAGGATCAGGCCGACGACCGGAACGCCGATGAGCGCCCGAGGCCCGATGCCTGATGCGGAGTTGAACAGGTCACCGGCCAGATTCACGAGCAAGAGACTGGCACCGAGACGAAGACCCCAAACCCGACCGCTCAAGAGACCGTACGCCGCAGCCCCGCACGACAGGCATACGACGAGAAGAATGGCGGGCCCCCACAGACCAAGATGCGAGAACACGTCACGGGCGTGCGGATTGAAGCGCCACATCGGATCGAGAACGCTGCCAGGCAAGAGAAGGGTAAGGGCGGAAAGCCCGCTCGCGATCACGCCAACAATGAATAGCAAGGCGAGTAACGCGATGCCGGTCGGTCGCCGCGTGGACTTTGCAGACGAGTGAGCCAGGCGCAATGAAGCTCCCTACAGCGCACTGATCGTGACGTAGTATCCGTCAGGATCCCGCAGCGAGAACTCCATTGTTTCAGTACTCGGATTCCTGTGTGGCTCCTCTTCGAGTCCGGCGACGAGCGCGCGTGCCCTCTTCAGCGACGCATCGAAATCGTCGACGCGGAAGAACAACAGCAATCCGTTGCCGGGCGTCGCCCGGTCCGGGCTCATCAGCGACGGATGCCCGTGCGCGCCCCACTCGTGAAGGCAGAGCAAGACCGTTCCATCCGGATCGAGGATCTGACCCCAGTCGGCATGGCCCGGTCGTGTCGCGGGCTGGCCGAAGAGCGATTGGTACCATTTGAAGCTGCTCGGCACATCGCTTACGCCGATGATGGTCCACGTGCGTTTCATGACACCTCTCGCGAAGGCTGTGCCGTATCGAGGCGCGCCTTGATATCCGCGTACGCGGCATCGACCAAGTCGCTGAGCGCGGCGGCGTTGAACTCGCGGCAAGGGATCAGTCTCACGTGCCGCATGCGTTTGCTGCTTCCCACCAGCATGTGAGCAGGGTCCTCGAGTATTGCGCCGTAAAAAAAACCGACGTTGACATGACTTTTGAATGAGTTGACGTACCCGAACGCTGCATTTTCTACACAGGCGACCGGCCACCCATCGTGCATCAGCTCTCGGACATCGTCTCCGCACTGCCGCATCCGCGCAAACCACCTCTGCGCAATAGACCGCAGCTCAGCCGGGCCGTCAGCCAACCAGGTGTCGACAGCCGGATCGCGCTTCATCCCTGCGGACAACCGGAAGATGTCGTCCCTGCCGGTCAACCCGCGGAGGTCCAGCGCAATACGACGAGGTCTTTGTCCGCGCATGACGTTCCGGCTCAGGCACCCTTGTTCTTGTCGTCCCAGAGCATCGGCTCCCGGAGCTCGACCTTGTTTTCGTCCGGGTCCATGATCCACGCAAACTTGCCGTTCTCGTGCGATTCGGGTCCCTTAGTTGATCATGAACGAAGATTGGCTCGGGCTGAACCACTGGCTGTCTTTCCCCGCGACATGCCCAAGTGCTTCCGATACCACTCTGCCAGTGCCGCGTTGTCGCCTTTGCCCTTGAAGAAGACGCCGCCGATTCCGGTAATCTTCGCCATGCTGCCTCCTATGCTTTTGCGCTGTCAGTTGCTCACGAGATATCGGCGCGCCGTCTCCGTCTCGGGGCGGGCGTCGCCGGAGCCCGCGACCTCAATCAGCTTGGAAAAATATTGTCGCGCCTTGTCGCGGTTGCCGGACTGCACTGCGGCCTGCCCCGCGCCGTATAGCCCGCGATAGCGGTTCGGCTCGCGCAGCTGCGACGTCTCGTATTCCTTCAGCGCCTCGCCCGGACGCTTGAGCTCGAGCAGCATGTCGCCCAGCAGCTCGCGCGCGGGCAGAAGCCGCCCCGGTGTGACGATGTTCTTCTCGCTCCGGTCCTCGATGTCGGCCGCCTGGCGCATGAGGTCCGGCGCCTCGTTGCCCTTGCCTTGCGCGAGCGAGACCCAGGCGAGCGACGCGAGGCGCATGACCTCGACCTCGTTTGCCCAATACTCGCTCTTTGCCGCCTTCAGCTGCTCGCCCAGCGCCGCTATGCGCTCGACGTCACGTTGCGCCGAAGCGGGATCGCCGCTCCTCGCCGCGCCGAGCGCGCGCGCGAAGTGCGTCATCGCTTCGGTTTGAGGGTAGCGCGTCGACGTCGGCTCGAGCTTCGCCGCTTCGCTCCAGTTGCCGCGTTCAACGACGTAGCGCGCCGGCATGGCCGCGAGCGCGTACGGTCCGGTTGCGCGGCCCGGATCGAGCCCGGTCACCTTGCGCGCCTCGTCCAGGATCTTGCGCGCGTCGCCGTCGCGGGCGAGCTGCAGGTCGGCGTAGGACATGTAGTCCAATGCGTGCAGCGCCTCGTCGGGCTCATGGTTCTTCTCCGCGACCGTGGCCGAGCGGCGATTGGTCGCCACAGAATCGCTCCATGCGCCGACGCGGGTGAAGATGTGCGAGGGCATATGCAACGCGTGTGGCGCGTCGGGGGCGATTTCGGCGTAGCGCCGTGCCGCGGTCAGGCCTTGCGCCGCGATCGGCGGTGCGTCATAGCAGTGGATGAGATAGTGCGCGACGCCCGGATGGTCGGGGTGCTTGGCGAACTGCTTCTCGAGGATGCCGGCTGCCTTGAGGTACGCGGAATACGTCTGGTCTGACGCGGTCTGCGTCGATGCGAGGTAGAGCGCGTAGAAGATCTGCGCCTCGTCGTCATCCGGGTACTTCGCCGCGAGCGCCTCGTAAGCTTTTGCGCGCGCGAGCTGGCGTTCGCGCTCGGTGCGGTTCGCGAAGTCCTCGTAGTAGGCGGCGACGGCCTCGACGTAGTCACGCTCGCGCTGGGTCCTGGCGCCTTTCTTGCGGCTCTTGTCGATCGCCACCTGCGCCAATTGCGCCCCCGCAGGCGAGGCGCCGATTCCCTGGAGCGGGTTCGACATGAGGATCGAGGCGTAACCCCAGACGGCGATCACGCAGGACTTGTCCTCGGCGGAAACTTCCTCGAAAGCCTTCCGCGCTGCGGAGTAGTAGAACGAGTGCAGCAACGCCACTCCGCGCAGGAACTTGTCCTGCACCGCCGGACTGCACGAGTTCGGAAACTCGACCTTGCCGAGTCTGTCGTCGTGCTTGGCGGAGACGTTCGCCGCAGCCAGCAAGAGGGCGAGCAACGGCATCGCGGACGCTGATCGAAGCCACTGTATCCAGAAGTGCAACATTGTTCTGCCCTCAGCGAAGCTACCAGCCGCGCTCTCGCTCCAACGCGTTGTTGGGCGGCGGCGCCAAGTATTTCGACGATTCACTGTTTTGCTTTGGCACTCGCGCGATACGCACACCCTGGTCGCCGGTGCTTTGGTACGACGCTTCTTCAGTGGGCGCGAACACGATGAAGCGCCCCTGCCCCGCTGCTATTCGCGTTCGCTCGATCCGGTTCCTGCATCTTTCAGGCGCCGGCCCACATGATCCACCCGTAGCCGCAAAGCGCAATCGCAACGAGGCCGGTGACGGGAACAGCCTTGTAGAAGAATGCATGGGTGGCGCGTATCACGATGAGTCCAACGAGAAAAGCCATCGCAAAGCCTGCCACGACCGGAATCCACCAAGGGTAAATGAGAAAACCCAGGCCGACAGTCGCAAAGGTAGCCAGCAATGTCAGGCCGCTGATGACCGAGAAGACCCGACTTCGATCTTTGACACGTGCTCGATCCATGATCACTGTTGCGCGAACGGTCGCTATGCCGCAGAGAAGCGCAATTGCGTAAAGGGTGACGGACATGGTGCGGCCCCGCTTTGTCTGGAAATGCGACGCTCGGGTTCATATTCAGTACTGGCCACCGGGCTCTTTCGGATAGCAAAGCGCCTTGTCTGGAATAGCGACGCCTGGCAATTTGCTCGATGTCCAGATATGAACCGCATTGCTCAGGTCCACCGGTTCATCCAGTGAGCCTCCCTTGACGTTCAGCGTTTCGAGGTAACCCGAGCTTTGATGCCACACCCGCGATCCGCAATTACGGCAGAAGGCGCATTCAAGTGCGTGTCCGGAGGCCGTCTGCCGTGACCAGAGCGCCGGCTGACCTTGTACTACCTTGAATGTCTCTCGCCGGACAATGAACGAGATGCCAAACGCGGACGAAGACTGCTTTCGACATTCAGTGCAATGGCAAATGAACAGCGTTTGCGCCTTCCGTGGGGCAAGGTAGCGAATAGCTCCGCACTGGCAGCCGCCACCTTGGCATTCGTCTGCATTCCAGGTCGACTCGGACATCAATTTGGCTCGGCCACTGGGACTCCGGGCTTTACGTCCACATTGTGGTACGCCACGATCCACCAATCTGCACCGCGTTTCGCGACGACTTGCAGCAGCCGCGTACGCAGGCGCCCTTTGCTGTCCGGGACCGTTCCCGGTGGCGTCTCGGCCATGCCGGCGACCGAGGTGAGCATGTCAACGACGGCGACATCGGATCCGATGAATTTGAGCGAGACGATGTCTTGCTGCAACGTGGTGTTCCTGAAGATGCCTTGGAAAATCACCTCGTGCCGCTTCAGAAATGCCTCGTGACCGACGAAGAACTGGCCCCGAATGTTGGTGAATGTGCCATCGGCGGCAAATTGCCGTGAGTATGCCGCGGCGTCTCCCCGATTCCAGGCGGCAATCTCATCCTTGATGATCTTGCGAATGGCGATTTCATCGGCCGTTGCAGCCATCGAATCAGGGCTCCCCTGGCTGGTCTCCGGTTCGGCGGCGTGGACGAGGGAGACGATGGCGCACCCGACCAGCAGCGTGATTCCCCATGTGCATGTGGGCTTCTTCATCGTTCGGTGACTCCTTTAGCCAAGCCTTGTCTTCGATGTAGATCCTGCCATGCGTCAACAAGCTCAGTTGGTGCACAGCCACTCCGACGGACTCGACACAGACCAAGCACCATCTCGGGCCGGAACCAATTGTACCGAGACCCCTGAGCATCCGTCGGTGCGGCAGTAGAGCAGGCGCCCATCGGAATGACGAAGCCAGAAGATACGGCCGTCCTTGCCGCCAGGGGTTGAAACGGGGATTGCAGCAAGGCGGCCGATCGGGACGTCCTCGGTGGGCTTCTGAATCGGCTTCCAGCCTTCAACGCTATCGATCCGGCAGTCCGCAATTATCTGATGCAGCTGCGGCATCGTCGTTGAGCACGCGGCGAGACAGCTACCGACCAACGCTGCGTAGATGTAGCGCATATCGTCCGCGCTGAGCGAGCCGTGGAATTGCGGACGCTAACCGAAGCTGATTGATCAAGAACATCGACATCCTTGTTACCTCACCGAAGCTACGGCGGCACGCTCGCCCCAAGGTGTTGTCAGGCCTCGTTCTCCATGGCCCACCAGATAGCGCGGTCACCACTGAGCCACCTTTCGACGAGCGCCGTCACCGCGTTGGGTTTGATCGGTTGACTTCGTAGAGCATCGCATGGCACCCAAAGCATCTCAACACCCTCATCATCGCAACGTGGCACCACGGATGGTTCCAGCGTGCCGCATCGCTGATTCAAGAATCTCACCCGGCTCGACGCGTCCGCCTGGCAGGAACGCTATCGGGCGCGGCTTCAATCGGCACAGAAGCAAATGCTCCTCGCGCACGATCAGGGCCCGAACACGTAGAGTAACTGGCACGGTCACGACGGTTCCTGATGTCCGCGTTATTGGATGCCAGCCCATCAGGCGTCGCCATTCACAGCCAGGTCAAAGAACCTGTGCGTGCGTGAGTCGTACCGCACCTTGAAGTAACAGGCACCGCCGCCTTTCACTTCGATGAATGATGTCGCCACATCATTTATGCCGAGGGAATTGCAGAATGCGTTCACCAGGACGAAGCGCCCGTCATTGGATCCTCGCCCTTGGTACTGAAACTTGTATTGAGCCCACGGAGCGAAACGCTCAAAGCCTTGGCCCGCAAGGCTGCGAACAGCAGACTCTATGTCTCGACTCATTACAGTGACAGTCGCTGCATCGGCGGCCCAAGTGCCGCCTTTGATTTCGAACCAGCCGGGCACAGTCGCCGCTGCGGTAGAAGCGCTCAGCGCCACCGACATGAGCATAGCCGCGAGGCACGCCCTTGCTGGCATCTGACGCCACGCATCAGCCGCCCGGCAGACCGGCGGCAAATTTGCGCGTGCAGATTTGATGACTGGCTGGTGGGTCGGCTGCATGCGCATGTTAGGTGGCAGCTTCATAGTTTCCTCTTGCGCTGAAGGAGACAGAAGCCATGACCAAACGGATCACTGCAGAACGCAGCGGACCCATGTTCTGGATTCTCGAAGACCTGCTCGCGCTTGGCACCAAGAGCCTCAACTCTCTCAAGGGCGGCGTGGAGATCTTCCACATGGAAGTCGAGGTGCACAGGAGTCCAATGGCGCTCAAATTTGCGCCGGTCATCGGTCCTGGGTGAAGGCTTGGAACCACCAGGCTTTTCGAGCAGGCATAGCTCGATGTTGAGGCCATGCAGAACGGCTACGCCGCGCACAGGCTCAGACCTCTTGGAGAAGCCGAACGCGGCGCAGTAGAAGGCAACACCCTGCACAAGGCTCGGTACGTCGATGCTGATGGATACCGTGATGGTCATTGGTCCCTCTGCCACCTGACGCCCGCGGTCCTTGTCGATTGCCACTCCAAAACAGTGAGAATGCCCGTCATCGTCCGTCACAAAGAACTCCGTCTGACCCTAGGCGCGATCCGAGATCTTCGACACCGCGTAGCCCAGCGTTTCCAGCCGATCCCTGATTGCGTGGATGTCACGAGGCGCCCAGTAGAGTCGAATACCCTCATGATTCTCCGGCTTGATCGGCGAGCCTGCCCTTTGGTTGAGCCAGAAGCGCAAGCTCTTCTCTGGATCCGCGCTTGGGATAACTGGCATGCACGAGTCGAGCTGCACCGACATCTCCTTTGCCGCCTAACATCCGCGTTGAGCGAGCCGCGGCATCTCTGCCGCACAACGAAGCTGCCGGCCGCGCTCTCGCTCCAGCGCGTTGTTAGGTGCCACAGCATTCCCTACCGCATCGAAACACTACGTTTGCAAATCCATGACGCGCAATTCTGCGATGTCGCCCTTCAACGCCTCCGCCACGGGGATGTGGGCGGGATGATCGAGGTACGCCGACAGGGCCGCCTGGTCCGCCAGGGTAACCACTATTCCGTGAGTCATTCCTGCGGCGCGATCGGAAAGATTGGGTCCGCATTTCAAGTCGCGGACGGCAGGCACCCGACCCACAAGTTCTCGGCATGAAGCAAGGTGGTGCGCGATCCGGTCCGGGGACACGTCGGCTTTGAAGCGAAACCACGCGATGTGTAGCAATGACACTTTTGTTCTCCTGACGCTTGGGTCGAGCATGTCTAAAACGCTACTGAGCGGCCCCGTCCAGTGGCACCTGACGGTTGAGCTGAGCGCCGCGGCTGCGGTGATTCGGGTTTGGCACCCTATTCCTCACGCGTGCGCTCCAGCGATTTGTCAGGTGCGTCTCCACCGCTTCCGCCACGGCTCGGATGGTCCCTTGATATCTGTAACAGGTACGCTGTCGGGATGCGGATGTTTCAATGCCACTTCGGTCATTGAATCGTCGGCGTTCAGTATCGAATTCGCCCAAGACCCAACCTCCCGGCTGGCGAATCTGGAACAACTGCCATCCTCAACAACTCCGTCGGTCGCGAGACAAAATGCTGCCGCAGCAGCAACGGCCGCAAACCACGCAATTTCACCGCCCAACGTATTGACCGTGAATTCCATCGTCAAGCGATCTACGTCGTTCGGGAATGGAGAAGGCAATTCGGGTTCTTCGTTCAAATCAATCGCAAATGAAGTTGCCTCGCCAGCATATGAGCAGTCGAAATATCCGGGCGTCTCCGCCGGATCCAGCGAATCAGGAAACACGAGGGGGTATTCGAGCTTGCTGGTTGCGCCACGCCAGCCCTGGAGAGTGATCAGTCTCCGCCTGTCAAAATGCACGCAAAGCCAGAGGGACATGATGTGCCTACTCGCTCCAACGCGTTGTTAGGCGACTCAGCCCTACGGGCCGTTGCCATGGCCAGGCCGCTGTCGAGCCGCAGTTTCAATTAGTACAGCCGTTTCTTCGTGCCAGTCGCGGCGGGCAATGTCAGCGGCAGTACCAAACGCACTAACGATGGTCGGATCAGCCCCCGCCTTCAACAAGACTTCTGCGATTTCAGTGTAGCCGTGCTCCGCCGCGATCTGAAGGGGCGACTCCGCCTCCGCGACTCCAAGAGTGAGTTCGCCCGCTGCGTCAATGTCCAACGGATCAACGGGTGTTCCCCGACTGAGCAACGCCCTGGCTAAGACCTCATCTCCGGCACGTGCCGCCAAACGAAGTGCCAAGTAGTCAGCGGCCTTGTACTGAACTGATGTAGTAGCGCAAGCGGTCAGAGCCGCCATGAGAGCGAGAAAGCAGAAGCGGACGAATATGCGCATCTTATGAGTCGTCTAACGTCCGCGTTGAGCGAAGCGCGGCATCTCTGCCGCTGATCGAAGCCACTTTATTTTGAACTGCAACATCCCTATTCCTTCAATGAAGCTACCGGCCGCGCTCTCGCTCCAACGCGTTGTTAGACGATCGCACGTACTTCTCAGCATATGTATCAAGCAGTCTGCGGATCATGCGTTGATACTGCGTGTTGTGCTTCCTCGCCTCAGCCTTAAAGAAATCAACGCTCTTGCGACTGAGCGAGATCGTCACTTTCACTCCATCCTCTCGAAATGCGAGTTCGGACGGCGGAGGTAGGAAGTCCGGAACAATCCGAAGCTTTCCGAGACGCTCATTTGTGTACTTGATGCTGCTCATAGATACGTTTTCCTGTGCGCCAATAGCCCGCGTCGATGATACGAATGATTCCCGCTCGATAGGTGAATCGAACCGTGAGAACACCGCCGCCAACCGAGCCGAAGCAGTAGTAGCGCTTCTCGGCCCGGCTGTGCGAGAGATCCGCGGCGATAAGGCGGCGCGGATCGGCAAACGCGAGCTGGGCCGTGGCAAACGACACTCCGTGTTTGGCCAGATACGCGAGAACCTTCGCCGCGTCCCATTCGAAGGAAGCCTCTGACGTGGCCAGACACTAGCACCGATACGGCCAGCTAGCCATACGAATGTATGGGTAGAGTCCGCGGTCGTCTAACGTCCGCGTTGTTAGACGTCAGGCAGCCCACTCCATCTTTAGACGCTTCCTTTCCGCCGCGCACTCACGAAGATACAGATTGATCAGATTCTGGTACGGAATACCCGAGGCCGTACCGAGGTCCTTGAAATATTGGACCGTTGACTCGTCGAGGCGAATCGTCACCTGACGCTTGGTGCTCTTGATGTAGGGATTAGGCTTGGATTTGGAAAAGTCGTAGCGCTTTTTCATGGCAGGTACCGTGCGTATTCGCGCCGTTCGGACTTGTCCGCGCGGCGCGCCGAGATGATTCGTATTAGATTTCCGGGCTCGCGATAGCAGTGACACACGACTAGCAGGCGAAGGCGGACGCTCATTCCAAGAAGCACAAACCGCTCCTCGTCGTCCGAGTGCTCGGGGTCTCGAATGATGCGGGCGTACTCGTCGAGAAAAGCTGTCTTTGCCTCGTCGAATGAGACGCCGTGCTTGAGCTGATTGGCACGAGCCTTCCTCGGGTCCCAGTCAAACCGCAGTGCCGCCATTCCGACAGTGTAAGTACAACGTAGGGTGTGTCAAGCCTGACGTCTGACGTCCGCGTTGAGCGAAGCGCGGCTGCGCTGACGCTGATCGAAGCCGATTTATCCTGAACCTGCACATCCCTGCTGCCTCACCGAAGCTGTTGGCCGCGCTTTGCTCCAACGCGTTGTTAGACGTCGCGGCCTATGCTCTCTTTTTGTGCTTGGCGATCAATTCTCGGACCTGCGGCACGAGTTCCTTCGGCACTTCCATTACCGTTCCCGCAGCCGCAGCGAGCGCCGCTTCATCCTCCGCCACCACTTCGTCCTCGGTCTGCGACTCATAGTGCTCGAGCACTCGTCGAACGCGCTGCTCATCCCAACCAGGAGGAAAGGTACTGGGTTTCTTACTCATTTCCTGCGCCTCCGGCGCCGATAGGCCATTGCGGATTTGCCGGTGAGTTCATAGGCCGTAATGACAAATATACTGTTTTGATCAAATCTGCTTTATCCCAAACATCGACATCCTTGTAACCTCACCGAAGCTACGGCCGCGAGCTCGCTCCAACGCGTTGTTATGTGGCAACTGGAGTTGGTAGCGGCCGATATCCGGCGCGCCGTGAAATACGCCGAGAATGTTAACGTTGCCGTCGTCCTTCACCAGGTACGCGATACGGTAGTGGCCGTGCAGGAGAATGCGAACGTGACGCGACGAGGCCTGGTATCGGTATCCGATCTCCGGAAAGTCCTCGATGGCTTGGGCCCGGTCATAGATCCCCTGAACCGTTTCAGCTGCCGCCCGCGGATTGTCCGCTGCAATGTACTCGAAGATGTCCTCGAGCCAGCGTTGTGCCTCAGCCGTTCAATTTATTTGTGCCATGAACGGATGCGGCGACTCATCTCGTCATTCGAGATGACGCGCTTCGCGTCCGAATCGGCCAGCCCGCGTTGAACCATGACGTGAAACGCCAGCTCCCGGACGATTTCCTCCGATGAGCTGCCTTCGGGCTGTTGCTGGATCAAGCGAGCCGCGGCACCGCGGACGCTAAACGAAGCTGATTGATCCATATCATCGACATCCTTGTTCCCCCTCCGAAGCCGCGGCCGCGAGCTCGCTCCAACGCGTTGTTAGACGGTGGCCCGTTTGACCAAGTATGGAATCACGTTGACCAAGGTGACGACGACAAATACGAATAGGTACCACCACAACGTCCAGCGCCAAGGGGCACTAACCTTACCTGCGGCAAAGTACCGCCGGGGTGTGAAATACCAAAGCGGAGCGCCGGCCAGGAACTTGCGCAGTGAAAGGTCGGGACGTCTGGATAGAATAATCGCTCGAATACATGCAATGAGTGCGACGACACACAACGCCGCGCCCGCGAACCCCAACCAATCCGTCCAGTCGAGATCACTCATAGGCCGCGACCAAGCGTTGCGCCTCGTTCCACCGTCTAAATTCGGCATTGAACGCCGTGCGGCATCGCAGGCGTTGAGCGAAGGCACTTTATCCAGAACTGCAACTGCGGCCGCGAGCTCGCTCCAACGCGTTGTTAGCCGCGCGACCGCCAGACAATTGGGTCCCTGCGAACATGGAATACGGCCAGCACGACAATTCGCGCGGATTCGGCAACAAAAAGCACGGAATAGGGAAAGCGCCGCACCCGGACACAACGCGCTTGACGATAGATAAGAGCGAAACGCTGAGGAGTCTCGGCCGCAAGCATGACGGCTCGATCCACCTCTGCCTTGAATTCCGCCGCGAGACCCCGACGCCGATCCTCGTACCAAAGTGCTGCCTCCTCGAACTCTCGTCGCGCAGCGCGACGAAAGACCGCAGGCAAAGTCATCCCTTCAGTCGTCGGTCGAGCGAGGATTTAACATCTTCCCAAGACACGACATCGTCCGGATTGGCCTCGTGATCCGCAAGCCTGCGGTCGAGCTCCGCCCGCTGTGCGTCCGTGAGCGGCACTGGCGTAGTCGCGATGCTCTCCCACAGCTCCTCGATAAGCGCCAACCTTTCGTCAACGCCGAGTCGGTCAATGCCCAGGGACTTCAGTGATACCGCCATAGAGCAACGCTACACCCGAGAGACAGAACGTGCAAAGCACCAATGCCGTTGATCGCTCACGCGCCCAACGTCCGCGTTGAGCGAAGCGCGGCTTCGCTGACGATGATCGAATCTGATTTATCCAGAACCTGCACATCCCTGATACCTCACCGAAGCCACCGGCCGCGCTCTCGCTCCAACGCGTTGTTAGCTCCCTCTCCGGTCATGCAACCTCAAGGAGCGCCTTCGGATGCTTGGACGCCACGATCAGTAACGTGCGTGCTGCGCCAGATGGCGCGCGCCGCCCCTGCTCCCAGTCCTGAAGAGTGCGCACGGAAACGCCCAGAAGCTGGGCGAACCGCGCCTGCGACAGACCGGTGCGGTCGCGAATGCGTGCCACCGACGGAATAACTGTCACCCGACCGGTCTCGCCACGCTTGAGCTCACGGAGCCCCTCGAGAATTTCCACACCGACATTTCGCTTAGCTCGCGCCATCGATCTCGTCCTTTATCTTCTTTAGTACAGGGCCGGGAATACTGTCCCGGACGTTCTTTGCGTACGCCGTCAATAGCCAGATTTCGCCGCGCTTGAGCTTCAGGTAGTAGATGACCCGGATCCCACCACGTTTGCCCCGACCCGGCGCGCTCCACCTGAGTTTGCGCACGCCACCAGAACCTTTAACTACATCGCCCGATTCAGGGTTTATCGCCAAATAGGTCTGCAGTTCGGCAAAGTCATCGTCCGAAAGATACTCGTCAATGACTCGGGTGAACAGCTTGGTTTCGATGAAGGTGAACACGGTCACATTATACGGCAGCGCCGTAGTCCGGCCAAGCCGTAGTCGAGGGAGCTAACGTCCGCGTTGAGCGAAGCGCGGCATCTCGGCCGCAGATCGAAGCCACTTTATCCAGATCTGCAACATCTCTTTACCCTCACCGAAGCTACTGGCCGCGCGCTCGCTCCAACGCGTTGTTAGAGGCCAAGCTACCGATACACGTCTCGGCGATGACGCACGGCCGAAACGTCAACCAGGAGTTTGGAATCGTCGACGCTGTATACGACACGCCAATCGCCCACCCGAATTCGCCACAGATTCTCGGCGCCCTCGAGCTTTTTGCAACCGACAGGGCGTGGTGTTGCCGCGAGTGCTTCGATTCGGCGAAGGACGCGGGTCGCTATCGTCCGGTCAAGCGCCTGCAGCTCCTTTCGAGCTGAGCGCGCAAAGGTAACCGTGTACTCAGGCACGAGCCCGGCGCCTGACGGGGCGCTGTAGCAGGCGCTTGACCTGCGCCAGTGATTCGCGCGGCTCGCGCCGCCGACGCTGTACTAGGTAGGCGTCGTACAGGTCCTCCCAAAGCGCGGCGTGTTTCTTAAGGTCAATGAGCACCGCGCGCTTCTGACCGCGCCGATTCACGAGGAATTCGACCCCGGGCATATCTACAGAGTGTTTGCTGTCCATAGGCGGTGAGTATAGACCGAAGCGCCCCCTGGCCTCTAACGTCCGCGTTGAGCGAAGCGCGGCATCTCTGCCGCTGATCGAAGCTCATTTATCCTGAACCTGCACATCGCTGATCCCTCACCGAAGCTACCGGC
Source organism: Steroidobacteraceae bacterium (assembly GCA_035644395.1). Classification (GTDB taxonomy): domain Bacteria; phylum Pseudomonadota; class Gammaproteobacteria; order Steroidobacterales; family Steroidobacteraceae; genus JBGPLJ01. The sequence goes on from DASQOR010000026.1 coordinate 48,142, forward strand.
CGCGCTCTCGCTCCAACGCGTTGTTAGGTGCCCGCCTTCGAGACGAGTGGAAAGTCGTGCGGCCGACGAATTGATTCAACCGCGAGGTCAACGTCGAGAGTCGGCCAGTAGAGATGGCTCGGCGACGGCCAATCGACGTGAGTGAGCTGAGCGATCGTGGCGTTTCGAAACCACGGGAACTCCGAGAACGGCACGAAAAGCTCTTCGCTGTCGAGGAGCAGCCAAAAGCCATGACCGGTGACGTTTGTCACCTCAGCCTTCGAAGTGTTTTTTCCAAGCGCTGCGGAGTTCATCGAGGTGCTCTTCGATTAGAGATTTGGCCTGACGGAGTTGCTGCTCCGTCAGGCGGTAATTCTGGGCTAGCTCAAGGGCTGGCTCAAGCCAGTATTTCGCTTCCCCATCAGCGTGTTGCACGTGGACGTGCATCCTGGGCTCCTCACGCGAGAAGAAGTAAAAGCGAAATCCGCCATCCCGGAAGATTGTGGGACTCATCGTGCGAGTGTAGCCGTGCCGATGATTGCAGGCACCTAACAGGGTGATGCAAAACGCGGGCGATGTCGTGCGGCGCGCGCGATAATGGCCGACATCGCTGGAACGGAGTGAACGCGATGCGAGGGGAAGTCGAACCGCAAGCCGGACTCTTCAGTTACGTCTCGCCCGAACAGCGCGTGCCGAGCGATCATCCGCTGCGCACGATCAAGCGCTATGCCGATGAAGCGCTGCGCGGGATTTCCGCGCAGCTCGAGGAACTGTACGCGAGCACGGGCCGCCCCTCGATCGCGCCGGAGCGGCTGTTGAAAGGG
>DASQOR010000027.1:0-5308 GCA_035644395.1 Steroidobacteraceae bacterium
GGCGCCGCCAGCGCCTTGCCGACGATTTCCTCGGAGCGGCCGAATCCGTAGACCGGCGCCGTATCGACGAAGGTGATGCCCTGATCCAGGGCGGCGCGGATCGTCTCAATCGATTCCGTCTCTTTGCTGCCGCCCCACATCGAGCCGCCTATCGCCCAGGCACCCATGGCGATGCGCGAGACTTCGAGCGAGGTGCCGGGGATCCCGGCGAATGGCATGTTGAGGTAGAGATATTTCGGATTGCTGCCCACGATTCGGCTGCTCCTTTCGAGCGCCATGGTCAGCAATGCCGGCTACCCGTTGATTGCAGCGCCCGCGCGAACCGTTTCAGGTGCAACGCGCGGCGAAAGCAGGCGAAAGCCGCCCGCTCGCGAGGGTTACGGCGAGACCGAAATACGTTTTATAAAGGCAATCCGCCCAAAATCACTAGCCCGGATTTCGCAGGCTCGCCGGCGCCATGTCTGTCCACACCTCCCGAATGTAGTCCAGACGATCCATTAGCATTGGGAGGGCAGGGTAAACGCCGTGTACACCCGTCGATCGGTCCAGCTGAACGTGCCGCTGAAGATCTGGCCTTCCCGGAATCCAGAAGGGAGATCCCGCAGCAATCGCATCTGAAGACGCTGCAGATCCGCGTCGAAGCAAGCTATCTCCGCATCCAGAAAGTCGAACCAGACTCCGGTCAGAGGATAGAGACACTTGAAAAACGATTCCTTCGCCGAGAAGCATAAAGATGAGAACGCTTGATGGTTGATTTCAACAGAGTCGCGCAGCGCACGTTCTGGCTGGCTCATGCAAAGGTCGTCGATTTCGACCGTGGTCTCCGGCTCAATGATCGCTTCTGCGTCGATTCCGATGCTGGCCATGCCTACCGAAGTCTCGCCAGAACCAAGGTCGGCGAGAAGCTCGGCGGCACATGCCCTGCCCATGTCGAAGACCCGAGAACCCCATATTCCCGCAATAGGTCGAATGGACTAACGCGACGTGGCTGACGCACTGCACGCGCGTCATGGATCCTCGACATTCTGTTGCGCGTTCGGCAGTTCCGAGTGTTGCGTGCTTAAGGAGGCGTTCATGCTCAGTTTGAAGCGCACGCCGGTTGTGTCACTCCTCATCGCGGTGGCAATACTCATCGCGCCGCCGGCGCTCACGCCCGCCGGCGCCGCCCCGCCGACGCTGGAGATCAGGGTGCTGTCGAACCGCGCCGACCTCATCTCGGGCGGCGAGGCGCTCGTCGAGGTCGTCGTGCCCGCGGGCGTGCTCGCGGCCAACGTGCGCATGGACGTGGGCGGCCGGAACGTGACCTCGTCGTTCGCCGTCCGCGCTAACGGTCGCTTCATGGGCCTCGTCGCAGGGCTCGCTCCTGGCGCCAATGTGCTCTCGGCTAGTGCAAAGGGCGCTTCGGCCGCAACGATCACGGTCACCAACCATCCCATCGGCGGACCGGTGTTCGCGGGCTTCCAGGTCCAGCCGTGGATCTGCGAGACCGAGGCCAACGGCTTCGGCCCGCCGCAAGACGCACAGTGCAACGTGGAGACGCGGTACGAGTTCTTCTACAAGTCCACGAGCGCGACCGCAAGCGGCCTGCGCGCCTACGATCCTGCGAATCCCCCGCCCGACGTCGCGACGACAGTGACCGACCAGGGGCATGTGGTGCCGTTCATCGTGCGCCAGGAGACCGGTGTCATCGATCGCGGCTGGTATCGCATCGCCGTCCTGTTCGATCCGGCGCAACCCTGGGAGCCGTGGGCGCCGCAGGGCGGATGGAACGGCAAGATCGTCTGGCCCTTCGGCGGCAGCAGCGCGTCGGATCACTATCAGAACAGCCCGCCGAGCGTGCTGCAGGAGGAACGGCTCGGCAAGGGGTTCATGGTCGCCGCCAGCTCGCTCAACACGCACGGCCAGAACAACAACGACGTCGTGTCGTCGGAAGCGGTGATGATGATCAAGGAGCGGATCGTCGAGCGCTACGGCGAGGTTCGCTACGTGATCGGCGAGGGCTGCTCCGGCGGCGCCATCCTGCAGCACCTGCTGGCCAACGCCTATCCGGGGCTGATCGACGGCATCCAGCCGTCGTGCAGCTTTCCCGACTCGCGGACGACCGGCCTCGAGTCGGTCGATTGCTCGCTGCTGCTGCGCTACTTCCGCGGGACCTCACCGCAGCTGTGGCCGCTCGAGACCCAGAAGGGAGCGGTGGCCGGGCATCCCAGCACGAGCACGTGTGTCGCCTGGGTGGACGTCTTTGCCTTCGATCAGGGCGCGAACCCTTCCAACGGCTGCGGCGGGAGTCCCGACGCGCCGTGGGTCTACAAGGCCGACACGAATCCCGGCGGCGAGCGCTGTACGGCGTACGACTATGCCATCGCGATCTGGGGGCGCCGCTCCCCGATTGCCTGGGGTCCGATCGAGCAGCGAATCGGCCGGGGGTTCGCACGCAATCCATGGTCGAACGAGGGCGTGCAGTACGGTCTGGTCGCGCTCAAGTCCGGCGAGATCCTGCCCGAGCAGTTCGTCGACCTCAACGAGAAAATCGGCGGCCGGGACATCGACTACAACTGGATCCCGCAGCGTATGGGCGGCGATCTGGAGGGCGAGTCGATCGCCTATCGCAGCGGCCGGGTCGTCGACGCACGCGGCCTCGCCCTCGTGCCGATCATCGACATCCGCGGCCACGACAACGAGGAAATCCATACCGACGTCAGCTCCTACATCATGCGGCGGCGGCTGCTCGAGGCGAATGGCCACGCCGACAATCACGCCATCTTCCTCTCGCCCGCCCCGCTCGTGCCGTTGCCGAGCGTGACGACGGAAGCGTTCACCCTCATGGATCAGTGGCTGGCCGACATCGAGGCTGACACGAGCGCCGATCCGCGCGACGTGAAGGTGGTCCGCAACAAGCCGGCGGGCGCGGTGGACTCGTGTTGGGTAGGCACGTCCAAGGTCACCGACCAGGCGCTGTGCCGCACGCTGTATCCGTACTTCGGAACGACGCGCATCGCGGCGGGCGGGCCGCCGGCCAACAACGTGATCAAGTGCGAGCTGAAGCCGCTGAACCCGGCGGATTACCTCCCGGCGAAGTTCACGTCGGAGCAGTGGGCCCGCCTGCACGCGGCGTTCCCGACGGGCTCGTGCGACTTCAACCGGCCCGCGGTCGGCGAGCAGCCGTCGGAGCCGTGGATGACCTTCATGGACGGACTTGGCGTCGGGCGGCCGCTCGGACCGCCGCCGGTATCCAGCATGAAGCGCTGAGCTAACGTCTGGCGGAGAGAGAGGGATTCGAACCCTCGATACGGGTTTAAGCCCGTATAACGCCTTAGCAGGGCGCCCCCTTCGGCCACTCGGGCATCTCTCCGACGTAGGGAATTTTACACGCGCTTGGCGATGAGCAGGCGGCGGATCGCCTGCAGCTCCCTGCGCCGCTCGGCATCGAGCCGCGGATGCTCGAGATGCAGGCCGCGCAGCGTGTCGACGATGATCTGCGAAACGATCAGCCGCGCATTCGGCTTGTCGTCCGCCGGCACTACGTACCACCGCGCGTAGCGCTTGCTGGTGGCGCGCAGGCAGCCCTGGTAAGCCTTCATGTAGTCCTTCCAGCGGCGGCGCTCCTCGATGTCGGACCTGCTGAATTTCCAGTTCTTCTCCGGATCGTCGATGCGCGCCAGCAAGCGCTTGCGCTGCTCCTCCTTCGAGATGTGAAGGAAGAACTTGAGCACGCGCGTGCCGTTGCGGTGCAGGTGGCGCTCGAAGTCGGTGATCGACTCGTAGCGCTCTTCCCACGTCTTCTCTTCGCGGCGCCCGTCGGGAACGCCTTCGCTGCGCAGGATCTCCGGGTGCACGCGCACGATCAGGACTTCCTCGTAATACGAGCGGTTGAAGATGCCGATACGCCCGCGCTCGGGGAGCACGCGCGCGCAGCGCCACAGGAAATCGTGCTTCAGCTCCTCCGCGCTCGGATGCTGGAAGCTGTAGACCTGGCAGCCTTGCGGGTTCACTCCGGACATCACGTGCTTGATCATGCCGTCCTTGCCCGCCGCGTCCATCGCCTGGAAGATGACCAGCAGGGCGTAGCTGTTCGAGGCGTAGAGCACGTTCTGCAGCGACCTGAGGTCCTCGACGTGGCGCTCGAGCAGCGCCTGATAATGCTCTTTGGACTTGTAGAACGGCCGGATGCGCGTCGGCCGCTGGTGGAGCTTGACGTGCTCGGCGGGTGCAACGTGAAAGTCGTCCGGATCGATTTTCATCGGGCTAAAAGGAATAGATCGCCTTCACGGTCCACCGGTCGGTCGCGCCGTTCAGACCACGGCCAACGCCGAAGTTCAGCTTCTGCGTGTCGAGCACGAAGTAGAGTATGTGCGACTGCTCGCTGCTCGGGGCGAAATGCGACAGGCGTCCGAGCTCGGTGTAGTACTCTGCGCCGAGCGCGTAGCCGCCGCCCGCACTGCGCGCGATCTTGAACGCCGGGGCGAAGGTCAGCACGCCTTTCTGCGGCCCGGCGAGATCCGTACCGACGATCGGATTGAACGAAAGCAGCCAGTCGGCGTCACGATAGCCGACGATTGGGCGGATTTCTGCGGTGCGGCGCGCTTCCTCGAAGCGGCGCTCGACGAACGAAAGCTCGACGTTCACGCCCGCAAAATAGCCCGGCTTGCCGCGCAGCGGCATCCATTTGAGGCGAAATCTCGGTCCCGCGAAATAGTCGGTTCCGTCGCCGCTCCTCACGAAAGGCAGGTAAAGGCCCCAGTCGACGTCCGGCACGAGACCCCACGAAAGCTCCGGCGTGATGCGAAGCCCGTGGTAGGGCGTGACCTCTCCGGCGTAGTCGGGCCTGGAGCGGCCGCTCGGCGTGGTGTTGACGTGCAGCTCGATGCCGCGCTCGCCGGGCGCGCTCACGTCGTCGGTGTAAACCTGGATCTCGTCGGGCAGCGCGCCATGGGCGTGCGAACAGCAGAAGATTGCCGCTGCAACGAGAAATCTATTCCTGGTCGAGCTCAAAGGCCTTGTGCAGCACGCGCACGGCGAGCTCGGTGTATTTCTCCTCGATCACCACGGTGATCTTGATCTCGGAAGTCGAGATCATCTGGATGTTGATGCCCTCCTCGGCCAGCGTGCGGAACATCTGCGCGGCGATGCCGGCGTGCGAGCGCATGCCCATGCCGACGATCGACACCTTGGCGATGCGATCGTCGCCCGTGACGTCGCGGCACTTGATGTGCGGCTGCACCTGGCTCTTCAGGAGCTTCATCGCCTTCGCGTAATCGCTGCGGTGCACCGTGAACGACAGGTCGGTCATGCCGTCGTGGCCGATGTT
>DASQOR010000028.1:0-278177 GCA_035644395.1 Steroidobacteraceae bacterium
CTCGGCGACACCAACACCTACACGTTCCAGGCAAAGCTCGTCTGGAAGCCGACTGACAAAGTCTCGGGCCGCTTCCTGCTCGACTACACGAAGTCCGACGAGCACGGGAGCCCGCTCGTGTTCGCCGCGATCAACGAAGCGGCCACTTTTCCACGCGTCGCGAGCCAGGACGCCGGGTGTCCGGGGGTCGTCTTTCCGACTTCGGGACCCGTACCCATGATCGACGATCCGCGTTGCGCCAATGACTTCCAGGGGGCCGGCCCGTACCACAACAACGGCACCGACCCGCTTACGAGCCAGTTCGAGAACTCGGGCGGCTCGCTTACCTTCACCTACGAGGCGACCGACACGGTCGCGCTCAAGTCGATCAGTTCCTATCGCGGCTTGAGCTGGGCGGGCAATCGCGACGCCGACAACACGCCGCTGCCGATTCTCGGCACGCAATACGACGTGGACGGGTGGCAGTGGAGCCAGGAGCTGCAGCTCACCTATCAGACCGAGACGCTCACCGGCGTTGCGGGCGCGTACTACTTTGACCAGGGATCGGACGACATCGTCACCGTCGCGCTCAACCCGCCCCCGCCCGGCGTGCAGCACGACAGCGACAACAACGTGGTACGCAACTCGAGCTGGGCGGCCTTCACGCAGTGGACCTACAATTTCAATCACATGTTCGGGCTCACCGTCGGCGGGCGCTACACGGAAGACCGCAAGGGCTCCTATCCGGACCAGTTCGACTATGCGACGCCGAACGTCAAGCAGGTGCCGGTGCAGTGGTATCGTGACACCTTCTCGTCGTTCACTCCTTCGGGGTCGTTGCGCCTGCGGTTCAACGATTCGGCGATGATGTACCTGAGCTACTCCGAGGGCTTCAAGGGTGGCGGCTGGAACAGCCATTTCAATTCGGTGCTGACGCCGGCCCAGCAGGCGGCCCTGCAGGAGTTCAAGCAGGAGGATGCGAAGACGACCGAGCTTGGCTTCAAGCTCGATCTTGCGGGCAACACGCTGCGGCTGAACGGCGCGATCTTCACCTCGGACTACACGAACATGCAGATCACGTATCGCGGGCCGTGTACGCCCGCCGCCGTCCCCGGCAACCCGCCCGTCTGCGGAGTCGCGCCCTTCCTCACCAACGCGGGCAAGGCGAGCATCGATGGGGCCGAACTCGAAGCGACCTGGGCGCCGACGAGCGACCTGAGGATCGAAGCCAGCATCGGCTATCTCGACGCGACGCTCGACGAGCTGGTGACGCCGGTCGACGCGAACGGGGTTCCGGTCGTCGTGCTCCCGCCGGGTCTCGTGGTCGGCAACACGCTGCCCTTCGCCCCGAAGTACCAAGGACATTTCGGCATCGCCTACACGGCGCACGCCGGCGGATTCGACCTGACGCCGAGGCTCGACCTGTCGTACCAGGACACGACCTTCTTCGACGCGACCAACACCGTGGAGATCGCGCAGCTCGACAGCTACACGGTGCTCAACGCCTCGTTCGTATTCGGCCCGGCGGCGGGGAAGTGGAGCGTGACGCTCGGCATCAACAACGCGACCGACGAAACGTATCCGATCGCGGGCAATTCCTCGCTCACGACGGGCAGCGGCTACGCCGAGATCGCGTACTCGCGGCCGCGGGAGTACTTCGGCCTCTTCAGTTACAAGTTCTAGGCGGAATCAGGCAGGAATCACGGGCGCCGGGAGTCCGGCGCCCTTTATTTTTTCGGCGTCATGAAGCGCAGATCCCAGCGGTCCGGGTCGAACGCCTGCCGGGTCGGCGCGATCTGCGGATAGCCGTTGACCTGCGTTTCGCTGTCGATGATTGCACCGCGCGCCTCGATGGTGTCCGCGACGATGCGGGCGTCGACGGCGTCGCGGTGCGCCGGATCGGCGCCCGCATTGCGGATCACGGCATCCTGCACTTCGCTCGCCGGCATGAGCGTGAGTCCGGGCGGGAGCGGCGGGGCTTTTGCCAGCACGATCACCGTAATCGGCGCCGTCGTGTAGCGGCCGGACTCGGCGAGCGGGCGGCCGAGCCGGTCGACCGCAAGATTGTCCCCGGTGTACACCTCGAGGTTTCCCGAACCGCCGACCGAGAGCAAGGCGACGTCCATTGGCGTCGAAGGACCCGAGCGCACGACATTGCCGACGATGACCATGCGCCCGGTCTGGTACGGATGCTCGCCCCATTCCGCGGCGATCAGGTTGTAGTGCAGCGCGCGTTCGCCGGGATCGTAGATGAGATTGTTGACGATCCAGCCGCGCGCACCGCCCTTGAAGAGCGGATTGCGCTCCTTGTCGTGCGCATAGAGGTTGCCGACGATCAGGATGTCGGTGACGTTGTCGTGGATGAGCGAACCCTTCGAGTGCTCGCCCTTGATATGCGTCGAGCGCGCGAGTCCCTCGGCGATGAGGTTGTTGCTGAACGTGATGCGGTGGGAGGTGTGCTCCCGCCAGTCATCCGGCGTCGCACCGCCGAAGCGGGGGCCGGATGCGGAAAGGTTTTCGTCCGTGGCCCAGGTGAACGAGCAATGGTCGACGATGACGTTGTACGCGCCGCCGACCGTCGACAGCGCGTCGATCTCCCAGCCGCTCATCTTGGCCGCGCCGGCTTCACCGGGACGCACCCGGATGTGCTGAATGACGATGTCGTGCGCGGCGACGTCGATGCCGCCGCGGATCAGCGTGATGCCGGGCGCCGGCGCGGTCTGGCCGGCGAGCGTCAGGAACGGCTCGCGGATGACGATCTTGCGCCGGTCGAGATCGATGATGCCGCCGACTTCGAACACGACGATGCGCGGGCCCCCGGCCGCCAGCGCTGCGCGCAGCGATCCCGGTCCGTCGGATTGCAGGGTCGTGACCTTGAGGATGCGGCCGCCGCGACCGCCGGGTGTTTCCGCCGCCCAGCCCAGTGCGCCCGGAAATGCCGGCAGTGCTTGCGCGGCCGGCGTCGCCGTCGCGCACACAAGCAGCAGGAGCGCGGCAAGGGATGAACGAACGTCGATGGGCATGGCGGATCCTTCGGCAGCCGGCCGGCATTTGAAAATGACACCGGTTTCCTATATACCCGGCCCGCGTGATCGAAAACAACTCCCACAACGAAAACGCATCCGGCGCGCAACTCATCGCAAGCCGTTTTGTCGAGGCGCGCCTGGCCGCGCGTGCGCTGCCTGAATTCCCGGGCGCGATCCCGCGGGATCTCGACGGGGCCTATGCCTGCCAGGATGCTGCGATCGGACTCTGGCCCGATGACATCGCGGGCTGGAAGGTCGGCCGCATCCTGTCTCCCTGGCTCGAACGCTACGGCGAGGAACGCGTGGTCGGACCGATCTTCCGGCGGGCGGTGCGCATCGCAGCGGCCGGTGCGGTCGTCGATTTTCCGGTGTTCGAGGACGGATTCGCCGCGGTCGAGGCGGAATTCGTTTTCCGCCTGGTTTCGGATGCGGATGCGAGACAAAAGACATGGACTGCGGCCGAGGCGGCGGGCCTTGTCGGCGCGCTGCACTTCGGCGTGGAAACCGCGGGCAGCCCGCTCGCGACCATCAATGCGCTCGGACCCGCCGTGGTTGCAGCGGACTTCGGCAACAATGCCGGGCTCATCCTGGGTCCGGAAATTCCGGGCTGGCGCGAACGCCCGCCCGCATCGCTCGCCACCGCGACCTTCATCGATGACCGCAAGGTCGGCGAGGGTGGGGCCGCGAACCTTCCGGGCGGTCCGCTCGGTGCGCTTGCCTTTCTGCTGGCGCGCAACGCACGGCGTGCGCGATCGCTGCGCGCCGGCGACCTCGTGGCAACCGGCGCGACCACGGGCATTCACGACATTCGCGCGGGTTCCCGCGCGCGCATCGAATTCCGCGGCCTCGGTGCGATCGACTGTCGCGCCGTGCGTGCGGTCGCGGCGCCCCATCACCGGCTCGAGGCTCGCATTCCTTGCTGACCCGCAGAGACGTGCTGCTGGGCGCCGGCGGCGCCATGCTTGCCGCAAGGCCGCTGTTCGCGGCGACCCAGACGCTCACCGCGGCGGACGTGCACGTCACCGACTACCCGACGGTCGAAGCGGTGCGCTGGATGGGCCAGATGCTGGAACGCGAGACCCAGGGCCGGCTCGCGATCCACGTCTACCACTCCGGACAGCTCGGACGCGAAGGCGACACGGTCGATCTCGCGCGCTTCGGCGCGCTCGATCTCACGCGCGTGAATCTCGCGGCGCTCAACAACGCGTTTCCCCTGACGCAGGTGCTCTCGCTCCCGTACGTCTTCGATTCCACCGGGCACATGCGCCGCGCGGTCGACGGCCCGGTCGGCGCCGAGATCCTGGCCGGTTTCGCTGCGCGCGATCTCGTCGGACTCGCGTTCTACGATTCGGGCGCGCGCTGCTTCTACAACACGCGCCGCGCAATCCACGAGCCGCAGGACCTCAAGGGTCTCAGGATCCGCGTGCCGCCGTCCGACATGTTCATCGGCCTCGTGCGAAGCCTCGGGGCCAATCCGACGCCGCTCTCGTACGGCGAGGTCTTTTCGGCGCTGCAGACCCGCCTCATCGATGGCGCCGAGAACAATTGCCGCAGCTTTCACTCGAGCCGGCAGTTCGAAGTGGCGCGTCATTGGGCGGATTCCGCGCATTCGTATTCGCCCGAAGCCCTCTTGATGTCGAAGCGCCGGTTCCTCGGCCTCGCGCCCGCCGACCAGGAGCTCGTGCGCGAAACGGCACGGCTCTCGGTTCCTTACATGCGCGCACTCTGGGACAAGGCCGAGGCTGAATCGCGCGCGGCCGTGCAAAAGGCGGGTGTTGAGATCACCTCCGTCGATCGCGCGGCGTTTGAGGCCGCGGCGGCGCCGCTGCGCAACTCGTACCTCGCCGCGCCTGCGCTTGCGCGCCTGCACCGCGCCATTCGCGAGGTGGCCTGAGCGTGGCTGCCATGTTGGCCGCGCGATTGAATACCGCACTTGCAACGCTCGCGCGGCTCGCGACGGTCGTGGCCTGTGCGGCGCTCGTCGGGCTCGTCGCGGTGGAGGCTTGGCAGGTGTTCGCGCGTTACGTCCTCAACGATTCGCCCGGATGGACGGAGCCGTGGGCGCTGCTGCTCATGAATGGCGCGATGATGTTCGGCGCGGCCGCGGCGGTGAGGACCTCCTCGCATTTCGGATTCTTCATCCTGGTCGAATCCGCAGGTCCCGGCCCGCAGCGCTGGCTGCGCGCCATCACGCAGGTCATTATCCTCGGCATCGGCCTATTGCTCGCGCTCTGGGGCGGCGAACTGCTGATCGATGGCTGGAACATCCCGATGGCGGGCGCGCCGCTGCCGCAGAGCGCGCCGTTCCTGCCGATGGCGATCGGCGGTGCCCTCATCGGCCTGTTCGGTCTCGAACAGCTCATCGCGCCGCCAGCGCGGCACACAGAGAGCTGAGGCGTGGCCGTCGCGCTCCTCTTCACGGTCTTCGCCCTGCTGCTCGCGATCGGCGTGCCCGTCGCTTTTTCGCTCGCATCCGCGGCGCTTGCGACGGTGCTTTACCTCGGCCTGCCGCCGATCGTCGTCGTGCAGCAGATCGCCGCGGGCTCCGGGGCCACGACGCTCATCGCGATTCCGCTCTTCATCTTTGCGGGCGAGCTGATGCTTCGCGGCGGGATCTCGGAACGCTTGATCGCGCTCGCCGCTTCGCTCGTCGGCCACATGCGCGGCGGGCTCGGGCACATCAGCGTGCTGGCGTCGCTCTTTTTCGGCGGCGTCTCGGGCTCCGCGCTTGCGGACGTCTCCGCCATCGGCGGCGCGATGATTCCGCAGATGGCGGCGCGCGGCTTCGATCGGGACTTCGCGGTCAACGTGTCGATTTCCGCGGCGCTCGTCGCGCTCCTCGTGCCGCCTTCGCACAATCTCATCCTCTATTCGGCGTCGGTCGGCGGCTCGGTCTCGATCGCGGACCTGTTCGTCGCCGGCATCTTTCCCGCCCTGCTGCTGACCGCGGCGATCATGGCGACGACCTGGCTCATTTCGCGCAAGCGCGGTTATGCGATCGAGCCATTTCCGGGCGCGCGCCAGGTGCTCACGCGTCTCGTCGCAGCGCTCCCCGGTCTTTTCCTCGTCGGCCTGATTTTCATCGGCATCCGGGCGGGCGTGTTCACGGCGATCGAGAGCGCAGCGATCGCCGTGGTCTATGCCTTGCTCGTGACAGCCCTGGTGTACCGGCGCTTCGGCCTGCGCAGTTTCCTCGACACCTGCGCCCATGCCGTGCGGACGACGGGCCTCATCCTCTTCGTCATCGGCACGGCAGCGGCGTTCGGGTGGCTCCTCGCCTATCTCGAGGTCCCGGCGGCAGCGGTGGCGGCATTGCAGGCGGTCGGGCACGATCGCAATGTCGTGCTGTTCCTCATCATGCTGGCGCTGCTCGTGCTCGGCACGTTCATGGATCTCGCGCCGCTCATCATCATCTGCGCGCCGATCTTCCTGCCGGTCGCGAAAGCATTCGGCGTCGATCCGGTGCACTTCGGGGTGATCCTGATCCTCGGCGCCGGCATCGGGCTGGTCACGCCGCCGGTCGGATCGGTGCTCTTCGTCGGCAGCGCGATCGGCAAGATTTCCATCGGCCAGGCCGTGCGCACGATCTGGCCGTTCTACGTCGCCGAACTCGTCGTACTGCTCCTCGTGATCTACGTGCCGGCGCTGTCGCTCTGGCTGCCGGCCGTCATGAAGTAGCGTCGGGGCGGCGCACGGCTTCGGCCAGCGCCATCAACAGGGCTCCGACGCCCTTCGGATCGTTCGCGGCCAGCGGCTCGGACACGTAGTACTCGTACGAGCCATCGCGATACGGGTCGCCGCCGAGCCCGGCGACGCCGCAGATGCCGCCGAGCGCCTGCACGCCGAGAAACCGCCGGATCACCGCTTGCAGGGTGTCGCGCCCGGGCACGGCGCTGGCTTGCGGCAGCGCGCCGAGGCGCGCGCCCTTCATGAGCGCATACGCAATCATGAGCGAGGCGGAGACTTCTTCGTAATTGCGCTCGCGCCCGGGCTGGTCCGGAACCTGCCACCAGAGCCCGGCGCTGCCGCGGATCTTGAGGAGCGCGTGCGCGAGGCTCCGAAGCTGCGACGCGAGCGGTTCCGCATCGCCTGCGAGCAGTTCGACGCAGTCGACCAGCGCCATCATGTACCAGCCGAGCGAACGGCCCCAGAAGTTCGGCGAACAGCCGGTCGCCGGATCGCTCCAGCGCTCGGCGCGCGATTCGTCCCAGCCGTGGTAGTAGAGGCCGGTGGCCGGATCGCGCATGAAATGCTCGACCGCGGCGAACTGTGCAAGCACGTCCGCGCGGATCCCGGGCCGGTCGGCGAGCGCCGCGTAGGCGCAGCGGAAGGGCTGCGCCATGTAGAGGCCGTCGAGCCACACCTGGCGCGGATAGATCTTCTTGTGCCAGTAGTTGCCGGATTTTGTGCGCGGGTGCGTCTCGAGCTGGGCGTGCTGCGCATCGATCGCCCGGCGCAGGCGCGGTTCGCCGCCTTGCTTCAGGAGCCGGATCAGCGCCTTGCCGCCGTTGACGTTGTCGATGTTGTATTCCTGCGGGTCGAAGCCCGGGATGGCGCCGTTCGGCGCGACGCGCGACGCCACTTCGCGCCGGACGAAGTCGAAGCAGGCGCGGTCGCCGAGCGCCTCGGCGAGATCGAGCAATCCCTTGTAGATGCAGCCGTCCTCGTAGCTCCACGCCGGCTTGTACGGCCGCCAGCCCGCGAGGTATCCGTCGATGAACGGTGCAACCTGCGGCCCGAACGCATCGAGGGCTTCGACGGCCGATCGGCGCCCGCTCATGTGCGGATGCTCCGTTCGAGGATCGCCGGTATGTCCTCGCCGAGCCGGCGCCCGGCTTCGGCGACGTCGATGCGCCCGTAGGCCAGCAGTTCCAGGATATCGTTGAAGCCATCGCGCACGCGCGCGTGCTCATAGTACGGGCTCTCGCGGACACAGTTCGGCAATGCCGCGATCTGCTCTGCCGCCTCGAGCGCAAGTCCCCGCACGAGGCCGCGCTCCCGCAGGATGCCGACCGCCTTGCGGCTCGCAGGCAGCCCGCGCCTGAGTCCCATGGCGAGCACGGCGTCGGGATCGTTCAGGAGGAAGTCGAGGAGCCGCGCGCTTTCATCGGGATGCGCGGTACGCGCGTTGATGGCGAAGGTCATCGCGGGCCGATAGAGGAGTCCCGCGTCCTTCGCCTCGGGACGCAATGGATAAGGCGCCAGCGCGACCTGCTGGCCGGCGCTCAGCGTGTCCGCGGATTTGCCGACCGCGCTCGTCCACATGTAGGTCCCGGCATAGCGGCCGTCGATCCACGGCCGCATTTCCTGCTGCTGCACGTTGCCGTACGAGGCGCGCTCGCGCGCCGTCGGGATGACATGCGATTGGACCAGCCGGTGATAGACCTCGGCGAATTCGTGCAGGTCGGCTGCCGATGCATTGAGACGGCGATTGCGCTCGTCGATGAGCGGCAGGCCCGAGCGCTGCACGATCCACGCGCGGCAGAGCGCCACGGCATCCGGAAAGATCAGGTCGAGCGGAAAGAAGCCGTCACCGAGCCGGCGGCGAAACTCCGGCCCCGCCGCGAACAATTCATCCCAGCTTCGAGGCAGCGTGAGCCGCGCCCTGGCAAACGTCGAGGCGTTGAAATAGAAGAGCCTCGCCGTCATCGCGACCGGCAAGGCGTTGACGCGCCCGGCCATCGTGCAGGTCGCGAGCGCGTCGTCGTCGAACTGGCCGAGATCGACCCGGTCCGTGAGCGTGCCGAGATCCTGGAATCCGCGCCCGTCGCGCGAGAAGAGCACGAGCCAGTTCCAGTTGACCTGCATGAGGTCGGGGGCCGTGCGGCCGGCGATCTGCGTCGTCAATCTCTCAAGATGGCCGACCCACCCGGTGTATTCGCCCTTGACGCGGATGTGGGGATAGCGCGCCTCGAATTTCCGCAGGGTCGCGAGCAGTGCGCCATGCACGTCATTGCCACCCCACCACGACATGCGCAGTTCCACCGGCGCCTGCCCGATCGCGCGCCGCGCCAGGACGGTGGCGGGCAGCGCGCCAAGGAACCAGCGGCGGGAAACCCGCGAGCTCATCCTTTCACCGAGCCGGCGGTTGCGCCTTCGACGAAGTACTTCTGCGCCAGGAAGAACACGAGCACCGATGGCAGCAGCGCGATCGTCGACATGGCGAGGATCTCGTTCCACGCGGTCGACTCGGTGACATCGATCGAGAGCTTGAGCGCAAGCGCGGCCGGGTAATGCTCCACGCTCGACACATAGATGAGGGGCCCGAGGAAATCGTTCATCGTCCACATGAACTGGAAGAGCGCGACCGAGATCACCGCCGGCAGGATCACGGGGAGCACGACGTGCACGAGCACCTGGAAGCTGTTGCAGCCGTCCATGACCGCGGCTTCCTCCATCTCCGGCGGGACGCTGCGCAGGAACTGCACCAGCATGAAGACGAAGAAGCCGTCGGTCGCGAAGGCCGAGGGCACGTAGAGCGGCAGGAACGTGTCGAGCCAGCCGAATTCGCGGAACATGAGGTACTGCGGGATGAGGAGCACGCTCTTGGGCAGCAGCACCGTCGCGATCAGGAGCGCAAACAGGACGCGCGAGCCGCGCACATTGAAGCGGGTGAATCCGTACGCGACGAGCACCGACGACACGACGGTCAGGATGACCTTCGGAATCACGATGCGGAAGGTGTTCGCGAGATAGGTTGCGAAGCTGAATTCCGTGCCCGTGCGCCAGCCGCGCGTGAAGCCCTCGAGCGTCGGGTGGGCCGGGAAGAGCCCGATCGACTGGAAGATCTCGGCATTCGGCTTGAAGGCGCCGCCCAGCATCCAGAGGAGCGGATACAGCATCACGAATCCCGCGCCGATCAGGATCAGGTAGCGCAATGGCGCGCGGGTCCCGCTCATCGCGGCGTCTCCCGTTCCGCGGAGTAGAAGACCCAGTATTTCGAGGAGCGGAACGCGAGCGCGGAGAAGATGCCGACGATGAGGAACAGGAGCCACGAGAGCGCGCTCGCATAGCCGACGTCGAAGTACTTGAACGCCTCCTCGTAGATCATGAGGGGCAGCAGGTAGGTCGATTTCAGCGGCCCGCCGGCGGTGATGATGTAGGGGCCGTTGAATTCCTGGAACGCCTGGATCACCTGCATCACGAAATTGAAGAAGATCACGGGCGTCAGGAGCGGCAGGGTGATGCGGCGCAAGAGCTGCCAGTGGCCGGCCCCGTCGAGTCTTGCGGCCTCGCACAGGTCCTGCGGAATGCCTTTCAGGCCGGCGAGAAAGATCACCATCGCCGAACCGAACTGCCAGAGGCGCAGGAGCATCACGCTCGCCATCGCGTAACCCGGCTCGCCGAGCCAGTTCACCGGCCCGGCGCCGAACCAGCCGATCGCCTGGTTCACGAGGCCGTCGCCCGCGAACGCGTAACGCCAGACGACGGCGATCGCGACGCTCCCGCCGAGGATCGACGGCAGGTAGAACGCCGTACGGAAGAAGCCGATGCCGCGCAGGCGGAAGTTCAGCAGCATCGCGATGCCGAGCGCCGTCGCCAGTTTCAGCGGCACCGTGACGAAGACATAGAGGAACGTGACGCCGAGCGACTTGTGGAACGTGCGGTCGCCTGCCATCGCGACGTAGTGCGCGAGGCCGATGTAGCGAGCGTCCTCGAGGCTGTCCTGCAGCCGGTAGTCGGAAAAGCTGAGGAGGAGCGACGCGACGAACGGAAAGGCGGTGAAAACCGCGAGGCCGACGAGGAACGGCGCGAGGTAGAGCCAGCCGCTCCGTGCGTTGGCGTAGATCATGACGCGCGCAGGCTCCGGCCGGACCCGTCGAACAGATGACAGGCCAACGGATCGACGGCCACCGCGATGGTCGCACCCGCGCGCACGGCCGTGTCGCCCGGCGCCTTGAGCACGAGGGCCTCCGAGGCGCCGCCGGCCGCCGTTGCATGGATGAGGGCTTCGCCGCCGAGCTGCTCCACCAGCGCGACCTGGGCATCGCAGAGCGCTGTCGCCGTCGCGCCCGCCCCGACGACCAGATGCTCGGGCCTGACACCCAG
This sequence comes from Steroidobacteraceae bacterium, assembly GCA_035644395.1. Lineage (GTDB taxonomy): Bacteria > Pseudomonadota > Gammaproteobacteria > Steroidobacterales > Steroidobacteraceae > JBGPLJ01. The sequence continues at coordinate 11,055 of DASQOR010000028.1, forward strand.
CTTGAGCGAGGCGCCACGCGGCACGCCCGACGTCATGCCGTGAATGCCGATGTGCCGGCCGGCGAATTCGACCTCGATGCGATCGCGTTCGGCGTGCTGCGCGCGTACGGCCAGCAAGTTCATGCGCGGCGCGCCGATGAAACCCGCCACGAATGCATTGCGCGGCCGGTGGTAGAGTTCGAGCGGCGCGCCCACCTGTTCGATGGCGCCGCCGTTCAGCACGACGATGCGCGTGCCGAGCGTCATCGCCTCCACCTGGTCGTGCGTCACGTAGATCATCGTGCTCGCAAGGCGGGCATGCAGGCGGGCGATCTCGACGCGCATCTGGCCGCGCAGCGCTGCGTCGAGATTCGAGAGCGGCTCGTCGAAAAGGAATACGTCCGGCTCGCGCACGATCGCGCGGCCGATGGCAACCCGCTGGCGCTGGCCACCCGACAGGGCGCGCGGCCTGCGTTCGAGCAATTCGGCGAGCTGCAGCGTCTCGGCCGCGCGCGCCACGCGCAGTTCGATCTCGGCCCGGCCCATGCCCTGCATGCGCAGCGCAAATCCCATGTTTTCGGCGACGGTCATGTGTGGATAGAGCGCGTAGGACTGGAAGACCATCGCTATCCCGCGTCTGGCCGGGTGCTCGCGCGTCACGTCGCGGCCGCTGATGCGGATGCTGCCCGAGTCCGCTCGCTCGAGGCCCGCGATGAGCCTGAGGAGCGTCGACTTCCCGCATCCCGACGGGCCGACGAAGACGACGAATTCACCGGCGGCGATCTTGAGGTCGAGGCTGCGGATGACCGTGCCGGCGCCGAAGGCCTTGGCGAGCCCCGTGATTTCGACGGTGCCGGTCTCCGGCGCGCGGGAAACCGGTGTCATCGCAAGGCCGAGCCCGCGTCCACGTCAGTGTGCCCGGCGGTTCGCCGGCATGCCGGCGCGCATCGAGAGCCGGTCGACAGCCTCGCGCGCCAGCGTCTCGATCCGGCGCCAGTCCTTCGCGCGCAAGGCTTCGGCTGGCGCCAGCCAGGATCCGCCGACACAGGGCACATTGCGGATCGCAAGGTAGTCGCCCGCGTTGTCGAGCGAGACGCCGCCGGTCGGACAGAAAAGCACCTTGGGAAATGGCGCGACCAGTGCGCGCAGCGCAGCCGCCCCGCCCAGTGCCGCGGCCGGGAAAAACTTGAAGCACTGATAGCCGGCATCGAGGCCCTGCATCAGTTCCGATGCCGTTGCGATGGCCGGCAGATAGGGAATCTGCGACGCCCGCGCGGCGGCGAGCAGCTCGCGCGTGGCACCCGGCGAGATGGCAAAGCCGGCGCCGGCCTGCGCCGATGCCGACAGGTCGGCGGGCGACAGCACCGTACCGGCGCCGACGACGACTTCCGGGACATGACGGGCGACCGCTTCGATCGCGGCAAGTCCGGCTGGTGTTCGCAACGTGATCTCGACGATGCGGATGCCGCCGCGCTCGAGCGCCCGGGCGAGATCGACGGCGTGCGTCGCGTCCTCGATCGTGACGACCGGTATCACCGGCGAGCGCCGCAACAGGCTCTCGATCATCGCCGGACGCCGAATCCCTGGGCCGCGAGCAGGGCTTCGACCTGGTCGACGCGCACCAGGTTGAAATCTCCCGGAATCGAATGCTTGAGGCAGGCCGACGCGATGCCGAAGTCGAGCGAGCGCTGTTCATCGAAGCCCGAGACCAGGCCGTGAAGCACGCCGGCAGCGAAGGCGTCGCCCGTGCCGATGCGATCGACGATGGGCCGCAATTCGTAGGTCGCGGTGCTGAAGTGGCGCTGCGCGGTGCACAGCTGCGCCGACAGGGAATGGTCATCGACACTGCGCTCGGTGCGAACCGTGCCGTACATCCGCTGTACGCGCGGGAAGCGGGCGAACACTTGTCCTGCCGCATGCTGGGCGCGCTCGCCCGCCGGCACCGAATCGAAATTTCCGCCGAGGAGCGCGCCGATATCGCGGTCGGTCGCGAACAGGATGTCGGTGTGTTCGATGATCCCGCCGAGCACCGCGCGCGCATCGCCTTTCCAGGCGCTCCAGAGCTTCGCGCGATGATTGCAGTCGAAGGACGTCGAGACGCCGAGGCGCCTCGCAGCCCGCATTGCCTCGCCCGCGGCTTGCGCCGACGCCACGCCAACCGCCGGTGTCACCCCTGAGATGTGCAGCCAGCCCATGCCGGCGAGTTCCTTGTCCCAGTCGAAACCCGCGGCCGGTGCATTCGCAAAGGCCGACTGGGCGCGGTCATAGGTGATCTCGGGTGCGCGGTGCAGGGCCCCGGCCTCGAGGTAGTAAAGGCCCATGCGGCCGGGCTTGCGCTGGACGCGATCGGTGTTCACGCCATGGCGGCGCAGCTCGCCGAGCACGGCGCCGCCGAGCGGCGAATCGGGGAGCACGGTCAGCATCGAGGCGGAATGGCCCCAGAAAGCGAGCGCCACGGCGACGTTGGCTTCCGCGCCGGCGATCGTGACGTCGAAGCGCGGCGATTGCAGCAGGATTTCCCTGGCAGGGGAGGAGAGCCTGAGAAGGATCTCTCCGAAGCACAAGATGCGGTTGCTCATGGCTGCATACCATAGCCTACCGCCGGGGACGGGCGCCGGCCGAACTGATTGCTTCCCGGGGACGCGCGCAACGTTCTTGTGCTCTCTCGCTGGACTCTGCTACGCTAAATTGTCACCGGTGTCATCGAGTCGTGCAACGACCAAAAGACACCGGTGTCAGGCAGGCAACGGGCCGCATTTCGACGAGCCGTGCCGGCGGGCAGGAAGCGTCCGGTCCAGGGTGTGCAATGTCAGGGGGGGGATCGATGAACAAGCGTCAGCGTGTCGGCGGGTGGAACCTTTCGATTTTCGCAGGCACGGGCGCGATGACCGTGCTCGTCCTTGGCGTCGCGGCGCCCGCGGCCTGGGCCCAGACGGGGGCATCCGAGGAAGCGGTCGAGGAGGTCGTGGTCGTCGGCTATCGCCAAAGCCTCAACGCCTCGCTCGGCATCAAGCGCGAATCGGTCGGTACGGTCGACGCTATCGTCGCCGAGGACATCGCCGACTTTCCGGATCTGAATCTCGCCGAGGCCCTGCAGCGGGTGCCCGGCGTTTCGATCCAGCGCGACGCAGGCGAAGGCCGCCAGATCACCGTGCGGGGCTTGAGCCCCGAATTCACGCGCATCCGCCTGAACGGCGTCGAGGCCATGTCCGCCAACGGCGGCACGGACGCGGCGGGCGGCACGAACCGCGCACGCAATTTCGACTTCAATACCTTCGCGTCGGAGCTCTTCAGCTCGATCACCGTGCGCAAAACCTCCGCGGCGGATACCGACGAAGGGTCGCTCGGCGCCACGGTGGACCTGCGCACCGGACGGCCCTTCGACTACAAGGGATTCAACCTGGTCGCGTCGATCAACGGGTCGTACAACGATCTCGCGGAAGACATCAATCCGCGCGCCGCGTTCCTGGTCAGCAACATCTTCGCCGACGGCAAGTTCGGCGCGCTCTTTTCGGCCGCCTACACGGACCGCAGCCTCGTCGACGATGGGTCGAGCACGGTCCGCTGGCAGCAATCGACGTTCGCGGCGACCGCGCTGCCGGGCAATCCCGAGCCGCTCGCCGACATCAACACGTCGTTCGTGCCGCGTATTCCACGCTACGACTACTACCAGCACAGCCAGCAGCGGCTCGGCCTGACCGGCGCCCTGCAATTCCGGCCGACGGAGGGCACCGAGATCAACGTCGACGGGCTGTATGCGAAGTTCAAGGCCGAGCGCCAGGAGACCTTCCTCGAGATCCCGAATTTCAGCTCGGCGGCCAACGGCATGGTGGTTGCGGACGCGTTCATCGACCGCAACGACGCCACGGCGACGAGTTCCGGCACGCTCCGCTACGGGGTCTTCAACAACGTCGACATCCGCACCGAAAACCGCATGGACCGGCTGAGCACCGAGTTCACGCAGGTGACGATCGACGGCTCGCAGAAGCTCGGTGAGCGCTGGAAGCTGAATGCGCTCGTCGGCTTCGCGGAAGCGAACCACGAGAATCCGATGCAGACGACGCTGATCTTCGACTGGAACAATATCCCGCAGCTCACCTACGACTATCGCGACAACAGCCGCCTGCCCGTCATCGGTTACGGGGCGACCGATCTCACCTCGACGGTCAACGGCACGCCGCAGGCCGGCGCCACCTCGACCGTCGATTCCGGCGGCTGGTATCTCTCGCAGATCCGCCTGCGCCCGCAGAGCTCGATCAACTCCTTCCTCAACTACCAGGCGGACCTCGAATGGCAGTTGACGGACTCGATGAACCTGCGCTTCGGCGGCCAGTACAAGACCTTCACGTTCAAGACCACGGAGCTCAGACGCTCGAACGGGACAGCCAGCAATCTTGAGGGCACGGTGACAGCGGCCCAGCGCGCGATTCCGCTCACGAGCTACGGCAACGTGTTCTCCTTCGGCAACGACCTCAACATTCCGGGCGGCTCGAATACCGTGTTCCTTACGCCCGATGTGCCGACGGGAACGGGCCTGCTCGACCTCAACGATCCGACCGTATTCCCGCTCGGCCCGGAACCCGCGCTCAACAACAATCGCGAGGTCGACGAGGACGATTCGGGAGCCTTTGCGCAGCTTGATTTCCATGCGCCGCTCGGGAGCCACACCTTGCGCGGCAATGTCGGCCTGCGTTACGTCGAAACCTCGCAGAACTCCGTCGGCTATACCTTCGTGACGGGCGGCCCCGTGCTCATCACGGCGAAACGTGACTACAGCGACACGCTGCCGTCCTTCAACCTCGCCTTCGACCTCGCGAACGACCTGGTCCTGCGCGCCGGCGCGGCCAAGGTCATGTCGCGGCCGGCGCTCGGCACGCTGACGCCCGGCGGCACGGTCAACGTGAGCGGCAACAACCGCGTGGCGACGCTCGGCAATCCGAACATCGATCCGACCCGCGCGAAGAACTACGACCTCGGCCTCGAGTGGTATTTCGCCCCGGAATCGATGCTGGCGCTGGCACTCTTCTATAAGGACATCGAGAGCCGGCCGCAGGGATTGACGGTGACCAACCAGGTCTTCACCGGCAACCCCTTCGGCATTCCGGACAACGTCGCCGTCGCGGCCTGCGGCACCCTGCCGAACTGCGCGCCGGACCTGCCGATCTGGACCTTCAACACGACGATCAACGGCCCGGGCGGTAACCTCAAGGGCTTTGAAATCAGCTACCAGCAGCCATTCACTTTCCTGCCGGGGGCGCTCAAGAATTTCGGCGCGATGATCAACTACACGGGCGTCAAGTCGAGCATCCAGTACGTCATTCCGAATTCGACCGTGACGGCGACCACCGATCTCACGGGACTTTCGCGCAAGGCCTACAACGCGACGCTGTACTACGAGACGAAGCGCTTCGGCGCGCGCGTCTCGGCCGCCTATCGCGACGGCTACATCGATCCGAACAACGGTGTGCCCGGACAGAACGGCAACAATCTCGGCGGCGTGAAGTCGACGCTCGCGATCGACACCTCGATGCGCTTCTCGCTGAACGAGATGATCGAATTCACCTTCGAGGGCCTGAACCTGACGGACGAGTTCCAGGACCAGTGGGTGGACGAGGAGGCGGACCGGCCGTCGTTCTATCACCACACGGGACGGACCTACATCCTCGGTGCCCGATTGAAGTTCTGATCGCAGGGAGGACTTGTCATGAGCGGCAGGCTGCAGTTGGTCGGTACGGCGGCACTCATCATCGCGGCAGGCGCCGCCGGCGCGGCGACGGTTGCGGGCGATCCCGGCCGGCAGGTGCTCGGGTCCACGGACGGATGGGCGGCATTTTCGACGGGAACGAGCGGCGGGTCGCAGGCGCCTCCCGAGCAGGTCTACACCGTGCACAACCGCGCGGAATTCATCGCCGCGCTCAACAATGGCGTCGCTTCGTCGACCTCGCCGTCCAACCCGTCGAACCTGCCGAAGATCCTCTACGTCGACGGCACACTTGACTTCAACGTCGACGATGCGAATCAGCCTCTCGCCTGCGAGGACTATTACCGCAACGGCTACACGCTCGAGGCCTTTCTCGCCACGTACGATCCGGCGGTCTGGGGCCGCGGCGCGCCGGCCGGCGCGCTGGAAACCGCGCGGGTCGCGTCACAGGCCGCGCAGCAGGCGCGAGTGCGCATCCGGCCAGGCTCGAACACGACGATCGTCGGCGTCGGCAGGACCGCAACCTTGCGAGGCATCTGGCTGGACATCCGCGGCACCGCGAACGTGGCCGGCAGCCGCACCAACATCATCGTGCGCAACCTCAATTTCGAGGACAGCTTCGACTGTTTCCCGCAATGGTCGCCGACCGACGGAGCGCTCGGCTCCTGGAATTCGCTCTACGATGCGATCTCGCTCAGGGACTCGGATCACGTGTGGATCGACCACAACGTGCTTCGTGACCGCGCAACCGCCGACGCGGGGCTGCCGGACTATTTCGGCGTGCTCTACCAGGTGCACGACGGCCTGCTCGACATCACCAACGCTTCCGACTTCGTCACCGTGTCGTGGAACCGCTTCCTCGATCACGACAAGGTGAGCCTCGTCGGCTCGTCGGACAGCGCCACCGCCGATCGCGGCAAGCTCCGCGTCACGTTTCATCACAATCTCTACGAGGCCGTTGGCCAGCGCGCGCCGCGCGTGCGCTTCGGCCAGGTGCACATCTACAACAACTACTACAACATCGGCAGCGGCGCGAACTACCAGTACAGCTGGGGCGTCGGCGCGGAATCGCAGATCTTCGCGGAGCAGAACTACTTCCGTGCGCTGGACGGCATCACCGCGGATCGATTCCTGTCGCGGCTCAACGGCACGGCGGTGCACGCCGCCTATACCTATGTCGACTTCGGCACCGCCCGCCGCTTGCCGGACGTCGTGCTCGAGTGGAACGCCGTGAACGATCCGGACCTCGCGCCCACCGTCGGCTGGGCGCCGTCGCTCTTCGGGCCGCAACTGTCGGCGCGCCTCGTCGCTCCTTACGTCGCGAGCGGCGCCGGAACGTTCGACTGGCACTGAGCGTCCGGGACGATGAACCGTCGGCAATGGCTCGGCGGCGCGCTCGGTCTGGCAGGCGGCGCGCTGACGGGCTGCGCCCTCGAGCGCGGGGACTTCGAATTTGACGCGGCCGTGACGCGCAGCGATCGACCCGACCTGCGGGCGCGGCACTTTGCATCGCTGCAATCTGCCATTGACGCCGCGCCTGCGGCCGGTACGAAGCCTTTTCGGATTTTCGTCGGCGCCGGCGAGTGGCGCGAAAAAGTTATCGTCACGCAGCCCAACGTCCACCTCATCGGCGAGGACCGTGCGGGCAGCGCACTCGTGTTCGACGCGGCTGCCGGAGACCCGGGCCCGGATGGCAAGCCGCTCGGCACCTGGGGTTGCGCCAGCGTCGTGGTGCGTGCTCCGGGATTCGCCGCGCGCAACCTGACGATTCGCAATGGCTTCGACTATGTCGGGAATCTCCTGCACCCGAGATTCCAGGAGATCGGCCCGAACGGCGCGCAGGCCGTGGCCCTCATGCTCGCTGCGGGCTCGGACCGCGCGGCGTTCGCGGATGTGACGATCACCGGCCATCAGGACACGCTGTTCGCCGATCGGGGCCGCAGCCATTTCCGCCGCTGCCGCATCGAGGGCAGCGTCGATTTCATCTTCGGCGGCGGCACCGCGCTCCTGGAGAGCTGCGACATACACTCCCGCTATCGGCCCGGCAAGGAAAGGCAGGGCTACCTCGCGGCTCCGAGCACGCCCCGCGAGCGGGAATTCGGCGTGACGTTCGAGAGTTGCCGGCTCGTCCGGGAACCCCAGATTGCGGCAGGAACCGTTGCGCTCGGACGCGCGTGGCGGCCGACGCGCCCATTTCCAGACGGCACGTACGGCGATCCCGACGCGCTCGGCGCCGCGGTGTTCCTGCGCTGCTGGATGGACGATCACATCGCCGCCGACGGCTGGGATGCGATGAACTACCGGGCGCGTGACGGCAATCGCGTCGCGCTCGCTCCAGGCGAGGCCCGCTTCTTCGAATATGCGAGCGAGGGACCTGGTGCGCTCGAATCGGCGCACCGGCGCCGGCTGAGCGCGGCGCAAGCGCAGCGCTATACGGTGGACCGCATCCTCGATGGATGGAGACCGGCTGTCGCGTGAACAGCGCCGCCTACATCAGAGCCGCGCAGGCGCGCTCGACGCGCTCGCGGCCTGCCGCCTCGTTCCCGTCGAGCCCGCGGTAGCCCTGGCGCAGCGCGCGGACGAATTGCGCGTCGGCCGCGAGCGCCGGCGGAAAGATCTGCGTGAGCGCGAGAAAGGTTTCGAGGGACTCGCCGGCGTCGCCATTCGCTCGGCCGCCGATATCGAGGAGCTGCGCGGCCAGCGGATCGACCAGTTCGCGGCCGTCCTGCGCGCTGCGGCGAATGAAGTGCAGCCACGCGGCGATCGGCAGGCAGAGCCGTTCGATGCGACGGCCCGCGCGCAGGTTGTCGGCGATCGTGCCGAGGAGGCGGATCGGGAGCTTCTGCGAACCGTCCCAGGCAATCTGCGCGAGCGAATGCTGCATGACCGGATTGCGAAAGCGCCTGAGGAGCGAGGTGGTATAGCCGCCGAGGTCAAGGCCGCGCGGTGCGCGGATGCTCGGCATGATCTCGACGCGCATGAGCTGCTCGACGAAGCCCGCGAGCACGGGATCCGCCATCGCCTCGGCGACGGTGGCGAATCCCGCGAGCGAGCCGAGGTACGCGAGCGTCGAGTGCGCGCCATTCAGGAGCCGAAGCTTCGTGCGGTCGTACGCCGGCACGTCGTCGGTGACCGTGACGCCCACCGACGCCCAGTCGGGCGTTGCGTCCGAGAACGCATCCTCGATGACCCACTGCACGAAGGCTTCGCGCTGCACGGGCCAGCGGTCGCGGCAGCCGAGCGCCGCCGCGACGCGCTCGCGCAACGCGCCGTCCGTAAAGGGCGTGATGCTGTCGACCATGGTACGGGGAAAGCGCGCTTCGGCCTCGATCCAGCGCGCAAGATCCGCATCGACCTCGCGCACGAACTGGCCGAGCGCCCGCGCGAGCTTGACGCCGTTGTCGACGAGGTTGTCGCAGCTCACGATCGTGCAGGGCCTGAGGCCCGCGGTACGGCGCAGGCGCAGGCCTTCGGTGAGGAAGCCGATAAGGCTGCGTGGCATGCGGGGTGTCGCGAGGTCCTGCCGGATTTCCGCGCGCGATACGTCGAGGTCGCCGCGTGCATCGAGGCAATAGCCTTTTTCCGTGACCGTGATCGTCACCAGATGGGTCGTCGGTGCAGCCAGGCGGCGCAGCACCGCGCCGATGTCCTCCGGCGCCACCAGCATCTCGGTGAGCGCGCCGATCACGCGGAAGGACACGCGCTCATCGAGCACGGCGACGGTGTAGAGATTGCCCTGCGGCGCGAGTGCGTCGCGTACCGCGCTCGTCTGCAGGGCCGCGGCCGATATGGCCCAGCGCGGATCCTGCGCGAGCAGGTCGTCGACGTACCAGCCCTGGTGCACGCGATGAAAGGCGCCGGGGCCGAAATGGACGATGCCGTTCGTTACGGCGTCACGGTCGTAGGCGGGGCGGTCGACGCCTGCAGGCAGGTGCGCCAGTTGCTCGACGGATAGGAATTGCTCGATCGGCATGCGGCTTCAGAGCGTCACGCCGCCTTTCCAGATGGCGATCTCGCGCTCATCGTTGACTTCGCTGCGGGTCGGCTGGCCGGATGCGGTTCGCAACACGAGATCCATAAGCTCATCCGACGCCGCGCCGAGGCTCGTGCCGCCGAGCACCCGGCCGGCGTCGAAGTCGATCCAGCGCGGCTTCTTTGCAGCGAGCGCCGAGTTGGAGGAAATCTTGAGCGTGGGCGCGGGAAAGCCGAGCGGCGTTCCGCGTCCGGTCGTGAACAGCAGCACGGTGGCGCCCGCTGCCACCAGCGCCGTCGACGACACCGCGTCGTTGCCGGGCGCTTCGAGGAGGGCGAGCCCCGGCGCCGCGGCCGCCTGATCGGCATAGCGCAGCACCTGCGCGAGCGGCGCCCGCCCGCCTTTCTGCACGGCTCCCAGCGATTTCTCCTCGAGCGTCGTGATGCCGCCCGCGATGTTGCCGGGCGAGGGATTCTCGTGGATCGGCAGTCCGTGGTCGAGATAGTAACGGCGAAAATCGCCGACCACCGCGACCATGTCGTCGAACACCTTGCGGCTCACCGCGCGGCCGAGGAGCAGGCGCTCGGCGCCAAAGACCTCCGGAATCTCGGTGAGGATCGGCGTGCCGCCGGCAGCGGCGACGCGATCGGCGATTCGCCCTACGAGCGGATTCGCGGAGATGCCGCTGAAGCCGTCGGATCCGCCGCATTTGAGCCCGAGCTTGAGCGTGGCGAGCGGGCAGGGGGTGCGCTGGTCCCGCTCCGCGATGGCGACCAGCTCCTCAACGGCGCGCAGGCCCTCCTCGATCTCATCCTCGGCGCTTTGTGCCGTGAACGCGCGCAGGCGTTCGCGATCGAGTCCCGGCGCGTCCGCGAGCAGTGCCGCGAGCTGATTCGATTCGCAGCCGAGCCCGAGGATCAGGACGCCGCCGGCGTTCGGATGATTCGCGAGCGCGCCGATGAGGTGACGCGTGCGGCCGAGGTCATCGCCGAGCTGTGAACAACCGAATGGATGCGTGAAGGCGTGCACGCCGTCGACGCGGCCGGCGTATCTCTCGTGGGCCGCGCGCGCGATGCGCTCGGCCGTCCGGTTCACGCAGCCGACGGTCGTGAGGATCCAGATCTCGTTGCGGGTGCCGACTCGCCCGTCCTTGCGCCGATAGCCGAGGAAAGGAGTGCCGGCTACCGACTGCAGGGCCGTCGCCGCTTGGCCGCCGTCGGCGCCAAAATCGAATTCCTCGACACCCGCGAGCTGGGTCACCAGATTGTGGCTGTGGACCCAGGAGCCTTGCGCGATTGCGCCCCGCGCGCGGCCGATCGGCCAGCCGAATTTCCGGATCGCTTCGCCCGCACCGATATCGCGCAACGCGACCTTGTGGCCCGCCGCAATCGCGTCGCACACAACGATCTCGCGCCCACCGATCCGCAGCGTCGCCCCCGCATCCAGATCGCGCAGGCAGACGGCTACGTCGTCGAGCGGGTCGACCACGTGCGCGGCCGGCGGCAAGGGAAGTTCGGGGTTGGCTGCCATGTCGGTCGCAAGCGGCTCGCTCGCCCACGGGCCAGCGGCCCGGCGGAATGGGCTGGACCCGCATGGTAACCGGTGTCATTCATGCCGGTCCAGTGGCGACCGCAGGGACATAGTCACGTAGAATCCGGCGACGATGACCAAGTCGAGCGCCCGCGCCGCACGGCGCAAAAGCGAGCCCACCTCCCGTGGCGGACAGGATCGATCGGGTGCTCCCTATGACGGGCGCCGGCCGACGATCAATGACATCGCGCGGCTCGCCGACGTTTCCAAGAAGACGGTCTCCCGGGTGATCAACGAGTCGCCCGCGGTCCGGCCGGAAACGCGGGCCAAGGTCGTCTCGCTCATCAAGCAGTTCGGCTACATGCCCGATCCGCAGGCGCGCGGACTTGCCTTCCGCAAGTCGTTCCTCATCGGTCTCGTGTACGACAATCCGAATGCGCAATACATCGTCAACATCCAGGAGGGCGCGCTCGACGCCATGCGCGGCTCGGGCTACGAACTGGTCGTGCATCCCTGTGACCGCAAGAGCGCGGATTTCATCCCGGGCGTGCGCCACTTCGTCGAGCGCCAGAAGCTGCGGGGCGTGATCCTGCTGCCGCCGATCGCGGAGAACCCGAAGCTCGCGCGAGCCCTCGACGAACTCGGCTGCGACTACGTCCGCATCGCCTCGGTCCATCTGGACGAGCACGCCCGCATGATCGTGTCGAACGACCGGCGCGCCGCGGCAGAAGCCGCGCGCTACCTGGAATCCCTCGGGCACCGGCGCATCGCGATCATCACGGGTCCGGACGCCTATCGCTCGGCGCACGAACGGCGTGCGGGCTTCCTGACAGCGCTCGAGGAGCGCGGAGTCAAGCTGCCGGCTGCGATGATCATGGAGGGCGGCTACACCTTCGAATCCGGCGTCACCTGCGCGGAAACGCTGCTCGCCCAGAAACCACGGCCGACGGCGATCTTCGCGGCGAACGACGAGATGGCGGCGGGCATTTACCGGGTCGCCTATCGGATGGGGCTCACGATTCCGGGCGACTTGTCCGTGGTGGGGTACGACGACAGCCCGGTCGCGTCGCGGCTCTGGCCCTCGCTCACCACCATCCGGCTGCCCATTCGCGACATGGGCAAGCTCGCGGCGAGCAAACTGCTCGGGGAGTCCGACGGTCCCGCCGGCACGCCTGCACAGCCGACGATCGTGGAAGCGCATCTCGTCGTGCGCGATTCCTGCCAGAGCCCGCGCCAGCCGGCATAAGCCTCGCGCGGTACCGTTAACATCGCCAATTCCGCGCCCGGGCGCGCGGAAATGACACCGGTTACCAACGGCCGGTCCGAACACTATATGATGGCAGTCCGGCGACTCGATTGACCTGCAGGTATGCCTTGGCCCGACTGAATCTACATGACGACCGGCTGTTTCCGGCGGAACCGGGGGTGCGCTCGATCGCACGCGCGCTTTACGCAGAGGTGAAGGACCTGCCGGTCATCAGTCCGCACGGCCACACCGATCCGGAATGGTTCGCGGCGAACCGCCCGTTCGGCAACCCGGCGGAACTGCTGCTCGCGCCCGACCACTATCTTTTTCGCATGCTCTACAGCCAGGGCGTGTCGCTGCGCAGCCTCGGAGTCGGCGACCGCTCGGGACCGTCGGCGGCCGAGCCGCGCGAAGCGTGGCGGCTGTTCGCGGCCAACTACCACCTGTTTCGCGGCACGCCGTCGTCGCTCTGGCTCGACTACGTTTTCGTGAAGCTGTTCGGTCTCGAAGAGCGACTGGCCGCCGACACGGCGGACCGCTATTTCGATTCGATCAGCGCGGCGCTTGCCCGGCCGGACTTCCTGCCGCGTGCGCTCTTCGAGCGCTTCAACATCGAGGCGCTCGCGACGACCGAGTCGCCGATCGACGAGCTCGCGCAACACCGCAAGATCCGCGAGAGCGGCTGGCGGGGGCGGGTGATCACCGCCTATCGGCCGGATCCCGTGGTCGATCCGGAGAACGAGATCTTCCCGCAGGCCTTGCGCCGTTTCGGTGAGCTCACCGGCGAGAACGTGCAGAGCTGGAAGGGCTACCTCGCGGCCCACCGCAAGCGTCGCGCCGTATTCGCCGCGGCCGGCGCCACTTCGACCGACCACGGTCACCCGACGCCGCGCACCGCGGACCTGACACCGATGGAGGCCGAGCGGCTGTTCGCGAAGGTGGCGATCGGCAAGGCGACGGCCGACGAGGCCGAGCTTTTCCGGGCGCAGATGCTGACCGAGATGGCGCGCATGAGCCTCGAAGACGGCCTCGTGATGCAGATTCATCCGGGCTCGCACCGCAATCACAACCGCCAGCTCCACGAGGAATACGGACCGGACAAGGGCTCGGACATTCCGCGCGCCGTCGACTTCGTGAGCTCTCTCAAGCCGCTGCTCGACCGCTTCGGCAACGAAGCGAGGCTCACCGTCATCCTGTTCACGCTCGATGAGACCACCTACAGCCGCGAACTCGCGCCGCTCGCGGGGCACTATCCGGTGCTCAAGCTCGGTCCCGCCTGGTGGTTCCATGACAGCCCGCAGGGCCTCATGCGTTTTCGCGAGCAGACGACCGAGACGGCCGGTTTCTACAACACGGTCGGCTTCAACGACGATACGCGCGCCTTCCTGTCGATTCCTGCGCGTCACGACGTCGCCCGCCGCGTCGACTGCTCCTATCTCGCGCGGCTCGTCGCCGAGCACCGCCTGGACGAGGACGAGGCGCGGACCGTCGCGGTCGACCTTGCCTATCGCCTGCCGAAGCGCGCCTATCGCCTCTGACGGTCGATTGCTGGAGTAACGCCGATGGAAGTCCGCACGCTGCACGCGACGCACCCGCGCATGATCGCTACGCTCGATACCGAAGCGTTGCGCGAGCACTATCTCATTCCGAAATTCTTCGCGGCCGACGAGGCCTGCCTCACCTACAGCCACGTCGAGCGCATGGTGCTCGGCGGCGCCATGCCGGTGAGCCGGCCCGTGGTGCTCGGCGTCGTGCCGGGCATCGGCAAGGAGGCGTTGCTCGCCAGGCGCGAGCTCGGCGTGATCAACATCGGCGGTCCGGGCACGGTGGCGGTGGACGGCAAGAGCTACGCCCTGAAGCCGCGCGACGGACTCTATGTCGCGATGGGAACCCGCGAGGTTTCCTTCAGCAGCGATGCCGCGGCCGAACCCGCGAAATTCTATCTCGTGAGCGCGCCGGCGCACGCGCGCCATGAAACGGTCAAGATTTCGATCGACCAGGCCAAGCCGATGCAGATGGGATCGCAGGCTACCTGCAACGAGCGCACCATCTATCAGTACGTGAATCCGGATATCTGCAAGTCGTCGCAGCTCCTCCTCGGCCTCACGCAACTCAACACGGGGAGCATCTGGAACACGATGCCCTGCCATCTGCACGACCGGCGCTCCGAGGTGTATTTCTATTTCAACCTCGCACCCGAGGCGCGGGTCTTTCATTTCATGGGCGAGCCCAGGGAGACGCGACACATCGTGGTCGCGAACGAGCAGGCGGTCGTGTCGCCGCCGTGGTCGATTCACATGGGCGCCGGTACCAGCCACTACACCTTCATCTGGGCAATGGCCGGCGAGAACCAGGACTACAAGGACATGGACCCGGTGCCGACACCGACGCTGCGATGAGTGACAAGGGCTCGCCGTTCGACCTGTCGGGCCGCGTTGCCGCGGTGACCGGCGCCAATACCGGTCTCGGGCAGGCGATCGCGCTCGCGTTGGCGGAGGCGGGCGCCGATATTGCAACGCTCGGACGCACCGAACCGGTGGAGACGGCGGCCCGGATTGCGGCGCTCGGGCGAGCCTCGCAGCACTTTGCGGTCGACCTCGGGGCGCATCCGGATTTCGAACCGCTGGTGCGGGACGTGGTCGTGCGCTTCGGCGCGGTCGATATCCTCGTCAACAATGCCGGCACGATCCGCCGCGCCGAGGCGCTCGATTTCCAGGAGCTCGACTGGGATGCGGTCATCAACGTCAACCTGAAGAGCGTCTTCTTCCTCACGCAGGCCGTGGCGCGCACGATGATCGGCCGGGGGCGCGGCAAGATCATCAACATCGCGTCCATGCTGTCGTTCCAGGGCGGCATCCGCGTCGCGGCCTATACCGCGAGCAAGAGCGCGATCGCCGGCCTCACGCGCCTGCTCGCGAACGAGTGGGCCGCGCGCGGCATCAACGTCAACGCCATCGCGCCGGGCTACATGGCGACCGAAAATACGGCGGCCCTTCGGGCCGATACCGTCCGCAATCGCGAGATCCTGGGGCGCATTCCCGCCGGCCGCTGGGGCGATCCCGCGGATCTTGCGGGCGCCGCGGTATTCCTCGCCTCGGGTGCTTCGGACTACGTGCACGGCGCCATCCTGCCGGTCGATGGGGGCTGGCTCGCCCGCTGAGCCTCGAGGATCCACGCCGATACCTCCTATCGATACCGGAGGCGCGGATTGGCGGGATCTTGTGCGTAAAATGCCGCTCGGATTTCCATACCTCGCGGCGAGCGGCTCATGACGGAAGCTTTCATCTGCGACGCGTTGCGCACGCCGATCGGCCGCTACGGCGGCGCGCTCGCCGCCGTGCGTCCGGACGATCTCGCGGCACACGCGATTCGCGCGATCCTCAAGCGCAACGCGTCGCTCGATCCCGCGGCGGTCGACGAAGTGCTGCTCGGCTGCGCCAATCAGGCGGGCGAGGACAACCGCAACGTCGCACGCATGGCGGCGCTGCTCGCGGGCCTGCCCGTGAGCGTTCCGGGCGCGACGATCAATCGGCTCTGCGGATCGGGGCTCGACGCCGTGGCCATGGCGGCGCGCGCGATCAAAACAGGCGAGGCGGATGTCGTCATCGCAGGGGGGGTCGAGTCGATGTCGCGCGCGCCCTTCGTGATGCCGAAGGCCGAGTCCCCGTTCAGCCGCGATGCGCAGATTTTCGACACGACCCTCGGCTGGCGCTTCGTCAACCCGCTGATGAAAGCGCAATTCGGCATCGACTCGATGCCGGAGACCGGCGAGAACGTCGCCGCCGAGTTCAAGGTGTCTCGCGAGGATCAGGATCGCTTTGCGCTGCGCAGCCAGCAGCGCACAGCCGCCGCCTACGAGCGGGGCTTCTTCCGGTCGGAACTCGTGCCGGTCGAGATCCCGGTGAAGCGCGGCACGCCGGGCGTGGTGGCGCGCGACGAGCATCCGCGTGAGACGACGCTCGAACAGCTCGCCAGGCTCGCGACGCCGTTTCGCGCGAATGGCACCGTGACGGCAGGCAATGCGTCCGGCGTGAACGATGGGGCCTGCGCGCTGATCCTCGCAAGCGAGTCGGCCGCGAAGCGATTCCGCCTCACGCCCAAGGCGCGCGTGCTCGCCGCGGCGACCGCGGGTGTCGCTCCACGGATCATGGGCATGGGTCCCGCGCCTGCGACCCGCAAGGTGCTCGAGAAGGCGCGCCTCAAGCTCGATGCGATCGAAGTCCTCGAGCTGAACGAGGCGTTCGCGTCGCAGGCGCTCGCCGTCCTGCGCGACCTCGGCCTCGCGGACGATGCGCCGCACGTCAATCCGAACGGCGGGGCGATCGCGCTCGGTCATCCGCTCGGCATGTCAGGCGCGCGGCTCGTCACCACAGCGACTTATCAGCTGCAAGCCGTACAGGGCCGCCATGCCCTCTGCACGATGTGTATCGGCGTCGGGCAGGGTATCGCCATGGTCATCGAGCGGGTCTGAGCGGTCATGGCGAACGCGACAGACACGATCGTTCACGCAGCGCAAGCCCGGCCGGTCTTCTACGGCTGGACGCTGCTCGGCGCGCTCTGGCTCGTGATGTGCTTCAACCTGGGATTTCCGGCGTACGGCCAGTCGGTCATCAGCGCCGTGATGGGCAAGACGCTCGGCTTCGACCGGCGCACGCTCGGCGCGATCTTCGCCGTGTACATCGCCATGTCGGGCGTGCCGGGTCCGCTCGTCGCGATGTCGGTGAATCGTTTCGGGTCGCGCCGCACGCTCGTGCTCGGCAGCGCCATCCTGGTGAGCGGCGCGCTGCTGATGGCTCTCTGGGTGACCGAGCGCTGGCAAGCCATTCTCTCGCTCGGCATTCTCGTCGGCGCGGGTGTGGTGACGGGAGCCGCCATCGCGTCGCAAGCGGTCATCGCGCGCTGGTTCGTCCGGCGTCGCGCGCTCGCGCTTGCCATCCTTTATTCGGCGGGAGCGCTGGGCGGCGCGATGGCGGCCTGGGTGCTGACGCATGTCATCGAGTGGCACGGCGGCGATTGGCGTGCCGGCTGGTGGGTGATCGCCATGCTGTCGACGCTCGCAGCCGTCATCGCCGCCATCTTCGTGCGCGAGTCGCCGGAGTCGCTCGGACAAGTTGCCGACGGGCAGCCGCCCGAACCGGCGGCCGCGAAGCCGGTGCGGCGGCCGGCGTTCGTCACGGCCGAGGAATGGTCAGCCCCCGAGGCGCTGATCAATCCGGCGTACTGGCTCATGGTGTTCTCGCTCGTCGGCGGGAGCGGGGGCTACTCTCTTTACCTTTCACAGGGGATTCCCCACCTCATCGATCTCGGCCATCCGCTCGAGGTCGCGAAGAATTCCATCGTCGTGATGACGATTTCCGGTCTGGGCGCCAAGGCGGTGCTGGCGTTGCTCGGGGATCGAATCGATCCGCGCTACCTCTGGGCGGTGTTCACCGCGTTCTTCGGGCTCGGGTTGGTGCTCATCGTCCACGCGCGCAGCTACGAGATGCTGGTCGCCTTTTCGATCTGCATCGGCGTCGGCTTCGGCGGCGGCGTCGTCAGCATGATGACAGTGCTCGGCAACTACTTCGGCATGCGCTCCTTCGCCTTGCTGTCGGGCGTAGCCATCGGAATCAATACGGGGTTCAGCGTCATCGCGCCCTGGGTCGGCGGCTATCTCTTTGACAAGGGAACGGGCTACGGCGGAACCTTTTACACCGTCGCGGTCTGGTGCTTCGTCGGCTCGGCCGTACTGTTCGTATTGAAGCGCCCGCGACGAAAAGCCGGGACGCCGCAAACATAAGAGAGTCGCGAGGTCGGGGATGTCGGTCAACGAAGGGGATCTGTTGTGGACGCCGGGGGCGGAGCGCTTCGCGATTTCGCGCCTGCCGCCGTACCTGCAATGGCTTGAGCGCGAACGCGGCCTGAAGTTCGCCGACTACGAGGCGCTCTGGCAATGGTCCGTGCGCGACCTGGAAGCGTTCTGGCAGAGCCTCTGGGATTATTTCAAGATCCAGTCGGGCGCGCCGCACTCGCGGGTCCTCGCGAACCGCAAGATGCCGGGCGCGGACTGGTTCCCGGGCGCGCGGCTCAACTATGCCGAGCACATCCTGCGCAACGAGCGGCCGGATGCCGAGGCGTTCGTGCATTTCTCGGAGCGCACGCCGCTCACACCGGTTTCCTGGACCGAGCTCGGCGCAAGAGTGCGCATCGTCGCGACCGAGCTCCGTGCCATGGGCCTGCGCCCCGGCGATCGCGTCGCGGGCTACCTGCCGAACGGTCCCGAAGCGGTCGTTGCGCTCCTGGCGACGACCAGCATCGGCGCGATCTGGTCGGCCTGTGGTCCGGACTTCGGCACGAGGGGCGTGCTCGACCGCTTTACCCAGCTCGCGCCGAAGGTCATCTTCTGCGTCGACGGCTACCAGTACGCGGGCAAGCCCTTCAGCCGCAAGGCGGAGCTACGCGAGATCCTCGCGGGCCTGCCGTCGATCGAGCACGTCGTGTACCTGCCTTACCTCAACGCGCACGACCGCGAGCCCATCGCGAAGCACTGCGTGCTCTGGCAGGACCTCATCGACCGGCCGCCCGTCGCGGCGAAGGACTTCAGCTTCGAGCGCGTGCCCTTCAATCATCCGCTCTGGATCCTCTTCTCTTCCGGCACCACGGGCCTGCCGAAAGCGATCGTGCACGGGCACGGCGGGATCCTGCTCGAGCAGCTGAAACTCATGCACTTCCACATGGACGTGCCCCGTCGCGGCCGCATGTTCTTCTTCACCACGACCGGCTGGATGATGTGGAATTTCATGGTGAGCTCGATGCTCGCGGACGTCGTGCCGGTGCTCTACGACGGCAATCCCGCCTGGCCCGAGCCCGACATCCTCTGGAAGGCGGTCGAGCAGTCGGGCGCCTGCTACTTCGGGGCGAGCCCGACCTACCAGCAGATCCAGGAGAAGAACGGCATCGTGCCGCGCGAGCGTTACGACCTCTCGAAGCTGCTGACGATCACGCTGGCGGGTTCACCCGTGTCGCCGGAGTGCATGCTCTGGTTCTACGAGAACGTGAAGAAGGATCTCTGGGTGCAGACCGGGAGCGGCGGAACGGACGTGTGCACGGGTTTCACCGGCGGCGTGCAGACGCAACCTGTCTATGCGGGCGAGATGCAGGCGCGCTCCCTCGGCATCGCCGCCTACGCGTTCAACGCGAAGGGCGAGAGCGTCATCGACGAGGTCGGCGAGCTCGTCATCACCGAGCCGATGCCTTCCATGCCGGTCTCATTCTGGAACGATCCGGACGGGCGCAAGTACCTCGAGTCGTACTTCCAGGAATACCCGGGCATCTGGCGGCACGGCGACTTTTTCCGCGTGAACCGGCGCGGCGGCTGCTTCGTGAGCGGCCGCTCCGACGCGACCTTGAACCGTCACGGCATCCGCATCGGCACGGCCGAGATCTACCGATCCCTCGCAACGCTCCCGGGCGTCGATGATTCGCTGATCGTGAGTCTCGACCTCCCGGGCGGGCATTTCTTCATGCCGCTCTTTGTGAAGCTCGCGAACGGCGCGAAACTCGACGCCGGGTTCGAAGAGCGCATCCGCAGGAAGCTGCGTTCCGATTATTCGCCGCGGCACGTCCCCGACAAGATCTACCAGGTCGACGACATTCCGCTCACGCTGACCGGCAAGAAGCTGGAGGTGCCGGTGCGGCGCATCCTCATGGGCGTGGCGCCCGAGAAGGCCGTGAACCGCGACGCCGTCGCGAATCCGCGCGCGCTCGATTTCTTCGTAGACTATGCAGCCAGGCAACGCGACTATTCATTGACGCCCGGGCACACGCCCGGCTGATGCTCGAGGAGACTCCCGATGGAAGAAGTGCTACTCCTGATCGGCGACCGCGACGTGCCGGCCGCGAAGTCCGCCACCTTCGACCGCAAGAACCCGATGTCCGGCGAGACGGCGACGCGGGCCGCCGCCGCGTCCGTTGCCGACGCGATTGCGGTCGTGGAATCCGCGGCGAAGGCGTTTCCCAAGTGGGCGGCGACCGGCCCCGGCGAACGGCGCGCGAAACTCATGAAGGCCGCGGACCTGCTCGAGCAGCGTGCCACGCAGTTTGCGGCACTGGTGCTCGCGGAAACCGGCCAGACGCAGGGCTGGGGTCATTTCAACGTGCACCTCGCGGCCTCCATGCTGCGCGAGGCCGCCTCGATGACGACGCAGGTCGCCGGTGAAGTCGTGCCTTCCGATGTTCCGGGGAGCCTCGCGCTGGCGATTCGCCAGCCGGTCGGCGTGGTGCTCGGTATCGCGCCCTGGAATGCGCCGATCATCCTCGGCGTGCGCGCGATTGCGATGCCGCTCGCCTGCGGCAACACGGTGATCCTCAAGGCATCCGAAGTCTGTCCAGCGACGCATCGGCTCATCGGCAGCGTCCTTCGGGAGGCGGGCCTCGGCGATGGCGTCGTCAACGTCATCACGCACGATCCGAAGCATGCCGAAGAGATCGCCGAGGCGATGATCGGCCATCCGGCCGTGCGCCGCGTGAACTTCACGGGCTCGACGCGGGTCGGCAAGATCCTCGCGGCGATCGCGGCGAAGTACCTGAAGCCGATCCTGCTCGAGCTCGGCGGCAAGGCGCCGCTCGTCGTGCTCGATGACGCGGATGTCGATGCGGCGGTTGATGCCACGGTGTTCGGCGCATTCGCGAACCAGGGCCAGATCTGCATGTCGACCGAACGCGTGATCATCGACGAGCAGGTGGCGGATCAGTTCGCGCAGAAGCTCGCGAAGCGCGTCGCCGCGCTGCCGTCGGGCGATCCGCGCAAGGGCGACGTCGTGCTCGGCTCGGTCGTCGGCCAGCCGACGGTCGACCGGGTGAAGCGGCTGGTGAAGAGTGCGACCGACCAGGGCGCGAAGCTGCTCACCGGCGGCGAAGCGGACGGCACGCTTATGAAGGGGATCGTCGTCGACCACGTAACGCCGGAGATGGAGCTCTTCCGCGAGGAGTCCTTCGGACCGCAGGTGTCGATCACGCGCGTGAAATCGGTCGACGACGCCGTGCGCCTCGCGAACGATACCGAGTATGGGCTCTCGGCCGCAGTCTTCGGACGCGACATTGCGCGCGCGCTCGCCGTCGCGAAGCGGATCGACACGGGCATCTGCCACGTGAATGGTCCGACCGTGCACGATGAGGCGCAGATGCCGTTCGGCGGCACCAAGGCTTCCGGCTATGGCCGGTTCGGTGGCCGCGCGGGCATCGACCAGTTCACCGAGCTGCGCTGGATCACGATCCAGACCTTGCCGCGCCACTATCCCTTCTAACGGAAAAGGGGACAGATTTATTTTCTCGCGTATCTGCGCGTCCGCGCTAGAAATGCGAGAAAATAAATCTGTCCCCTTTTCATGCAGGTGCTCAATGCGTTTCCTGAGCGACGCTGATCTCGACAAGCTGGCTCCCGCAGATTCTGCGACGCCGGCCACGCCGATCCCGACGCAGGTCGTCTCGAACGGCGAGTTCACGCCGCTGCCGCAGTCGGAGGATCAAAGGCGCGTCGAGGCGCGCATCGCGGCGCTCGCGGAGGACTATGGCCGCCGTCATGGCTTGAGCCGCCGGAAATTCCTCGCCTCGAGCGCTGGCATGGCCGCTGCGTTCATCGCGCTGAACGAAGTCTTCGGCCCGACCTTCAGCGTCGCTGCGGCGGAGGCCGCGACGCCGGGCGCGGCGGATGAGCGGGCGCGGGCGCTCGCAAACCAGTTCATCATCGACGTGCAGACGCACTTCGTGCGCGATGACTACAGGAATGAGGTGCTCATCGGCCTCGCGGCGTTCGCGAAGCAGCACTGGAACCCGGCGCTCGCCGGCAACGAAAGCCTCACGCGCTTCAAGTTCGAGAACTACATCAAGGAGATCTACGTCGACAGCGACACGAAGGTTGCGCTCATCTCCGGCACGCCGACGGATGATCCCGCCAATTTCTTCCTGACGAACGACCAGATCGAGGCCGCCCGGGCCGCGGTGAACGGCATCGCCGGCTCGCGCCGCCTGTTGTCACACTCGATCATCACGCCCGGGTCGGCGGGCTGGCTCGAGGAGGTCGACCGCTGCATCGATGTTGTCAAGCCCGACAGCTGGAAGGGCTACACGATCGGCGATCCGGTCTTCCAGACGAAGCGCCACTCGAACTGGCGCATGGACGACGAAAGACTCGTCTACCCGTGGTACGAAAAGGCCTTGAAGGCGGGCATTACGACGATCTGCGTCCACAAGGGGCTCATGCCTGCGGACTACCAGACCTCCTGGCCCGACCTCTGGCAGTACTCCTCGGTCTGGGACGTCGGCAAGGCGGCCAAGGATTGGCCGCAGCTCAAGTTCGTCATCTATCACTCGGCGTTGCGGCCGTTCATCGAGCTGCCGGACGCGGAGCTCGATCACTTCGACAAGACCGGCCGCATCGACTGGGTGACGGACCTGGCCGAGATACCGGCGAAGTTCGGCGTCACCAATGTCTACGCCGAGCTCGGCACCAGCTTTGCGAATTCCTGCATCACGCATCCGCGCCTCGCGGCCGCGCTCCTCGGCACGGTGATCCGCGACATGGGCCTCGATCACGTGCTCTGGGGCACGGACTCGGTCTGGTACGGCTCGCCGCAATGGCAGATCGAAGCCCTGCGCCGGCTCGAGATCCCGCAGGACATGCAGAAGAAGCACGGCTTCGCGCCGCTCGGCAGCGCGAATGGTGTCGTGAAGAACGCGATCTTCGCAGGCAATGCCGCGCGCCTCTACAGCCTCGACGTCAATGTCGTCGCGAATTCCCTGAGCTCCGACCAGCTGGGCGCGATGAAGCAGGAATACGCCCGGCTCGGCGCCGAACGCTCGAACCTGCGCTACGGCTATGTCGCCAGAGCGGGCGCGGACCCCATGTCCGGGCGCACATGAGCCTCGATCGCAGAACGTTCCTCGGCAGCTCAGCGGCGGCGTTGGCGCTCGGCGTCCTGTCGCCGCCGGCGCGGCAGGCGAGGGCGGATCTGCCCAAGCCCGAACTCCTCGGGTCGTACTGGACTTTCGCCGGCGGCGCGCTGCCGCACACGGACAAGGAATTCGCGACCTTCGATTTCCGCGACCGCGCCGAGGCCTTGTCGAAGGCGGGGTTCACCGGCATGGGCCTCTGGCACGCGGACCTCGAGAAGTGCCTGGAGAAATACAGCCTCAAGGAGATGCGCAGCATCTTCCGTGACAACGGCCTGAAGCATGTCGAACTCGAGTTCCTCATCGACTGGTTCCAGGACGGCGAGAAGAAGGAGCAATCCGACAAACGCAAGCGGCTCCTGCTGAGTGCGGCCGAGACGTTCGAGGCGCGCCACATCAAGGTGGGAGACTTCGACAACTCGAAGGTCGGGATGCCGCGGCTCATCGAATCCTGGGCGGCGCTCTGCAAGGATGGCGCGAATCACGGCACGCGCGTTCTGTTCGAGCTGATGCCGTTCTCGATGCGGACGAGCCTCAAGGACACGCTCGCGATGCTCGACGGCGCCGGCGCGAAGAACGGCGGCATCATGTTCGACTTCTGGCACGTCGAGAAGCTCAAGATCGCGCACACGGAGCTGGAGGCCGTGCCGCTCAAGTACATCCTCGGCGTCGAGATGAACGACGGCTACCGGCGTCCGCCCGCCGAATGGAGCCTCTATGAGGAAACCATCAATCACCGCCGGTTCTGCGGCGCCGGCGAATTCAACGTGCGCGGCATGCTTTCGGCGCTCGCCGTTGCCGGCTACCACGGACCCTACGGCGTCGAAGTGCTGGCCTCCGACGTGCGTCCGCTCCCGCTCGCGGAAGTGGTGCACACCGCGTTCTCGACGACGATGGCGGAAA
The DNA here is from genome assembly GCA_035644395.1 of Steroidobacteraceae bacterium. Classification (GTDB taxonomy): domain Bacteria; phylum Pseudomonadota; class Gammaproteobacteria; order Steroidobacterales; family Steroidobacteraceae; genus JBGPLJ01. Next base: position 35,316 of record DASQOR010000028.1, read on the forward strand.
TCGACTGTGACTGCCGAGCGAGACTGTAGGTACCGGTGTTGGATTACTGGGGATTTGCTCCCCGTGAGGCAAGGTGAATGCTATGGCGCAAATCCCCAGTAATCCAACACCGGTACCGGATCTGATCGCTTCCTACTGGACCTTTGCGGGCGGCGGCCTGCCGCACACCGACAAGGAATTCAGCACGTTCGATTTCAAGGACCGCGTCGAGGCGATCGCGCGCGCGGGCTTCAAGGGCCTCGGGCTCTGGCACGCCGACATCGAGCACGTCCTGAAGACGCGCAGTCTCAAGGAAATGAAGCAGATCCTCGACGACAACGGCATGCGGCACGTCGAGATCGAATTCCTGAACGGCTGGTTCCTCGACGGGGAGAAGCGTCGCGAGTCCGATGAGCAGCGCAAGTTCCTGCTCAATGCCGCCGCGGAGCTCGGCGGCCGGCACGTGAAGGTGGGCGATTTCTTCAACACGCCGTTCGAGTTCCCGCGCCTCATCGACGAGTTCGGCAAGCTCTGCCGTGAAGCGGAAGCGATCGGCACGAAGATCGGTTACGAGCTGATGCCGTTCTGCGAGATCAATTCGCTCGGGAAGGCGAAACGTCTCTGCGAGGGCGCTGCGCCGAAGAACGGCGGCATGATCTTCGACCTGTGGCACATCGTGAAGCTCAAGATCCCGTACGCCGACGTCTGGAATTTCCCGCAGCAGTACTTCATCGGTCTCGAGATCAACGACGGATTCTCGAAGCCGCCGACGCAGGATCTCGGCGAAGAGACGACGCAGTACCGCGCGCTCTGCGGCTACGGCGACTTCGACGTCAAGGGTTTCACCGCGCTGCGGGCGAAGTCCGCGTATCAGGGGCCGGTCGGCATCGAAGTGCTGGCGAAGGAGATCCGTCCCTGGCCGCTCGAGAAGATCGCGAAGATCGCGTACGAGTCGACGGCAGCGCAGTTCAGCTAGGAGAAATTCGCGGGGCTGCCAGTGCCGCCGAGCTCGAGCGGCGTGGCATCGAGTTCGAGCCGGGCGCCCGGCGGCCTCGCAAACTCGTTCTCGATCGCGGACAGCTCCTCTTCCACGGACCGGATGGTCTCGCCCGCCACGGCGGGTTTCTGCAGGGCGGCGATGCACTCATCGATGAGCGGCGCCGCGGCAATCAGCCAGGCCTGCACGATCCACGGAAAGTACCGGGCAAGGCGTTCCAGCCCGGCGCTCAACACGCGGGCCAGCGCGCAACGGCGCTCCAGTAACCGCAGACGTGCTGTGGCATGGACCAGCCGAGTGCCCGGAGCTGACCGAGCGCGTCGCTCTGCAGCCGCTGTCCGGGATTGCGATGCTTCCGCCTAGCGCGCGAGCGACTGGATCAGCTCCGCACGCAGGTCCCTGCCCCGGTTCGCCTGCACGCACTTCGCGACGGAGGTCAGGCTTTCGGCGTGCAGCGACCGGTCGCCGCCCGCGCGTTCATAGAACTTCGCGACCACACGGGTGAGCGCCACCGGATCCGCGTCGACGATCAGCATGGCATGCGCGAGGATGGCGCCGCCATCGGCACGCGCCGTGCGGCGCTGTGCCGTGCCGGCTATCTTCCTGCCGTCGACGAGCACGTTGTACTTGCCGTCGCAAAACGACCCCGGCGCCGGCCCGATGCTTGCGTTCACCCCAAGGCTTGTGAGCGCGGCAACGACCGGCTCGCAGATGAGCTCATAGCCCCGCGCGAGCGAAGGCGGCTTGCCGCTCCAGGACATCAGCACGGAGATGCAGAGCGAGCCGGGTCCCACAGGGACAGCGGAACCGCCGCTCGAGCGCACCGCGATGGGCCAGCCGTCGATGGCGGATGCATTGGCGGCATTCGCATAGCGGGGCAACTGCCGGTCGGATGGCGACACGACGAGCGCCTGCGCGCTCTCCCACACCAGGGTTCGCGTTGGCAGGGCTCTGGCGGTGAATTCGGCGAGCAGGGATTGTTCGAGGGCGAGTGTCACGCCGGGTGGATCGTACCCGGGAATGGCCAATCTCGGGTAACTTATCTACGCAGGTCCCGCATGCTGAAACTACCGACCCGTCCTGAACCGATCGAAGTGGCGCTCGAGCAGTCTGCAATCGTCGTCGTCGACATGCAGAACGCGTTCGCGAGCCCGAAGGGCCTCCTCGATCTCGCGGGTATCGACATTTCCGGCGCGCCAGCGGTCGTCAGCACGATCGCCTCGATCCTCGCGACGGCGCGCGAGCGCAAAGTGCCGGTGGTGTATTTGCAGAGCGGCTACAAGCCCGATCTCAGCAACGGCGGCGGCGACGACTCGCCGAATCCACGCAAGGAGACTGCGCTCTGCCTGATGCGCGCGCGGCCGGAGCTCAAAGGGCAATTGCTCGTCGAAGGCACGTGGGATTTCCAGATCGTCGACGAACTGAAGCCGCAATCCCGGGACGTGGTCGTCCTCAAGACGCGCTATAGCGGCTTCGCGCGAACGACGCTCGACTCGACCCTGCGGGCGCGCGGCATCCGCAATCTCTTCCTCGTCGGCATCGCGACCAATGTCTGCGTCGAATCGACGCTGCGCGATGCATACTTCCACGAGTACTGGCCGATCCTCGTGACCGATGGCGCGATGCAGGCGGGCCCGCCTGCCGCACACGAGGCCACGATCTTCAACGTCGAGTCGTTCTTCGGCTGGACGTTGAGCGCCGCGCAGTTGCAGTCAGCCCTTCGCTGAAAAATCCGGAAAATCCGGTGCCGGTGTTGAAAATCCGGTGCCGGTGTTGGATTAGTGGGGAATCGGAAGGTGGCGATTCATCAGCTGGTACAGCGTCGAGGGGTCACGATCGAGGTACCGCGCAACCTCCGCCAGCGTCGCCACGCGCTGTTCAATGGCAGAGCGGGCGATTTCCACTCGAATCGGCGTCAACAACCGCAACGCGGCCGGCGACCGGATGATCGAAACTGGAATTCCGTGACGGTTGCAGATGGTTTCCGCCAGCTGCGCGAGCGTCAACGAGCTGCGCGGTTGATCCGGCGGCCTGATGCGTTCGACGAATTCATCCGCGCCGATGACCCGTGAATCCGAGTCCGATAGGACGACGGTTACGTCCAGATCGTCGCCCGGTACCCCTGTGCGCATGAACGCGGCGTAGGCGGCACGTGCGTTGGCACGATCCGTTGAGAATAGAGACAAGCCGAATTCCGTCGTGACCCATGGAATGCCCTCAAGGCCAAGGTATGCGCGATGCGAGCACCATGGGTAGTCGGCGGCATCCTTCACGACTCCAGCATTGACGGGATTCAGGTGTATGTATCGCAACACCGCATGAAAGTATCGGTCGACATCGATGAGTTTCGCCCGATGGCGCCGCTCGAACAGGTGGCCGGCCGTCTGGAGCGTCCGGTGTCGATGGCGCGAATAGCGAACAGCAATTCGCTGCATCAGCTTGCCGAGCGGGCGATCCGCGATTTGTACTAGCGTGTGCAGGTGATTGGTCATCCAGCAGTACGCGTGCAGACGCGCGCCAAATGCCGGCAAAGCGTCGGCGACGATATCGTCGAGCACGTTGCGATCGCCGTCCGTCGAGAACAGTGCTTCCCGATGGTTACCGCGCAGAACGACGTGATAGTGCCCGCCAGGCACATGAAGTCGAGGTTGTCGCGGCATCCTTGCCTCCCGCACTCCAGCGTCGATCGAAGCTCACAAGGCTAGCGGAGGCGGTTTGGCGGAAATAGGTTGATTCGTCACCGAAATCCCCAGTTATCCAACACCGGCACCGGTTTGGCGCAGCCCGAGCAGCCGCACGGCGTTTTCCTTCATGACGAGCGGGCGGACCTCCGGCTTGATCGGCAGCTGCTCGAAATCCGCGATCCAGCGGTCGGGCGTGATCACCGGATAGTCTGAACCGAACAGCATCCGGTCCTTCAAGAGCGTATTCGTGTACTGCACGAGATTCGCCGGAAAATACTTCGGCGACCAGCCGGAGAGGTCGATGTGGACGGTCGGCTTGTGGGTCGCGACCGCGAGCGCCTCGTCCTGCCACGGGAAGGATGGATGCGCCAGGATGATCGGCATGTCGGGAAAATCCACCGCGACGTCGTCCACGTACATCGGATTCGAGTATTTCAGGCGCACACCAAGCCCGCCCGGCACGCCGGCGCCGACGCCGGTCTGCCCGGTGTGAAAGAGCGCGGGCAGTTTCGCCGCCGCAATCTCCTCGTACAGCACATACGCCTTGCGGTCGTTCGGGTAGAAACCCTGTTGTGAAGGGTGAAACTTGAACCCCCGCACGCCGTAGTCCTCGATGAGCCGGCGCGCCTCGCGCGCACCGAGCTTGCCCTTCGCCGGATCGATGCTCGCGAACGGAATCAAAGCGTCGTTGTGTTGCGCGGCGACTTCCGCGACTTCCTCGTTGGCGATACGCGTGATGCCTGCGGAGGCCTCCGCGTCGACGGTGAAGATCACGGCGGCCATCTTGCGCGCGCGATAGTAGGCGGCGACCTCCGGAATCGTCGGTGGCACCGCCTTGCCCGACTTGAAATACTTCGCCATCTGCTCATCGAGCAGCACCGAGCAGGGGTCCGGCGGATCGCGTCCCGAAATGTTGGCGTGGGTGTGCACGTCGATGGCGACGAGCTTCTCGATATCGAGCTTGTACTCGTAACGGCTCATGGCTTTTGGTTCCCGAGCGATTGCAGGTAGAGGCGATGCAGCTCCCCGACATTGTGCACCAGAATGTGGGCGCGGCGGTCGCGCGGCATCTTGTCGAACTCGCTCGTGCCGGCGACGCCCGAGCGCACGCCGATCGCGAGCGCGCGACCCCGATGCGCCATCTCGACCTCGAGCGTCGGATCGTCGCCGAGGACGGCGAGATGCCGGGTCGCGATGCCGAGCTTGCGGCTCGCCGAGCGCAGCGCCGCGAGCGAGGGCTTGCCGAAGATGCGCGGCCGGGCGCCGGTGACGCTCGTCACCATCGCGCAGATCGCGCGCGACGTGCCGATGGCCTTGCCGCCGGCCGTCGCGAAGTAGAGTGACATCGACGCCGTACCGAGCGTGGCCCCGCGTTCGACGGCGGTGCAGGCCGCTTCCAGGTCGCTCATGGTGAATTCGCGGAACCAGCCCGCGAACACGGCGTCGACCTTGCGACGGCCGAGCTTTGCGGGCGTGACGACCTCGAGTCCCGCATCGGCGAGCGGGCGAATGACGCCTTCGCCGCCGAGCGCGAGCACCGTGCGGCAGCCTTCCCTCGCGAGCGATTCACCCGCGACGCTCGACGGTGTCACCACACAGTCGCCTTCGATGGGCAAGCCCGCATCGCGCAGTTTCCCCGCGAGTTCGTGTGGCGGTCGCACCGTACCGTTCGTGAGAATCGCATAGGGGAATCGCCGCCGATTCAGGTCCTCGAGCATGCGCACCGCGCCAGGCAGCGTGCGCAGGCCCTTGTTGTGCTTGTCGCCGAGCACGAGCGTGCCGTCGAGATCGAACACGAAGCCGCGTGTCGCAGCGAGGCGCTTCGCGATTTCAGCCTTGAGTCGCATGCTTGCCTGCTTTGGTTAGCCATCCGCCGAGCCAGGCCGTGTCGACGCCGCCGCGCACGAAGTCGGCGTCGGCGACGATGTCGCCCAGCAGGGCGGTATTGCTGATCACGCCCGAGATCCGGCAGTTCGCGAGCGCCCCCTGCATCGCGGCCAGCGCCTCGGTCCGCGTGGGCCGATGCGTGATGAGCTTGGCGAGCAGTGAATCGTAGAACGGCGGCACGCGCGCGTGCGCTTCAATATGCGAATCGACGCGGATGCCTGCGCCCGCGGGAAAGACCGCTGTGGTTATCGTGCCGGGGCTCGGGCGAAAGTCCTGATGCGCATCCTCCGCGTTGATACGGCACTCGACCGCGTGACCCCGCCAGGCAATGTCGCCTTGACCCAGCCGCAGCGGCCGGCCCTCGGCGACGGCGATCTGTTCGGCGACGAGATCGAGTCCGGTGATCATCTCCGTCACCGGATGTTCAACCTGGATACGCGCGTTCATTTCGAGGAAGTAGAACTTGCCGCCCGCGCTGTCGACCAGGAACTCCACCGTGCCGAGTCCGCGATAGCGCAGGTGACGGCCGAACGTCACCGCAGCGGCGTGCACGCGGGCACGCAAACCATCGGACAGAGACGGCGCGGGCGCTTCCTCGATGAGTTTCTGGTAGCGGCGTTGCACCGAGCAGTCGCGGTCACCGAGGTGAATGACGGCCTCGCCGTCGCCGAGCAGCTGCACTTCGACGTGGCGGCCGGCGTCGATGAAGCGTTCGAGGAAAACGCGGGAGTCGCCGAAGGCTGCTTTCGCTTCCGACATCGCGAGGTCGAGCGTTTCGGCAAGTACCTCGGGCGAACGCACCCGTTTCATTCCGCGGCCGCCGCCGCCCGCGACCGCTTTCACGAGCAGCGGTGTGCCGATCTCGCGTCCGAGCGCCTCGGCATCCGCGTGGCTGGCAACGGCGCCGCCCGGCACCACCGGCAGGCCTGCGGCCACCGCTTGCCGACGGGCTTCCAGCTTGTCGCCGACCGCGCGCAGCTGTGCGACATCCGGCCCGATGAAGACCAGGCCGGCGTGGCGGCAGCGCTCGGCGAAAGCAGCGTTCTCGGACAGAAATCCATACCCCGGATGCACCGCATCGACCCGTGTCTCGAGCGCCGCCGCGACGACGCCTTCGATATCGAGATAGCTGCGCGCCGGTGGCGGCGGGCCGATGCAAATCGTGCGGTCGGCGAGACGGGTGGGGACGGAATCGAGATCGGCTTCGGACGCGGCGAGGACCGTCTCGATGCCGAGACTCCGGCAAGTGCGGATGATGCGCAGGGCGATCTCGCCGCGGTTCGCGATCAGCAGCCGCCGGATCTGCCTCATCGCGCCGGGCGCACGCGCATGAGCACGTGATCCTGTTCCACGAATTCACCGTCGGCGGCTTCGATCGCCGTGACGACGCCCGCGGTGCCCGCGTTGACGGAGTTCATGAGCTTCATCGTTTCGACGATGCCGACCACGGTTTCGTGCGACACGGTCGAACCAACTTCGACGCAGGGCGGAGCGCCGGGCTTCGGCGCCCGGTAGAACGTGCCGATGAGCGGCGCCCGTACGGGCACGGTCCCGTCGTCGGCGCGGGCCATTGCCGCCGAAGCGGCCGGTTGGGCCGTTGCCTTGCCGGCCTGGGCGGAGGATTTCGTCTCGGATGTTTGCGTCCAGCCGCTGCTGGGCGCTGCCGCGCGGCGCAGCGTCAGCTTGAAGCGGTCGGTTTCCAGCTCGAGCTCATCGTACGGCGAGGCGTCGAGGAGCTTCAGGATTTCCTCGACGTCGGTGCGCGTCAGGTTCATGACCGGGTCTTGCCGCTCAGCGCCGCCAGCACGTGGTCGAAGGGATTCGCCTTGGGCGCCGCCACCGGTTTCACATCGCGGGAGGACCAGACGGTTTCCGGGCGGCTCTGCAGCAGATAGATGGCGCCGTCGCGCGCGACCGCCCATTCGATGTCCTGCGCCGCGCCGTAGTGGAGTTCCACGCGCTTCGCGAGATCGACGAGGCCGGTGATCTCGCTGTCCGCGAGGCATGAAACGGACTGCCGCTCGGGCGGAATCGCAGCGGCGTGGATTCCCTGGCCGCATGGCGCCGGCAGATGCTCAGTGAGTTTCTCCGAGAGATCGCGCCGCACGACTTCGCCAGTCACCTTGCTGACAACGAAGCGGTCGGGCGTGACTTCGCCGCTCACGATCGCCGAGCCGAGGCCCCAGCTCCCTTCGATCGAGATCACCGAGGGGTCGCCGGAGGTGGGGCTGCGCGTGAACATCACGCCGGACGCGCGCGAGTCGACCATGCGCTGGATCACGACACCCATGGCGACCCGCGACTCCTCGAGCGTGAGCCGCATCCGGTAGCTCACGGACTCGACGCTGTAGAGACTCGCCCAGCACGAGCGCAGCGCCTTGAGCACGGCGTCCGCTCCGCGGACCCACAGCAGCGTTTCCTGCTGTCCGGCGAAACTCGCCTCGGCGCTGTCTTCGCTCGTCGCGCTCGAGCGCACGGCAACGGGCGCCAGGGCATTCCCGCCGCAAAGCTTCGCATGCGCTTCGGTGATCGCGAGTTGCAGCGGCGACGGGAGCGGTGCGCTCTCGATGCGTTCGCGAATGCTGCGTGCCGTCTCGGTGATCCGGTCGAGGTCCTTGCCGTCGAGCGCAGCGATCTCGCGGCGGATCGCTCCTGCCGCGTCGAGCGCGGCGAGACTCGACTCGAATGCGTGCGTCGTCACGACGAACCCCGGCGGCACGCGAATGCCCGCGTGCGTGAGTTCACCGAGACTCGCGCCCTTGCCGCCCACCGTCGGCCGCGACGCAATCCGCACCGTCTCGAACCAGGCGATCTGCATGGTGCCGGTGTTGGATAACTGGGGATTTCGATCTCCGGTGCTCATCGCGATTGACGAAATCCCCAGTTATCCAACACCGGCACCGGTTTCAGTCGAGGAGGGTGACGACGCCGCGGCTGCCATCGACGCGCACGCGTTGTCCGGTGCGGATGCGCTTCGTCGCCTGGCCCGTGCCGACGACCGCGGGCATGCCGTATTCGCGCGCGACGATCGCCGCGTGCGACATCGTGCCGCCGATGTCCGAGACCGCCGCGAGGATCTTGCCGAAGATCGGCGCCCAGCTCGGATTGGTCACCGCGCAGACCAGAATGTCGCCCTCGCGCACCTGCCCGATGTCGTTGGGACTCGTTAGCACGCGCGCAATGCCTTCGACGACGCCGGCGGACGCCGCGTAGCCGCGGATTTCGTTCGCATCCTTCGCGTCCGGCACCCGCGACCAGGAGTTGAGCGTCTCCGAGGTGATGCCCCAGAGCATCTGCACCGCCGGGTCCTCGATGCTGTCCGGCATCGGGCCGATCGCGGCCGGTGCGTTCCAGTCCTTGAGCTTCTCGAGGATTTCCTTGCGACGCTGGATGATCGGCTTCCAGTGCGGACCGCCGCGCGCCTGCGACCCGGCGGCCCAGGCGATCATCACGTCGACGAGCGCCTGGTCCACTTCGAAATGCTGCAGGTGGAAGATGTCCTCGCTTTCCTCGATCTGTCCGAAGCGCGCGAGCAGGCCGCCGAATTCGCGCACCTTGCTGAAGAAGCGCGTGGTGAACCACTGCTCGCAATAGAACTTGTGATCCTCGACGTAGGGAAACACGAGATGGCAGAGCGCAAGCATCTGATCAAAGGCGCCGCGATCCTCGTCAGTCTTCAAAAGGGCGCGGTACTCGGCCGTGATGCGGCCGCGTTCGACCTTGAGGCGTTCCGTCGGCCGCTCGAGCTTGTCGCCTTCCTTCACGAGCCGCACATAGCGCGGCAACGCCGAGAACGGCACGGAGAGATCGTCGTTCCAGCTGCGGTGGTGATGATAGAAGCCGTCGCCGGTCGCGATGTTGAACCACGGGTGACGTGATTTTTCCAGTTCCTTCAGCCAGCGCGCGCCCTTGTCGCCGAGCTTGCGCATCGAGGAGAGGATCTTCTCGGGGCTCGCGCCCTCGACGAAATTGCCGTCGATGCCGAGCTCGACGGCGAGCTTCGCCAGGCGTTTCAGCTCATCGTCCGGGCGGAACATCAGCACGTCGATACCGGCGACCATACGCGCGACCGTCTGGTCTGCGATCTCCGGGAAGGCTTTCTTGCAGAACTGGAAGAAGACGAGGTAGGCGCCGTAGCCCAGCATCAGGAATTCGAAGTGGTGGTGCCACATGGTCGAGAAGGCTTCGATCGTGCGGTGAAACGCTTCACGGACGAAGTGGTTCGTGGCGACGCCGCGCGCCTCGGTGACGACGGAGGCGTCGTCGAAATCGCCAAGCTCGGGCACCTTGATCGCATCGATGTGCTCGATGAGCTTGAGCATCCGCTGCTTCCAGCCGTCGAACAGCGTGTTCCAGTTCTGGAAGTAATGCGGCGCGCGTTCCTGGAAGACTTTCAGGCGACGTTCGATCTCCTGCGGATCGCTCACCGCGTTCGCCGTGATGTAGACGCGGCCGTTGATGATCCGGTAGTCGATGCCGAGCGCCGTCGGGAAGGCGAACACGCGCGTTGTATACGCGCCCATGGCCGTGTACGGAACCTCCGCGGTCACGCTGTCGAATGCCGGCATCGGCTCCGGAAAATGCATGGAGTTGTAGAACCAGAATCGCTGGTCGTCCTCCGGGCGCACGCGCGTGAAGTACGGATACATGTCCTCCCAGCCTTCCGTCCCCGGGACAGGCTCGATTTCGGAGGGCATCGGGAACGGGCGCTTGCTGGTGTCAGCGGCCATGACAGGCTCCGGCAATGGCAATACAACTATTTTCGCGCATCCTGCTCTCGCATTCTGGACGAGAGGGTCGCACGAAGGCTGTGCCATGCGCGAGACGGGGATGTGCCGCGAGAGCGGCTCCCGCTATATTGTGACCGACGCCGCGCACACGAAGGACGGATCGACGTGCCCGCCGCGCACCCTGGGGGATCGTGATGCCGGAGCTGCAGACGTATTCGACGTCCGGAATCGAGCCGCGGCGGCGGGTCGACTACTGGAACCATCTCACCTGCAATGCGCTGACCCAGCTCGCGGCCAGTCCTTTGAATCGACGGGATTTTTCCGGACACCTCAGCCGCACCGAAGTCGGCCCCGTCAGGCTCGTGGACGTCGAGTCGGATCCGGCCACCGTGTATCACTCGCGCTTGCACATCGCGCGCTCGCTCGAGCCGGTGTTCCTGCTGTGCGTGCAGCTTTCGGGGGAAAGCCAGTTCCGCCAGAACGGCCGGGAGGCGCTGTTGCGAGCGAGCGATTTCACTTTGTGCGACAGCACCTTGCCCTACGAGATGTCGTTCGATCACAACCGCATGCTGGTGCTCGGCATCGGCCAGCAGACCCTGCGCCGGTACATCGCCTGCCCGGAAGCGGTCATCGGCCTGCCGATGTCCGGCCGCGCGGGCTTGAGCGGCCTGCTGTCCTCGTTCGTGCGCAATTTCTGGCAGCAGTATTCGACGATCACGGATGTTTCCAGCTCGGACCGTATCGGCAGCGTCCTCCTCGAACTCGCGGCGAGCGCATACGCCGTGGTGCCGCGCGCGCAAACGGAAGGCTCGACGCTGAAGACCGCCTGGCGCGTGCGTATCCGCGATTACATCGAGACCCACCTGCACGATCCGGACATGACGCCGCAGCGCGTCGCCGACGCCCTGCATATGTCGGCGCGCTACCTGCACCACCTCTTTTCGGACACCGATGAGACCGCCGCGCGCTATATCCAGCGCCGCCGGCTCGATGAATGCGCTCGCGCCATGCTCGCCCTGTCGCGCCGCGACCGCTCGCTCCTCGATATCGCGATGAGCTACGGCTTCAACAACGCCTCGCACTTCGGCCGGGTGTTCCGCCAGCGCTTCGGCGTCTCGCCGAGCGAATACCGGCGCGGCAAGGGCGGCTGAAAGTGCCGGATGTGCCGCCCACCGCCGGTTGAGTGCGGAAATGGGGACATTCCTGATTTCCGTTCTGCAGGAAGCGCTTACGAAATCAGGAATGTCCCGATTTGGCCCATTTGGCCTCTCTGCACTGTCGGTCGAGTCTTGTGTATCCTTTGCAGTTGAGCCTCGGCGATGCGGCTCGCAAGAATGCTTGGCTCAACTACCCGTCACACAGTCGTGCTCGCATAGACGTGCATAGGAGTTTCCCGTGAACGCATCACTGGCACCCGCGGCCATCGAGCCGCAGCACACCCCATCCGCTGTCATAGCGCAGTTCCTCAAGCGCAAGCCCCGTCTCCTTATCGGCGGCGAGTGGGTGGACGCCAAGTCTTCCGAGCGCCTCGCGGTCTACGATCCCGCGAGCGGCAAGGAGATCACGTCGATCGTCGACGCCAGTGCGGCGGACGTCGATCGCGCGGTCGCCGCGGCGCGCCAGGCCCTCGAGAAGGGACCCTGGGCCGACATGCTCCCGAACCAGCGCGAGGCGCTCCTGTGGAAGCTGTCCGACCTCATCGACAAGAACGCCGCCGAGCTCGCCGAGCTCGAGAGCGTCGACAACGGCAAGACCAGGTTCATGGCGAGCATCATCGATATCCCCGGCGCGCGCGATTACTTCCGCTACATGGCTGGCTGGGCGACCAAAATCGAGGGCACGACCTTCCAGAACTCGATCTTCGCGGGGCCGGGTCCGAAATTTCATACCTACACGCAGCGCGAGCCCGTGGGCGTCGTGGCGCAGATCGTGCCGTGGAATTTCCCGCTGGCGATGGCGGCCTGGAAGCTCGGGCCGGCGCTCGCCGCGGGCTGCACGTGCATCCTCAAGCCCGCGGAACAGACTCCGCTCACGGCACTGCGCCTCGGCGACCTGATCCTCGAGGCCGGCTTCCCGCCGGGCGTCGTCAACATTCTCACAGGGCTCGGTGAGTCGGCCGGCGCCGCGCTGGTCGCGCATCCCGGTGTCGACAAGATCGCCTTCACCGGTTCCACGGTGACCGGCAAGATCATCAACAAGTCCGCAACCGACACGCTGAAGCGGGTGTCGCTCGAGCTCGGCGGCAAGTCGCCGATGATCGTATTCCCCGACGTTGACATTGGCGCGGCGGTCGGCGGGGCCGCCCAGGCGATCTTCTTCAACGCCGGGCAGGTCTGCACCGCCGGCTCGCGCCTGTTCGTCCACCGCAAGATCTTCGACAAGGTCGTCGAGGGCATCAGCGGCGCGGCCTCGGGCATCAAGCTCGGGCCCGGCCTCGATCCGAAAACGGAAATGGGCCCGCTCGTCTCGAAGGAACAGCAGGACCGCGTGCTCGAATACATCGCCTCGGGCAAGAAACAGGGCGCAACGATCACCGTGGGCGGCGAAGCGCCCTCCGGTTCCGGCTATTACGTGAAGCCGACCGTCCTGGTGGACGTGAAGCCCGATATGCGCGTGGTGCGCGAAGAGATCTTCGGGCCCGTGCTCGTGGCGCAGCGCTTCGATGACATCAATGAAATTGCCGCCGCGGCCAATGACACGCCGTACGGCCTCGGTGCGAGCGTGTGGTCGAATGACCTGAGCACCGTGCATCGGCTGGTGCCGAAGATCAAAGCCGGCACCGTCTGGGTGAACTGCCACAACATGGTCGATCCCTCCATGCCGTTCGGCGGCTTCAAGCAGTCCGGCATCGGCCGCGAGCACGGCCGTGGCGCGGTCGAGATGTATACGGAAGTGAAATCCGTCTGCATGGCGATCTGAAAGGATCAACCGTGAGCTTGCCACGCTGGTCGATCGTGGGTCTGAGCCTCCTCGCCGCCGCTTGCGGCGGCGAGCCTCCCAAACCCGCGGTGCCGCCGGCGGCGGCCGTCGATGCGGCGCGGCTCACGGCAGCCGACTCGGACGGTGGCAACTGGATGAGCTACGGGCGCACCTACGACGAGCAGCGTTTCAGCCCGCTCAAGCAGATCACCGCGGAAAACGTCGGTGGGCTCGCTCTCGCCTGGCACTACGACCTCGATACGGCGCATCGGGCGCAGGAATCGACGCCGCTCGTGATCGACGGCGTCATGTACGTGACGAGCGCGTGGAGCAAGGTTTTCGCGCTCGACGCGCGCACCGGCAAGGAACTCTGGCGCTTCGATCCGAAGGTGCCGGGCGAGTGGGGCGTGCACGCTTGCTGCGACGTCGCGAATCGCGGGGTCGCGGCCTGGGAGGGCCGGCTCTATCTCGGCACGCTGGACGGCCGGCTGGTCGCACTCGACGCGGCAACGGGCAAGCCCGCCTGGGAAGTGCAGACGACCGACAGGAGCCAGCCCTACACGATCACGGGCGCGCCGCGCGTCATCAAGGGCAAGGTGATCATCGGCAACGGCGGCGCGGAAATGGGCGTGCGCGGTTACCTGAGCGCCTATGACGCGGACACGGGCAAGCAGCTCTGGCGCTTCTACACCGTGCCCGGCGATCCGTCGAAGCCGTTCGAAACGGCTGCGCTCGAGAAAGCGGCCAAGACCTGGAACGGCAGGTGGTGGAAGGAAGGCGGCGGCGGAACGGTCTGGGACGCGATGGCGTACGACCCGAAGCTCGACCTCCTCTACATCGGCATCGGCAACGGCTCGCCCTGGAACCAGTCGATCCGCAGTCCGGGCGGCGGTGACAACCTTTACCTCTCATCGATCATGGCGCTCAAGGTGGAGACCGGCGAGTACGTCTGGCACTACCAGACGACGCCGGGCGAGACCTGGGACTTCACGGCCACGCAGCACCTGATCCTCGCGGACCTCAGCATCGACGGCAAGCCGCGCCAGGTGATCATGCAGGCGCCGAAGAACGGCTTTTTCTACGTGCTCGACCGCGTGACCGGCGAGTTCATCTCCGCGAAGAACTTCGCCGTCGTGAACTGGGCGACGGGAATCGACGCGAAGAGCGGGCGGCCCATCGAAAATCCGAGCTCCCGCTACGGCAAGACAGGCAAGCCCTGGCTTTCGCTCCCCGGACCGGGGGGCGCGCACAACTGGCAACCGATGGCGTTCAGCCCACAGACCGGCCTCGTGTACCTGCCGGTCACGGACATCGCTTTCGTCTACATCCCCGACGCGAAGTACGCGCCGAAGGCGCAGGCGTTCAACGTCGGCATCGATTTCGCCGCAGGGAGCCTCCCGGAAGACCAAACTGCGCTTGCCCAGATCAAGTCGACGATGAAGGGCCACCTCGCAGCCTGGGACCCGGTCAACCAGAAGGAAGTCTGGCGCGCGGAATTCCCGCTGCCGTGGAACGGCGGCGTGCTCGCGACGGCCGGCAACCTCGTCTTCCAGGGCACCGGGATGGGCGCCTTCAGCGCCTACCAGGCGGACACAGGGAAGCCGCTGTGGTCCGTGGAGACGCACACGGGAATCCTGGCGCCGGCGATGACCTACGACATCGACGGCGAGCAGTACGTCGCGCTGGAAGTCGGCTGGGGCGGTGCTTTCGGCCTCGCCGCGGGCGAACTGGCGCGTGACACCCATGCCAAGGGCAACGTACCGCGCGTGCTGGTGTTCAAGCTCAACGGCAAGGACACGATGCCGCCCGCCGAAGCGCCGGCCGCACTGCCATTGCAGTTGCCGACGCCGGTGCCGAATGCGGCCGCTGTCGCCCAGGGCAAGGAACGCTATGCCCGGTCCTGCGGCACCTGCCATGGCGACAGCGCGGTGAGCGGCGGCGTCGTGCCGGACTTGCGCTATTCACCCGCGCTGTCGGATCCCAAGCTCTGGCAATCGATCGTGCACGACGGCGCCTTGAAGGAGCGCGGCATGGCGCCCTTCGCCAGCGATCTCACCCCGGACGACATCGAACTCATTCGCGGCTACGTCATCCACCGAGCGCATCAGCAGGCCGCACTCGACCGGCCGGGCACCCCGAATTAGAGCCGGTCTGGCCCTCGGCCGTTGCGAAAAAGCCAATGCCGGGGATTGCGCTCTCAATCTATCTTTCGTTCCGTTCTAGTTGAGTCCCGCGGTTGATAATTCGGCCAGATATGCGCAATAGGCGAATTTGCGCTTTGCGGCGGAGAAATCCGCCGGACGACGGGGGTGGGGCGGTTGTTGTATGAGCACGTCATTCAGCGGGTGCCAAGATGCAACGGGTCCTGACGGCAAATAAAGCGTAGTCTTCGACTGGCATCGGTTCTTTACGTTCTCGAGAACCCTGGGGGGAAATGAATGGATACGTCATCGTGTAACTGGCTCGAAACCAGGCGCCGGCTCGCATCCGCGGGCAGCGCCGCGCTAAGCGGCACCGCGCTTGCGATCGCGCTGCTCGCCAGCGCCAGTCCCGCGTTCGCGGCGGACGAACAGGCGGCCTCGGGTGTGCTCGAGGAAATCGTCGTCACTGCGCAGTTCCGTGAGGAGAAGCTGCAGGAGACACCGATCGCCATCACGGCGATTACCGCCCAGGATATCCAGGAACGCTCGTTCAGCAATTCCTATGAGATCGGCTACACGGTGCCGAATGCGTCATTCAGGCCCGCCCAGGCTGCGTATGGAAATACCATGACGGCCTATATTCGCGGTGTTGGCCAGAATGACTTTGACCAGGCATTCGAGCCGGGAGTCGGTATCTACGTGGATGACGTGTACCAGCCGTTCACGCTGGGTACGCAGATGGATTTGATGGACCTGGACCGTGTCGAGGTTCTGCGGGGTCCCCAAGGTACTCTGTTCGGTCGCGGCTCCATCGGTGGCGTGATGCGCCTGATCAGCAAACAGCCTGAAGGCAGCAACACCGGGTTCATCGATCTCACGACCGGTTCCTTCAATCGAGTCGATCTGCGCGCCGGATACGACTTTTCGATTTCCGACAATGTGTTTGCCCGCGTCACGGGGGTGTCCAAGCAAAGCACCGGCTATCAGAAGGTCATCGATTTTGCGTGCGAAAATCCGACGCTCGCCGGCAATCTGCCGGTCAGGGACCCGAGCAGGGGACGCAATTGCCAGCTCGGCACTCAAGGTGGAACCAGCGTCACCGGATTGCGGGGCCAGATGCGCTTTGTCTTCAGTGACAATGTCGACCTCAATCTTTCCGCCGAGTACGACAACGATAATTCAGAGGCGAAGGCCGACACTCTGGTAGACGTCATTTACCCGGTGGACTTGTCCGGCAACACGATTCCCACGTCGAGCTACATGACGTGGAATACCGAGTACGCGCAGCACGTGCCAACCGCAGCCGAGCCCTGGGGATTTGGCATTCCCTACGATAGCCGCTTTATCCCCAGCAACATCTACAAGACCTACGCGACCTATAACGACCCGCGGAGCGGCCTGACTTTCAAGCCGGAATCCGGACTCGAAAAGGAAGCGTACTCCGCCAAATTCAACGCGAAGCTGACGGACACGATGTCGCTGACGGCGATCGGGGCCTATTCAGTCATCAGGTCGCAGCTGACTTCGGATGCGGACGCGTCGCCCATGAATCTGCAGGTCACGGGCGGGCAGCAGGATTTCCGCTGGAGCACCGGGGAAGTCCGGTTGAACTGGCGCGCCTTTGATCGCATGGACTGGACCTTCGGCGCGTTCTACTACTCCGGCAGTGCGACCAACCGCCAGGCCGTCAGTTTCCCGCCGATTCCCTACGGGATCCTGAGGAATACCATTGGATTTCCGCCTGCCCTTGCCGTCTTTTGTATCGAGTCGCCTCCCGGCGCATGCCCGATTCCCGCGCCGATCTTCTCGAACGTTTCGGTCAACACGCAGAACATTGCCGACTCCGAGTCCTATGCCGGCTTCATCCATACGGTCACCAGTCTCACCGACCGGCTGGACATGACGCTGGGCGTGCGCTATTCGGACGACAAGAAGGACGTCGCGTTCGATAACTCCCTGGTCACGGCGCCGATCAACATCAAGGACAATCATTTCGACTGGAGAGTGGGCCTCGATTTCAAGATCAACGCCGATGTCATGACGTACGTTTCGGCAGCTACGGGCTATCGTCCGCCGGCCTATAACCCGCGTCCGTTCACGCCCGCACAGGCAGTGGCGGTCGGCGGAGAAGAGTTGACCTCGTATGAAATCGGCTTGAAGGCGGATCTTCTCGACAGGAAACTGCGCACCAACATCGCCGTTTTCTACAGCGACTACGACAAGCGCATCGTGCCGATCGGCGGGACGGAATGCATACCACCGCTGCTGACCGATCCCACGACGCCCGGGGCCATCATCGACTCCGCCGGCAATATCTGTCTGTCCACAACCTCGCTGACCTCATACCAGCAGTTGAAGGGCGCCAAGATCAAGGGCGCGGAACTGGAAGTCGCATGGCGGCCGATCGCTCCGCTGATGATCAACGGCAGTTTCGGCTACACGGACTGGAGTTCGCCCGACGTCGACAATTGCGACTTCAACCAGGACGGTGTGCCGGACGTTGGCGTGACCTGTTCCGATCAGCCGAACTTCGTTCCAGAATTCAACTGGAGCGCCAGCATCGCGTATGACATCACGCTCGGTGATGGGGCCAAGCTGACACCCCGCGCCGATATCTACGGGCAGAGCGAGATCTGTTCCAGTGTCGTATCGGCCGTCTCTTGCGTGGACGCCTACCAGTTGCTCAACCTGCGGCTCCAGTGGACCAGCGCGAAGGGTGAGTGGACAGCTGCGGCAGGCGGCACCAACGTAACCGACGAGAGGTACTACTTGAACAAGTTCGATCTCACTCTGTTCGGCCAGAACACGGTCGAGGGACAACCGGCGCTGCCCGCCGAGTGGTACTTCGAGGTCAGTCGCAAGTTCTGATGAAGCGCAACCTCGGATAAGACAGAGAACGTCGAAGTTCAATCAGAAGGCGCGCCCGGCAACGGACGCGCCTTCTTCTTTTCTAGAGGCGGGCTTGCGCGCGCTGGAAGCTCCTGACGTAGGGCTTGAGGCCCCACCAGGTCACCCAGATCGCCAGCGGCCCCGTGATCGCGGCCGCCGCGGCCAGCGAGTAGCGGATGGCACCTTCGTCCCTGAACACCACGACTGTGAAGAAGGCGACGAACAGAGGGCCGAGGAAGTAACCGACGACGTTGAAGACGAACTGGTAGAGCGCGCGGACCAGCCCGCGCATCTCGTTCGGCGTGACGATCTGCAGCGCCGCGTTCGCCGGCCCGATGCCGAGCGAGGCAAAAAAAGTGTTGAAGCCGATAAGGACCAGTGCCCCGGTCGCCGAGGGCATGAGAGGAAACGCGAGCGAGGTCGGCAGCACGAGGATGGTCGCAATCAGCAGTACCCGGATATTGGCGTCGTCGTAGCCGCGACGCGCGTACCACTCGGTGAGCCAGCCGCCGGCGATCAGCCCCGCGATGCCGGTGACGAGCGCAATCAGGCCGAGCGCGAAGGCTGTTTCGGGAATGGCCCAGTGATAGGTTCGCATGACGAACGCGGGCAGCCACAAGCCGGTGCCGAAGCCGAGCAGGGTTTTGATGCCGAGGCCGACGAACATCGGCAAAAACGTCGCGCGCTCGTCGTAGAGAAACCGCAAGATGACGCGGGCCGGCAGGAGCCTCGGCCGGGCGCCGGAGCCGCCAGCATTCAGCAGGCCCCTTCGTTTCGGTTCCCGGACCGTGGCCGTCAACGCCGCGACCAAAAGGCCCGGCAGGCCAACCACAATGAAGGCTGCCTGCCAGACCTTCACGTCGCCGATCAGGGGCAACGATACGTGCGGCAGGTCGCTCAGCCCTTTGATCACCGCACCGCCGACGAGTGACGACAACGCGAGCCCCGACGTGAAGCCGATGCTCATCACTGCGATCGCGCGGGCGAGATCCTTGGGCCGGAACGAGTCGGTAATGATCGAGTAGGTCGCCGGTGCGAAGGCGGATTCACCGGCGCCGACGCCGACGCGCGCCCAGAAAATCTGCTGGTAGGAGCTGGCGAGGCCGCACAGGCAGGTCATGACGCTCCAGAAGGCCATGCCGACGGCGATGATGATGCGCCGGCTGCGCGTGTCGGCAAGGAATGAGATTGGCACGCCGAGCCACATGTAGGCGGCCACGAACGCGCCGCCGATCAGGAGGCTCGCGTCGATGTCGTTGATCAAGAGGTCGCGCTTGATCGGCTCGATGAGGAGCGAGATCACGCCGCGATCGACGGTCGCGACGAGGAGGCCGAGCGTGAGTACGATGAGTCCGTACCAGGCGCGGGCGGGGCTCGGCCAGCCGGAACTGGTGTCGGTGGGTTCAGGCACGCCTCCGATCCTAGCCGCAATCAGAAAATGGGGACATTCCCGATTTCCCGCCGGCTTTTCAGGAAATTGGGAATGTCCCCATTTTCCGATTGCGCTCGCAATCGCATTTTGTTTCCGTGCTGGTCGAGTCCCACGGGCGGCAAACCGGCGTGATGCGGTGGAAATCGAGGGGAACAGCAATGAAAGATGTGGCAGGCAGGGTCGCGTTCATCACCGGTGGCGGCAGCGGCATCGGGCTCGGCATGGCGCGCGTGTTCGCGGCGGCCGGCATGAAGGTGGTCGTCGCGGACGTGCGCCAGGATCACCTCGATGAGGCTTTGAAACAGCTCAAGGCCGCCGGCCGCGAAGCTTACGCGATCAAGCTCGACGTTGCCGACCGGACGGCCGTTGCGCGAGCCGCTGACGAAACCATACGCGTCTTCGGCAAGGTCCATCTCGTCTGCAACAACGCCGGCGTGAGCCTCTTCGGCCCGATGGACCAGGCGACGTACGAGGACTGGGACTGGATGATGGGCGTCAATTTCAATGGCGTCGTCAACGGCTGCATGAGCTTCGTGCCGAAGATCAAGGCACATGGCGAGGGCGGCCACATCGTGAATACCGCTTCGATGGCGGGACTCCTCGTCGGGCCGGGGTTTGGCATCTACTCGGCGTCCAAGTTCGCGGTGCGCGGCCTCACCGAAGCCTTGCGCCTCGATCTCGCGCCCCACCGCATCGGCGTCTCCGTGCTTTGCCCGGGGTTCGTCCGCAGCAATATCCACGAGTCCGTGCTCAGCCGTCCGCAAGCGCTCGCGAAGAGCGGCTACCAGGTCACGGCGGAAGACATGAAGCGTCTCGACGATCTCTTGAATGTCGGCATGGCGCCGGACGAAGTCGGCGAACGCGTGCTTGCCGGCATCCGGCGCAACGACCTCTTTCTTTTGACGCACGCGGAATTCAGGGACGAGCTCAAGGGCATCTTTGATGCGATGCTCGCGGCGCTCCCGGACGAGCCGCCGAATCCCGGTCGCATGACCATGGAGGATTTGCGCCGCGCCAGGAAAGCCGAAGCGGCTGCCGTCGCCGACAAGCTCTGAAAGGGGACATTCCTGATTTCACGCAATTCAAGGGGTGATTCATCATGCGGCCGGATGTGAAATCAGGAATGTCCCCATTTCCGCCTGCACGCAAGGCCTGGTACGCCATCGGCGTCTTCGCCCTCGTGCTCATGCTCAATTTCCTCGATCGCGGCATCGTTTCGCTGCTCGTTCCGCAGTTGAAGCAGGACCTGGGCTTAAGCGACACGCAGGTCGGTCTCATCATGGGATTTGCCTTCGCGTGCTTCTACATGGTGGTCGGTTACCCGATCGCGCGACTCGCGGACAGCCGCAGCCGCCGCGCCATCATCGGCGTGGGACTTGCCACCTGGAGCTTCATGACGGCGCTCTGCGGGACGGCGCAGAACTTCGGGCAGCTGTTCCTGTGTCGCATGGGTGTTGGAGTCGGCGAAGCCTGCAACGGGCCCGCCACGTTTTCCTCGATCGCGGACCTCTTTCCACCGGAGAAGCTGCCGCGCGCGATCAGCGTGCTCAATCTCGGTTTCACCACGGGGACCGGGCTCGCCCTCATCATCGGCGGCGCGGTCATCCACGCGCTTGCCAACATTCCCGAAGTCACTCTGCCCGTCCTCGGGACGCTGCGCTCCTGGCAGGTCACCTTCATGATCGTCGGTATCCCGGGGCTCGTGGTGGCGCTCCTCTTGCGCACGGTCATCGAGCCCGAACGACGCGGCCGCATGACCGGAGGCGCGGTGGCCGCCGGCAAGGCGGCTGACAATCTGCCGTTGCGGGAGGTGATCGCCTTCGTTCGCCGCAACATCGGCACATACGGCCCGATGTTCCTCGGGATTGCGTTGCAGACGGTGCTGGCTTTCGGCTTTGCCGGCTGGATGCCGACCTTTTTCCAGCGCACCTACGGCTGGACGATCCCAGAGGCCGCGTTCACGCAGGGGCTGATTTTTCTTTGCATCTGGCCTCTCGGACTCATTCCGGGCGGAATGATTGCGGAGCGGCTCGCGAAGCGGGGGCACGACGATGCATACCTCAGGATCACCGTGATCGTGCAGGCGCTCTACTTGCCGTTCACGATCCTGTGCCCGCTGATGCCGACGCCCGGCCTTGCGCTCACCATGCTCGCCCTGCAGGGATTCATCGCGTCGTTTTCAATCGGGGCGCAGAACGCAGCGCTGCAAGTGATCACGCCAGGCGAGATGCGAGGGCAGATCACGGCGCTCTTCCTCTTCATGTTCAACATCATCGGCTTCGGCCTCGGCCCGAGCGTCGTGCCGCTCTTCACCGATCACGTATTCCACGATGAGCAGATGCTGAGGTATTCGCTCGTCTGCACGGCGGCGATCCTCGGGCCGCTCGCGGTGCTCACGCTTTGGTCGGCCTTGAAGTCCTACGGACGCAGCGTCGCCCAGGCCCGGGCCTGGCAATAGCTATATATAAGAGTGGGACGTTCGTAACCGGAAATGGGGACATTCCCGATTTCGCAGAAACCGCCGGGGAAATCGGGAATGTCCCCATTTCCTAGGCGAGCATCTTGCGTGCGCCCTCGATGGCTTCCTTCTCGTTGAGCGGCACATCAGGCGGCACGGGCACCGCGCGCCCGCGCTGCACGGCAGGACGTGCCGAAACGACGTCGAGCCAGCGCTGCAGATTCCCCATGCCGTCGATCGTCACGCCGGACCAGCCGTAACCACGGACCCAGGCCCAGGTCGCCATGTCCGCGATGGAATAGTCGCCGGCGAGGTATTCGTTGTCGGCGAGCCGCTTGTCGAGTATGCCGAGGAGCCGCACGACTTCGTTCTGGTAGCGGCTGATCGCGTAGGGAATCTTTTCCGGCGCGTAGCGGAAGAAGACATTCGCCTGACCCATCATCGGGCCGATACCGGCCATCTGGAACATGAGCCATTGCACGACGAGCGAGCGGCCCTTGACGTCGGACGGCATGAACTTGCCGGTCTTCTCGGCGAGGTACATGAGGATCGCGCCCGACTCGAACACCGCGAAATCGCCGTTGTCGTGGTCGATGATCGTCGGAATGCGGCCGTTCGGATTCAATTTCACATACCAGTCCTGCTTCTGCTCGAGCGTGGAAAGCTGGATGTGCTTGACCGTGTAGGGAAGCGCCATCTCTTCGAGCGCGATGGAGATCTTCCAGCCGTTCGGCGTCGCGGACGTGAGCAGTTCGATCACGGCACTCTCCTCGAGTTTTGCGCATTATCGATCTACGGGGACCTGCGACTCGACTGAGAGCGAACCGCAATTGAAAAAAAGGGGACAGATTTATTTTCCCGGGAATCTGATCATCTACGGCAGATATGAGGGAAAATAAATCTGTCCCCTTTTTCCTGCTTTTCACTTATGAAATACCGGATCATTGCGACCGAGGAAGCCTGGGCGATTCCCGAGCAGCTCGCGGCGATGAAGGAAGTCGCCGACGCCGCCACGCAATACGACCCGGACCTCTTTCTCGTGGGGCTGCAGAACAGCGATCCGCTGCGCCGGCGCCTGCTCGACGCGGACGAGGAGCGTCTTGCCCTCATGGATCAGGGCGGTGTGTCGGTGGCGCTGCTCGCCATGACCTCCACCGGCGTGCAGACCCTCGAGACCGAAAAGGCCGTCGCGATCGCGAAGCTCGGCAACGACCGCCTAGCTGAAGTGATCCATCGTCATCCGACGCGCTACGCGGGCCTCGCGAGCATTGCGCCGCAGGACCCGGCGCGCGCGGTGAAGGAGATCGATCGCGCCATCAACCAGCTCAAGCTGAACGGCGTGATGATCAATTCGCACACGAACGGGGAGTACCTCGACCAGAAAAAATACTGGCCCATCCTCGAGGCGGCGGCCGCACTGAAAGTCCCGATCTACATTCACCCGCGCGCGCCGTCGCCCGCGATGGCCAGGCCCTACCGCGACTACCAGCTCGAGCACGCCATCTGGGGGTACCAGGCGGAGACGGGGTTGCATGGCCTCAAGCTCATCGTGAGCGGGGTGTTCGATCGGTACCCCGATCTCAAGATCGTGCTCGGCCACATGGGGGAGGGCATTCCCTACTGGTTCTACCGCATGGACTGGATGGCGACGCACTACGACATGCGCCGGCCGAAGATCGCGATGAAGCCGAGCGATTACTTCAAGCGCAACTTCCTCATCACCACGAGCGGCGTCAACTGGCTGCCCGCGCTCAAGTTCTGCATCGAGGTGTTGAGCGCCGACAACATCCTGTTCGCCGTCGACTATCCTTACCAGGAGACGATGGAAGCGGTGCAATGGCTCGTCGATGCGCCGCTGCCCGAGGCCGACAAGCGCAAGATCTTTCACGAGAACGCCGAGCGCGTTTTCCGGATTCCCCGAGGAGCCTGAAGTCCGTGGCCGCGAGTTACCCCGATCTCAAATTGTTCATCGGCGGCGAGTGGCTGTCCGGCGGCGGCCGGCGCACGCAGCCCGTCATCAATCCGGCAACCGAGGAAGTCCTCGGCGAATTGCCGCATGCGTCGCGGGAAGATCTCGATCGCGCGCTCGCGATCGCGGAAAAGGGATTCGCGCTCTGGCGCGCCGTGCCGCCGCCGGAGCGCGGCAAGATCCTGCGCAAAGCAGCCGATCTCCTGCGCGAACGTACGGAAGACATCGCGCGTATCGCGACGCTGGAAGAGGGCAAGACCCTCGCCGAGACGCGCTGGGAAGTCGCGCTGTCCGCGGAGATATTCGACTGGTACGCGGAGGAGGGCCGTCGCGCCTACGGTCGCGTGCTGCCGCAGCGGGCGCCGGGCCAACGCCTGACGATCATCAAGGAGCCGGTCGGCCCGGTCGCCGCATTCGCACCGTGGAATTTTCCGATCGGCAATCCCGCGCGCAAGATCGGCGCGGCGCTCGGCGCCGGCTGTTCCTGCATCCTGAAACCCGCGGAAGAAACCCCGGCCTCGGCGCTCGCCGTCGCGCAGGCATTGGCGGATGCGGGCCTGCCGAAGGGCGTGCTGTCCGTCGTGTTCGGCGTGCCGTCGGAAGTGTCGGCGCATTTGCTGGCGTCGCCGGTCATTCGTGCCATTTCCTTTACCGGGTCGATTCCGGTCGGCAAGCAGCTGATGAAGCTCGCGGCGGATGGCATGAAGCGCACGACCATGGAACTCGGCGGGCATGCGCCGGTGCTGGTGTTCGACGACGTCGATGTCGACCAGGTGCTCGACCTCTCGATCGGCGCCAAGTATCGGAACGCCGGCCAGGTCTGCGTCTCGCCGACGCGCTTCTACGTCCAGGAGAAGATCTACGCCAGGTTCGTGCAGGGCTTCACGTCGCGTGCGAAGGCGCTCGCCGTGAACGACGGCCTCGTGCAGGGCGCGCAAATGGGGCCGCTCGCGCATGACCGGCGCGCGCCTGCGCTTGAAGCGCTGCTCGCGGATGCGAAGAAGAACGGCGCGAAGTTCCAGACGGGCGGCGGCCGGATTTCGCGCAAGGGCTATTTCTTCGAGCCGACCGTCATCGCGGACGTGCCGAACACGGCGCGCATCATGAATGAAGAGCCGTTTGGCCCGATCGCGATCCTGAATCCGTTCACGCACTACGAGGAAGTGATCCAGCAGGCCAATCGCCTGCCGTATGGCCTCGCCGCGTATGCGTTCTCGAAATCCTCGAAGACCGTGAACCTCCTCGGCGAGCAGATCGAGGCCGGGATGATCGGCATCAACAGCTTCCAGATTTCCGTCCCGGAATCGCCGTTCGGGGGCGTCAAGGAGAGCGGCCACGGCTCCGAGGAGGGCATCGAAGGACTCGACGCCTGCCTCGTCACGAAATTCGTCAGCGAATCCTAGGAAAAAAGGGGACAGATTTATTTTCTCGAATATCTGGCCGTCCGCACCAGATATTCGAGAAAATAAATCTGTCCCCTTTTTTCAATTGCACGCGCCGGTTGGATGCCAGTCGGAGGGCGTGCCGCGAGGCCGGTTGTGATCGTGAATCACCAGGGCGAAGGAATGCCGTACCGTCGTACCGGTGACGTGCAGCAGCATCGGTATGTCGGACTCCACCGCGCCGCTTTGGCCCGCGCTCAGCCGCAGTGCTCCCTTCGAAGTCTCGAGGCACTGATCGCCGGTGATCATGTACCAGGCTTCCGGCCCCGAGTGCGTATGGATGCGAGAGGTGTCACCGGGATGCATCGAGGCGTAGGACAACACCGCCGTGTAGAAATCGGACAGCGGCAACTTCATCGGCCCGATGACGGCAACCGGCTCGCCACCCCGCGGAGCCGCGTCCTTCGCGCCAAATTCCGAAAGCCAGACCTTGCCGTCGGTCTCGACGACCACGCCTTTCTCGCTCTTCGCCTCTCTGGCCGCGTCGCGCGTCGGGTACGTCCGCAAGTGCCAGTACACCTCGTGCGTCTTGAAGCGCAGGCCGCGCACGGTTGCCACGTTGAAGCAGCCGAATTCCGGCCGCGGCTGGCCTTTCGGAACGTCGACGCAGGCGATGCCGTGGAGCGGAACCGCGGCCGCGGTCGCTGCCGCAGCTGCCGTCGCCGTCGGGGCCGATAGCGGCAGATAGTCGAGAGCCTCGGCCAGCTTGAAACGGGGTTGCTCGCGCAGGCACTGGCTGAGGAGGTACACGTGCCCCTGGCCGAAGAAGAGGACGACACGATCACCCGGCTTCACCGTCTGCACGAGCTTCGCGCAGATGGCGAGATTGCGCGTGTACCACGACGACACGAGTTTCACGCCCGGCTGCTCGGCGCCGCCGCCCATGGCGAGCATGGGCGGATAGAAGGAATGATTGTGCGCAATCTCCGCGGGCTCGTTGAGATAGCGCAGGATGCCGCCCACCGTTTCGGTCGACTGCAGCTTCGTGAGTTTGTCGGTCTCCGCCTTGCCACCGGCCAGCAGACCGTCGATGACGCCCTCCCGGCCATGTTCTTTCGCCCATTTCTGCACGTCGTCGAACGGAAAGTCGCCCTCGACGTCGAGACCGTTCACTTCCTTCAAGGCCGCCGAACGAGCCAGCCGAAATCCGAGCTGCACGACTTCGTTACGCGACTCGGGCAGCGTGCCGGCGAGGTACTTCGCGTAGCGCTCGGTCGTGATGTCCCCGGGCCATTCGACGGCGACCCGCGTCGGCTGGAAACGCGCGAGCGCATCGGTGACCGCGGCAAGCTCCGCCTGACGCTTGGGTGTCAGGACGTCGTCCACCTTGACGTTGTTCAAGTCCTGGCCCGGGTTCGAGAAGTGATAGCTGGCGACGATGAGAACCTGGGTGTCCGCAACGGCATCGGCCGCGGTCGCGGGCGCGATCAGGGACGAGAGCAGTGCCAGAGCAATGATCCGGTGCATGGTTGTTCCTTCGAAAGGCAATTGTTCAAGTGTCTCGGCGCAGCCACGCCATCGGTATGTCCGATTCGAGCTGCCCGGTCGGGCTCACGATGCCGCGTTCGAAACGGCCCTCGGCACGAAAGCCGAGCGATTCGTAGAGCTTGCGCGCCCGGACGTTGCTTTCCGAGGAGATGAGCTCGATGCGGTCGATGGCGGGCCGCGCCCGCCGCACTTCGTCGATCAAGGCTTCGAGAAGCGCACGCCCGATGCCGCGACCTTGCGCATCCGGGTGCACAGCGGCGGTCAATGAGCCGAGCACGTGCGCGAAGCGCTTGAGCCCATTGCGATAGGCGTGCAGCTCCCCGGCGATGCCGTCCAGGCCGGCGAGTTCGGCCACCAGCAACACGCCATCCGCGAGGCTCGCGCGAATGCACGAGGCGACATACTCCCCGGTCATTTCGTCGGGCGCGCGCGCCAGGCTACCCGAGCTGCTTGCGACGGCAATGTAGAGATCGCGGATCGCCGCCGCATCGCTCGCGCGTCCCGCGCGCAGGGTCAGGTGGTCGGGTCGAGGCATGGAATCCGGGCCTGGATGGTCTCTTCTGGGACGACATACTATGCTGCCGCCTCGTTCATGGGGAGCCTTGATCCATGCGTGCAGCGGTCTATCACGGTCGGTGCGATGTCCGGCTCGAAGACGTGCCGGAGCCCAAGGCGCGTGCCGGCGAGGTCAAGCTGCGCGTACGCTACAACGGCATCTGCGGCAGCGACCTGCATGAGTATTACCACGGCCCGATGACCACGCGCACGAGCGAGCCGCATCCGCTCACCGGCGTGAAGAATCCCGTGATCATGGGTCACGAATTCAGCGGCGAGGTCGTCGACGTCGGCGACGGCGTTACCGACCTTGCCAAGGGCGACCTCGTCGCCGTCGAGCCGCTCGAGACCTGTGGCAAGTGCATCCACTGCAAGTCGGGTCACTACAATCACTGCGCGCTCGTCGCCTTCCACGGGTACAACCGCGAGGGCGGCGGGCTCTCGGACTTCACGGTGGTGCGCCGTTCAATGGCGCACAAGCTGCCGCCAGGCGTCACGGCGACGCAGGGCGCGCTCATCGAACCGATGTCGGTCGCCTATCACACGGCGGACCGCTGCCGCGTCGATTCCGGCCAGACCGTCGCGATTCACGGCGCCGGCCCGATCGGCGTCGGCGTGCATCTGGCGCTTCGCCGCCGCGGCGTGCACACGATCGTGGTCGACCCGTCCGCGGCCCGGCGCGCGGTGCTCAAAGCGCTCGGCGCCGAAACCTGCCTCGACCCGAACGGGATCGACGTCGTCAGCGCAATCCGCGACCTGACGGGTGGACAAGGTGCGCATGCCTCCGTCGATGCCGCGGGCGTACCGGCCGCGTTTCGCGCGGCACTGCACGGAACGCGAATCGACGGCACGGCGGTGGTCGTTGCGATCCACGGCCAGCCGCTCGTGATTCCCGCGTTCGACATCCTCATGCCGGAAGTGCACATCACGGGTGTCGCGATGTTCTGCAATACGTTTCCGAAGGTGATCGCGGATATGGCCGCGGGCGCTTACCCCACCACCGGCTGGGTCGAAACGATTCCGTTCCCCGAATTGATCAGCAACGGCTTCGAGCGCCTGCATCGGCAGGAAGGCATGAAACTGCTGGTCGAGATCTCGCAGCAATAACAAGGAGAGGCAGACATGCTCACGGGTTATTCAGGAATTGTCGGGCTCGTTGTTCTGATCGCCGACGTGTGGGCGATCGTCAACATCATGCAGGGTAGCGGCGACACCGGCACGAAGGTGCTCTGGATCGTCATCGTGCTGGTGCTGCCGATCGTCGGCTTCCTCGTCTGGTATTTCGCGGGACCGAGGACCGGCCGCGCCTAAATGGGGACATTCCCGATTTAATGTAGGCCTCGCGCGGCCGTCATTTGGCGCCGAAACAGAAGTTTGTTCGGCTGACTAGCCGTGCGGGAACCATTAGTGTGCCTCCATGCCAAGGACCTCGCGGGCGGCTGTGGGCGGCCAGTGCTATCACCTGATCAATCGGGGAAACTGCCGAGCGCAGATATTCTACGACCGCGGCGACTATCGTCGCTTCCTTGCGCTAATGCGCGAGGCGCAAGCGCGAGTGGCGATTGAGGTCTTCGCATGTTGCTTGATGCCGAATCACTTTCATTTGCTTGCGCGAGCCCGCATGGGCTCCGACTTCGCCGAATGGATGCATTGGCTCCTGACAACCCATGTCCGCCGCCACCACGTGTTCAACGGTTCAAGCGGACGACTGTGGCAAGGGCGATTCAAATCATTTCCGATCCAGGAAGATGGGCAGTTCCTGACAGTAGCTCGCTACGTCGAACGTAACGCCGTGCGTGCCGGATTGGTTCGGTGCGCAGAAGAATGGCCGTGGGGCAGCCTCAACTGGAGGCACGATCCGCAATGCCCGTTCCCCCTCGCGAGCTCGCCAGTGCCGCTGCCGGGCAATTGGACGGAATTTGTGAACGCCCCACAGACGCCGGAGGAGCTTGAGGCTGTACGAGTTTGCGTAAATCGCCAGCGGCCGTACGGTACATCCGCGTGGACGGCGCAAACGGCGAGTCAGTTCGGCCTGTCGAGCTCGCTCAGGCCGGTCGGACGGCCGCGTAAGAACGCTTAGCACCCGGCGATATCGGGAATGTCCCCATTTCTCCGCTCAGAGACGGATGACGACCTTGCCGAAGTGGGCGCCGCTCTTGAGGTGGCGGTAGGCGGCGGGCGCCTCGGCGAAAGGGAAAACCCGGTCGATGACCGGCTTGATGCCGTTCACCTCGATCGCCGCGTTCATCGCTTCGAAATTCGCACGGCTGCCGACGAAGATGCCGTGAATGCTCGCGCCCTTGCGCATGAGCGGCTGTGGGGCCGTGTCGCCCTGCGGGCCTGCGACGAAGCCGATGAGCGCGATCCTGCCGGCGTAGGCGACCGATTTCATCGAGCGGGCGAGCGTGCCGGCGCCGCCCACTTCAACGACGCAATCCGCGCCGCGGCCGCCGGTTGCCTTGAGGACCTCTGCGTCCCAATCGGGCGTGCGCTGGTAGTTGATGAGGATGTGGGCGCCGAGCGCCTGCGCCCGCGCGAGTTTGTCGTCGCTCGATGAGGTGATGATGACCCGGGCGCCCGCTGCGCGGCCGAATTGCACGGCGAACATCGAGACGCCGCCGGTTCCGATCGCGAGCACGGTCTGGCCCGAGCGGATGTTGCCGATTGTATGCAAGGCATTCCAGGCGGTGACACCGGCGCAGGGCAGGGTTGCCGCTTCCTCGAAGGACAGATGCGAAGGAATGATCACGGCGTCGTTCTGATCGAGCACGGCGAATTCGGCGAGCATGCCGTCGATGCCGATGGCGCCCAGTGACGGCCGGGCGTCGGGCGCCGGCGGCCCGTCGATCCAGTTGCGAAAGAAGGTGCCGGCCGCGCGATCGCCGACCTTGAAGCGATTGACGCCGCTGCCGATCGCAATGACTTCCCCGGCGCCGTCCGAAAGCGCGATGGTGTTTTCGCCCGCCGCGCCGCTGAAGTACATGCCCTGGACCACCAGCAGATCGCGGTAGTTGAGCGCTGTGGCCCGCACCCGCACGAGAATCTGGCCGGGGCCCGCCTTGGGATCCGGACGCTCGACGAGCTTCAGATCGTCGAGGCTCCTGGCGCCCGCCGGAACTTCGTAAGCTTTCACGATCGAGCTCCTCGTTACTTGAGGGCGAACACTTTTTCCGCGTTCGACTGGAAGAACTTCTTCTTGTCGGCGTCGCTGATCGGCAGCGCATCGCTCGTGCGCACCTCGTCGGCGACGAACTGGTAGGGATAGTCCATGGCATAGAGCACGCGGTCCATGCCGAGGACCTTCTGGCAGTAGAGGATCGCCGCTTCATCCGCCATGCCGCTCGAGGTCACATAGACGTTTTCGCGCAGGTAGTCGCTCGGCTTTTTCCTGAGCGGCGGCATGCTGGCATAGCGCTTCGCCGCGACGCTCGCGCGGTGCATGTAGTCGAGGCGGAAGAGCCAGAAGGGCAGCGCTTCGCCCAGATGCCCGATGATGAACCGCAGTTTCGGAAAGCGATCGAAGGCACCGCTCACGATGATCCTGAGCATGTGAAGGCCGGTCTCGCAACCGAAGCCATAGATCGCCCCGTCGAGTCCGCGCGCGAGGAAAGGCTCGAGCAGCGCGCGCGACAGGTACGTCGGGTGCAGGTAGATCGGCACGTCGAGCGCTTCGGCCGCCTCCAGGATGTCCCAGAACTTCTCATCGTCGAGATATTCGCCGTGCGTGTGCGAATTGATGATCACGCCCTTGAGTCCGAGCGTACGCACGCCTCTTTCGATTTCCCTGGCCGCGGCCTGCGGGTCCTGCGGCGCGCAGGCGGCAAGCCCTGCGTAGTGCATCGGGTGCTGGCGCACGGCGTCCGCGAGCAGGTCGTTCGATTCGCGTGCCATCGTCACCGCGGTCGCCTTGTCGAGCACCTGCACGCCCGGCCCGGTGAGCGAGACGATCTGCATGTCGATGCCGGTGTCGCGCATGTCGTTCAGGCGCCGCTCGCCGAGATCCTGCAGCCGCTCCCTCACGGCCAGCGCGCGCGGCGTCGAGCTCTGGACGTAGAAGCCGCAGAGGCTGCGAAAACCCGCATCGTCGATGCCGCCCGGCGCGAGGAGCTTGCGATACAGATCAATGAGCGCCGGCGGGGCGAAGGCCTCTTCGGTCGCGATCCTGCGGTAGCCCGGCGCGGGCGGAATACGGTCTGGTGCGCTCATGGTCGACACGAATCATGGCACAGCAGGGTGCCCGGCAAAATTGCGCTCACTATCGACTTTTGTTTCCGCCTTGGTCGAGTCCATCCGGCGTCGTTTCGTGCCAGATAGGGACAAAACGGGGGGGAGGTCATGGCCAAGACGAGTCCGGTCAAGGCGCTGGAGTCGAAGCTCAAGAGGCTTGAGCGCGAGCTCGCAATCCTTAAGGACGTGCACGCGATCCGGCGCCTGCAGCACGCCTACGGCTACTACCTGGACAAGTGCCTCTACGACGACGTCGTCGAGCTCTTCACGGACGACTGCACCGTGCACTTCATGGGCGGCCTCTTCCGGGGCAAGAAGAGTGCCCACCGGCTCTATTGCGACCGCTTCCGCAAGAACTTCACCGGCGGCAAGAACGGACCGGTGTTCGGCTTCCTCCTCGATCACCTGATGATGCAGGACATCGTCGACGTGGCGCCCGACCGCAAGACGGCCCAGGCGCGACTGCGTGTCTTCATGCAGGCAGGGCGGCACGAAAGCGCGGGCGGCCAACAGCGCCAGTGGTGGGAAGGCGCGCTCTACGAGAACACCTACGCGCGGGAGAAAGGTGTCTGGAAGATCAAGGTGCTCAATTACCGACCCGTCTGGCATGCCGACTTCGATTCCGGCTGGGCCAAGACGCGACCGAACTACGTGCCGTTCTACACGAAGGCGTTTCCGGAAGATCCTATCGGCCCGGATGAGCTTCAGGTTCCGAAACCCGTGCTCTGGCCGGACACCGACGTGCTCGAGTTCCACTATCCGCACCCGGTAACCGGCAAGTGGCCCGCGAAATAATGGGGACATTCCTGATTTTTTCAGGATGCGAAATACATCGGTTCGAATAACGACACCCCGCCCAGAAAAAAATCAGGAATGTCCCCATTTCTCCGGCACTCGAAATCGTCCTGAACGCCACGGCCCGTCTTGGCGGGCCGATTGCGGTCGGCCAGACGCCGCAGGGCCAGCGCCGCGTCGTGCCGATCCTCGGCGGTACCTTCGAGGGCCCGAAGCTCAAGGGGGAAATCGTCGGCGGCGGCGCCGGAATTTTCAGCACCGCAGGGCCCGTACGACTGGCTCAACAAGAGCCTGTTCCTGTGCACGGGCGTACGCCATGCGGCGGCCGTCGACCTCAGAATCTACCGGGTGGCCTGATGTCAGGGCTCGGTCGTCACGTGCCTACGGTACTCGCGCGGCGTGACGCCGAAGCGCGCCCGGAACACGCGGCCGAAGTGCGTGGGACTGTTGAAGCCATAGTCGAAGGCGATCGCCGTGACCGTGCGGCCGCGCTGCGAGGCGACGCCGAGTGCCCGCGAACATTCCTCGAGGCGTCGGCGCAGGATGTAGCGCGCGACCGTCTCTTCCTCTTCCGAGAAGAGGTGGTGCAGGTAGCGCGTCGTCATCTTGCAGGCGAGGGCGACCTGGGTCGGCGTGAGATCGGGGTCGCCGAGATGCGCCTCGATGTAGTTCATGATGCGGATGCGATGGGCCGTCGCGAGCGAGGAGCGATCCGAACGCGCGAGCGGCACCGCCGCGTACGCGCCGGCGATGAGATCGAGCACCGCGTGCGTCACGCGCGCCGCGACCGTCGGCTCGAGTTCGCTGCGGCACTGCGCCCAGAGATCGCGCAGGAAATTCGACAGGAGGCCGCTCATGCCGCCGTTGCCCGGCATGTGCACGGCGACGACGCTCTCCGGGCAGGCGAGGTGGCGCCGCATGATGGCGTCCGGCACGCCGAGCACGAACATGCGGTTCGGTTTCTCGAACACGATGTCGTACGCGCGCGTCGAGTCGCACAGCGTGAAGTCGCCGGGGCCGAGTTTCGCTTCGCGCCCGTCCTGGCGGCTCACGCTCTCGCCGTCGAGCATCAAATGCAGGAAGAACATCGCTTCGCGCGTGCGCGCGACGTGCGAACGCGAATGACGGACGATCTGCGGATCGGAGTACACCTCCGCCATGCGCAGATCCCCGAACTGGGTACGCGTGAGGGAGCCGGCAAAGGTGCGGATATCGACGGGATCGGCGACCGTGGGCGTGAAGCTTGCGCACGCCGTGTCGTTCCAGAAAGCGAGCTTGCGGCGCGGATCGAGGCCGGCCGTCGTAAACGTCTCGAGCTGAGCCATAACTTCCCCCAAACCCAGCGAAGGCGCGTCGTCGAGATGGTTATATACTATAACCATGCGTTGTGAATAGTAGGGGGCCGCATGCCAGGGACTTGGAACAGCCTTCACGCCGGCGCAACAGCGTCGGACGCAAAGGACGTGCCACCGAGCTGCGTTGCAAACCCTTGCCGCGCGTATACCAGCTATTTCATCCGGACCGGATTCGGCTGACGTCATGGCCGGTTCCATGAATTCCAAGTCATCTTCGCGCGCGCTCATCGCACGCTGGGAGGATGCTTGGTTGCTCGACGGCATGCGCACTCCGTTCGTCGATTTCTCGCAGGCCCTCGCGCTCGTCTCGCCGATCGATCTTGGCATCAAGGCGGCGCGTGCGTTGTTTGCCCGCAGCGGCGTGCCCGCCGGCGATGTGGGTACCGTGATCACCGGGTCCGTGTGCCAGGCCAGTTTCGACGCGTACGTGCTGCCGAGGCACATCGGCCTGTACTCGGGCGTTGCCCGGGAGGTCCCCGCGCATCTCGTGCAGCGGGTTTGCGGTACCGGGCTCGAAATGCTTTCGCAGGCGGCGGACGCGCTCGCGCTCGGCCGCGCCGAGCTCGCCCTCTGCGTCGGCGCCGAGTCGATGAGCCGTAATCCGGTGGCGTCCTACACGAGCCGCGCGGGTTTTCGCATGGGCCAGCCCGACTTCAAGGATTTTCTCTGGGAAGCGCTCAACGACACCGCGGTCGACGTCACGATGGGCGGCACGGCGGAGACGCTTGCAAAGCAGCACGGCATCACGCGCGCTCAGGTCGATGCCTTCGCCGCCCGCAGTTTCGAGAGGGCGCTCGCCGCGCAGGCGGACGGCTTCCTCGACGGAGAAATGGCGCCGCTGGCCGATGAAGTCTTTGCCGCCGATGGCTTGAAGCCACGCGGCATCCGCTTGCGCAGCGGGGCGGGACCGATCGCGCGCGATACGCATGTGCGTTCATCGCCGCTCGAAGCGCTCGCGAAGATC
Organism: Steroidobacteraceae bacterium; assembly: GCA_035644395.1. GTDB lineage: Bacteria > Pseudomonadota > Gammaproteobacteria > Steroidobacterales > Steroidobacteraceae > JBGPLJ01. The sequence goes on from DASQOR010000028.1 coordinate 70,227, forward strand.
AAGCCCGCATTCGGCGGCGTGCAAACCGGCGGCAACAGCTCGGCCATTGTTGATGGCGCAGCCGCCGCGCTCGTGTCGACGGCGGCCTATGCAAAGCGGCGGGAGCGCGCGCCGCTCGCGCAGCTCAAGGCGGCCGCCGTAGTCGGCGTGCCGCCGGAGGTCATGGGCATCGGTCCGGTGCCGGCGATCCGGGCGCTGCTCGAAGCGGCGGGCCTTGCCCTCGACGCCATCGATCGCATCGAGATCAATGAGGCCTTCGGCGCGCAGGTGATCGCGTGCGTGCGCGAGCTCGGGATCGACGAGTCGAAGCTCAACGTCAATGGCGGCGCCATCGCGATCGGCCACCCGCTCGCCGCGACCGGCGTCCGCCTTGCGGTCACGCTCGCCCGCGAGCTCAAGCGCAAGGGACTTCGTTACGGCATCGCATCCGCCTGTATCGGCGGCGGCCAAGGCATCGCGCTCCTGGTGCAAGCATGATCACGAACAGACGCAAGGTGCGGATCGAATGGGGCGACTGCGATCCGGCAGGCATCGTCTACTTCCCCCGCTATTTCGCCTTCTTCGACGATTCGACCGCGGCGCTCTTCGAGGCGGCGGGCTTCCGCAAGCGCGAAATGATCCGCCGGTTCGACATCGTCGGCATCCCGGTCGTCGACGTGCATGCGAAGTTCTTCATCCCGTCGTGGTTCGGGGACGACGTCGAGATCGAAACCTCGATCGAGAAGTGGGGCCGCTCGAGCTTCGAGGTCCGGCACCGGCTGCTGAAGAGCTCGGAGCTCGCGGTGGAGGGCTTCGAGACGCGCGTCTGGGTGGGCCGACACCCGGACAAGGCCGATGGCATCCAGGCGCGGGCGATCCCGCAAGACGTCATCGAGCGGTTCAACAAGAGTGGATGACATGCCAGGAGCGAGGAAAGCCACTTCGAAGCCACGTGCCGCGGCGCGCGCGGGTGCGAAGGCGCGGGCGCGCCATGCCGGGAATGGCGCGGGCAACGGGTCCGCGTCCTCGATTGAACTTGGCCCGCTGACGGGCTATATCGGCTACGCGCTGCGCCGGGCGCAGATCGTCGCTTTCACCGATTTCATCGCTTCGCTTCGCCAGCTCGACTTGCGGCCCGCCATCTTCGGCGTGCTCATGATCATCGATGGCAATCCGGGGCAGCCACAGTCGGCCGTCTGCAGCGCGCTCGGCATACAGAAAGCGAATTTCGGGCCGCTCGTGCAGGAGCTCGAAAAGCGCAAGCTCGCCGTGCGCCACGAGGGCGTCGCCGATCGCCGGTCGTATGCCCTGCATCTCACGCCGGGCGGCAGGGAGCTATTGCGCCGCGCGCGGGCTTTGCACGGCGAGCACGAGGCGCGCCTCGCGAAGCGGCTGGGTTCGGGCGGCCGCGAGCAGCTGCTCTCGCTCCTCGGCCGGCTCAACAGCTGAAACCGGTGCCGGTTTCAGCCGCGCCAGACGCGCGGCAGGAACGAAGTGCAGACCGCGCAGAGGATGACTGGGACGACCATCAGGCCCAGGATGTCGTTGGTGGGCAGCGTCTTGATGAACGGCAAGCTGCCGGCAAGCGGACCGAGAATCGCGCCCACTCGACCGATGCCTACCGCCCAACCGATACCCGTGGAGCGGATGACGGGCGGATAAAAGGCCGCGGCGAGCGCGTTGAGCGCGAACTGCGTGCCGGAGGAGCCCCAGCCAATCACGAAGAGAAGCATCCACCAGCCAGGCCCGGTGGACGACAACACGAGAAAGAGCCCGAGGCCAACCGCGGTGCAGGCATAGGCAGTGACCATCGAAAGGACGGTGCGCCCGCGATCGACACCCCATGCCATGAGCAAGCCGCTCACGATGCCGCCGGCCTGGATGAGGACGCCGCCGCGCCGGCCGTCCATCGGTGTCCAGCCGGCACTCGTGAGGAGCGAGGGCAGCCAGCTGATCAGGAAATAGAGCACGAACAGGTTGAGGGCGAATACGCTCCAGAGAAGGAGCGTGCGGGGCCGGTAGAGCGGCGCGAGGAGCGATGCGAGCGACTGCTTCTCCGTGCCGGCACTGTGATCGACGATATCGTGCGTGGCAATGCCCGGGGCGATAGCCGCGGCGATACGGGTCGTACGGGCATCACCCGGGCACCGGGCGACGAGAAACCGGATCGATTCCGGCAGGCCGGCGTAGAGCAGGATCGAAATGGCGAGCGGCAGTGCGCCGCCGATCACGAAGATCGCACGCCAGCCATACGCGTTGATGATCGGGTCCGCGACGAATCCCGAGACCAGGGCGCCGAACGCGACGCCGGTGTACATCAGCGTGATGAGGAGCGCCCGGCTCTTCGCGGGCATGTACTCGGACGTGAGAGCCGTACAGTTCGGAATGCTGGTGCCGAAGCCGACGCCCGTGAGGAACCGCCAGACGATCAGCTCCTGCATGTTGGTGACGTAGGCATTGCCGATCGAGCCGACCGCCATGAGCAGGACGGCGAAGATGAGTACCGGCTTGCGGCCGAAGCGATCGCCGAGGCCGGCCAGGAACGCGGCGCCCAGCCCGTAGCCGATCAGCGAAAACGAGAGGGCCCAGCCGAACTCGCCGCGCGGCAGCCCCCACTCCTTCATGAGCGTGGGGACCGTCAGCGCAAGCGTCTGGATGTCGTAACCGTCGAGGATGACGATCAGCGCGCACAGCAGGATCACGCGGATCTGCAGCGCGCCGAGCGGCTGCGCATCGATGAGTTTACCGATGTCGACCGAATTCGAGGCCGTCGCGCCGCTCATGCATCCCCCAACAGAATCACGGTGTTGCAATACTACGCCCGCCGATTCGCGTCCGGTTTCCCTTTCGGTCGAGTCGGCGTGCGGTTGCCGTCGAGTCGCATGGCAAGCGTATAATTTCGCGCCTCCACTGGAACCCAACAATGAAAACACTGGCAGCGGTCGGTTATGCGGCAGGCAAGCCCCTGGAGGTCCAGACCGTCGATCTCGACGGCCCCCGTGCGGGTGAAGTGCTGGTCGAGATCAAGGCGACCGGCATCTGCCACACGGATGAATTCACGCGCTCGGGCGCGGACCCGGAAGGACTCTTTCCGGTGATCTTCGGTCATGAAGGCGCGGGTATTGTTGTTGACGTCGGGGCCGGCGTCACATCGGTAAAGAAGGGCGATCACGTCATTCCGCTCTACACGCCGGAATGCCGCCAGTGCAAATCCTGCCTCTCGCGCAAGACCAATCTCTGCACCGCGATCCGCGCGACGCAGGGCAAGGGCGTGATGCCGGACGGCACGAGCCGCTTTTCCATCGGCGGCGAGAAGATCCATCACTACATGGGTTGCTCGACGTTCTCGAACTTCACGGTGCTGCCGGAAATCGCGGTCGCGAAGGTCCGCGAGGACGCGCCGTTCGAGAAGATCTGCTACATCGGCTGCGGCGTCACGACGGGCATCGGCGCCGTCATCAACACGGCGAGGGTCGAGCCAGGCGCGAGCGTCGTGGTGTTCGGTCTCGGCGGCATCGGCCTGAACGTGATCCAGGGCGCGCGGCTCGCGGGGGCCAACAAGATCATCGGCGTCGATCTCAATCCGAAGCGCAAGGCGCTCGGCGAAAAATTCGGCATGACGCATTTCGTCAATCCGAAGGAGGCCGGCAACGACCTCGTCGCGCATCTGGTGAACCTTACGGACGGCGGTGCGGACTACAGTTTCGAATGCATCGGCAACGTCGATGTGATGCGCCAGGCGCTCGAATGCTGCCATCGGGGCTGGGGTGTTTCGGTGATCATCGGCGTCGCCGGCGCCGGACAGGAAATCAAGACGCGGCCGTTTCAACTGGTGACCGGGCGCGTCTGGAAGGGCACGGCTTTCGGTGGCGCGCGCGGCCGCACCGATGTGCCGAGGATCGTCGACTGGTACATGGACAGGAAGATCAACATCGACGATCTGATCACGCACGTGCTGCCGCTCAAGGACATCAACAAGTCGTTCGATCTCATGCACGCCGGCGAATCGATTCGCGCCGTCGTCAAATTCTGACAAGGGGACCCTCATGGCAAAGGTAAAGATCCATCCAAGTGTCGATGACGGCGTGAAGGCGGGAGCCGCGGGCCACAAGGGCGGCACGCTCAACTGCAAGTGCGCGAAGGACCCGGTCACGGTCACGCTCGCAAGCGACGTCGCGTTCAACCATGCCTGCGGCTGCAGCAAGTGCTGGAAGCCGGAGGGCGCGGTGTTCTCGGTCGTGGCGGTGCTCGGGCGCGACAAGGTGAGCGTCACGGCCAACGGCCAGAAGCTCAAGATCGTCGACACGAACGCCGCGATCCAGCGCCATGCGTGCACGGCCTGCGGAGTGCACATGTTCGGCCGCATCGAGAACAAGGGCCATCCGTTCTTCGGCTTCGACTTCGTGCATCCGGAACTCTCGAAGGACAAGGGCTGGGCGGCGCCGGAGTTCGCCGCGTTCGTCTCGTCCATCATCGAGACCGGCGGTGCGAAGCCGGACGAAATGGCCGGCGTACGGGGACGCCTCAAGGAACTCGGCCTCGAGCCCTATGACTGCCTGAATCCGCCGCTGATGGACCTGATCGCGACCCACGTCGCGAAGCAGAAGGGCGTTCTCAAGGCCTGACCGCCTTGACGCTCGAGACGCTCAGCCGGCACCGCGCCTTCGGCGGTGCCGTCGGGTTCTATCGTCACGCTGCGGCGACGACCGCCTGCGCCATGCGTTTCTCGGTCTTCGCTCCGCCCCAGGCGGAGCGGGGACCGGTGCCGGTGCTCTACTACCTGGCCGGGCTCACCTGCACCGAAGAAACCTTCATGATCAAGGCGGGTGCGCAGCGCCTCGCGGCCGAACTCGGGCTGATGCTCGTCGCGCCGGATACGAGTCCGCGCGGCGTGCCGCTGCCAGGTGACAGTGAATCCTGGGACTTTGGCGTCGGCGCGGGCTTCTATCTCGATGCGACGCAAGAGCCCTGGTCGAAGCACTACCGCATGTATTCGTACGTGACGGAGGAATTGCCGGCCGTCATTGCGGCGAATTTTCCGGCGGACGCGAAGCGCCAGGGCATCTTCGGGCATTCGATGGGCGGCCACGGCGCATTGACGATCGGGCTCAGGCTGCACGATCGCTATCGCTCGATCTCCGCGTTCGCGCCGATCGTGGCGCCCATGGATGTGCCGTGGGGCCAGAAGGCATTTACGAATTATCTTGGCGGCGACCGCTCGGCCTGGAAGCAATTCGATGCAACGACGCTCATGCTCGAGCAGGAGGATGGGGCGAAGCGGCCGCGCATCCTCATCGATCAGGGGCTCGCCGATCAGTTCCTCGCCAGCCAGCTGCAGCCCGAGCGCTTCGAGGAGGCCTGCGCCCAAGTCGGCCAGCCGTTGACGCTGCGCCGTCACGAGGGCTACGACCACGGCTACTATTTCATCTCGACCTTCATCGAAGACCATTTGCGCCATCACGCCGCCATCCTGCAAAAGATCCAGTGACCATGCCCAACGTCGTTACCCTGACCTTCGATGACGGCATCGCCGTGATCACCGTCGACAATCCGCCGGTCAACACCGTCAATGCGGCCGTACGCGCGGGGCTCACCGCGGCCGTCGGCGAAATCGCGGCCCGGAAAGACCTGCGCGCCGCGGTGGTCCTCTGCGCCGGCAGCACATTTTTCTCAGGCGCGGATATCGGAGAATTCTCCGGACCGCCCAGGGAAGCGGAATACCGGCGCCTGTTTGCCGACATCGAGAATCTTCCGATTCCAGTCGTCGCCGGGTTGTTCGGCACGGCGATGGGCGGCGGGCTTGAAATGTCGCTGGCCTGTCACTATCGGGTGGCCGCGCCGGGCGCGCGTTTCGGCCTGCCGGAAGTGACCCTCGGCATCATCCCAGGGGCGGGCGGCACGCAGCGCATGCCGCGACTCATCGGCGCGGACGCGACGCTCGATCTGATTCTCGCGGCGAAACCCGTGGACGCCGCGCGCGCCAGGGAACTCGGTTTCATCGATCGCGTCGTGGACGGCGACCTCAACGCGAGCACGATCGCGTTCGCACGCGAGCTCGTTGCCTCCGGCAAGGGCCCGCGCCGCACGAGCGAGCAAGCCGTCGCGCCGGAATCGGCGACGGCCGCGATCTTCGACAAGCAGCGAGCCCAGGCGGCGAAGCTCTATCCGAATCGAACGGCGGCGCTGACGGCCATCAAGGCGGTCGAGGCGGCCGCACGGCTGCCCTTCGCCGAGGGCCTGCTGTACGAGGAGCAGCTCGCCAACGAGACGAAAGCGACGCTCGAAGCAAAAGCGCTCATCCACGTGTTCTTCGCCGAGCGCGAAACGCGGAAGATTCCGGGTCTGCCGGCCGACCTCAAGTCCCGGCCGGTGACGAGCGCCGCCATCGTCGGCGCCGGCACCATGGGCGGCGGTATCGCGATGTGCTTCGCGAACGCCGGGATTCCCGTCGCCATCGTCGACGTCAGCCAGGAAGCGCTCGACCGCGGGCTCAAGGTCATCGCGGACAATTACGCGACCTCGGTGAAACGCGGCCGGCTCACGGCGGAGGACGCGCAGAGGCGCCTGGCGCTCATCCGGGGCGTCCTGAAATACGAGGATGCGGCCGACGCGGATGTCTTCATCGAGGCCGTATTCGAGAACCTCGATCTCAAGAAGAAGATCTTCGCGACGCTCGATCTCGTGGCGAAGCCCGGCGCCGTGCTCGCGACCAACACCTCGACGCTCGACATCGATGAGATCGCGACGGCCGTCAAGCGGCCCGCGGACGTCATCGGGCTCCACTTCTTCTCGCCCGCGAACGTGATGCCGCTGCTCGAGGTCGTGCGAACGGCGAAGACCTCCAATGCGACGATTCGCGCCGCCGTCGATCTTGCCCGCCCGCTGAAGAAGACCCCGGTGCTCGCGCGGGTGTGCTACGGGTTCATCGGCAACCGCATGATGGAAGGCTATGCGCGCGAAGCCGAGCGCATGGTGCTCGAAGGCGCGACGCCCCGGCGGATCGATTCGGTGCTCGAGGGCTGGGGCATGGCGATGGGCATGCTCGCCGTGTTCGACATGGCGGGAATCGAAGTCGGCGTCAACGTGCACAAGGCGAATGCCAGGCAGTACCCGCCCGACCCGGCGTATTACCAGGCGGATTTCGCGCTCGTCGAGGCCGGGCGGCTCGGCCAGAAGAACGGCAAGGGCTACTACCGCTACGAGAAGGGCGATCGCACCCGGCATGACGATCCGGAGGCCCTCGCGATCATCGCCGAGCGCGCCCGCAAGCTCGACGTCCCGCAGCGCAAGCACGGCGACGAGGAAATTCTCGAACGCTGCCTCTATCCGCTGATGAATGAAGGGCTGCGCATCCTCGAGGAAGGCGTTGCCATTCGCGCGAGCGACATCGACGTCGTGTGGGCCGCGGGCTATGGCTTCCCGCGCTATCGCGGCGGCCCGATGTTCTACGCCGACACCATCGGCTTGCCGAAGCTGCTCGCGGGCATGAAAAAGTACCGTGAACTCTTCGGCCCCATGCACTGGGAGCCGGCGCCGCTCCTCGTCAAGCTCGTCGGCGAAGGCAAGTCGATCGCGGACTGGGAACCGTAAAAGGGGACAGATTTATTTTTTCTCATTTCTGGTGCAGACACCCAGATACTCGAAAAAATAAATCTGTCCCCTTTTACGGCTCGCGCTCGAATTCGATGAAGAGATTGCGGAACCAGGCGTGGCCGGGATCCGGCTCGTTGCGCTTGTGCCAGAGCAGGAGCTCGCGGCGCACCGGCATTTCGATCGGCACCGGGAAGAGCTTCACGGGAACCACCGGCGCAATCAGGCGCGCCAGGCGCTCGGGAACCGTCGCGATCAGCGGCGTGCCCATCAACATGAAGGGCAATTCGAGCAGGCTGTGCCCGGTCGCTCGCACTTTGACTTCGACGTTGAAGAGCCGTCGCGCCGCTTCCTCGAGCGATTCCACGGCGCCGGCCGGCCGGGGAAGGATGTGCGGCAGGGTCATGAAGTCGTCGGCCGTGAGCACGTCGCCGACCGACGGATGATCCTTCGCGACGATGCAGGTCCAGGTCACGGGCCTCAACTCCGCCATGCGGAGCGATTCCGGGTAGTCGCGCAAGGCGAAGAGCCGCGGGCTGTCGATGGTGAGGCACAGGTCCGCTTCACCGTATTCGAGCCGCGTGAGGCTGTTCTGCAGGACCGGCTCGGCGTGGCACTGGATCCCGGGAGCGTCGCGCGCAAGGCGCGCCAGCACTTTCGGCATCACGACCGGCGCCGCGACGTCACCGACGATCGCGACGAAGGCGCGCTTCACCGTGGCCGGGTCGAAGCTCGGTTGCGTGCCGAGCGTCTGCTGGATCCTGAGCAGCGCTTCGCGCACCGGCTCGACCAGTGCAAGGCCCCGGGGCGTCAGCTCCATTTCACGGCCGACGCGCACCAGCAGCGGATCGTCGAAATAGTCGCGCAGCTTTTGCAGGGCCGCGCTCATCGCCGGCTGCGAGACGTGCACGCGCTCGGCGGCGCGCGTCACGTTTTTCTCGTGCAGCAGGGCGTCGAGAGCGGTCAGCAGGTTCAGGTCGAAACGGTTCAGCTGCATGGGGGGCGAATAGTGCTAGCGATTTCAGGGGTCTGCAACCGAACTTGCCGGGAGGCCCCGGCCTGCTGCCCCTCGAATTCGAGAGCCGCGAACCTCGGCCCCGGATTCCCGACCCAGATAGCACCAATTTGCCGAATCGATTTCCTTCCCGGGTAGCGCACCGCTAGGGTACCTCGCAGAACGTCGGCAAGCGGGGGAGACGTGAGCGCATCCGCCAAGCATTCCGCAGACGCGGGCACCGGCGGGTCGACGACCGACTCGCCGCCTTTCCGCTTCTACGACAACCGCCAGAAATACCTGGCTTTCGTCAATACCTGCAACGAAAAATCCGCCGTCGCCCGGCGCGCGGCGCAGGAGCTCGCGCAGCTGCGTCCGACGCCGCCTGCCGTCCGCATCTTCGATGCCGGCATGGGCGATGCCACGGTGCTCGCGCGCCTCATGCGCAGCACGCACCGGAGCTTTCCCACGGTGCCGCTGCTCGTGGTCGCGAAAGAGATCAGCCTCGAGGACGTGCGGCTCGGCCTCGAGAAAATGCCGGACCGCTTCTTCGAGCATCCGGCCACCGTCATCGTCATCACCAACCTGAACTACGCCGAGGCGCCGCGCCTCATGCCGCGGGACCTCGCCTCGGCGGCGGCGCTCAACTGGCAGGAGGTGCGGCTGCAGGGAAACTCCGCGTCCGAGTACGGCGAGCAGATCGAAGCGCTCGGGCAGACGCTCACCTATGGCTGGCAGACGCGTCCCAGCCCGAAAAGCGGCAATCCGGTGTACGTGCGCCCCTCGGTGCTGGTCATCTACCGCGAGGACCACAAGTTCCTGCTCGATGCGGTGATCCCGCGGCCGGGCCGCGTGTTCGAGACCTACGATCTCATCGTCGCCTCGCAGCCCTGGCGAGCGCGCATGCATGCGCAGTTCAAGGCCCAGAAAGTGCTCGCGCCGCTCGCCCGCAGTCTCGCGCCGGGCGGGCGCCTGCTCACGATCCAGTCCTGCGGCCACGACCCGGGCATCGAGATCATCCAGCGCCTCTGGCCCGGCGAGAATCCGTTCACGGTCGACCGGCATGCGCTGCTCGACGCCTTGAAGGCCGAGCTCGGCCGCGACGCGCGCGATTTCACGCTGACCGCGCCGAGCGATGACAAGTCGCTCTTCCGTTACGAGATGCACACGCTGCCGTCCGAGATCGGCGACCGCATCGGCACTTCGACGCTGTTCGCCGCCTGGAACGCCGCGATCTACGTCAACCAGATCGAAGACGAGCGGCTGGATACCGCCGTGATGAACAGCCGCTACCTCGAGGCGACGCAGGCCGTGCTGATCAAGCACGGCGGCCTCTGGTTCAACGACGAAACCTTCGTCGTGAGCCGCAAACGCAATTGAGGACACCGGGAGACCCGTGAACAGCGCACTACAGACCGCGAGCCCCGACGACCTCAAGAGCCGCATCATCGACTTCGTGGGCCAGGCCTCGACCGAGGTGACGCCGCACGATGAGAACCTGCTGCCGGACCTGCCGCAGTACCTGCCCGCCGGCGCCTCGGTCTATGTCGCGCATCTGCCGAAGTCCGACGTGCGGGACGTGGTTCGCCTCTGCGCACAGCTCGTGAAGCTCGGCTTCTCGCCCTGTCCCCACATCGCTGCGCGGCAGGTCCTGAGCGAAGCAGGGCTGCGGGCCGAGCTCAATCAGCTGCGCGAGTCGGGCGTGACACAGCTGCTCCTGATCGCGGGCGACAACAAGTCGCCGGCCGGGCCGTTCTCGAGCACCATCGAGATTCTCGACTCCGGCATCATCACGGATGCCGCCCTTCGTTCGGTCGGTGTCGCGGGACACCCGGAGGGCAACCGGACGATCGGACCGTCGCGGCTCAAGGAAGCGCTTGACGCCAAGCAGGGATTCGCCGAGCGGAGCGGCATCGACATGCGGCTCGTGACCCAGTTCGGCTTCAACCCCGGGGCCGTCATCGATTGGGCCCGGGAACTCGGCGAGCAGGGCATCCGGCTGCCCGTCCACGTCGGCCTGGCGGGGCCCACCCCCCTGCCCAAGCTGATCCGGTTCGCCATGCGCTGCGGAATCGGGGCCTCGCTGACCGGTTTGATGAGAAATACCAGCGCGATGAGCAATCTGGCACGCATGGCGACTACGCCGGATGAGATGATCACGGGTATTATCCGCGGCCTGGCGGCGAACCCCGGGCTCGGTATTGTCAAGCCGCACTTCTTCTGTTTCGGCGGCCTCATTGAGACCGTCGCCTGGATACGTTCGGTGCGCGAAGGAAAATTCGAGATTCCGGGGGACACAGGGCCGTTCGCCCTGAGCCAGTAACCCCGGCCCAGCAAGCGAGGCAGACTTAAGTCATGAGCGACAGCTACTACTTCACCTCCGAGTCCGTGAGTGAAGGCCACCCCGACAAGGTGGCGGACCAGATTTCGGACGCCATCCTCGACGCCATCCTGGCGCAGGACAAGTATTCGCGAGTCGCCGCCGAGACCCTTTGCAACACCGGTCTCGTCGTGCTCGCCGGTGAAATTACTTCAAAGGCGACGATCGACTACCAGTCGATCGCCCGCGAGACCATCAAGCGCATCGGCTACGACAATACGGACTACGGCATCGACTACCGCGGTTGCGCGGTGCTCGTCGCGTACGACAAGCAGTCCCCCGATATCGCGCAGGGCGTCGACGAGGGCCGCGGCCTCAATCTCGAACAGGGTGCGGGCGATCAGGGCCTGATGTTCGGCTACGCCTGCAACGAAACGCCGCAGCTCATGCCGCTGCCCATCCACCTCGCACATCGGCTGGTCGAGCGCCAGGCGCAGATGCGCAAGAACGGCAAGCTCCCGTGGCTGCGTCCGGACGCGAAGTCGCAGGTCACGGTCCGTTACGTCGGCGGCCGGGCGACGGAAATCGATACCGTCGTGCTCTCCACGCAGCACGCGCCGGACATCGAGCACAAGGATCTCTGCGAGGCGGTGATCGAGGAGATCATCAAGCCGGTCCTGCCGAAGGAAATGGTTTCGAAGAGCATCAAGTATCTCGTGAACCCGACCGGACGGTTCGTCGTCGGCGGTCCGCAGGGCGACTGCGGGCTCACGGGCCGCAAGATCATCGTGGATACCTACGGTGGCGCTGCGCCCCATGGCGGTGGCGCGTTCTCCGGCAAGGATCCATCGAAAGTGGACCGCTCGGCGGCCTACGCCGCACGCTACGTCGCGAAAAACGTCGTCGCCGCGGGCCTGGCGAACCGCTGCCAGGTGCAGGTTTCCTACGCCATCGGCGTCGCTCGCCCGACGAGCGTCATGGTCACGACCTTCGGCACCGGCAAGGTGTCGGATGAGAAGCTGGAGGAACTGGTGCTCAAGCACTTCGACCTCCGGCCGAAGGGCATCATCCAGATGCTCGACCTGTTGCGCCCGATCTACCAGAAGACCGCCGCTTACGGCCATTTCGGCCGTGACGATGCGGATTTCTCCTGGGAGAAGACGGATAAGGCGCATGCCCTGGCGGCGGATGCGGGCGTCAAGGCCCGCGCGACGGGCTAGTGGCCTGTACCAACTGATTGTGTACTGATGTGGCGTGAAGGGTCGGCATATTTCCATTTCACGGTTCTGGGAGCTTTGTTGTAGTGGCGGATGTACTTCATGAGCTTTCTCTTCAGATCGGAGACCGAAGTGAATACGCCGCGCGCGATGACATCGCGCTCGATCTTGCCGAACCATAACTCGACCTGGTTGAGCCACGAGGAGTAGGTCGGAGTGAAGTGCAGATGAACCTTCGGGTGTGTGGCCAGGAAATCTTTGACCGGCTGACTTTTGTGGGCCGAGAAATTGTCAGCGATCACGTGGATCTCTTTGCCACGCGGTTGATTGATCACGATGTCGGTGAGGAAGGCGATGAACTCAGCCGACGTATGCCGATCCGCCGTTTTGCCCAGCACCTCACCGGTCTTGGTGTTAAAGGCGGCGTAGAGCGAGAGCGTGCCGTGACGGAAGTACTCGAAGCCGTGCCGCTCGGCGCGCCCCGGAGAGAGCGGCAGCACGGGGTCTTTGCGGTTCAGGGCTTGAATCTGCGTCTTTTCATCAACGCAGAACACGGCCGCGTGCGCCGGTGGGTTCAAATACAAACCGATAATGTCGGCCGCCTTCTTCTCGAAGTCCGGATCGTTCGAGGCCATGTAGCGCTCGATCCGATGCGGCTTGAGTCCGTGCTTGCGCCACACGCGCGCCACCATCATGTGGCTCACGTCCAGATGCGCTGCCAACTTGCGCGTGGTCCAGTGCGTCGAGGCGCTCGGTGCACGCCGAGTGCTCTCCAGTATCCGTGCTTCCAGCGCGGGCGTGAGCACCGTTGCCACCTGGCCTATATGCCGGCTGTAAAGTCCGGCGATCCGCTGCTCGGCAAAGCGCTTGCTCCAGCTGGCCACAAAGCCTCGGCTGCACTCGATGCGCTCGGAGGCTTCATCCCACGTATGGCCATCCGCCAGCAGCAAAATCAGCCGCGCGCGTCGGGCATCTTCCGCCCGATCCGTTCGGCTGCTCGCTCGCCGGTTCAGCTCCATACGCTCCGTGTTCGTCAGGGTGATAGCGTCTGTCATGGACGCTATTCTAGTCTATAAATGGTTGTTACAGTCCACTAGGTCGCCGTGCGCAGGATGGCGGACGCATCGAGCAATGCCAGGGAGCGGCGAATCGGGGCACCGCCGAGGCAACGCTCGCCGGCGTAGAAGCCGATGTATTGGCCGGGCGCTACCGCTCGCAGCGGCTCGTGAAATGTCACGGACGCGCTGCCGTCCGGGCCGCAGGTGACATCGACTGCAACGGGCGACTGCCGATGCCGGATTTGCGCCGTGATGGACGCGCGCGGAAGGCCGCCGGAAGCGAGCCAGTGCACTTGGCCGGTCTCGAGGCCGCGGCTCAGCAACCGGGGGTGATTCTGGCCCTGGACGACGATCAGCACGTTGCGCTCCAGGTCCTTGTCCGCGACATACCACGGTTCGCCGCCGGCACCCCTGCGGCCCCCGACACCCAGGCCCTGTCGCTGACCGAGCGTGTAATACATCAGCCCCTGGTGGCGGCCGAGCACAAGGCCGTCGGATGATTCGATTGCACCTGGCTGGGCCGGCAGGTAAGTGCTCAGGAATTCCGTGAATGGCCGCTCGCCGATGAAGCAGATGCCCGTGCTGTCCTTCTTGTCATGCACTGGCAAGGCATGTGCGCGGGCGTACTCGCGCACCTCTGACTTGCGCATATCGCCGATGGGAAACAGCACATTGGAGAGCAGGGCAGGATCGATGGCGTGCAGGAAATACGTCTGGTCTTTCGCCGTGTCGGCGGCCCGCAGCAATGCGGTCTGCGCGCCGGACTGCGCAACTCTCGCGTAGTGGCCGGTCGCGAAGCGGCGCGCTCCGAGCCGGCTCGCGAGCTCGTAGCAGGCTCCGAATTTGATCTCGCGGTTGCACAGCACGTCCGGATTCGGGGTGCGGCCGGCCTGATACTCGTCAAGGAAATGCGCGAATACCCGGTCCCGGTATTCACGCGCGAAGCTCGCACGGTGCAGCGGAATGCCGAGTTCCTCGGCGACGCGCCGGGCGTCCTGGTAGTCCGCGGCCGAAGTGCAGTAGCCCGTTTCGTCCTCGTCCCAATTGCTCATGAAGAGGCCCGCGACCGAATGGCCTTGCTCGATCAGGAGGCTTGCGGCGACGGCGGAATCGACACCGCCGGACAAAGCGACGATGACGCTGGAGGGGTTGGAGAGCGGCATGCACACATTATATGTGCATACGCCCGGTCAGGCGGGGAGGTCAGACGTCGAAGGCGTTGATGCCGAGATCCGCCAGCGGTCGCCCGTCGATCATGTCGAGCGGAAAGCGCCGGCCGCCGATGAAGTCGTCCACGCAGCGCATGACGAGCGGGCTGCGGTGCCTCGTCTGATTCGCGAGCAATTCCTCGCGTGTGAACCACAGGGTCCGCAGGATGCCGCGATCGAGCGGGCGCTGCGCGTTGAAGCCCTCGACGATGCCCGCGAATGCAATGCGCAGGAAAGAGCGACCATTCGCCGGATTCTTCCACAGGTAGATTCCGGTCAGGGCTTGCGGCCGGAAAGTCCAGGCGGTCTCTTCGAGCGCCTCGCGGACGACCGCTTCGATCAGGGTCTCGCCGGTCTCAAGATGGCCCGCCGGTTGATTCAGCACCACCCGACGTGCCGCACGTTCTTCGACCAGCAGGAAGCGGTCGTCACGCATGACAATGGCGGCGACCGTGACGTCCGGCTTCAGTGTCATGGGAGAAGAGTATATCCCCGGGCGATGTGCCGAAGTCGTCGAGCCGTCCGCGTGCGTTTCCGTGCCTGGCGCCGACAGGTTCATGCAATCGGAACGCGCCGAGGAGAACTAGAGGTGCATCTGGCGCAGGCCGGCTTCCGGCTCGCTCGCGCGCCATGCTTCGTCGAAGTAGTCGAGATACTTGCGCACGACGGCCTGGTCCGCCATTTCAGCGATGCCTTCCCAGCGGCTCGACTGCAGGCGATAAAGCAAAGCGCGGTCATCGGCGATCAGGAACGCGGAAGGATTCGTCGCAACGGTCTTGTGGATGTTGCGCATCTCGATGCAGCCGGTCAGGCGGCGGGCCATACCGAAGAACTTGTTGCCTTCCCAGATCGTGCGCGAGGGATCGGCAACGAGAATGCGCACCTTGGCGTAGCTGCGCGCCAGCACCAGCCGCTTGGCCGCATCGAGAAACGGGTTCTGGTCATAGAGCAGGGGTTCGAGATCCTGCGTGAAGATCGTCAGCATGCGCTGGGCCTGGCTTGCAACGGCCACGGCGGCCGACCTGACCTCATCGAGAGTCGTCAGGATCGTGCGGCTCCCTGTGACGTTGAGCTTCTTCCCTAGGCCAGTCATGCGTACTCAACTCGAGGCGCATCTTTTGATGCAGGATTCCGACCTCGTCGAACACCGCGCCGTCTGCCACAAAGCCGAATCGTTCGTAGAAGGGCAGGGCGTGAACCTGGGCGTGCAGATGGACCTCGTCGAATCCCCTGCGCGCCGCTTCATCGATCAGCCATCGCAACAGCTGCGCTCCCACACCGTGTCCCCGGTGGGCGGGCAGAACTGCGAGGCGGCCAATCTTACCGAGGGGGTCGAGCCGCCCCGTGCCAACTGCGTCACGGTTCGCCGTCCACGCGAGCGCATGAATGCTGACCGGGTCCGCGGAATCCCATTCTTCATGCTCCGGGACGCTCTGTTCCTCGATAAAGACGGCGCGCCGGATGTGCATCAACCTGGCGCGGTCCGCGAACCAGGAGGCGGGTAAGACCTGCAATCGTGTGGATCCTGCCATGGCTGGAATTGCCCACCTGCCAGGCGATTGCCGGGCGACGGACCGAATGCGGTCAGATTTTCTGCGCCAGTTCCTGCGCGTAACCGGTGTACCCGGCAGGTGTCAGGGCTTTCAATCGGCGCTGCTCCTCGACCGGCAACGGCAGCTTTTCGATGAATGCATGGAGCGATTCCCGCGTGACGGCATGGCCACGCGACAGTGTCTTCAACTGCTCGTACGCGCCTTCAATGCCACGCGCGCGCATGACGGTCTGCAGCGCCTCGGCGAGCACTTCCCACGCGTCGTCGAGATCTTCACGGGTGCGCGGGGCATCGGCCTCAAGCTTGGAAAGGCCTTTCGCAAGCGACTGCAGCGCGATCAATGTGTGGCCGAGCGCGACTCCGAGGTTGCGCATCACCGTCGAATCGGTGAGGTCCCGCTGCCAGCGTGAGATGGGCAGCTTTTCGGAGAAATGGCGCAACAACGCATTCGCCACGCCGAAATTGCCTTCCGCGTTCTCGAAGTCGATCGGATTCACCTTGTGGGGCATGGTCGAGGAGCCAACTTCGCCTTCAATGACGCGCTGGCGGAAGTAGCCGAGCGAGACGTAGCCCCAGACATCACGGCACAGGCCGATCAGGATTGTGTTTGCGCGTGCGAGGGCATCGCAGAGCTCGGCGATCCAGTCATGCGGTTCGATCTGCGTCGTATAGGGGTTCCAGCGAAGGCCGAGCGACTCGACGAAGTCCCGGGACACGGCCGGCCAGTCGATGTCGGCAAGCGCGACGCGATGGGCGTTGTAGTTGCCCGTGGCACCGTTGAACTTCCCCAGGATCTCGATGCGCGCGAGCGCGGCCTGTTGACGCTGCAGGCGGGCGGCGAAGTTCGCTATCTCCTTGCCGAGAGTCGTGGGGCTGGCAGGCTGTCCGTGCGTCCGGGCCAACATCGCGGTTGCCGCATTCCGATGGGCGATTTGCCGCAATGACTCGATGATCGCGTCGAGGCCGGGCAGAATCAGGTTCGCCCTTGCATCTCGCAGCATGGCTGCGTAGCTGAGGTTATTGATGTCCTCGGAGGTGCAGGCGAAATGGACGAATTCGAGGACGCGCGCATCGGCCCCGGCCTCCGTCAAGCGTTCGCGCACGTAGTACTCGACGGCCTTTACGTCGTGATTGATGCGCAGCTCGATTGCCTTCACCGACGCCGCCGCATCGGCGGGGGGAGTGGCCGCGAGCTGCTGCAACAGCTGCAATACGGGTTTTGACAACCCGCTGAGGGCGGGCAATCCGACGGCGCGCGACAGGTGCAGGAGCCAGGCCGCCTGCACGCGGATTCGATGTGCTATCAGGCCCGCTTCGCTGAAGCCGGCACGCAGATCCTGCAGCTTGGGTGCGTAGCGCCCGTCGACGGGCGAGAGTGCGGTGAGCGGTGTCAGGTCCATGCCGACGCGGTGTCGTAATGTTACGATCCGAATGATACCGCAATAGCGACCGTGTCCTCAGCCGATACACCACAACTGCTGCCGCGCATTCGCGCCGCGCTTCTGGGCAGCGTGCCTCAAAGAGAGACGCGCACGGCGGTCTTTGCGGGTGCGCCGCCCGAGTATTCCGCGCGCATCTGGCGGTTCGCGCCGACAAATCCCCTGCGTGCTGCCGTGCTCATTGCGATCGCGGACGAGGGTAACGAGGCCGGGATCCTGCTGACACAGCGCGCGGAGGATCTGAAGACGCACGGCGGGCAGGTGAGCTTCCCCGGTGGACGTTGTGATCCGGAGGACGAGGACCCGACGTTGACGGCGCTGCGTGAATCCGAGGAGGAGATCGGCCTTGACCGCGGACGGGTCGAGGTCATTGGTTACCTGCCGGATCACCTGGTGATCAGCGGCTATCAGGTCACGCCAGTTGTTGGCGTGGTCGGCCCGGGGTTTCAGCCAAAGCCCGATCCCGTTGAAGTCGCCGACGTCTTTACGATTCCGCTGAACATCGTTTTCGATCCGCAGTACCACCGCACGCGGACGCGCAAATTTCCAGACGGCGAGGTGCAGATCTACGATATGAGCTTCGGCTCGCGAAGCGTCTGGGGAGCAACGGCGGGCATGCTGATGACTCTCTATCGGACGGTGTTCGGGGCGCAGCGCGCATGAAGGACGACACGGCGATTGCTCGCCTGATCGAAATCATGCGGCGTCTGCGTGACCCGCAGGCCGGCTGCCCCTGGGACAGGGAGCAGACCTTCGAGACGATCGTGCCCTACACCATCGAGGAAGCCTATGAGGTAGCCGACACGGTCGATCGGCGGGACTACCAGGCATTGCGCGGTGAATTGGGCGACCTGCTCTTCCAGGTGGTCTTTCACTCGAGGCTCGCCGAGGAGCGCGGCTACTTTCAGTTTGCGGACGTCGCGAATGCCATAAGCGACAAGCTGGTCGAGCGGCATCCGCATGTTTTCGCCGGCGCGAGGTTCGCGACGTCGCAGGATCAGAACGCCGCTTGGGAACGCCAGAAGGCCGACGAGAAAGCGGCGCGCGGACAGGGCGCCCTTGACGACGTGCCACTGACGCTGCCGGCGCTCAAACGGGCCGAGAAGCTTGGCAAGCGCGCGGCGGCCGTTGGATTCGACTGGCCTGACGCCAGCGGTGCAAGAACCGCGATTGCCGGTGAGCTGTGTGAGCTGGACGTCGCTATCGGGGCTCACGGGTCGTCTGCCGCGATGTTCGACGAATTGGGCGACGTGTTGTTCTCCGTCGTCAACCTGGCGAGGCACTTGGGCGTCGATCCCGAAGAGGCCTTGCGCGCTGGCAACCGCAAGTTCGCGGCGCGCTTCCAGGCGGTGGAACGGGCCATGAAAGAGCGTGGAAAGAGCGTCGCGCAAGGCACCGCCGAGGAATTGGACGAACTTTGGCGGCGGGCCAAAGAAACCGTTCCATAACAAGTACTTGGATCGTTCTTGATGGGTTCAGGGTTCGTTCAGTCTGGCGTCCTTAGACTCCTCACAACGCTGGATATTTCCCGGGACCACTGGGGTTCCGAGCCAAGCGCCGAGGAGTCCGAGCCATGTTTTCCAAAGTGGTGACGAGCGGTGTCGTGGCGATTGGCGTGCTCGGGGCGCCCGCAGCTTTTGCCGACCACCAAAGCCAGGATTGGCAGGATGACAGTTATCGGGCTGGTCCGTCATACGACTACGCCAAGGTGATTTCCACCGAACCGATCACGCGCCAAGTGCGCGTGGATACACCGCGACGCGAGTGCTGGACGGACACTTATTATGAAGATCGGTCGTACGGCTACGGCGAGCGCCCGGGCACCGCGGGCCGAATGATCCTGGGCGGACTCATCGGCGCCGCCATCGGCAACCAGATCGGGCACGGCGACGGACGTCGCGCCGCCACGGTCGCTGGGGCCTTGATCGGTACCGCAATCGGCCATGACGCGGGATCGCGCGCCGGCGGCCCGCCCGTCGTCCGGCAATCCGTGCCGCGTGATGTTGAACGATGCGAAGTGCGTTACGAGACGACCTATGAGAATCACGTCGAAGGCTACAACGTCGTCTACGTGTACGACGGCCAGCGTCACAGGACCCGGCTGCCGTACGATCCCGGCGAGCGGATTCGCGTGCGAGTGGACGTGTCACCCGCCGAACGCTAGCACTCGAGTCGAGGCGGGCGGAGCACGACTCCGCCCGCCTTTCATTTGGGAAGTCTGCGCCGGACGGCCTAGACTTGCCTGTGATTGCCCACAAGGAACGTTCAACCGATGAGTCCCGCCCCCGTCAATCGTCGAGCGATCATTGCTGGCACCTGCGCGCTGGTGGCGTCATGCCTGTTGTGCTCGGTTGTGCTCGCCGATAGCCACAAGCACAACGACAACGATCGTCAGCAGGGGTCGGCGGAACACGCGCGCATCAGCCTCGATGAAGCCGTGCAGCGAGCGGAACAGCGGTATCACGCGCGCGTCGTGAAGGCCGAATCGCGCAACAGCGATGGGCGCGTCATCTACATGCTCCGGCTGGTGAGCGACGATGGACGCGTGTTCAGCGTTCGCGTTGACGCGCAGACCGGCAGCATGGACTAGGGGATAACGTGCGCGTACTGGTAATCGAAGACGACTCGGACCTGCGCAATTCCCTGGTGACGCAGCTGAGAAACGCCGGCTTCAGCGTCGATAGCGCCGCCGACGGAGAAGAGGGGCTTTACGCCGGGCGTGAACTCCCGATTGATCTTGCAGTCATCGATCTCGGCCTGCCGAAAGTGAGTGGCCTGGAGGTGATCCGCAAGCTGCGTGCCGACGGCAAGACCTTTCCGATTCTCGTGCTGACAGCGCGCGATCGCTGGCAGGACAAGGTTGAGGGCCTGCAGGCCGGGGCGGACGACTATGTTCCAAAGCCCTTCCACTTCCTCGAGTTGAATGCCCGCCTGCAGGCACTGCTTCGCCGTTCCGCCGGCTGGGCAGCACCCGTGCTGACCTGCGGGGATATCCATCTCGACACACGCACCCAGCAGGTTACGGTTGATGGGGCGCCGGTTGATCTCACCAGCTTCGAATATCGCGTGCTCGAGTGCCTGATGCTGCATGCAGGCGAAGTCATTTCAAAGACGGAGCTCACCGAACGGCTGTATGACCAGGACTTCGAGCGCGACAGCAATGTCATTGAGGTGTTCGTGGGACGGCTGCGCAAGAAGCTCGATCCCGAAAATACGCGCCAGCCGATCGAGACATTGCGCGGCAGGGGCTACCGTCTGGCGCTGCCGCGCACAGTGCCCAAGCCGGCGAACTGACGGCATGCGCAGTCTCAGCGCGCGGCTCCTGCTGTCGCTACTCGTATTGCTGCTGCTTTTCTTCGGCGTGACGATCGCGGCACTCGACTCCGTCTTTCGCGATCTTTCCGAGCGTTCGCTGCGCGAACTGCTCGATGTACAGGTGCTGACATTGATTTCGGCCTCCGACGTGGATGCGGCCGGCGGCATTGCACCGCCGGTGGCATTGCTCGACTCGCGATACTCGAATCCGGGATCGGGTCTTTACGGTGAGATTCGCGACAGCACGGGCGCGACCATGTGGCGCTCGCCATCCATGACAGGGGCTGGCGTCGCCTTTGGACCGCCATTGCCGCAAGGACAGCGCCGCTACGACACGATACGCACTACAGGCGGCGACGCGCTCGTAAGCCTGAGTGCCGGATTTCACTGGGAGGTCGACCCGCATACGGCCCGCGACTACGTATTCTCCGTGGCGGCCAGCCTCGCGCCGGCACGAGCGCAGCTGGCCCGGTTTCGCACCCAGCTATTGCTCTGGTTCGGCGGCCTCGCCGCCGTGTTGCTGGTCGCAGTAGCGCTTCTCCTGCGGCGGGTGCTGGCACCGCTTCGGCGCATTACTCGCGAGGTCGGCGCCGTGCAGGCGGGGCAAGCTGTCGAACTCGGCGACGGCTACCCGACGGAGCTCGCCGGTGTGACTCAGGCCGTCAACGCCCTGATGAATTCGGAAAGACTGCGCCTCGAGCGCTATCGCAACACCCTTGGCAACCTTGCACACAGCCTCAAGACGCCCATTGCCGTGATGCGAAGCGTGCTCGGCGAGAAACACGATTCCTCCGGGAGTGATCGCATTGTCGTCGAGCAGGTCAAGCGCATGGACGACATCGTTCAGCACCAGCTGCGCCGGGCAACGGCATCCGGAGGCGCGACCCTCGGCCAGACGGCGATTCCGGCATTGCCGGTCTTTACGGAACTTCGCGTCGCACTCCTTCGCGCTTACGCGGCCAAGGATCTTTCCATACTGATCGAGTGTGAAGCCGGCGTGCAGTTCATCGGCGAGCGCGGGGATTTGCTGGAACTGTTAGGCAACATCGCCGACAACGCCTGCAAGTACTGCAAGACAACGGTCCGGATCAGGGCGCAGGTGCACGGTACCGATCGACCGCTTCGAATCACCATCGAGGATGACGGCGCGGGAATTCCAGATGCGGCCCGGACGCGGATCTTTGAACGCGGCGTGCGGGTCGACGAATCAACGTCGGGCCAGGGTCTGGGCCTGAGCATGGCACGCGACATCGTCGAGCAGTACCGCGGGCGTCTCGCCGTCGGCGAGTCTGAGCTCGGCGGCACTCAGATCGAGCTTGCGCTGCCCGGCAACCGGGCGAGCTAGCAACCGCTTCGTGCTAGCCGACGTCGAACCGGATTCCCTGCGCGAGCGGCAGCTCCCGGCTCCAGTTGATCGTATTCGTCTGTCTTCGCATGTAGGCCTTCCAGGAGTCCGAACCGGATTCGCGTCCGCCACCGGTATCCTTCTCGCCGCCGAATGCGCCACCGATCTCGGCGCCAGACGTGCCGATGTTCACGTTGGCGATACCGCAGTCGCTGCCGACCGCTGACAAGAAGAGTTCGGCACTCTGCAGCCGGTCCGTGAAGATCGCCGACGAGAGCCCGTGTGCCGCGTCGTTCTGTAGCGCGACGGCTTCCTCAAGCGAATTCACCGGAACGACGTACAGGATTGGCGCGAAGGTCTCGCTTTGCACGATCGGCCATTCATTGCGCGCGCGGATGATCGTTGGCTCGACGTAGTTGCCCTTGCCCGGCAGGGTCTTGCCGCCATAAATGATCTCGCCACCGGCGTTCCTGGCCGCCGCAATTGCGGCGTTGTAACGCTCCACGGCATTCTTATCGACGAGCGGTCCCATGAGCGTGCCGGCATTCAGCGGATCGCCGATGCGCACCTGGCGATAAGCGGCGATCAGCCTGCGCTCGAGTTCCTCGCGCCGGGTTTCGTGGACGAAAACGCGGCGTGTCGAAGTGCAACGCTGCCCGGCAGTTCCGACAGCGCCGAATACGATCGACGGAACGGCGAGCGCCAGGTTCGCGCTCTCATCGACGATGATCGCGTTATTGCCGCCAAGCTCAAGGAGGCTCCTGCCAAGACGCTTGGATACGCGTTCCCCCACCTTGCGCCCGACCGCGGTCGAGCCCGTGAAGGAGACCAGCGCGACCCGCGGATCATCGACCATGCGCTCGGCGAGTTCGGTACCGGCGTCGATGAACATCTGGAAGACCGGCGGCGCGCCGGTGCGCGTCAGCACGCGATTGACGATCTTCTGGACCGCAATGGCGCTCAAAGGAGTCTTCGGCGATGGCTTCCAGATGGTCACGTCGCCGCACACCGCAGCAAGGAACGCGTTCCACGCCCAAACGGCGACGGGAAAATTGAAAGCGGAGATCACGCCGACGACGCCGAGCGGATGCCACTGTTCGTACATGCGATGCGAGGCGCGCTCGGAATGCATCGAGTTCCCATACAGCATGCGCGACTGACCGACGGCAAAGTCGGCGATGTCGACCATCTCCTGCACCTCGCCGTCGCCTTCCGGCTTGATCTTGCCGTTCTCGAGCGAGACCAGTGTGCCCAGGGCGTCCTTGACCCGGCGCAGCTCATCGCCAACCAGTCGAACGACTTCGCCGCGCTTCGGTGCCGGGACGCGCCGCCACGCGTCGAAGGTTTGTACCGCTGAATTGGCAATCGCCTCGTAGTCGGCGAGCGTCGCGCCGCGCACCCGCGCGATGACTTCGCCGGTTGCGGGGTCGACCGACTCGATCAGCGGCCCGCGTTCGTCCTGCGACCATCCTGCGCTGCCCGACCAGCTGCCGGAATTCACGCTTTCGATTTCGAGCGCTGCCAATATGTCCCGCATCGTCCTCTCCTAGTCCGCGCGCTGCTTGCGCTGGTGGCCCGCCTGACCCGACACGACCACGCGGGATGAAACGTCCTTCGTGCCGCCCGGTGCGTAGTATCGGCCGAAGCGGTTGTCGAGAATTTCCGGCAGGCGAAACTGCTCCTGTGCGACGAATCCCTGGTAGCGTCCGGCACTCTCAAGGACGAGGTCGACGACAGCGCTGATTCCGGCCGCTGTGGTCACCTGAATGGCCGACCAGAGGCGCCCGGCGATCAGCTGTGGATAGATCTTGTTGACGTAGTTTTCTTCGCGCAACTCGCCATCCTGCAAGCCACTCACTGCCGCGTAGACGATGACGACATCCTGCAACGTCTGCGGTACCGCGTTTTCCAGCACGCGTTTGAGCGTTGCTCGATCGTGATTCAGTTTCAGGTCGTTCATCAAGAGGCGCATCTGTTCGCAATGGCCCGGATAGCGGATGGTCTTGTAGTTCATGGTCTCGCAGCGGGAGCCGTAGGTCTCGCCGAGCGAGCCGAGCCCGCCCGACGTGTTGAAAGCTTCGTACAGCGTGCCGTCGATCGCGATCTCCTCAAGGCCCTCCAGCGGGGCCGCTTCGATCTTCGCGCCGTGTGCGATCGCTTCGCAGGGATTGCCGTACTCGTTGATGAGGCCCTCGGTGGACCAGGTGAGCGAGTACTTGAGGACATTATTCGGATGCTGGGGCAGGGCGCCGACCCGCAATTTCACGGACCGCAGCTCATCGAAATGCGTCACCAGTTCGGCGCCGGCAATCGAGATGAAGCCGGGCGCGAGCCCGCATTGTGGAACAAATGCCTGTTGGGCCCCGTCCGCGATACGCCGGACCGCGCGAGTCACCTCGACGTCCTCGGTGAGATCGAAATAATGAGCGCCGGCAGCGCGTGCCGCCTCGGCCACCGCCACGTTGCAGTAGTAGGGCAGGCTTGAAATCACGGCATCGACCGGATGCTGCGCCAACTGCCGGTCCAGTGCCTTGCGATCACCGGCGTCCATGGTGACGGCCGTAACACTTGCAAGCGCGTGCGCCTTCGCAACGGATTGCGCGGCGTTGGCGTTCACGTCGGCAAGCCAGACCTGGTAGTCCGCCGATTCGCCGAGCAGACCAGCAATGAGTGCGCCGATCTTGCCGGCGCCGAGAATCAATACACGATGCATGCGCTGTCCCCAAATCACTAGCTGGCGGTCATTGGCTGGAATATCCAGCCCAACGGACCGCATTGGATGCCGCCCGGACGAAATGACAAAGCGGTGAAGTCATCGCCCCGCGGGCCCGGGCCGGCCTTGAGAGGGCGCGCATTCTGCCTTGGCGCGCCCGCAGTTGCCACCCTTCCGGGCGGGGTCGTTTTGCGGCGCGTTGGAGCTCTGTGTACGATCGGCGGCATGACGCGCAATCCCCCCGCGACCCACTGGCATCCGGCAAGCTGGCAAGCGAAAGCGGCGAGGCATCAACCCCAATACACCGACGCGGCAGCTCTCGAGCGGGTGGTCGCCGAGCTCTCGCGCCTGCCGCCGATTGTCGTGTCGTGGGAGATTGAGTCGCTGCGCGGGCAGATCGCGTCGGCACAGCGCGGCGAGCGCTTTCTGCTGCAGGGCGGGGACTGCGCCGAAGCGTTTGACGACTGCGAATCCGATCAGATCGCCAAGAAGCTCAAGATCCTGCTGCAGATGAGCCTCGTGCTCCTGCATGGCCTCAAGAAGCCGATCGTGCGCGTGGGGCGGATTGCCGGCCAATACGCGAAGCCGCGCTCAGCGGAGACCGAAACACGCGACGGCGTGACGCTACCGAGCTATCGCGGCGATATCGTCAACCGCGTTGCATTCACGCGCGAAGCGCGCGAGCCGGATCCGCAGTTGCTGCTGCGGGGCTATGAGCGGGCGGCGCTTACCTTTAATTTCGTGAGATCGCTGGTCGCGGGCGGCTTTGCGGACCTGCATCACCCGGAATACTGGAACCTCGATTTCATGCGCCACGCGCCGTTGAAGGAGGCGTACCAGCGCATCGTGCAATCGATCGCGGACTCGCTCGATTTTTTCGAGTCAATGAGCGGGCAGCTCGTGCATGAAGCGAGCCGCGTCGACTTCTTCACTAGCCACGAGGGCCTGCATCTTACTTACGAACAGGCGCAAACGAGATTCATCCCGCGGCAGCAGCGCTGGTACAACCTCTCGGCGCATATGCCCTGGATTGGAATGCGCACGGCCGAGCTTGAGGGCGCACACGTGGAGTTTTTCCGCGGCATCGCCAATCCGGTCGCTGTCAAGGTGGGCGCAAGCATGGACGGCGAGTGGCTGCAGCAGCTCGTGCGCGTCCTCAATCCGAACAACGAGCCCGGGCGGCTGACATTGATTCACCGGTTCGGAGCTCGCGCAATCGACAAGGCGTTGCCGCCACTCATCCAGGCCGTGCGCGCCACTGGCCAGACCGTCCTCTGGTGCTGCGATCCGATGCACGGCAATACCGAGTCGACGGCGAGCGGCCTGAAGACCCGGCGCTTCGACAATATCCTCAGCGAGCTCGAGCAAGCGTTCGACATCCACCAGCAGTGCGGCTCGTACCTCGGCGGCGTTCACTTCGAACTTACCGGCGATGACGTGACGGAATGTACCGGCGGCGCTCGAGGATTGACCGAAGCCGACCTGGTACGTTCCTACCGCTCGCAGGTCGACCCGAGGCTCAACTACGAGCAGGCGCTGGAACTCGCGATGCTGATTGCGCGCCGAGCGCGGCGAACTATCTGAATCGATCGATTGCGGACCAGGCCTCGCGGGTTGCAATCTCGCGCAACTCGCCGGGCACCAGGCCCGCGAGCTCCCATGGTCCGATTTGCACGCGGATGAGTCGCAGGGTGGGGAAGCCGATCGCCGCGGTCATCCGTCGAACCTGGCGATTGCGGCCCTCGACGATCGTCAGGGCGAGCCACGCAGTCGGAATATTGCCCCTGAATCGAATGGGGGGATGTCGCGGCCAGACTCCGACGGGCGCATCGCTCAAGCGTTCGACGCCTGCAGGCAGCGAGGGCCCATCGGCAAGTGCAACACCCTTGCGCAGGCGTTCAAGCGCCGTATCCGGTGGCTCGCCCTCGACTTGTACCCAATACGTCTTCGGTAGGCGCGACCCGGGTTGCGTGATGCGCGCCTGCAGGGGTCCATGGTCGGTCAGCAGCAGCAGACCCTCGCTGTCGAAGTCGAGGCGACCCGCGACTCGCGCGGACGAACGTCTCAAGTAGTCGGCGAGCGTGCCGCGGCCCGACTTGTCGGTGAACTGGCTCAGGACCCCGAAGGGTTTATTGAAAATGATGAATGGCAAGCCAACTAAGACCTTATAAACAATGAACTACGATTGTTCGTTAATGTACATTAGCAGTATGGGTCCAGGGAGACTTGATCGCCCTGCGTATCGCTCGTTGGCCTCTGCCAGTTTTGGCAGTTAGCCTGCAGCGAAACCCTCCGCTGGAGTTGCAAGTTTGCTGATCTCTTCGCCGGCCGGCACGCGCATCGCGGGATCCATAGGTCCCGGATTTGATCGCATTCTCACATCCGAGGCGCAGGGATTTGTTGCGTCGATTGCGCGAACATTTCGTGACCGCGTGACGCAGCTCCTGCGGGAGCGGGAAGAGCGCCAGCGCGAGATCAACGCCGGCGCATTGCCTGATTTCCTGCCCGACACGCGCTCGATACGCGAGAGCGACTGGCAAACGTCGAGCATTCCGGCCGACCTGCTCGACCGTCGGGTCGAGATCACCGGGCCGACCGAGCGAAAAATGATCATCAACGCGCTCAATTCCGGCGCCCGCGTATTCATGGCCGACTGCGAAGACTCCTTGACGCCGAACTGGGACAACGTAATCCGTGGCCAGATCAACCTGCACGATGCAGTCCGCCGAACGATCGATTTCCGGTCGCCGGAGGGCAAGGACTACCGGCTGCAGGCGAAAACCGCGGTCCTCATGGTGCGTCCGCGCGGCTGGCACCTTGCGGAGAAGCATTGGTTCGTTGACGACACGCCGGTCCCGGGCGCCTTCGTGGATTTTGCCTTGTATCTCTTTCATAACGGCGCCGAGCTCGGGAAGCGGGCCACCGGGCCGTACTTCTATCTGCCAAAGCTCGAGAATCATCTTGAGGCACGGCTTTGGGCCGACGTCATCCGGCACGCCGAGACTGCGCTTGGCTTGGCGCCGGGAACCGTCAAGGTCACGGTCCTCATCGAGACGATCCTTGCCGCGTTCGAGATGGATGAGATTCTCCATGAGCTGCGCGCCAACATCGTCGGCCTGAATTGCGGGCGCTGGGACTATATTTTCAGTTTCATCAAGAAATTCAGCCATCGTGCGGATTTCGTCCTGCCGGATCGGCAGCAGGTGACGATGACCAGCCATTTTCTGCGATCCTATTCGCAGCTCGTCATCAAGACCTGCCACAGACGCGGCGCCTTCGCGATGGGAGGCATGGCGGCGCAGATTCCAATCAAGAATGATCCGGCGGCTAACGAGGAGGCCCTGCAGCGAGTGCGCGCGGACAAGGAGCGCGAGGCGCGCGACGGCCATGACGGGACTTGGGTTGCTCACCCCGGCCTCGTGCCGATTGCAATGGAGATCTTTGACACTCACATGCCTGGCCCCAACCAGCTGCAGCGGCTGCGCGAGGATGTATCGGTGACGGCGAAAGACCTGCTATCCGTGCCCAAAGGGACGATCACGGCCACGGGCCTGCGCAACAATGTAAGCGTGGCGCTGCAATACATGGCTGCCTGGCTCGGCGGCAACGGCTGCGTGCCGATCAACAACCTCATGGAAGACGCCGCGACGGCGGAGATTTCACGCGCGCAGCTCTGGCAATGGGTGCACCACGACGCTGGCGTGCTGGACGACGGTACGCGGATCACGCTCGATCTGGTGCGCCACCTGCTCCGCGACGAGCAGACGCGACTCGCGGCTGTGGCGGGGCAGAATTCGCCGGTAGCAGCGCATCTCGCAAAAGCGGCTGCACTGGTCGATGATCTGACTTCGCGCGGGGACTTCTCTGCATTCCTGACACTCGCCGCCTACCGGGAAATCGACTGACACGTCCGCCCGCATGATCCGATCTCACTCGTGGAGCCCGATCGATGAATGACGCCGAGCGCATGGAAGGTGACTGGAAGAACGGCTCCCGCTGGCAAGGTGTGACGCGTCCATACAAGGGCGCTGACGTCGTGCGGCTGCGTGGCTCGGTCGCAATCGAGTATTCGCTCGCGCGCCTGGGCGCAGAAAAGCTATGGCGCTACCTGCATGAGAAGCCGTTCGTCAACGCGCTCGGCGCCCTGACCGGAAATCAGGCGATGCAGCAGGTCAAGGCCGGGCTCGATGCTATCTACCTGTCGGGCTGGCAGGTGGCGGGCGACGCCAATCTGGCTGCGCAGATGTATCCGGACCAGTCGCTCTATCCCGCGGACTCGGTGCCGGCGGTCGTCAAGCGCATCAACAACACCTTGCAACGGGCCGATCAGATCGATCACGCCGAGGGCCGCTCGGACACGGACTGGTTCAAGCCCATCGTGGCGGACGCGGAAGCGGGTTTCGGAGGCGTGCTCAATGCGTTCGAGTTGATGAAGGCAATGATCGAAGCGGGCGCCGCGGGTGTCCATTTCGAGGACCAGCTCTCGTCGGCGAAGAAATGCGGCCACATGGGAGGCAAAGTCCTTGTGCCGACGCAGGAAGCGATCAACAAGCTGGTCGCCGCGAGGCTGGCGGCGGACATCTGTGGCGTGCCCACCGTACTGGTGGCGCGGACCGACGCCGAGTCTGCGAACCTGCTGACGGCGGATGTCGATGAGCGCGATCGCGCATTCATCTTGAAGCGCGAACGCACGGCTGAGGGATTTTTCCACCTGCGGGCGAGCATCGATTCGGCGATCGCGCGCGGCATTGCGTATGCGCCCTACGCGGACCTCGTGTGGTGCGAAACGGGCGTGCCGGATCTGCACGAAGCCAAGGCCTTCGCCGAGGGCGTGCGTAAGCGCTATCCGGACAAGCTCCTCGCCTACAACTGTTCGCCGTCATTCAACTGGAAGAAGAAGCTCGACGACGCGACCATCGCAAGATTCCAGCGCGAGCTTGGTGCGATGGGCTACAAATTCCAGTTCGTCACGCTTGCGGGTTTTCACGCGCTCAATTTCAGCATGTTCGAACTCGCACGCGGCTATCGCGAATCACAGATGACTGCGTACGTCTCGCTGCAGCAGGCGGAGTTTGCCGCGGAGGCGATGGGTTACACGGCGACCAAGCACCAGCGCGAGGTCGGCGCGGGCTATTTCGACGATGTAACGCAGGTTGTCAGTGCTGGAACCTCGTCGATCACGGCACTCACGGGCTCCACGGAAGAAGCTCAGTTCCATTCGAAGAAGCGGTGAGGCCGCGGGCAGGGCCTCGATGATTGAACCCGCCGCCGCGTTCGATGCAAAGGCGTTTGTCCGCTCGCTGCCGGCGCGGCCCGGCGTCTACCGCATGCTGAATTCGGCGAGCGAGGTCATCTACGTTGGCAAGGCGCGAAGCCTGCGCGACCGTGTCGGCAGCTATTTCCACGCAAGCAACATCGCGCCGAAGGTCCAGGCGCTCGTCGCACAGGTTGCCGGCATCGATGTCACGGTGACGAACTCGGAGATCGAAGCGCTGCTGCTCGAATACAACCTCATCAAGGAGCGCAAGCCCCGCTACAACGTCTTGATGCGGGACGACAAGAGTTATCCCTACCTGCATCTCGACACGCGGCACGAGTATCCGCGGATTGCCTACTATCGCGGGCCCACCCATATTCCGGGACGTCTGTTCGGCCCGTATCCGAATGCATTCGCCGCCCGGCAGACCTTGAGCCAACTGCAGCGACTGTTCCGCCTGCGCCCGTGCGAGGACAGCTATTTCGCCAACCGGTCACGGCCCTGCCTGCAGTACCAGATTGGCCGCTGCTCCGCGCCATGCGTCGGACTGATCGGCCGCGAGGACTACGCGGCGGACGTTCACACGGCGGTCAAAGTGCTCGAGGGCCGCAATGCGGAGGTCAATCAGGAAATCGGAGCGCGGATGGAGGAAGCGTCGGCGGCTCTCGAGTATGAGAAAGCCGCTGCACTTCGTGATCAGCTCGCCCATCTGCGCGAGGTGCAAGCCGAACAGAGCGTATCGTCGACGCGCGCGGAGGATGCGGACGCCGTAGGCATTGCGAGCGAAGGCGGCCTGCATTGCGTCGCCATCCTCTTCATCCGGGCCGGGCGCAACCTCGGCACCGTGCACTTCTTTCCGAAAGCGCCTCTCGACGACGCAAGCGAGGTGCTGCGCTCGTTTGTCGAGCAATACTATCTTGCGCACGATCCGCCGCCTCGAATCATTGTGGCGCACGATTCCGTGGAATTCGCGCCGCTCGCCGCAACGCTTGGCGAAAGACATCGACGCAAGGTGGAGATTTCCGGCGGCGTGCGCGGGCTGCGCGCGCGCTGGCGTCGTATGACGAACGAGAACGCGGCTCAGGCGTTGCGCATGCGTTTGAGCAGTACCGCGGGCCTCGATGAGCAGTTTGTGGCTTTGGCCGGTGCCCTACAGCTGCCAGAAGAGCCGCAACGGCTTGAGTGTTTCGACATCAGCCATACAGGTGGCGAGGGCACCGTCGCATCCTGCGTCGTCTTTGGCAGGGATGGGCCCATCAAGAGTGAGTACCGTCGTTTCAATATCACCGGTGTGGCGCCGGGGGATGACTACGGTGCGCTCGGCCAGGCCATCCGGCGTCGCTACACGCGTGTCAAGGCGGGCGAGATACCGCCGCCCGACGTACTGATGATCGACGGCGGTCGCGGGCAGATCGAAGCGGCACAGGCAGCGCTCACCGCTCTCGACCTCGAGACGAATGAGGCACCGAAACTCGTCGTGGGAATCGCCAAGGGCGCGGACCGACGGGCCGGCCAGGAGCGCCTTTTCTTGTTGGCCCAGCAAGCGCCCTCTATACTTCCGGCGGATTCACCCGCCCTGCACCTCATTCAGCGCGTCCGCGACGAAGCCCATCGATTCGCGATCACCGGCCATCGTAAGCGGCGCGCGCGCAGGCACCAGGAATCCGTGCTCGACGCCGTGCCGGGACTGGGTCCGGTGAAACGGCGTGAGCTGCTGAAGCATTTCGGAGGCTTGCACGGCGTGTTGCGAGCCGGTGTCGAGGATTTCGAAACCGTCCCAGGCCTCGGCCCGCAGCTGGCAAGAGCGGTTTACGAGCACCTGCACCCTGGAGAGTAGCCTGGCTGCACATTTCAATCTGCCGAACGCGCTCACGTGGTTGCGCATCGTACTGGTGCCGCTGCTGGTCGTGCTCTTTTACCTGCCATGGCCCTGGTCGGATCAGGCGGCAGGACTGCTATTTGCCGTCGCCGGAATCACGGATGCTTTCGACGGATACTTTGCGCGCAAGCTCAACATGACCTCGCGCCTCGGCGCCTTCCTCGATCCCGTGGCGGACAAGCTCATCGTCGCCGTGGCGCTCGTGCTGCTCATAAGCAAGAATGCACACTGGTACCTCGTGCTGACGGCTTGCGTGATCATCGGTCGCGAAATCGCCATCTCCGCCCTGCGTGAGTGGATGGCAGAGATCGGCGCGCGCGGCAAAGTTGCGGTCTCGACGATGGGCAAGATCAAGACGATCCTGCAAATTGTCGGCTTGAGCATGATGCTGTTCGCCGGCGGCCAGATGGACTATCTGCTGATCGTCTTTCCGATCTACTGGATCGGTCTCGCGCTGATCGTGGTGTCCGCGGTGCTGACACTGTGGTCGATGATTCTCTATTTGCGCGCGGCCTGGCCGGATCTTGCCGCCCGCAGTTGAAGACCGGGCCGGTCTGTGCGTAAGTCACGGAACAATTTGATTTTGTTGACTCATCCACGTGCCCCCGTACAATACCGGCCCTCGTTTGGTGCCCCGGGCGGGAATAGCTCAGTTGGTAGAGCGCAACCTTGCCAAGGTTGAGGTCGAGGGTTCGAGCCCCTTTTCCCGCTCCATAAAATCAAGTAGTTAGGAAAATCATCTAGGGCAGATTGTCCCGGGGAAACAGAAACCGGGAAACAGCTGGATTCCGGGGTCTCTCGTTTAGACGCCGTGCTACGCCAGGGCTAGGTGGCAGAATGGTCATGCAGCGGCCTGCAAAGCCGTCTATGCCGGTTCGATTCCGACCCTAGCCTCCATTTCGAAGCACATTCCGGAGCGCGCCCTGGTGGCGAAACTGGTAGACGCAACGGACTTAAAATCCGTTGGACCGCAAGGTCCGTGCAGATTCGACTTCTGCCCAGGGCACCAGCTACCAGAAGACGTCGTACACGTGGTCAACGACCTGGCCTGACCAGGTGTCGACCAGCAGGGCGTCGTTGCCGACGCGCACCCAGCGACAGCCGGCCGGCGGGTCGTACAGATCAAACTGCCAGTAGTCACCGATGACGTATTGCGCATCGTAGTAGGCGCCTGGAAGCCAGGCATCACCCAACCAGAAGCGCGCGCGGTAGTACGGGAACGGCGCGTAGTACAGGCCGAAGTAGAATCGCTGGCGCGCGAAATAGTGCCCGCCGTAGTAGCGATAATGATTGACGCGGTAGTGGTCGTACCAATGCCGGTCGTGCCGCCAGTCGCGCCCATGATCGTCGCGCCAGTGATTGCCGCTCGAGTGATCCCCGCTCCAATGGGCGTCGCCATTCCGATTGTCGCTGCGGTCGTGGTTTCCGTCGTGGTTCCAGTCATTCCCGTGGTCATCGCTCCTGTGATCGCCGCTCCAATGGGGATCGCCATTTCGATTGTCGTTGCGGTCGTGGGCTCGGTCGCGGTTCCAGTCGGTCGAGCGGTGCCCTTGACCATCTCCGTTCCGCGGGTCGCGAGCATTCCGGGAATCATCGCCGTGTCGATCGGTCTGCCAGTTTCCACCGGGCCGGCCGGCTCCTTCGCCGTTTAGCTGGGGGCGAGGATCGCCAGTGGTCCGACGCTCGCCGCGATTCGGCTGAGCGCTGCCACGAGGTGGCGAAGTACGATTCGACTCCCCGTAGTTGCGCTTGCCGTTGTCGGTCGAACCGCGATTGATATCTCGGGAGTCGGAATTTCGGGCGGCCGCTGCCGGAGTGCCCTGTTGGTGTTGTGGCGCCCAGTGCGGACCCGTTCCGGCGACCGCCGTCATGCCAGACAGCGAGGCAGCGGCAGCTGCAACTATGACCATTCGCTTCATGGGATCTCCTGAACCGCCAGTTAATGCCACATTCGCGGGGCGCAACTATCGCGCAAGCTTCCTGACTCCCAGCTGAATGACGCAAGTTGTTGAAACTAGCCGACAGATTCCTGGCCGACCAGCCGCCGGGGAGGACGGAACGCCTGCACAGCCGCTCCTGTGTTTCGCTGCGCGCCGATGGCACACTTGCAGTTGTTTGCACCCGCAGGCGGTGCTTTGCATTGACAGGCGCCCCTTGCAATGTTGAAGGTCGAAAATCTCCACCTCTGGCGAGGCGAGCGCCACGTGCTGAGGGGCGTCGGCTTCAGGCTCGAGCCGGGCGAACTCCTTCACGTCGCTGGCGCCAACGGCGCGGGCAAGACAACCCTTCTGCGCACGGTGGCCGGCCTCGTTCAGCCGGAGCAGGGCGAAGTGTATTGGCGCAACAAGCTCGCGCATTCCCTGGATTCCGGATACGCGGAGCAACTCGCCTACGTGGCGCACGATGCCGCGCTGAAGAGCGACCTGACGGCGTACGAAAACCTCGTGTTCATGGTCGGTCTGCGCCACGCCGTCGCGGATTCGGCGATTGGGTTGACGCTGGCCAAACTGGGCGTCGCGCATTGCGCCAACCTGCCAGCGCGCGCCTTGTCGGCGGGTCAGCGTCGCCGCGTCGCTCTCGCGCGCCTGCTGTTGTCCGAGGCGGTGCTCTGGATTCTCGATGAGCCACTGACCAACCTCGATGCGGCGGGCGGCACATTGGTGCTCGGTCTGCTGGACGAGCATCTGGCGGCGGGCGGGCTCGCGCTCGTTGCGACGCACGGAGAACTCGCGATTCGCAGCGATCGTGCACGCAGACTGGAGCTGACATGACAGTGCGCACGGGCGTTCTTGCTGCCGTCGCGCTGCTCGTGCGGCGTGACCTGCGTCTCGCTTTCCGCCGGCCGAGTCAACTTTGTAATCCACTCGTGTTCTTCCTCGTCGTGACGACACTGTTCCCCTTGAGTCTGAGCCCGCTCGCGTCGCAACTGAGAGACATTGCGCCCGGTGTGTTGTGGGTGGCAGCACTGCTATCCTCCCTGTTGGCGCTCGAAGGATTGCTGAAGTCCGACGCGGAAGACGGCACGCTCGAGCAGATGGTGCTTTCGGGCCAGCCGGTGGTTGCCATGGTCGCCGCCAAGACCCTGGCGCACTGGTTCGTCGGCGGACTGCCACTTGTCGTGATTTCGCCTCTTGCAGGCCTGTCACTCGGTGTTCCGCCCGCGGCGATGTGGGTGACTGTGGAGGGACTCCTGATGGGCACCCTGACGCTGAGCTTTCTTGGCAGCGTCGGTGCGGCGCTGACGGTCGGTGTCCGCCGCAGCAGTGTGCTCCTTTCGCTTCTGGTGCTGCCGCTCGCGATGCCGCTCCTGATTTTCGGTGCCAGGGCAACAGATCTCGCTATCGCGGGGGAAGGCGCAGCCGCACCGCTGTACCTGCTTGGGGCGCTGCTGGCGTTAAGCGCAACGCTTGCCCCATTTGCGGCTGCCGCCGCCGTTCGAATTGGTATCGACTAGGAACGCGCATAGATGTGGACCTGGATTCACAAGTTCGGATCGCCGCCGCATTTCTACCGGATAGCGGCCTTGCTCACGCCGTGGTTCGGATGGATCGCCGCCATCCTCATCGCGACGGGTCTCGTCTGGGGGCTCGTTTTTGCACCGGCCGATTATCAGCAGGGCGATGGCTTCCGAATCCTTTACGTACACGCACCAAGCGCGTGGATGTCGCTATTCACGTATGTGGTGATGGCCTTGGCGGCCGGTATCGGTCTCGTCTGGCGCATCAAGGTTGCGCACGCCGTGGCCGCGAGCTGCGCGCCGATAGGCGTGGCGTTCACTGCGTCCGCGTTGGTCACCGGCGCGGTCTGGGGCCAGAAGATGTGGGGCACGTGGTGGGAGTGGGATCCGCGCCTGACGTCTGAACTCATACTCCTCTTTCTATACTTCGGCTATATGGCCTTGCGCTCCGCGTATGACGATCCGCAACGCGCCGACCGCGCAAGCGCAGTGCTCGCGTTGGTCGGCGTAGTGAACGTGCCGATCATCCATTATTCGGTCGTGTGGTGGAATTCCCTGCATCAGGTGGCGAGCGTCGCCAAGATCGGGCGACCGTCGATCGCCCCGGAAATGCTCGTACCGCTAATTCTGATGTTCTTCGGTTTCAACATTCTTTTCGGTGCTGTGCTGCTCACCCGGGTGCGAGGAGAGGTCCTGCTGCGCGAGCGCAGCGCGGACTGGATCCGCGCACTGGTGGCCAAATCATGAGCCTCCGGGATTTTCTGCACATGGGTGGGTACGCCGCATACGTATGGCCGTCGTACCTATTCACCATTGCCGCGATCGGCTGGATGGTGATTGCAGCCCGGCGCGCGCATCGCAGGGCGCTCGAGATCGCGCGCAAGCGAGTCGTCATGGAGAAATCCCCCTCATGACGCCGCGCCGCAAACGCCTAACCGCGGTTGTGCTCGTGCTGGTCGGCGTCAGCATTGCGACCGGTCTTGCGCTGCGCGCGTTTCGCGACAACGTCGTGCTTTACTTCACGCCCGCGGAAGTCGCCCAGGGCAAAGCGAACGGCAAGCGCGCATTCCGGCTTGGCGGCATGGTCCTCAAGGGCAGCGTAGTGCGCCAGCCGGGCAGCCTGACCCTGCGATTCGATGTCACGGACTACATTCGTACGCTGACCGTGAATTACACAGGCGTCCTGCCGGATCTGTTCCGCGAAGGGCAGGGCGTCGTCGTGCATGGCTCGCTTGCCAATGGCGAATTCATGGCCGATGAAGTGCTGGCCAAGCACGACGAGAAGTACATGCCGCGCGATATCGCGGGCAAAATCGCGCCGCCACCCGGGGTAAACCCATGACCGCCGAACTCGGACAGATTGCGCTCATCCTCGCCCTGTGCCTCGCATTGTCACAGACGGTATTCGGACTGGTGGGCGCGCATCGCGGGTGGGCCAACTGGATGGCCGTCGTGCGGCCCGCGACGATCGGCCAGGCGGGTTTCGTCGCGCTCGCGTTTCTGCTGCTGGTGTCCGCATTTCTCGGCAACGATTTCACCGTGCAGTACGTGGCATTCAATTCCAACTCGGAACTTCCCACCGTCTACCGCGTGGCCGCGGTATGGGGCGCGCACGAGGGCTCGATGCTGCTCTGGGCATTGATCCTCGCGCTGTGGTCGCTTGCGGTCGCGCTTCTCAGTCGCTCGCTGCCAAATGCCTTCGCGAGCCGTGTACTCGGCGTGCTGGGAACCATCAGCACCGGAATACTTCTATTCATCCTGCTGACTTCGAATCCCTTCACGCGGGCGATGCCGGCTCCGTTCGACGGGAACGATCTGAATCCACTGCTGCAGGACCCCGCGCTCGCGATGCATCCGCCGATTCTCTATACCGGCTACGTCGGGTTCGCGGTTGCCTTTGCATTCGCCTGCGCCGCGATGATCGAGGGCAAGCTCGATCAGGCCTGGGCGCGCTGGACACGGCCGTGGACCATCGTTGCGTGGCTCTTTCTTACGGTCGGCATCACCCTCGGCAGCTGGTGGGCGTATTACGAACTGGGCTGGGGCGGCTGGTGGATGTGGGATCCGGTCGAAAATGCGTCCTTCATGCCTTGGCTCGTGGGTACGGCGCTTGTTCATTCCCTCGCAGTCACGGAGCGGCGCGGCCTGTTTCGCAGCTGGACGCTGCTGCTTGCCATATTCGCGTTCTCGCTGAGTCTTATTGGCACGTTTCTCGTGCGCTCGGGCATCATCGTCTCGGTGCACGCCTTTGCGTCCGATCCCATGCGCGGCGTGTTCATCCTGGCGCTGCTTGCCGCCTACATCCTGGGCGCGCTGATGCTCTATGCCTGGCGCGCGGGCCAATTGCGGTCATCGTCAGGCTTCGAGCTCTGGTCGCGCGAATCTTTCATTCTCTTCAACAACATCTTGCTGGTCATTGCCGCAGCCCTCATCTTCATCGGCACGCTCTATCCGCTGATCCTCGCGCTCCTCAAGCTCGGCACGATCACGATCGGTCCGCCGGTATTCCAGTTGATGTTCTTGATAGCGATTATTCCGCTGATTGGTTTGCTCGCGGTCGGAATGCACTCATCATGGAAACGGGCGCGCCTCGCACCGGTCAAGACGCGGCTGATCGCCATTGCGGCCGTTGCTGCCGTGCTCGCGGCCATTCTCCTGTTCACATTTGGCGGGCGGGTGCGGCTGATAGTGTTCATGGGCCTGTTCCTCGCCATAGCAACGATGTTTTCGGCGGTGTCTGAGCCAATCGCCCGGTTGCGAAGGGGACTTTCGATTCCACGGGGAGCGGTCGGCATGTTCGTCGCGCACTTCGGAGTGGGCCTTTTCACTCTCGGCGCGACTGCCGCATCGACGTACCAGGTCGAAAAGGATGTATCGATCGCGCTCGGCCAGAGCGAGAAGCTCGCGGGATACGAATTCAAGCTCGCCGATCTGCGCATGGTCGAGGGACCGAACTACGTCGCGCGGCAGGCCGACGTCATCATCAGCGATTCGCAGGGCCGCGTGATCACGACGCTGCATCCGCAAAAGCGCATCTATCGCGTCCAGCAGCAGCCAATGACGGAAGCCGGCATCGACGTGAACTGGCAGCGCGACCTCTTCGTCGCGCTCGGTGACGATCTCGGGGACGGCAAGTGGAGCCTGCGCCTGCAATACAAGCCCCTCATCCGATATCTCTGGCTCGGATCGCTCATCATGGCTCTCGGCGGAATCCTCGCCGCCTCGGACAGGCGCTATCGCACGGCAATTGCGGGCGAACGCGCGGCCGTCGGCGCAGCAACGGAGCGTGCGTGAAGGCACGCTTCCTGGTCCCGGCGGCCCTGATCGCCGTGCTATTCGGGTTCTTCTGGTATGCGTTGGGTGGCGACTACGATCCACAGCTCATCGAGTCGCCCCTGATCAATCGACCGGCTCCCGATTTCGTTTCCCCGGCGCTCGCCGATCCGAAGCAGGCCGTGTCGCTGAAGTCGTTTCGCGGCCAGCCGGTCCTCGTGAATTTCTGGGGAACGTGGTGCGTCGGCTGCCGGGAGGAACATCCCCAGCTGCTGGAGATCCAGAAGGTGACCACAATTCCCATCGTCGGCATCGCGTGGAAGGATGATCACGCGGCGGCGAACCAATGGCTTGCCGAGTTCGGCGATCCGTATCGCGCCGTCGCGACGGACGACGACGGCCGGATCGCCATCGATTGGGGCGTGTATGGCGCTCCCGAGAGCTTTCTCGTCAGCGCAGAGGGCAAGGTCATTCATAAGCACGTCGGGCCAATGTCGCTCGAGATCTGGCGCAAGGAGTTTCTCGTGAAGGTCAATGCGGAGCGCGGCCCATGAAGTCTCTCCTCGGGGCGCTGTTGCTCACCGTCATCGTTGTTGACGTTGCGCGCGCCATCGATACCGAACCGCCGCTACCCGATCCGCAGCAACAGGCGCGCTATGAAGCGCTGATCCACGAGCTGCGCTGCCTGCAGTGCCGCAGCCAGTCACTTGCCGATTCGGACGTGTCGCTCGCCGCCGATCTGCGACGCGAGGTCCGCGGCCTCATCGCACAGGGAAAGACCGACGATGAGGTCAAGGACTTCCTCACCGCGCGCTATGGCGACTATGTGCTCTTTCGGCCGCCGCTCAATGCCCGCACCTGGGTCGTCTGGTTTGCGCCCGCCATCCTGCTGCTGGCCGGCGGATTGATCGCCTGGCGCGTCGTGCGCCACCGATCAGCGCTGGTGCCGGGCGATGCGGACGAAGTCGAATCCGCTGAGGATCCGCGTTGACAGCATTTCTCCTGATTGCCGGGCTGATGGTGCTGGTCGGCATCGCGCTACTCGCATATCCGCTCGTACTTCGCCGAGCGCCAGTCGAGTCGGGATTTCGTGATGCTCCCCGTGCAATCAGTGTCGTATTGACAGCGCTTGCGGTGATCACACTCGTTGCTGGTCTGTACCCGTTCGCAAGCAATTGGCGCTGGAATGACGCGGAACGCGCGGCGAGGAGCCGTGCCGCCGCGTCCGATCCGATGATCGAGCGGCTGGAAGACCGCTTACGCGCATCGCCGGATGAGCTCGAAGGCTGGATCATGCTCGGCCGGGATTACGCCACTCGCCATCGCTACTATCGCGCGGCGGACGCCTATGAACATGCGCTCGCGCTCAGCGACGGCAACAATACCGAAGCGATGCTGGGACTCGGCGAAGCGCTGGCGCTCGCCGACCAGAGCAACCTGACCGGACGGGCGGGGCAGCTGCTGGAACGGGTCGCAACGCTGGAGCCGCAGAATGCACGCGCGCTCTGGTGGGGTGGGGCGGCGGCCTATCAACGCAACGACTTCAAGCTCGCGCGTGATCTCTGGCAGAAGTTCCTCGCGACCAATCCGCCTCCCGACATCGCGCAGATCCTGCGGGTGAAGATCTCGGAAATCGACCAGCAAACCGGCTCCGCGCCGGTGGCCGCCACGAACACGCGGTCAAGTGACGTGCAGGTGCGCGTGCGGGTCGACGTGGCCGGCAATGTCAATCGCAACGATGGCGTGTTGTTCGTGCTGGCGAGACACCCGGGCGAGGCAGGACCGCCGCTTGCGGCCAAGCGATTGCCACTCGGAACGTGGCCGGTCGAGGTCGAACTCGGCGTCAACGATGCCATGATGCCGGGGCGCACGCTCAGTGCAGGCGATGAAGTGCAGATCGTCGCTCGCATCTCGCGAAGCGGCACCGCGAGCCCCGCGAGTGGCGATAGCTACGGCGAAGTCCGATATCATGTCGGCCGCGACGGACTGGTCGCGCTCCGGATCGATAAACAGGTTCCCTGACGATCCGACGCTACTCGCCAGCCGACGCCGGGGAGGCATGACATCCGCGGGGCCTGTCGTACTGCATTTCGCCGCACCGCCGTCCATCGCCTGCGCCTACGGCAAGGCGCTTTTTACGCGCAGACCCGCGCTCGTGCCGGAAGGCCGGAGCATCCCGCTCATCGAAGCGGAGCTTGATCCGCAATCGCTGACGCGTGCGCAGTTCGACCGCTTTGCGGCGGTCGCGGGCGGAGCACCGGGCCACGCGTGCCCGCTGACGTTTCCGCACGTACTCGCCATGCCCTTGCACCTCGCGATTCTGACCTCGCCTGCGTTCCCGGTGCGTGTCCTCGGGCTTGTGCACATCGAAAACGAGATCATGCAGACGCGCTGGCTGCAGGCGGGTGAGCCGATATCGGTCGGCGCGAGGCTGGAGGGCTACGAAGATACGCCGCGGGGACATGAATTCATGCTCAAGACTGACGTGTCGGCGGCCGGCGAGGTCGTCTGGCGCGCTGCATCGAGGTTTCTTGCACGGCGCCCGGGAAAAGACGGCGCGACCGCCTCCCGTCCGGCCACCGTTCCCGAGGCTGATCCGCCATCGGTCGCGACCTCGAGCTGGCATTGCGATGCGGACATCGGCCGCCGGTATGGCTGGCTGTCCGGGGACATGAATCCGATTCACTTGTCCGATGCCACTGCGAAGCTGTTCGGATTCGATCGCGCTATCGCTCACGGCCTGTGGACACTGTCGCGCATTGCTCACGAACTGGGGTCGCAGCTCACCGGGGGCGCTGTGCGCCTGTCGGTTCGATTCCGCTCACCCGTGCAGCTGCCCGCGTGGGTGATGCTCCATCACTGGCGCAGCGGCCCGCGCACGGAGTTTCGCCTGCGAGGAAGCGATGGCGAACGGATTCACGCAGAGGGCGTATTCGAGCCGCCCTGAGAGCGCGCGTCCGCTCAGAATTGCACGCGCACCCCCGCGAGCCTGTCGTCCTCGGCGCGTAATCCGACGGTTCGCGACTCCTGCTTGGCAACCGCCTCGAGGATCGGCAGGACGCGGGCGGCCGGGTTGCCGAGCCGCAGGCGCTCGAGACGCGGATGGCTCATCGGAGTCTCGGCGTGACCGTCGTCGAAGCTGATGCGCGCGGGCCGGGTGCCCAAGGCGTCGCGTACCAGCATCAGCGCGATTCCGCACGGCGCATGCATCGGCCGTTTCTCGAGCAACGGCACGGGCGCTGGCACGTCGCAAAGCACCAGCAAGGCCGCGGGTGCGCCGTCCTCGATCAGTGCCAGGCATTCGCGCAATCCTGCGATTGCGGTCGCATCGAATGCCGACAATGTGGTCGCGGAGCGGGTGGCGCGGGCAGCAATTCCCCAGTAGCCCGCGGGCGCGTTGTGCACGGAGTTATGAAAATCGGTCGGCGAAACCATGCGTGCCGGCTCCGCCAGCGCGACGCAGATCCGGTGCATGATCGACATATCCGCATCCGATGATGCAAAGACGCTCGGTGTATCGGGAACGGCAAACGCGGTCCTCGCGAGCAAGGATTCCGCCGCGGCCAGCGCGACGAGTACCTGGAGCGGGGCGCGACGCCGCTCATTCGCAGGCAGCGACTGGGGCGCCGGCGGCGCAAGCGTGCTCTCGTCGATCGCTGGATCGATATCACGTCGGCCGGTGAGAACCGCTTCAGCGTGCTCCCACGTCGGCAGGCCGGGCGCCACGAGACCAACGGTTTCCAGAAACGCGCCGCCCGTCATGACCGACCCAGTATGAGCGTGCAGTTGCTGCCGCCGAATCCGAAGGAGTTCGACATGACCCGGTCGACACGCGCTGCCCGGCTTTCCATCACAACATTGGCGCGTAGCGCGGGGTCCACATTGCGTGTGTTGAGACTCCGTGGGATGAATCCGCGAGTGATGCAGGTCAGCGCAATCGCCGCTTCGAGCATGCCGGCGGCACCGAGGACATGCCCGGTCCAGCCCTTG
Source organism: Steroidobacteraceae bacterium (assembly GCA_035644395.1). Classification (GTDB taxonomy): domain Bacteria; phylum Pseudomonadota; class Gammaproteobacteria; order Steroidobacterales; family Steroidobacteraceae; genus JBGPLJ01. The sequence continues at coordinate 112,813 of DASQOR010000028.1, forward strand.
GTGGAACTGACCGGGACTTGTGTCCCGAGTGTTGCGCACACTGCACGGTCCTCGGCAGCGTCGTTGGCGGGTGTCGCGGTGCCATGGAGATTCACATAGTCGATATCTTTCGGCTCGAGCCCGGCGCGACCGAGAGCCGCACTCATCGCGGCGGCAGCGCCGCGTCCATCGGGTTCGGGGGTCGACATGTGATACGCGTCGCTGCTTTCTCCGGTGCCCATGAGGGCGAGATCGGTTGCTCTGGGCTCGAGCAGTGCGAACCCCGCAGCCTCGCCGATGGAAATTCCGTTGCGCCCCGCGTCGGCCGGGCGGCAGGCGTCGCGCGATACGAGTTGCAGCGAGTTGAATCCGTGCAGGGTCGTCAGGCAAAGGCTGTCGACACCGCCGACCACGGCGGCATCGCAGAAGCCGGCTGCAATCGCGCGCCGCGCGCTCGCAAACACCTTGGCACTCGACGAACAGGCCGTGGAGATGACGGCGCTCACGCCTTCGAGACCGAGCGCAGCCCTTGCGAATCCGCCGATCGAATAGGTGCAGGACGTGCGCGCGTGATCGAAGCCCGCGGGCAGGATATTTCGCTCTCGATCACGCGCGCGGTAGGCGAGCTCCGCCTCCAGGATGCCCGCCGTGCTCGTTCCCATGAAGATGCCGAGGCGACGCGGGCCATAGCGCGAGCGGGCGTCGGCGACCGCGGCGCCGAAGCCGTCCTGCTGCAGCGCGAGCCATGCGAGGCGATTGTTGCGGCAGTCCCAAGCCGCGAGCCCGGCCGGAAGGCATTCGTCGAGGCCGTCGACCTCGCCGATCCAGCAGTCGATCGTGCAGGTCTCGAAGCGACGATGCCGTAGCCCGGTGCGTTCGGCCATCAGCGCTTCGGCGAGCGCAGTGCGGCCGCGGCCGAGGGCTGACGTCGTTGTCCAGGCGCTAATTCCGAGCGGTTCCGGGCGCGTCATCGGGCAGCCAATAGTCGTAGAAGTTGAACCAGTTATAGGGTGCCTCGAGCACGGCCTGTTCGAGCCGCGCGGCGTATTTTTGCGCGACGAGCTGCGCGGAACTGTCACGGCTTGTGCGGGGGATGCTGACTCGTTCCGCAAACAATTCGAGGCTGCAACGATAGCGGCCGTTCTGCAGCACGCCGAATCCCAGGATGACCGGCGCGCCGAGCCCTGCGGCAATCAGCCAGGGGCCCGCGGGAAAGTGCGCCCGGGCTCCGAGAAAATCGACCGTCACCGCGCGCTCATCGCTTCGCGCGCGGTCAGCCATGATGCCGACGATGTCGCCGCCGTCGAGAGCCCTTTTCACTTCAAGAATGACTTCGAAGCCCGGGCGCGCGGCGTCAATGATGCCGGCCGCAAGGCGGCGGTCGAGTTGCTCGAAAACAGCGGTCGCCATGCGTCCGACCGCGCGATCCAGGACGATTCGGACCGTGCGTGCGCCGCGGCGCAGTGCCGGCACGCGCAGTGCCTCGAAGCTGCCGAAATGCGCGACGATGAGGATGCACCCGCGGCCGCTCATCAGGGTCTCGCGCGCTCCCGGCCCATATTCAGTCTCCATTGCCAGGGCGCCCGTTCGATTTCGCAGGAGATACACGCGATCGACGGATACCGTTGCGAATCGATGAAAGTGACGCAGGATCTGGGAGGCCACCGCCGGCCTTCCGGTCAGGCGCGTAAGAAAGTCGCGCGAGGCATTGCGCGCCTCGGCGTGGGTCATCCAGAAATAGATGGCAACGGGCCAGAGCACGATCCGGGTGAGCGGACGGCCAAGGACGAGGGCGCAGCGCACCAGCAGCCGGATCATGAAGAGGCTGCTGCGCTCGCCTTGTTCCCGCCACTCGTGTGTCATGCGCGACCCACCCGTCGCCTTACTCGTCGATGGCCGCGAGCAAGGCCGCGCGCGGCAGCTTACCCGCCTCGTTCCGTGGAAGCTTTGCAACGAGCTTCAGCGGTCGTGGCAGGAATGCCGGATCGATGTGCCGCGCCAGCGCCGCGAGGATTTGCTCGCGGGAAGTCAGCGGCGCAACGACAAGCGCAGCGCAACGCCCGTCGTCGCTCGGCATGAAGATGACCGCGTCAGCCACGCCCTCGACCGCAAGGAGCTTCTGCGTGAGATCAGCGAGCGAGGCGCGCTTGCCGGCGACCTTGACGAGATCCCGTGCACGGCCCAGCAGTCGGAACGAGCCATCTGTCGCCGCGTCGATCAGATCCTGCAGCGCAACCGGCTCCGGCAAATGCTCGCTGAAATAGAGCGCGCCACCGTCGACCGGCTCGAACCGGGCGCCAGGCAAGCCGTGCCAGCGGTCGCCCTCGATTGTGCGTCGAGTTGCCATGGCGCCTGCCTCCGTGCAGCCATAGATCTCGATGACCGGCGCGTCCACAAACGCTTCGGCGGCTGCGGCCTGGTCCGCGGCAAGGCTCGCGGTGGACGAGAGGGCGAATGCCAGTGGAGGCAGACGAATGCCAGCCGTGACGCAAGCGCGCAAGTGGGTCGGCGTCGTGACGAGTACGCGTGGCGCCGGAACGGCCTCGAGGGCCGCCGCGATGTCCCTGGGAAAGAACGGGCGCTCATCGCTCACGGAACATCCGGCACCCAGTGTCAGTAGGACACCCGTTTCGAGACCGAACATGTGCTGGGACGGCACGGTCGTGACGAGATTGCAGGGACCCGTCTGCGCAAACAGGCGCTCGCCTGTGAGCGCCGCTCCCGCGAGGAGAGTCGCCCAGGACTTGGCGTGGCCCTGCGGCACCCCTGTGCTTCCCGAGGTGAATACCATCACCGCCGGCTGCCCGGAAAGCCGGACGCGATCCACTCGGGACCCGATGGCCGGGCCGACTTGCGCCGCGACCGAAGCATCGTCGAGTGTTGCCTGGTCCGGATGCAGGTCTGCAAGCACCGCTATTGCGCCGACACTTGGATTGGCCGGCAACAGCGTCGTCGCACCGGCGCGAAGCGCTGCAAGAAGTGCAATGAGGAATGTGCCGCGCCGCTCGCACGTATTGACGAAAAATCGGCGCTGCGGCAATCGGCCGTACAAGTGTGCGGAGCGCGCGATGAGATCGCCCGCGCCGAGTGTCGCTGAGCCGCAGTAAACGACGACGTCGCGGTCCTCGCGGCCCACCAGCAGCGGCAACTCGTCGGTCATCGCGTCCGCGTCCGTGCCGCGATCAGCCGCAGGTTGGCGATGAAACCGGCGTGGGGCAGGTGACGGAACCGCCAGCGGCGGTAGGCGTACTCACCGACGAAAGCTGCGCCAATGACCAGGTAGTGAATGAAGTTGGTCGCGAGCGACCACACGCGCGGCGTCGCCGCAATCGCGAGCACGATCGCCGAGATCGTCAGGGCCACGAACAGCAACGACCAAAGAAGCGTCAGCCGGCGCGTATAGGCCGCAAGGTCATCGCTCAGAGTGCCGCGCTCGAAGCGCGCTATCCTGCTGACGAGCGGTTCCTGGCCCGAACGCAGCGACGAGCCGAACAGCACCAGCAACGAGAGGGGAATCAGCACGGGCGGCAAATAAAGGAGAAAGCGGGACGCACCAATGGCCACCAGTCCGGCACTGGCGGCGAGTGCCACAGCGAGTGCAAGCCATGCCCACCAGCGTCCCGCCCGCAGCATGGGATACAAGGGCAACGCCGCGAGGACTGCGATCGCCAGCCATTTCAGCCAGGCCTCGGGCCACAGGATCGAAGCGTGGACGATGAGTGGATATGCCAGTGCCAGCGCAAGCATGGCGCCTGCCGGCGCTCAGCGCTGTCCGCGCTTGCGCAGTACGTAATCGGTGAGGGAACGCAGCGAGCTGAATGCCGGCCGGGTCTCGGGGTCTTCCGACTGCAGTTCGACGCCGTAGTGTTGCTGGATCGCCAGCGCAATTTCGAGCGCGTCGATCGAGTCGAGGCCCAGGCTGCCGCTGTCGTGGCCGAATAGCGGGGCGGTCGGCACGATTTCCGTCGCCGCGATGTGCTGCAGGTTCAATGCATCGACCAACCAGCGCGCCATGACGGCTTCTTCGGTGTTCTGCGCGGTCGGTGCTTGCGCGGACATCGGGGGTCCGTTTTGCGACATATTCATTTTATTCGTCGAGCGCCATCCGGCGTCATATCGGGCGGAATGTACAGCTTGGGCGTGGCTCGCGCCAGCCTGCGCGGTCCCCGCCGAGCCGTCCGGCCGCGGCCATCGACATTCGTGGCCGCGAGTCGCGCTACAATGTTGACGGGAGGGCAGGGGGATTCGTCGCGCGAATGAAGAGGCCGGCAAGAAGCTTTGCACGCGTCACGACGGGTCTTTCGCCGGGGCAGACATGCTAGCCGACTGATGGATACCACAGGGCTCCGATCCGCGGCCCGGATCGACGACCGATCGCCGCCGGGCGTTGCGCTCGACCGCTGGTGGCGCGTATGCGCCACCGGATTCTGCTTCCTTTCGTTCGGGGTCGGCGGCACGCTGCTCAGCTTCACGATGTTTCCGCTGCTGAGGCTGGCTGCAGGTTCGAGTACCAATGCGCGGCCGCTCATTAGACGCGCCCTGCGCGCCAGTTTCCGATTCTTCATCGGCATGATGCGGATGGTCGGCGTCCTCACCTATGAAGTGCGAAACGGGGATCGCCTGCTCGCCCCGGGGCAGCTGATTGTCGCCAATCATCCGACACTCCTCGACATCGTATTCCTGTTGTCCCTCATCCCGGATGCGACCTGCGTCGTCAAGCGCGGTTTGTGGCGCAATCCGTTCCTGCGCTGGCCGGTCGCGTGGGCGGGCTATATCCCGAACAGCGAATGTGAATCTCTTGTCGCCGACAGCGCCGCGACATTGCGTAACGGCCACTCCCTGGTGATGTTTCCGGAAGGCAGCCGCACGACGCCCGGCCAGCCGATGGCGCTGAAGCGGGGCGCCGCGCAAGTGGCCCTGGCCTCGGGCGCCCCAGTGTTGCCCGTCACTATTTCCTGTGTCCCGCTCAGCCTGACCAAGACAAATCCGTGGTACCGGGTCCCGTCGCGTCCTATGCATTACACGATCACTGCGCACCCAGTGCTCGCCGCCACGCACTGCGATCGGCGGCTGCGCGCACCCGTTGCAGCGCGCAGGCTCACGCGGGAGCTCGCCGGACTGCTTGCGCCTGAGAGCCGGCCGTCGAGTCTATAATCGCCAGGTGTCGACGGTGACTTTGAGGAGCGACGCGAAGCCCATGATGATCGATGCGGAGCAGACCATTCTGGACCAGGTCCGAGGAGTCCTCGCGCGCCTGTTCGAGATCGATCCGGCCAGGATCGAGCCGTCCTCGAAGCTCTACGAGGATCTCGACATCGATAGCCTGGACGCGATCGACCTGATGATCGAGCTCAAGGAACTCACCGGGCGCAAGGTCCGGCCGGAGCAATTCAAGCATGTGCGCACCGTCGGGGACGTCGTCACCGCGGTTCGCAAGCTGGTGCAGGACGAGGATGCAGCGTGACCGGTGGCGCAGCTGAGCCACGCATCGTCAGTGAGACCCTCGGCCCGCCGGTGAGGCTGGAACTCGCCGTCGCGCCTGACCTTCCTTGTTTCGAAGGTCACTTCCCCGGAGTTCCCGTCTTGCCGGGCGTCGTGCAGCTCGACTGGGCGATTCGCTTCGGCGGCCAGTACCTCGGAATGAGCAGCGACATCCGCCGGATCGATGCCCTGAAGTTCAGTCGCATCGTGCGCCCGGGCGCCCGTCTCACACTCGAGCTCGAGCCGACGGTCGACGGCTTCTGCTTCCGCTATCAGCATGGGGCGGTCACGTGCTCGTCCGGGCGCATAGCCTGTGCCCGATGAACGCGTTCCGGCCGTGCATCGTCATCCCGTATTACGACCATCCGCTCACGGTCGGAGCGATGCTCGATGGGCTCGAGCCCTTGCGGATACCCTGTTGGGTCGTTGATGACGGATCGGATCCTGGGAGCGCGGATGCATTGTCTGCGGCAGCCGCACGACACTCCTGGGTCAAGATCATCAAGCACAGCTGCAATCGCGGCAAAGGCGCGGCGGTCCTGACCGGCTGCCGGGCCGCCATCGGCGCCGGCCGCACCCATGCACTGCAGGTCGACGCCGACAATCAGCATCGGCTCGCCGATGCGCCGGCGATGCTGGGGCTCGCCGCCGCGTCACCGCACGCTCTCATTCTGGGGGCGCCGCTCTACGACGCGACCGTGCCGCGGGTACGGCTGATCGGCCGCTATCTCACGCACGGGATGGTGGCGCTCAACACGCTGTCGCTTGCCATCCGCGATTCGATGTGCGGCTATCGCGTCTATCCGCTGACGGAACTCGTCGAACTCGCAGACGGCGCGACGCTCGGTGCCCGCATGGAATTCGACATCGAGGTCACCGTACGACTCTCCTGGGGCGGCACCGAGATCGTCAATATGCCGACGCCAGTGACCTATCCGGCCGACGGCGTCTCGCATTTCAAGCTCTGGCGCGACAACGTCCGCATCAGTGCGATGCACACGCGCCTCTTCTTCGGCATGCTGTGGCGACTGCCGCGCCTCGCGCTGCGTCCGCTGGCCGCGGCAGACGTGCAGCGATCGGCGACATGAGCGCGCCGCCGCCGCGGACCGCAGAGGTACGCATCGAGGTTCCGTTCCACGATCTCGATCCCGCGGGCTACGTGTGGCACGGGAACTACGCGAAGTACCTGGAACTCGCGCGCTGCGCGCTGCTGAAGACATTCGATTACAACTACGACGCCATGGTCCGCAGCGGCTACACCTGGCCGGTGGTGGATATGCAGATCCGCTACGCACGTCCGCTGCGATTCGGTGATGAAATCCGGGTGCTGGCAACGCTTACCGAGTGGGAATTTCGCCTGCGCATCGATTACGCGATTCACAACCTGCGCAGCGGCGAGCGCACGACGAAGGCGATGACGACGCAGGTCGCCGTCGAACTGGCGACGGGCGAATTATGCCTGCGCTCGCCCCCGGTCCTATTCGAACGCCTTGGGCTCGATTCGCAATGACGGACCAGGACCCGCGCCGGGCCGTCCTGCTTGCGCTGATGGTCTTCCTGGCCGGCGACGGCGTTGCCGCTGCCGCCTCCGACGCCGCGGCGGAGCTTTTTTCCCGCCCCTCGACTGCCCGGGAACTGAGCAGTGGGCTCCTCAAGGACGCGCTCGATGAGATTGGACGCTCCACGGTCGTCGAGGGGAAATTCAGACAGCAGCGGACCGTGCGCAAGCTGCCACGACCGCTCCAATCCACCGGCGATTTCCTCCTCGTGCGCCAGCTTGGCCTGCGATGGCGAACCCTCGAACCGATCCAGGATGAGTTCGTGCTGACACGCCAGGGACTGTCTCTGAAAAGTCAGCAGAGGAATCTACCGCGCGCGCGACGCATCGAGCTCGGTGCGGTGACTGACCTCATGTTTGCGCTCTTCTCCCTCGACGTCGATGCGCTCGATCGGCGCTTCGCGCTCTTCGGCGACGGTAGCTCCACGAACTGGCAGATCGGCATGCGCCCACGCGATCGCGCGACCGCAGGCGCCATTCGGCAGGTAACGGTGCACGGCGGCCTGCACGTCGATTCGATAGCGATCGTGAATACGGCGGGAGATGAGCTGCGGGTCGAACTTCTCGGGATCGTTGCGCACGGCGGCGAGGCAGATGCCGCACAACGCGCGATCTTCGAACCGCATTCGCCGTAGCTGCGCGACATGGCCCCCCGCATTGTCGCCCGGTTCTGGCTCTGGCTCGCCGCGCTCGCCGCCCTCGCGGCCGTGTTCCTTCTCATCGTGCAGCCGCGCCTGACGATCGAAACGGATCTGCTTGACCTGTTGCCGCGCGATCGCGCGGAGGGCACGTTAGCGGATCGCCTGGCAAGTTTTGCCGGCACTGGCGCTCGCCGGCTCCTGTTCCTCGTCGGTCACCGGTCGACGGAGATTGCGTCGGCGGCATCGACAGGGTTCGCTGACAGCCTGGCGGCGTCCGGCGCGTTCGCCGACGTGCACGCGCATTGGGCCGCGCAGATGGATTCGGCATCGGCGCTCTACCGGGAAAATCGATTCGTGCTGCTGGCGCGCTCCATACAGGCATCGCTCGAGGCGAATCGCCCCGAGGAGGTCGAGCAAGGGGCACTGGCCACTCTCTATTCGCCCATCGCCTTTGCGCGCCCTGGCGGTTCGGATGATCCGCTCGGCCTCGACGCCAGCTTCCTGCTCGAAGAGGTGCCATCGGCAGGCGCCGCCCAGCTCGAAGGCGATCAGCTCGTGGTCCGCGAGGGCGACACGACCTACGTTCTCATCGTCGCACAGTTGCAAGGGAGCCCCTTCGACAGTGGCGTACAGCAGCAGGCGTCGGCTGCGATCGGCGCCGCTACCGCCGCGGCACAGTCGGCCGCCGGCGGGGACGGAGGGGCGATCCGCGTGCTCGTCTCCGGAGCACTGCCACATGCGACAGCCGCCACCCGGTCCGCGACCCGGGAGGTCGCGCTTCTCAGCACGATCGGCACCGTCGCGGTGCTTGCATTACTGGTCAGCTTGTTTCGAAGCTGGCGTGCGCCGGCGCTCGGCATGGTGGCGCTTGCTGCAGGCGGCAGCGCCGGCATCGCGGCTACGTATTTCATTTTCGGGCGCGTCCATCTCATCGCGCTCGTTTTCGGCTCGAGCCTCATCGGCGTTGCCATCGACTATTCGATGCACTACCTCTCCGACCAGTTTCGCGGTCCGCACTGGACACCCGAGTCCGCGCTAAGACACGTGGCGCCCCCCATACTCATGAGCATGGGGGCGACACTGGCCGGATTTGCGGGGCTCTTGCTCATGCCGTTTCCAGGATTGCGGCAAATGGCGGTCATTGCGCTCGCGGGCCTGCCGGTCGCGTGCGCGACAGTGCTACTGGTGTTTCCCGTGCTTGCGGAAACTCGGCCGGCGCGCTTGCCAGCATGGTGTGGCCGATTCCTTATCGCGCTCGACGGCTGGTCGGCGGGCGCGCGGCGTTCGCGCTATTTCCTGAGGCTCATCGTCCCTCTGCTGCTCGTCGCCGCCCTTGGCCTTGTCCGTATACAGTTCCAGGACGACATACGTGCACTGCAGCCGCCGGCCAATGACGCCGTGACGATGGAACGGCGCACCCGTGAACTTCTAAAGGATTCGACCGAGACGGCCGTCTTCCTCGTGAGCGCCAGGGATGCGCAGGAGCTGCTTCGTTCCGAGGAACGCCTGACCGCGGAACTCGCGCGTATGGTCGAAGGCGGGCGGCTGGGAAGCTTTCGCGCGGTGACGCAATCGCTGCCCTCAGAGGCGCGCCAGCGCGCGGCATTTGACCTGTTGCACCGATATGTCTACTCCAGGGACGGTGTGCTCGCGCGTGTCATGCGCAAGATCGGCTACGACGAACGGGCAATCGCCGCGGAGCTCGCCACATTTCCACCCTCACCGCATTTTCTGGAACCCGCAACCTGGCTGGCGCATCCCGCGTCGGAGCTCTGGCGGCCGTTCTGGCTTGGCGAGAGTGGCGGGACCTTCGCAACCGTCGTTACGCTTGGCGGCGCGGGCGATCTCGCAGAATTGCGAAGCGTCGGGGCGCGGCTACCCGGCGTGCGATTTGTCGATCGGGTGCACGATATTTCCCAGACGCTCATGCGCTATCGGGTCGCCGTCAGCTGGCTGCTCGCCGGCATCTATTTCGTGCTGGCGACCGTGCTCGCATTCGCTTTCGGCCTGAAGGCCGCCCTGCGGCTGATGTTGCCGCCCGTCGGTGCGATTCTGATCGCACTCGGCGGCCTCGGCTGGCTCGGCATTCCGGTTACGCTTTTCACGGTGCTGGCGCTGCTCCTGACGCTTGCGATGGCCGTTGACTATGCGATTTTCCTGCACGAAGCGCGCAACGAGCGCCGCACGGCGCTGCTCGCAGTTACCTTGTCGGCCCTGACGACCGCGTTGTCGTTCGGCCTGCTCGCCTTCAGCACCACGCCCTTCATCCGGGCCATCGGTCTCACCCTCGCCATGGGTCTTGGCGCTTGCTGGCTGCTTGCCGTGGCAAGCGCCGAAGCACCGGATTCAGACCCGCCGTCACCGGAGTCCATCGCTTGAGTCATTCGCAAACACTCGACGTTCTGCTCATCGGTGCGGGGCCGGCAGGTTCACTCGCGGCCGCGCAGCTCGCACGCAGCGGCCACGAGGTGCTCGTGCTCGAAAAGCAGCGCTTCCCGAGGTTCTCCATTGGCGAGAGCCTGCTCGCCAACAGCCTGCAGTTCATCGAGGACGCAGGCATGCTCGACGCCGTGCTCGCATGCGGCTTTCAGTTCAAGAACGGAGCGGCATTCGTGCAGGGCGCACGGCGGTCCGAGTTCAATTTCGTCGACAAGGTCAGTAACGGGCCGGCGTACACATTCCAGGTGCCGCGCGCGGACTTCGACCACGCACTCGCGCTGCAAGCGGAGCGCATGGGTGCAAAGGTTCGCTATGAGGTCGAGATCACCGGCGTTGATTTTTCCGGCGAGCGGCCGGTCGTCCGCAGCCGGTCAGGGCAGGGCGGGGAAGAGGTCCATCGGCCGCGCTTCGTCCTCGATGCGAGCGGTTTCGGCCGTACCCTGTCGCGCCTGCTGTCGCTCGAACGGCCGTCGACCTTCCCCGTGCGTGCCGCGCTCTTCACGCACATTGCGGACCACATCCCGGCAGGAGCTTTCGACCGGCAGAAGATCCGGATCAGCATTCATCCGCGCGAGCGCGAGATCTGGTATTGGCTGATTCCATTTTCGAACGGGCGCTCTTCGCTCGGTGTCGTTGCAAGCCGCGAACTGCACACGCGCTACCAGGGTACGGCGGAGGAGCGCCTGTGGCAGCTCGTGCGCGAAGAGTCCTCGCTTGCCGCATTACTGGCGGACGCCGAACCCGTCGCTCAGGTCGGGGAGATAGTCGGCTACGCCGCAAGCGTCAGCGAACTCCATGGCAGGCATTTCGCCCTGCTTGGCAATGCCGCCGAGTTTCTCGATCCTGTTTTTTCCTCCGGCGTCACGATCGCGATGCAGTCGGCGAATCTCGCCGCCGCCGCCGTCGCCAGGCAGCTGAAGGGAGAGACGGTCGACTGGAATGTCAGCTTCAGCGAGCCCCTCATGTACGGAGTCGAGACGTTTCGCGCCTTCGTCGGTGCCTGGTATGACGGCGACCTGCAGGACATCATCTTTTTCGAACGCGCAGACCCGCTCACACGGCGCCGGATCTGCTCCGTGCTCGCAGGCTACGCTTGGGATGCCGCCAATCCCTACACGGGACCGCGCACCGCGCAACGCCTCAGGACGCTCGCGGAACTCTGCCGCCAGGGTTAGGCTGACTCGATGACCCTTGCAGATCAAGCCAGTAGCCTGCCGACGAGCGCACAGCCGGCGATCACGGAGCTCGTGCTGCAACGAGGCGACATGCTGCTGATCGATCGTGTCGTCTACGGTGACAACGAGAGGGTCGAGGTCGTGGCGCGATTTCGGCCGAACCATCCGTTCGTCGGGCCCCGGGGGATTCCCTGTTGGGTCGGAGTCGAACTGATGGCACAGGCCGTAGCCGCATTCTCGGGACTCCAATTGCGCGCCAATGGCAATCGACCGCGCATCGGATTGCTGCTCGGAACGCGCAGCTTCGTGGCGCATGCGCCGTACTTTCCCGCAGGCGTCGATCTCACCATCGTTGCAGAACTCGTCTTGCGGGACGGGGAGGGCATAGGTGTATTCGATTGCACGATCCAGCGGGGCGCCGAGAGGTTCGCCGAGGCGCAGCTCAAGGGTCTTGCGCCGGCCGATCTGACACCGTTCCTCGAGGCAGCGATCGATGACTGAGTGGATACTGGTCACGGGATCGAGCCGGGGCATCGGCGCCGCCATTGCGGAGCGTCTGGCGCGGGATGGTTTCGATATCGTCGTGCATGCACGCACCGCCGCTTGCCTTGAAGGCACTTTGTCCGCCGTCCGTGGGCACGGCCGGCAAGCGCGCGCCCTGCCGTTCGACGTTTCTGATCGGGCTGCGGCGCAGTCCGCATTGACCGCGGACATCGCGGCCCACGGCGCGTACTACGGTGTCGTCTGCAATGCCGGCATCGCTCGAGACGGCGCATTTCCCGCGCTCAGCGCCGAAGACTGGGATGCAGTACTTGGAACCAATCTCGACAGCTTCTACAACGTGCTGCAGCCGGTCGTCATGCCGATGATTCGCCGCCGGGCGCCGGGCCGGATCGTAACGCTTGCGTCCGTGTCCGGACTGATCGGCAATCGCGGCCAGGTCAACTACAGCGCAGCCAAAGCCGGCATAATCGGCGCCACAAAGGCGCTCGCGGTGGAACTCGCCAGCCGGCAGATCACCGTTAATTGCGTCGCGCCAGGGATGATTCGCACGGACATGATCGCCGAGGCCCCCGTCGACCGAATTCTCGAGATGATCCCGGCCGGCCGCATCGGCGAGCCGGCGGAGGTCGCTGCCGCCGTGAGCTTTTTGCTGTCGCCGGAGGCGGCCTACGTCACACGGCAGGTCCTCGCCGTCAATGGTGGCCTGTGCTGACCGCACGCGTTGCCGTCACCGGCATGGCCGGCATTACCTCGCTCGGGCAGAGCTGGCCAGAGGTCGAACGGAGCCTCCACGGCAACGTCAGTGGCATCGAGCGGATGCCCGAGTGGGAGCGCTACACCGAGCTCAACACGCGTCTCGGCGGGCCGGTCCGCAATTTCGAGCTGCCGGCGCACTACACGCGCAAAGTAACGCGTTCAATGGGTCGCGTCTCGATGCTGGCCACCCGCGCATCGGAGCTGGCGCTCGCGGATGCGGGCCTCCTCGACGATGCTTCAATCCGCGATGGGCGAATGGGCGTTGCCTACGGCTCGTCGACAGGAAGCACGGACGCGGTACGGGATTTCGGGGCCATGCTGACGACGGGCAGCATGGGCAACATCAACGCCACGACCTACCTGCGGATGATGCCGCATACCACTGCGGCGAATATCGGCGTTTACTTTGGCCTGAAGGGGCGTGTCATTCCCGCCTCGAGCGCGTGTACCTCCGGCAGCCAGTCGATTGGCTATGCCTACGAATCCATCCGCTACGGCAAGCAGACTCTGATGGTCGCCGGGGGCGCCGAAGAACTCTGCGTCAGCGAAGCCGCAGTATTCGACACGCTCTTCGCCACGAGTCGACGCAACGATGCGCCGAAAACCAGCCCACGTCCCTTCGATCGCGACCGCGATGGACTCGTGATCGGGGAGGGCGCCGGTTCACTCGTGCTCGAGAACTACGACCACGCGCGCGCGCGCGGCGCGCGCATCCATGCGGAATTGGTCGGCTTCGGCAGCAATTCCGACGGCGATCACCTGACCCATCCGAATACCAAGACCATGGAGCGGGCCATGCAGCTCGCGCTCGAGGATGCTGGCCTGGCGCCCACGCAAGTCGGGTACATCAACGCCCACGCCACCGCGACCGAGCACGGCGACATCGCTGAAACTCAGGCGACCTATCGCTTGTTCGGCACGGCAACGCCAGTCAGCGCACTGAAGGGTCATATGGGTCACACGCTGGGTGCCTGCGGCGCCATCGAGAGCTGGCTGACGATCTCGATGATGAACTCCGGCTGGTTCGCTCCGACGCTCAATCTGACGACGGTTGACGAGCGCTGCGGCGATCTCGACTATATTCAGAGGGAAGGACGCCGCTTCGACTGCGAATACGGCATGAATAACAACTTTGCGTTCGGCGGGATCAACACGTCGTTGATCTTTCGGCGCGCTACCTGAGGAGCCCTGACATGTTTCGCCGCTCAGCCCCGGTCACCCTTCTTGCCGCGACCCTTATGCTTCTGGCCACCGCACAGGCACGCGACACGCTATCGCGTTTCTCGATCAGCGACGCGCTGCAGGCGGCCGCAGCTTCGGGAAAGGTCGAGGCGACGATCAAGTTGTACTTCGGGGCACACGCCAACCTGAAACCAACGAAAACCATCGAAACTGGCGCACGCACCAACAAGAAGACGAACTTCTTCAACAAGACGGACAAGGAAGGCTGCGAATGGGCGTTCCTGTCGGCGATCCTGACACTGCAGGCGCATGCCAAGCAGCTGGGCGGCAATGCCGTCATCAACATCAAGAGCATTACCAACACGGAAGAGCTCATGAGCGACACGGAGTACCTGTGCCGCGCCGGTAATGTCACGGGCGGGGTCGCGCTGGTCGGGGACGTGGTTACCCTGTGACCGCTCCGGATTCCAGACGCCCATTGCCACCCGAGACGCGCATGCCACTTCGGACCGTGCCGTTGGCCGTGATTGCCTGCCTAGCGCTCTTTGCTACTGCCATTTACGCGCGCGGTAACGCGGACATCGTCGACTACCGAGACGTCCCGGTGCGCACCGGGACCGGCAAGGCCATGATCCAGGAGCAAGTGTGCTCGGTCATTGTGGAGGCCATCGGAAAAGCTCGCGCCGCCGGGCGATATCCGTGGATTCGAACCACGGAGCCCGATGGCTCGATGATCGCCACTGCGCACATTCAATCGAAGCACATGGTGCGCGTGAATATTCGCTGTGCCGCTGACAAGTATTCCGTCACGTATCGGGATAGCGAGAACATGAATTACGAGCTGCACCATGGTGTCGCGACCATCCACCCGTATTACAACCGGTGGGTGCAGGAGCTGGTTACTGCGATTGACATGGAACTGGCACACAACTGACAGGCTGGCGCCGCAGATAGTCAGCCTGGATTGTATTTACCATAATATACATTATGCGTAGTTGCAGCTGACTCGGGCCGGCGTACAGACCCGGCCTGGGCGCCGATGCATGACCCTGCCCGCCCAAGCGGCTCTGCAATCGGCCACGCAACGGGCAAATGCGCGATGCATCATCTCGGGGGGGCCGCCAGCCTTGAATGGGCGTCTTGGGGCCAATCAGCGCGCCCCAGGTGGCTTCGTTACCTACGTCGGAGACGCTACGCCCGCTTGTGCGAGTACCTTCCCGATCGCCGCTTCGGCGACGGGCCGCATGACAGCGTAGCCCTGCTCCGTCGGATGCACCTGATCGTAGGAAAGGCCTTCTCGCATACCGGAGCGTCGGTCCGCCATTGCAGTGAAGTAGTCCGCATAGGGGCAGCCAATCCTCGCCGCTTCGCCCTTCAGCCAGTCGTTGCATGCCGCAATCGGGGCTACGGTGGCAACACCCGGACGCCATGGAAATTCGAGCGCCGGCGGTATGGACGCGAGGATGAGCCGGATGCCATGGGCCGCGGCGATTTCGATCATGGCCGAGAAATTGTCCTGCATCATCGCGAGCGTCGATGGCCCGGTGTTGCCGGCGATGTCGTTGGTCCCCGCCATGATGTGCACGGCGCGGGGCCTTAGCCTCACGACGTCTGCGTGAAATCTCACGAGCATCTGCGGCGTCGTTTGCCCGCCGATGCCCCGGCAGATGCGGCGCTCCGTGAAGAATGCCGGGGCCTTCGAGAGCCAGCCCTCGGTGATCGAATCGCCGAGAAAAACCACTTCGACTGGCCGTCCGCCCGCGACGATCCGGCCATTTTCCTCTCGGTAGCGGCCGAGGAACGGCCAATCGGTACTCAGCCGATCATCGGCCGGCGTCGCTCCTGAGCCCGGCGGTGCAAGACCGGCGATGCCGGCGATCGAGATTCCCGTTTGCAGCAGTTGCCGGCGGCTGAAATTCAGCACGGTCGTTCCTCCTCGGCGTGCGGGCCCGGTTTGTGAGAAAACAACCGCGGCCTGCGTTTCTGGCGCGCCTGGAGCGCGCCGTCTGGTGGCTACTATAACTCTCTGTTACTCAATGTCTTACAACATTAGTCTAATGTAGAGCTTCGATCGATCCCGGCGTGAATCCACCGCGATCAAAATCGCTGGTTGCATGCACGACGCAGATTTTCCGCGTTGAAAACCGCATTCCAGGCCTGCGGCGGGACTCGATGAGCCGCGATTTCGGCCGTTGCCTTTCACATATCGAGGTGTATATTTCTCGCGCACCGTATTGATGCGGTTGGGGTCTTTTCAGAACAACAATTAAGACATCACCTGAGCTTTCGACGTTACGGGGATCAAGGACGAGCGGCGCCGCGAGCGGGTTTGTCGGTTGAGGATGACATGAATATCGCCTGGGAACGGTTGCAGCTTGCAACCACCGAGTTGGCTCGTTCCGGCTCCATCAAGGAGCGTCTCGTCGGTGCCTATCTCAATCACCTGTCGACGCTCTCCGAAGCAGAATTGCCGCGTGAGCTGCGTGAAGACTTCACGGACATGACGCGCGCATTCCATCGCGTGCGCCCGCTGCCGGGTGAAGATGCGGTGCATGCAAGCATCCGCAAGATGTCGAACGAGGACGCCGATCGTTATGCATCGCGAATCGTCGCGATGCTGGGATCGGTCGCGCGCCACCAGATGAACGGCCGCGTACCGCACTCACCGATGCTGCAGCTTTACGCCGCCGAGGCATAGCGGGCCTCGCGCGCCTGCGCAAGCGCCGCTTGCGCTAGTCGAGCTTGAATTCGATCACGTCCCAGCGGTTCGTGTCTTCGTGCCGCGCCTGCCGCTTGATTGCATCGATCAGGTCACGTTCGTTCCAGCCGATCACGACGTCCGTGAGATCGAGCACCGCCTTCGGCGCCGGGCTCTTCGAGCCGAAGGCCTCGAGGAGCACTACCGGCTTCTTGCTGGCCTTCGCGAAATTCAGCTGAAAGATGAACATGTCGGGGTGGGCGTTGTAGAGGCTCGTCAGCGCGACGACAGCCTCGGCCGGTGCGATCTGCCGCCGGTATTCCTCGCGCTGCGCTTCCTTGTCGGTTGACGGCAACCGGTCCGGCGCACTGTAGTTCTGGTAGTAAAAGGTACCGGTACTCTCCAGGTACTCGAACACGCGCTGGTAGTCATCGCCCGCGTCCCACAGATGCGTGACGAACAACTTGATCGGGTTCTTTTCCGACATGCCGGTAGTCTAATCGAACGGTGGTCGGGCGAATAATCGGGCGTATTTCCCTGACATCGCCGGGGCGCGGTCTATAGAATTGCGCGGCACCGCGCACCGCCCCGCGGTATTGCAGGTGAGAAGCTGCCCGCGACATGCGATTCCTCGTCTACAACATCCGCTACGCCACTGGCACCGGCCCCGCATTTCACCTGCCACTGCCGGGCGCTGGCTATCTTCGAAGCAGCCGCCAGGTCCTGGACAGGATCACCGAGTTTCTGAAGTCGCAGGACGCGGACGTGGTCGGGCTGGTCGAGGTCGACACGGGCTCGGTGCGCACGGGAATGGTCAACCAGGCGGATTACATCGCCCGCTCACTCGGCCACTACTCGACCTACGAGTGCAAGTACGGCGCGACCTCGATCAACCAGATCATGCCCATCGTGCGCAAGCAGGGAAACGCGTTCCTGGCGGCGCCGAGGGTCACCGGCGAGCGCTTTCATTACTTCGACACCGGCATCAAGCGGCTCATCATCGAACTCGAGCTCGAAGACCTCGCCATTTTCCTGGTGCACCTCTCGCTCAAGTACCGCCATCGCCACTACCAGCTCCGTTACCTGCACGAACTCATCCGCAAGTCCACGAAGCCGGTCGTGGTCGCCGGCGATTTCAATACCTTCTGGGGCGAGCACGAGATCTATCTTTTCATGCAGGCCTCGGGACTGCGCAGCGCCAATGTCGAGGGCAAGCCCTCGTACCCGAGCCGCAATCCCCGCCGCGAGCTCGACTTCATCCTCTACAGCGAGGGGATCGAGATCACGAATTTCGCGGTGCCACAGGTTCAGTTTTCAGACCATTTGCCGCTCGTCTGCGATCTGACGGTCGTCGATCGGCGCCCCGAGGCCGTGCGCCCGGCGGGCGGCGTCGCCGAATCCGCGTCCGGGTGAGAGCACCATTCCTACCAGGGAGCCACGGGCCATGAGCACAGGCGCGAACTGGACGCTCGAACGGGACAGCGACGACGTCGCCTGGCTCGGCTTTGACAAGCAGGGGTCATCGGCAAACGTGCTTTCCAGGGACATCATCCAGGAACTCGCCTCGCTGCTGCCCGAGATCGAAGCACGGCCGCCGCGGGCGCTCGTCGTATTTTCGGCGAAATCGAGCGGATTCATTGCTGGCGCCGACATCAAGGATTTCACGGGACTCAGGACACCGGAGGAAGCCTATGGGCTCATACGGGCCGGCCAGCAGGTCTTCGATCGCATCGCAGCCCTCCCCTGCCCGACTGTCGCGGCCATCCACGGCTTTGCACTCGGTGGTGGTCTCGAAATCGCGCTCGCCTGCCGCTATCGCGTTGCCGCCAATGATGGCAAGGTGAGCCTGGGCCTGCCCGAGGTGCAACTCGGAATCCACCCCGGCTTCGGCGGAACGGTTCGATCCGTCCGCCTGGCTGGTGTGCGCACGGCAATGGACATGATGCTGACCGGCCGTTCCTATCGCGCAGAACAGGCGCTGGCGGCGGGCCTCGTCGACCGGCTGGTGGCGCCAGCCGATCTCAAGAATGCCGCCAAGGCTTTCGCCTTGTCGGCACCGGCACCTCGCCACCGCGGCATCGTCGACGGATTGCTGAATCTCGGGCTGCTACGCGGGTTCCTCGCTCGCGCGCTCGAGAAGAAGGTCGCCAACCGTGCGCGGCGTGATCACTATCCGGCGCCTTACGCCATCATCGAACTCTGGCAGCGCTTCGGCGCGAACGGCGCGCAGGCCTTCGAGGCCGAGGCGCGATCCATCGGCCGCCTCATGGTGACGCCAACGGCCCGCTCGCTCGTGCGAGTGTTCTTTCTGCAGGACCGCATGAAGGCGCTGGGCGGCAAGTCACCCCAGGAAATCGGCAACGTGCACGTCGTCGGTGCGGGCGTCATGGGCGGAGACATTGCGGCGTGGTGCTCGCTGCGGGGACTGAACGTCACGCTGCAGGACCGCGGCAATGAATTCATCGAGCCAGCGCTGAAACGCGCACGCGAGCTCTTCGCCAAGCGCCTCAAGGACCCGGAGCAGGCGCGAGCCGCAGCCGAGCGGTTGCGAGCCGACGTGGCGGGCGACGGCGTCCCGCAAGCCGACGTTGTGATCGAGGCGATCTTCGAAAACGTCGAGGCGAAACGCGCCCTCTACGCGACCCTCGAGCCCCGCATGAAAGCTGGCGCGATCCTGGCGACCAACACCTCGAGCCTGATGCTGGAAACGCTGGCCGAACAGCTTGCCGATCCCTCCCGGCTGGTCGGACTGCACTTCTTCAACCCCGTCGCCAAGATGCAGCTCGTGGAAATCATCCGGACGCAGGCGACACCGGCGCCGATCCTGCAGGCTGCGCTGGCGTTCACTCGCAGACTTGATCGATTGCCCCTGCCCTGCCGCAGCGCCCCCGGGTTCGTGGTCAACCGAATCCTGATGCCGTATCTCAACGAGGCACTGTTCGCTGCCAGGGATGGCGTCAATCTCGCTGACATCGATGAATGTGCGGTACGTTTCGGCATGCCGATGGGGCCGGTGGAACTCGCCGATACGGTCGGCCTCGACGTGTGCCTGCACGTCGGGCGAATCCTCGCGCAGGCATTCGGGCGCGAAGCGCCCGATCAGATCGCGGCGCTCGTGGAGGCGAAGCAGCTCGGCCGCAAGAGCGGCCGCGGACTCTATGAGTGGCGCGACGGCAAGGCGATCAAGCCACGGCGCACCGGCGCACCACCCGCGGATCTCGAGGATCGGTTGATCCTTCCGATGTTGAACGATGCCGTGGCCTGCCTCCGGGAGAAAGTGATCGAGGACGCCGATCTTCTCGACGGTGGCGTGATCTTCGGCACCGGCTTTGCGCCGTTTCGTGGCGGCCCGCTCTACTACGCGCGCGAACGCGGACCGGCCGCCATTGTCGAGAGGCTCACCGCGCTCGAGGCGCGCTACGGCAGCCGTTTCCGGCCGGATGCCGGGTGGACGGACTTGTAGCGTGACGCCTTCCACGCCGGCCACCGGCCTCGCAGGTGCCGCAAAGCGCTGTGCTAACATGCCAAGGCCCCGTTTTTTCCGAGACCGTCACTGGCGCCTCGACTGCGCGCTGACCGCATCGCAATGGACGAAAAAGCCGTAGATCTCGATCAGCTGACGCAGTTCTCCCCGCTCGATGGGCTCAAGGCGGAGAACCTGCACGCGCTCGCCAAGAAGACCTCGATGCGCGAACTGCCTGCGGGGCGCTTGCTCTTTCGCGAGGGCGACTCGGACAAGAAGACCTATTTCCTCGTTGCGGGCGCCGTCGAACTGCGCGCCAACGAGAAAGTGGTCACGGTGGTGCGCGGCTCTACGCCAGAAGCGCGCAATCCACTCGCGCCGTCGCAGCCCCGCCGCTTCACCGCCCGTGCCATCGAAACGATCGAATACATTTCGATCGACAGCGACCTCCTCGACGTGATGCTCACCTGGGATCAGACGGGTTCCTACGAGGTGTCGGAGCTCAAAGGCGGCGATGCCGGAACCTCACCCGACGACTGGATGACGACTCTACTGCAGACGAAGGCCTTTCATCGCATTCCACCCGCCAATATCCAGGCGGTCTTCATGCGTCTGCAGCGCGTGACGTACAAGACGGGTGAAGTGGTCATCAAGCAGGGCGATGAAGGCGATTATTTCTACGTCATCGTCAAGGGCCGCTGCGCGGTGACGCGCGAAACTCCCCTCAACAAGGAGGGCATCAAGCTCGCGGAGCTCGGTGTCGGCGATACCTTCGGCGAGGAGGCGCTCATTTCCGAGGCGAAACGCAACGCCACGGTCACGATGCTCGCGGACGGAGCACTCATGCGTCTCGGCAAGCAGGACTTCACCACGCTCCTCAACGAGCCAATGCTGCAGTGGGTGGACTTCCCCCAGGGAGCCGAGATCGTGCGCGAGGGCGGCAAGTGGCTCGACGTGCGCCTGCCGAGCGAGTTCCAGAACTTCCGCGTGCCGGATGCGATCAACATCCCGCTGTATTTCATTCGCCTGAAGTTGAATGCGCTCGATCGCAACATACGCTACGTCGTGTGCTGCGACACCGGGCGGCGCAGCTCCGCGGCCGCCTACATCCTGACCGAACGCGGCTATGAAGCATACGTGCTGACGGGCGGACTCTCGGCAACGGATCTCGCGCGGCCGCGCGGGACCTGAATCGCTACATGGTGTGGGTGGGCTTGTCCCCGCCCAGCGCTCCGGCGAGATAGTTCTCTATCTTCTTCTGCGTCTGGCCGCGATCCTGTTCGCTGAACTGCACGCCGATGCCCGCGGTGCGCTTGCCCTGCGCGCCGCGCGGTGTAACCCAGATCACCTTGCCCGCCACCGGCAGCTTCTCCTCTTCTCCCATGAGATTGAGGAGCATGAAGACTTCATCGCCCAGGCGGTAGTTGCTGTTGGTCGGGATGAAGAGCCCGCCGTTGCGCACATAAGGCATGTACGCGAGATACAGCGCGCTCTTGTCCTTGATGGTGAGCGTCAGGAGTCCCGGCTTGTTGAGCGGCTGGCGCAATTTCATCTCCGACCGCCTCCACTGCGTTCCACCACCGGCCTGCCTGCCAGCGCGGTTTCGAGGTCGAGCAGGAGGCTTTCGACCGCCATCGTCATGTTGAGCGAACTCTGGCTCACGATTTTCATCCGTCGCAAGTGATCGAGCACGCGATAGAGCCCACGTATCTTCAGTGTTTCATTTGCGGCTGGCAAGCCGCTTATGGCTTGCGCGCCGCCGGAATCCGCTCCCGCCATGGCGCGCAATACGTTCTCCGTGACCCACGTCTCAAGCCAGAGCGTGCGGTCCGGGAGATCCGCCTTGGCCGAGCGAGTCCACTGGTCGGAGACCGCGGGTATGTCGAGTGCGCCGCGTTCGAGGCGGCCGACAAGATCGAGCATCTCGCGATCGAGCGCGGCGAAATTGCGCGCCGCGAGTTCCGCGGCGCGCAGCGGCGCGCCACGCGCGAATCGCAGGGCGGCCGCGCCCTCGCCACCGGGAAATTCGCGCTCGAGCCACGCAGTGGCATCAGCCGTCGAGGGCGCGGGTACGTTGAGTTGCTGGCAACGGCTCACGATCGTCGCTGGCAGGCGTGCGCGGCGATGCGTGACCAGAACCAGCAAGGTATCGCCCGATGGTTCTTCCAGGGTCTTGAGCAAGGCATTCGCCGCATTCACGTTCAACGCTTCGGCCGGATGCACGATGGCCACCTTGTAACCGCCCTGGTGGCTCTTGAGCGCGAGATCGGCGCCGAGTTCGCGCACCTCGTCGATGCGTATCTGCTTGCTGTCCTCCAGCGGGCTCACGCGGAACAGATCCGGATGATTGCCGCGCTCGATCGCCGAACAGGACTTGCAGATACCGCACGGCCGTCCGGCGCTTGCCTGGCAGAGCACGCGCGCTGCGATCCAGGTTGCCAGCCAATCCGCCCCCAGGCCTTCGGCCGCTCGCAGCAGCAGCGCGTGTGGCGGACGGGCGCCGCTGAACGCTTCTTCCAGAACGCGCTGCGCGCCGTCGAGCCAGGGCGGGAGATCTGTGTTCATGGCAGCCGCCCGGCAAGCACCTGCCGGATCTTCGCCGCAACTTCCGTAACCGCCGCCGTTGCGTCAATCACGGCGAAGCGCGCAGGTTCCTTACGGGCGCGCTCCAGGTACTTCTCACGTACCTTGCGAAAGAATTCCAGGCGCTCCGTTTCAAAGCGATCGGCACCACCCGGGTTGCGCCTGCTCGCGGCGCGGGCCAGGCCGATTTCTGCCGGAGCGTCGAGCAGGAATGTCAGGTCCGGACGAAGCGTGCCCTGAACGAACCGTTCGAGTGCCGCGATTTCGGCGTCCGCAATCCCGCGGCCCGTGCCCTGGTACGCGTAGGTCGCGTCCGTGAATCGATCACAGACGACAACTGCACCCTCGGCCAGGGCCGGGCGCACGCGGTTGTCGAGGTGAACGGATCGCGCGGCGAACATGAGCAGCAGTTCGCTCCACGGGCCGATGTTCTCGCCCTGGGGTCGCAGGGCCAATTCGCGCAGCCGTTCCGCCAATGGCGTGCCGCCCGGTTCCCGCGTGACCACGACGTTGCGGCCGCGCGCCTCGAGCCAGGCGCGAATCGTCTCGATCTGCGTCGATTTGCCTACGCCCTCGATCCCTTCGACCGTGATGAAAAATCCCTTCACTTCGCACCCGCCCGCGATTTCAGCTGATTCCCGAGGCGTCGGACCGCCGCATTGTGCTCGGCGAGCGTGCTCGAGAAATAGTGACTGCCATCGGCCCGTCCGGTCGCAACGAAAAAGAGCGCCCCGGTGACCTCGGGCTGAGCCGCAGCGAGCAGCGCTCCCCGGCCCGGCAGCGCGATCGGCGTTGGCGGCAGCCCGGCGCGAGTGTAAGTGTTGTAGCGATTGTCGGCGTGCATGTCGCGCGTCCGCAGGTCGCCGTCGTAGCTCTCACCGAGCCCGTAGATGACGGTCGGGTCGGCCTGCAGGCGCATGCCGATCTGCAGCCGCTTCACGTAGACGCCGGCGATCTTGCTCCGTTCGTCCGCACGGGAGCTTTCCTTCTCGACGATGGAAGCGAGGATGAGCGCATCGTAAGGCGTTTTGACCCGGGCGACCGGCACCCGGCCCGCCCAGGCCTCGGCCAACTCGCTGCGCAGGCGCTCATGGGCGATGCGCAGGATTTCCAAATCCGCCGTGCCATGCGCAAATCGATACGTGTCCGGGAAGAATTGGCCCTCCGGATGCACCCCGGGTGAACCGAGCGTCGACATCACGGCATCATCGGAAACACCAGCCAGGGATTGCCTTACGCCCGGCGCGAGCGCCAGGAGCCGACGCAAGTCGCGATAGGTCCAGCCCTCGATGACCGTGACCTGCTCGAGCATGACGCGGCCGGCAACGATCTCATCGAGCAGCATTCGCCCGGTCTCGCCGGGCGATAGTTCGTAATAGCCGGCCTTGAGTTGATCGGCCTTGCCCGTCCAGCGCGCATACCACGCCCACGGCCGGGGCGATGCCAGCCAGCCGTTCTCGGCCAGCCGGTTTGCGATGGCGACCGCGCTGGCGCCCGCCGGTACCTCGAAGTGCTGGCTGGAAGTGATCGCCAGGGGTGAGTCGATTGCCGACCTTAGCCACGCCACGCCCGCCCACGCAGCGCCGCCCGTCACGGCAAGGGCGGTGAGGACGATCGTCGCCATGCGACCAGAACGTGACGGATGACTGCGCATCGAATGGCCAGCCGCTTACAGCACCCGATTGGCCGCAGCGACTTCGGCGAACCAGCGGCCCGAATCCTTGATCGTGCGACGCTGGCCGTGCTCGAAGTCGACGTAGACGAGTCCGAAGCGTTGCGAATAGCCGCGGGCCCACTCGAAGTTATCCATCAGGCTCCAGCAGTGATAGGCGCGCACCGGCACGCCGTCGCGAATTGCCGCCGCAAGTGCCCGCAAATGACTCTGCAGGTACGCGATGCGCGCGCCATCCGCGATCCGGCCGCTGGCGTCGGGCACCGTGTTGTATGACGCGCCGTTCTCGGTAATCTCGATGGGTAGCTTGCCCAATTCGTGTGCCATGCGGACGAGAATCGCGCGGAAGCCTTGCGGATAGATGTCCCAGCCAATGTCCGTTTGCACATGTTGGCCCGGCGCCCTCGCCCACTGGGCCTTCGTGTTGAGACCGGGCACGCCGTTACCCTCCGGAGCGTCCTCGACGATGAAGGGCGCGTAGTAGTTGATGCCGGCGAAATCGAGCGGTGCGCGCATGATCTTGTCATCGCCGTCGCGCCAGCCGAGCAGTTCTTCCTGGCGTGCCGCGTCGAGCACCCCTTCCGGATAGTGACCGCGGAGCGCCGTGTGGACGAACCATAAGTTCTGAAAACGATGCCAGCGTTCCGCTGCCGCAAGGTCTTCGTAGGAATCCGTGGCGGGAAACATCGGCGACACGTCGAACGCGCTGCCCGCCTCGGCCTCGGCGTGTGCCGCCTTCAGCGCTCGAAACGCAAGGCCCTGCGCCAGATTGACCGTATGGGTCGCGCGCACGAAGGCGAGCGGATCCTTGCGACCGGGCGCATGGCGACCCTGCCAGTAGCCGACGCCCGTGAATGTCTTTGGCTCGTTGAAAATGATCCAGTGGCGGATGCGATCGCCGAGTGCGCGTGCGACGACGCCGGCGTAGTCGCCGAATCGCGCGGCCGTATCGCGATTGGGCCAGCCGCCCGCATCTTCCAGCGCTTGCGGCAAGTCCCAGTGATAAAGCGTCGCGATTGGCCGAATGCCGGCTTCGAGCAAGGCGTCGGTTAGGCGCTCGTAGTAATCGAGGCCCCGCGTGTTCGCGTGCCCAGCCCCGGTCGGCTGAATACGCGGCCACGCGATCGAGAAGCGATAGCTGCCGAGGCCGAGCTCTTTCAAGAGCGCAATGTCATCGCGATAGCGGTGGTAGCTGTCGCAGGCGACGTCGCCCGTGCTCCGATCCTCGATCGTGCCGGCGGTGTGCGCAAAGCGATCCCAGACGGATTCGCCCTTGCCGTCGGCATTCCACCCACCCTCAATCTGATAGGCCGCCGTCGCTGCGCCCCACAGGAAGCCCGGCGGAAAGGCGTCATTCGACTCGGCAGCTCCATGCGCGCTTGGCACGGCGGCGGCGAGACTCGCGCGCGCACCGAGCGCCGCTGCGCCGAATGCCAAGGTTGATTGCAGGAACTGGCGGCGGCTTTTCATGATGGCTTCACTTCCCGGCTATGCACGTTCCAGCCGCTGACAATGGCGTGTGACCGGTCCCAGCTCGTAGCTGCGGCCATCCAGTTCACGAACCGGCCAGATCCCGACCAATGCGTTCGTCAGGAACAGTTCCTCGGCCCCTGCCAGGTCGGACGCCAGGAGCTGGGTCTCCTCGATCACGATGCCGGTGCTGCGCGCGGCATCCATGATGACGCTTCGCATGACCCCGCGCACACCTGCACGTTCGATTCGGGGTGTCAACAATCTGCCCGCACGCACGGCGAACAGGTTCGTCATCGTGCCACCGACAATGAAGCCGCGCGAGTCGCGCATCAGTCCTTCCGCGATTGCGGCGTCGGACCATTCGCCCCGCGCAAGCACGCTGTCGAGCCGACCCAGGTGCTTGAGGCCCGCGAGCACGGTGTTCTCGGTCGCCGGTGTGCGGCAATACCGAACCTGCACGCCGTTCGCACCCGAGTCATCCGCCGGGCGTGCGTTCGACGCCGTGAGTATCCGGGTGGGCGCTCCCTCGACGATCGGGCGGTAGCCGCGAGGCCCCACGCCGCGCGTTACGATCAACTTCAGCGTGCCGATGGCTTGCAACCCCGCGCACTCGATAATCTCGTCGCAAAGGATCGTCGTATCGATGCCATCGATGCCGAGTCGCCGGCAGCCGCCGGTCAGGCGGTCGATGTGCCGATCGAGATGGCGCACGGCGCCGCGCTCGACGCGCATCGTTTCGAAGAGGCCGTCGCCATAATTGAGGCCGCGGTCGCCCGCCATCCGATCCGGGGCCGGCGAGCCGTTGATCCACAGGCTCATGGAGTCGTATCCAGGCCGAGAGCCCGAAGCAGGCCGCGTGCCTTCGCGCGCGTCTCCTCAAGTTCCCGCTCCGGCACGGAGTCCGCGACTATGCCGCCGCCAGCGCGAAATCGCAGGTCGTCGCCCTCGCGCACGATCGTGCGGATCAGGATATTGAAATCGCAGCTCCCATCCAGATTGAGATAGCCCATCGTGCCCGTGTACGCGCCACGCCCGCGGCCCTCGAGCTCGGCGATGATCTGCATGCAGCGAATCTTGGGCACGCCGGTGATCGTGCCTCCCGGGAAGACAGCGCGCAGCGCCTCGACTGGCGATACGTCGGCGCGCAAGCGTCCGCGTACATTCGAGACGATGTGATGCACGTGAGCGTAGGACTCGACCACCATGAGTTCGTCGACCTCCACGCTCCCCGCCTCGCAAACCCGGCCGAGATCGCTGCGCTCGAGGTCGATCAGCATCACGTGCTCCGCGCGCTCCTTCGGGTGGGCGACGAGCGCGGCGCCGTCGACGGCATCCGTCCCGCCATCGACCGCTCGCGGGCGTGTCCCTGCAATCGGCCGCGTGCTGACCTCGCCGCCGCGAATGGTGATCAGGCGCTCTGGCGACGAGCTCACGATCGTGAGCTCACCGAGCGTTGCCACGCCGGCGAAGCCCGCCGGATTGCTCGCACAAAGCCGCTCGAAGAGATCTGCGCTGTGCACGGGCGCGCGCAATCGCGCATGCCACTCGCGCGAGAGATTCGCCTGATAGATGTCGCCCGCGGCGATGCGCTCCTTCGCATGGGCGATCGCTCGCAAGTGCCGTGCGGGATCCTCTTCGCCGCTCCGTTCAATGCTGACGCTTCCCGGCCGGCGACTGCCGAGGCGCGCGAGATCCGCCGCGATGCGCCGTGCGACGGCCTCGTGACCGGGCTCTGCGACGATCTCTGTCTGCCGCGTCCGCCGATCGTGAATGACGGCCGCAGGGATCCTGAGCGCCGCGGCGACGATTGAATCGGGTGTGGCGGGTAAGTCGAGCATGGGCTCGATTTCTGCCGCAATCTCGTAACCGAGAAAGACGAACCAGCCTCCGCGGAACGGCAAGTCGGAGGACTGTGACGCGCTCGAATCCGCTTGGACCCGCTCGCTGTGCCACCAATGTTCGAGTGCGTCGAGAAACCCACGGGCGCCACCGATCGCCGTGCCGGATGCATCGAGGGTGCCGTCCCGGCGCTTCGTCAAGACACCGGTTGCATGGCAAAAGAGAAGGTCGTAGCGGGACTTTTCCCCCGCGGCCGCGCTGCTCGCGAGCAGGGCGGGATAACGCGTGCAGTCGTTCCGATGGAGCGCGAGCAGCGCTTCGGGGCCGCAATCAACCAGTTGGCGCCAGGGTGGGAGCATGCCGGTGCGTGGCGGATGCCGCGCGCTGCCGTCGCTCAAGTCAGCTGGCGAAACACCACAGTGCCGTTCGTACCGCCGAACCCGAAGGAGTTCGAGAGCGCGCAGCGCACCGGCGTCTTGCGGGCCGTGTGGGGAACGTAGTCGAGATCGCAATCAGGGCTCGGCGCATCGAGGTTGATCGTCGGCGGCACCACCTGATCGCGAATTGCGAGGATCGAGAAGATCGCCTCGACCGCGCCCGCCGCACCGAGCAGGTGTCCGGTCATCGATTTGGTCGAACTCACGGCCAGCTTGTACGCGTGATCGCCGAAGGCACGCTTCATCGCTGTGGTCTCAGCGCTGTCGCCGAGGGGCGTCGATGTGGCGTGCGCGTTGATGTACTGCACGTCCGAAGTATTGATTCGAGCATCCGCGAGCGCGTTCGCCATTGCGAGGCGTGCGCCCTCGCCGTTCTCGGGCGGAGCGGTCATGTGGTGCGCGTCGCCGCTCATGCCGAAACCGATGAGTTCGCAGTAGATATGGGCTCCCCGCTCGCGGGCATGCTCGTATTCTTCCAACAGCATGGCGCCGGCGCCGTCGCCGAGGACGAAGCCGTCACGGTCCTTGTCCCACGGGCGGCTCGCCGCCTTCGGGTCATCGTTGCGGACGGACAAGGCCTTGGCCTGACCGAATCCGCCGATTGCCGTGGGGGTCTGACCCATCTCGGCGCCGCCCGCGAGGATGGCGTCGGCATCGCCGTAGGCGATCAGGCGCCCGGCAAGGCCGATCGCGTGCGTCGCCGTCGTGCAGGCGGTCACGACCGCAAGGTTCGGACCGGTGAAGCCGAACTTGATCGACAGGTGCCCCGAGATCATGTTGATGATGCTGCCAGGGATATAGAACGGGGAAATTCTTCGCGGGCCCTTGGCCTCGAGATAGCGGCCCGTCGTGTCCTCGATCGTCTCGAGCCCGCCGATGCCGGCGCCAATGATGGCGCCAATGCGGGCCGCGTTCTCCGGCGTGACCTTGAGCCCTGATTCCTCGAACGCCTGCACCCCGGCCGCGTAGCCGTAATGCTGGAACGGGTCCATCTTGCGGGCTTCTTTGACCGTGAGGTACTGCTCGACGTTGAAGTCCTTCACCGAGCCGCAGATGCGCGTCGGAAATGCCGCGGCATCGAAGCGTGTGATTGGCCCGATCCCGCTCTCGCCGCGCAAGGCGGCTGCCCACGAGGCAACCACGGTCGGCCCGAGCGGCGACACCATCCCGAGTCCAGTGACGACTATCCGGCGTCTAGACAATGGCTCACCTCAAACTGGATGGGGAAACTTAAGGGCCTCGCCGGGTGGCCGGGCTGTCAGAGCCGGGCCACCCCACGGCGGTTCAGGACTTCTTGGCGTGCTCGTTGATGTAGTCAATGGCTTGCTGGACGGTCGTGATCTTTTCCGCGTCTTCGTCCGGAATTTCGATCTCAAATTCCTCTTCCAGCGCCATCACCAGCTCTACCGTGTCGAGCGAGTCAGCTCCCAGGTCGTCGACGAAAGATGCATCGCTGGTGACCTGTTCTTCTTTGACGCCCAGCTGCTCGGCGACGATCGCTTTAACCCGTTGATCAACCGTGCTCATCGTTGTGGTGTCCTCTTCGAAGGAATGCCGTGAGGCACGCGGTCCCCCGACCGCATGGGCGCGGTATTCTAGGGGAACGGTCCCCGGCTCGCTACCGCAAAATCCTGTGACTGATTGTTTTTCTTGACAAATCCGCGACCTTCCGGGCGGGGCTGGCGCAAATACGCGCTAAGTCATGTACATACCGCCGTTTACGTGCAGCGTTTGTCCGGTGATATAGGCCGCTCCGGACGATACGAGGAAGCCAACAGCCGCTGCGATGTCCTCGGGAACCCCGAGCCGCGCCATGGGAATCTGCCCCGCCAGGGTCGTGCGTTGCCCCTCATCGAGTGCCCGCGTCATGTCGGTATCGATGAAGCCAGGCGCGACCACGTTGACCGTGATACCACGCGACGCTACCTCTTTGGCCAGAGCGCGCGAAAAGCCTTCGATACCTGCCTTGGCCGCCGCATAGTTGGCCTGGCCTGCGTTGCCGACGGCGCCGACCACCGATGAAATGCTGACAATGCGGCCCCGGCGGGCCTTCATCATGCCCCGGACGCAGGCTTTGGCCATGCGGAAGACGCCACCGAGGTTGGTGGCGATGAGCTCGTCCCAATCGTTCGGCTTCATGCGCAGGAGCAAGGTGTCACGCGTGATGCCCGCATTGTTGACCAGGATGCTCGCGCTTCCCTCCTGGCCTTCGACATCCGCCATCGCAGCGTCGACCGACTCCTGGCGGCCGACGTCGAGCACGAGCCCCCGGCCCTTCAGTCCCGCTGCCGCCAGATAGTCGCTGATCGCCGTTGCACCCGTCTGTGACGTCGCAGTTCCGATCACAGTCGCTCCGCACCTCGCGAGCTCCAGCGCAATGGAACGGCCAATGCCGCGCGACGCGCCTGTCACGAGCGCAATGTCATTCTTCAGCGGCGAATCCATTGCCATGAACTACCCCTTTACCGTGGCCAGCGCATCCGCGAGCGTCACCGGATCCTCGATCGCAAGCATGCGCAGATCCTTGTTGCGCTCGATGCGGCGATTGAGCGCAGTCAGCACTTTGCCCGGCCCGCACTCGATGAAAGTGCGCACGCCCGCGGCGACGAATTTCCGGATCACCGCGGTCCAGCGCACCGGGCTGTGTACCTGACGCACCAGCGCGTCACGGATGGCATCGGGTGTCGCGTGTCGATTGAGGTCGACGTCGAGGACTTCGACGTCTGCCGGCGGATGGAAACTCACGGTTGCGAGGCGTTCGCGCAGCCGCGCGGCTGCCGGCAACATCAGGGCGCTGTGCGACGGCACGCTGACCGGCAGCAGCAGCGTGCGCTTCGCGCCCTTTGCCTTTGCAATTTCGATGGCTCGTGCAACGGCGGTTGCGTGACCGGCGATGACTACCTGCCCCGGCGAATTGTAATTGACGGCCTCCACGACTTCGCCGTCGCGCGCCATCGCGCACGCGGCTTCGACTGCCGCGTCTTCGAGACCGAGGATAGCCGCCATCGCACCGATCCCGAGCGGAACAGCCGCCTGCATCTGCTGGCCGCGAAAGCGGACGAGATCGACTGCGGCACGGAAATCGAGTGCGCCGGCAGCGACCAGGGCAGTGAATTCGCCAAGGCTATGACCCGCCATGCAGGGCGGCACCGGACCGCCGTGAGTGCGCCACGCGCGCCAGACTGCGACGCCCGCAGCCAGCATTGCAGGCTGCGTGCGCTCGGTCGAATTGAGCAACTCGACGGGGCCCTCCTGGCACAACTGCCAGAGGTCATAGCCGAGCACGCCGGAAGCTTCGGCGAAGGTTTCGCGGACGTTCGGCTCCGCTGCGGCGAGACTTGCGAGCATGCCGGGCGACTGCGATCCCTGACCTGGAAAGACGAAAGCGAATGTCATGGCTGGAATTGATTATAGCGGTCGTGGATTCGGGCGCAGCCAAAGAGCGGCCAGCAGTCCGCCCATAGCTCCGAAGAGGTGCGCATCGACGACGACGCGCAACTGACTCCCAGCGCCGCTCAGAGGCAACGCGCCATGCGTCTGCTCCCACACGAGCTTGGCGAGCAGAAATGCCGCCAGGATCCAGGCGTCCCAGTCGCGGCGGCGCAGATGCGCCCAGGTCCCGGCGCTCATCACCCCATGCAACATGCCCGAGAGGCCGACGTACCAGGCAAGCTGGGGCTCGAGGAACCAGAAGCCGGCGTCGATCGCGGCAATCGAGGCGGCCCCTATCAGGAGCCAGTAACCGGGCCGGTAGTCGCCGAAGAACAGCGCCCACATCAGGATCAGCCCGGCAAGATCAAGCAGCGCGTGCGACCAGCCGAGATGCACCACGTGGCCGGTCAGGAGGCGCCACAGCTCCGCACCTGCAAGCGCATCGCGGTCGTAGCGCAGCAGCAGTTTCAGCGGCTCGCCGCCGAGTTCCAGCGCGAGGATGCTGACGCAAATCGCCGACACGGCCACGACATTCCCGCCCTCGAGCTGCAGAAATCTGCGCCAATCGGGCCTGTGTCGCGTAATGGGGCTAACCCTGTTTTGCTATCATTTCGTTCCTTTTATACCCCATGCTTGGCTACGCGTCCGATGACGTTGGGAAAACGGAACATGAAGACTGCGGGTGCTCGCGGATTCACGCTGATCGAAATCATGGTCGTCATGGTCATCCTGGCGCTGCTCGCGACGCTGGTGGTGCCCAAGGTGCTGGGCCAGCTCGACAAGGCGCGGGTGGACAAGGCGAAGACGGACATCCGCGGCTACGAAACCGCGCTCAACATGTATCGCCTCGACAACTTCCGCTACCCGACGACCGATCAGGGCCTCGATGCGCTCGTCAAGAAGCCGCTGGACCCGGCGATCAAGAACTGGCGGCCGGGCGGCTACCTGCCGAAACTCACCAAGGACCCTTGGGGCAACGAGTACCAGTACATCTCGCCGGGAACCCACGGGCAGGAGTTCGATCTCTTCTCCTATGGCGCTGATCTGCAGGCGGGCGGCGAGGACTACGACGCCGACATCGGAAACTGGAACATCGACTGAAGCGGCCTCGCGCCGCCACTAGCTCCACCGTGACCCGAATGGCTCCTGTCGCGGCGAACGCGCGGCAACGCGCGTTCACGCTGATCGAGATCCTGGTCGTGATCACCATCGTCGTGATCATCATCGGCGTCGTCGTGATGTCCGTCACCCTGACGGGGCGCGACGCGGAATTGCACCGCGAATCGAAGCGTCTCGACGCGCTCATCGACCTCGCGCGCGAACAATCGGAGATGCAGGTCCGGGACTTCGGCATCTACCTCGGCCGCAACTCCTACCGCTTCATGGTCTTCGATCCGCTGCGCCTCGCGTGGTTCGAGCTCGATGACCGGGAGTTTCGCGAACGCACGCTGCCCGACGGACTCGAATTCGACCTGACCCTCGAGGGCCGCAAGGTCGTGCTGTCGCCGCCATTCGGCGTCGAGCAGCCCCCGCCCCAGATCCTGCTGTACGCGGCGGGCGACATCAATTCGTTCGACATCACGATATCGCGCACGGGAACCGATCACCGCGCCGAGCTCAAGGTGACGCCGAACGGCAGCGTCGAGTTCACCGACGTCGATCACATGCCGGGCAGCGGAACATGATTCGCCGCGCCGCGTCCCGTTCCCCTGGTTTCACGCTGATCGAAGTCGTGGTGGCGATGGCGATCATTGTCGTGGTGCTAGCCGGCCTCTTCTTCCAGATCAACCGGGTCGCGGACACCGCGTTCGACCTGCGCCAGCGCACGCTTGCGCAGTGGGTTGCGCTCAACCGGCTCACGGATCTTCGCCTGACCGGCGTGCCGAGCATCGGACAGAAGCCATCGGGCTCGCTTGAGTTCGCCAACGCAAAGTGGCGCTGGCAGGCCGAGGTGGTCGCGACCCGCATACCCGGGCTCGTGGAGATCCGCGTATCGGTTGCGCTCGAGAGCGATCCGAAGGACAGCTGGCTCTCGACGGTCGAAGGCTTCAATGGCAATGCCATGACACCTGTCGGCACGTTTCCGCAGCCCGCGTGGCGCGGCACTCCGGCTCAACAGGGAGGACCTGGGAACGGTACGCCGCCCAAGGAACCCGGCGGAGGGCCCTCGACGTGAGTCGGTGGCAACAACCGCGCCGCGCCGCGCAAGGCTTCACGCTCATCGAATTGATGGTGGCCGTGGTCATCTTCGCGATCCTCGCGGCGCTCGGCTACGCGGCGCTCAACAATTCGATGCGCTACCACGAGGTCACCGACCAGAGCCTGCGGAAGCTGCGAGAGCTGCAAACCGCGGTGCGGCTGCTGGGCCAGGACTTCGAACAGCTTGCGCCGCGCCCCGTGCGCGATCCTCTGGGCGGGCCGAATCAACCGGCGCTGTGGGGGGATCTGCGCAACGCCTATCCCGTGCTCCTGACCCGCGCAGGCTGGGCGAACAACGCGGGCGTGCAGCGGCCGAGCCTGCAGCGTGTCGGCTATCTGCTCGACAACGGTACGCTGCGGCGCGACTCGTGGACCGTGCTTGACGCCACGGCTGCGAACGAACCCGTGCGCCGCGAGCTGCTGAAATCGGTGAAGCGCTTCGAGGTTCGCTATCTCACCGTGTCGCGCGCGTGGATCACCCAATGGCCGGAACCCGGCACGCAGCCTCCGCAGAATGAACGCGATCGCCCGATTGCCGTCGAGGTGACGCTCGAACTCACCGACTGGGGCGTCATCACCCGCCTCTTCGAGCTTCCCGGTTGACGGCGTGACGGCATCGCACCGACAACGGGGAGTCGCGCTCCTCATCGCCCTCGTGCTGGTCGCGCTGGTGTCGATCATCGCGTACGACATCTGGTTCTCCGGTGCACTCGAGCAGCGGCGCGCATTTGCCGTGCTGAGCCTCGAACGGGGATTCCAGTACGGCCTCGGCGGCGAAGCAGCGGTTGCAAAGCTGCTGCTGCTTGATTCGCAGAACAGCGCGCAGCAGGACTACCTTGCGGAAGACTGGGCACAACCATTTCCGCCGACCGAGTTCGGCGCGGCGCTCATCGAGGGCCGCGTCGAAGACATGCAGGGCCGGTTCAACCTCAACAGCCTGATCGATCCGACGACGGGTACCGCGAGCCAGGACCGGCTCGATCAGTTCCGGCGCTTGCTCACGCTCGTCGGTCTCGAAACGAAATGGGCGGATCTCACCGTCGACTGGCTCGACGCCGATCTGCAGCCGACGTTTCCGGACGGCGGCGAGGATGCGATCTATTCGACGCAGATGCCGCCGTATCTGCCGCCGAACAATGCCATCACCAGCACCTCCGAACTCCTCGCGCTCCCCGGCTTCGGCATCGAGCGCTACCGCAAGCTCGAGCCCTTCATCACCGCCCTGCCTGCGGATGTGCACCTCAACGTGTGCACGGCGCCGGCGGAAGTACTCGATTCCCTGTCGAGCACCCAGCAGCAGTTCAGCACGGACAAGCAGGCGCTCGCCAAACAGCGCGAGCACGCCTGCTTTCCGACGATACTGTACATGCAAACCACGATTTCGCCCGCGGACTGGAATCGCGTGCAACCGATTCTCTCGGAGAAGAGCGACTACTTCCGCGTGACCTCGGTGACCACTATTGGCACTGCCCAATTCACCCTGTACAGTCTTCTGCGGCGCAACGGCGGCCTTTCGCAGCCGATTCTCAGGAGCTGGAGCAACGATTGATGTCGGAGACGCTCGTCATTCGACTGCCGGCGGCCGCCGATGATGCGGCTGCCTGGGTCGTTACCGATGGCCTGGGACAGCGCATCGCGGGCATGCAGCGCGGCCCGCTCAGTCTCGCCGCGGCCATGGTCTCGAACCGCCGCGTTGTCGCTCTCGTTCCCGGCAGCGATGTCCTGTTGACGGAGCCGGAGCTGCCGGTGCGCGGCGGCAGCCGGCTGCAGCAGGTCGTGCCGTTCGCGCTCGAGGACTCGCTCGCCGACGACGTCGAATCGATGCACTTCGCGGTGGGCAGACGCACGGCACGGCCGGGCACACCGGTCGCCGCCGTAGCGAGCGAGCGCATGCGCGATTGGGTAGCACAGATTGCGGGCGCCGGGCTGCGCGTCGACGCCATGCATGCCGACACGTCCCTGCTGCCGGCCAATCCCGGACAGATCGTCGTCGCCCTCGAGGGGTCGCTCCTGCGCGTGCGGCGTCCCGATGCATTGCCGGTCACGCTGCCGGCCAGTCCGCTCGCGGACGCGCTGACGATCGCAGGCGCCCTCGATCCGGATCCGGCGATCGCCTCGACGCAGCATCTGCTGGTGTATGCGCCACAAAGCGAATGGGGCGCCTGGCAGGCGGAGACTGAGGCGCTCGTTGAGCGCTGCGCTACTTTGCGCGTACAGATCCTGCCGGACGGCCTGCTGCCACTGTTTGCACAACAGCTGGCCTGCGAAACCGTCGACGAGCAGCCGATCAACCTGTTGCAGGGCGCTTTTGGCCGGCAGACGGGATTCGCCGCCAACTGGTCGGCTTGGCGCACGTCGACAGTGCTTGCAGGCGTACTGCTTGTCACCCATCTCGCGGCGGAGGGTCTGGAACTCTGGCGGCTCAAGTCCGCTGAAAGAAAGAATTTGCTGGCGATCGAGCAGGTCTTTCACCAGGCGCTGCCGGAGGCACGCAATTCCGCCAATGCGCGCCAGCAGATGGAGGGCCGCCTGGGCCTTGCGCGCAGTGGCAGCTCAAAAACGGGGCTCCTCGAATCGCTCGGGGCGCTCGGCGGGGCGTTGACGCAAGTGCCGAGCACATCGCTCTCGAGCATGAGCTATCGCGACACCATTCTCGACCTGAAGCTGTCGGCCCCTGATGTCGCGAGCCTCGACCAGATCACCAGGCTCGTGACCCAGCGCGGCTTCACTGCGAGCCTCGAGGGAACCAATCAGCAAGGCGCGCAATTCGAGGGGCGGCTGCAGATTCGCACGGGCGGCAAATCATGAAGCTCCTCGAGTGGTATGCCGCGCTCGCCCAACGCGAACGCAAGCTCGTACTCTGGGGCGGTGTCGGCGCGGCTGCATTGGTGCTCATCTTCGGCGTCCTGTGGCCGCTGCATAGCGCTGTCGCCGGCGCACGGCACCGCGTCGCGCAGCAGAGCGCCGATCTCGCCTGGATGCGGACACATGCCATGGAAGTGCGCAGCGCGGCGGCCTCGATGTCCGGCGCCGGGGACTCGCTCGTCGTCGTCATCGATCGCTCCGCACGGGAGCTCGGACTCGCGGAAGCGATCAAGAGCACGACGCCGACCAACAGCAACGGCACGCGCGTCGAACTGGCTTCCGTGTCCTTCGACATGCTCGCCGGCTGGCTCGCGCGACTGCAGGACCAGTTCGGCGTCACGGTGGTCACGGCGACCGTCGAAGCGGCGGGTGGTCCGGGTCTCGTGAACGCCAGTCTCGAATTGACCCGGCCCGGAAGCTGACGCGCCCACGCATGCGCCGGAGCACCAAGTGGCTGATAGCCGCGGTTATCGCGGCTTTCCTCGTCATCGTCATTGCGAATCTTCCGGCCTCGCTCGCCATGCGCTGGCTGCCCGCCACCATTCACGTAGCGGGCCTCGAAGGCACGCTATGGCACGGACAGGCAGTCGGCATACAGGCCGGCGCATTCGACATGGAGCGGCTCGAATGGCGCTTGCATCCACTGACGCTGCTCGCAGGCAAGTTCGGTGCGCGCATCGACGCATCCAGCGCGGCGGACCAGTTGACCGCCGACATGGTGATCGAGCGCAGTGGCCGGATCGAAGCGCAGGCCATCGACGGCCGCATCAACGCGGCGAGTCTTGCCGGACGCGCGCTGCCGATTGGCTGGAGCGGTCCCGTCACGCTGCATTTCACGGACCTCGTGATCGAGGGCGGCTGGGTCGCACGACTGCGTGGCAGTGCAGAGTCCGGCACGCTGACCGGACCGCCGGCGGTTCAGCCCTATCTCGGCAGCTATCGCCTAACCTTCGATGCGGATGCAGACGCGATCACTGGAGAAGTTCTCGGTCATTTCCGCGATACCGGCGGGCCGGTCGAGATATCCGGCGAGGCGCGCCTCTATCGCGACCGGCGCGCGGTCGTTTCCGGCTGGGTTCGGGCGCGCGCCGGCGCACCGCCGGGCGTCGTCGCGGACATCGCAAAGTTGCCGGAAACCGATCCCCAGGGACGGCGACGATTCTCGATCGAGAACAGCTTCTGATGCGCGCTCTTGTGTTCGTGGCGACGCTGGCCGCGATTGCATCGGGTGGTGTCGCCTGCGCGGCAGCTGCCGCTGATCTGACGGTGCCAATCTTTGACCTGTCGGCTGCCCCCGAGAGTCAGGCAGCGAGCTATGTAAAGACCGCGGGTCGCATGCGCTCGCCGGCCACGGCCCGCGTTGCCGTTGTCAGCTTTGTCGTCGAATTCGTCGACTCGCACGCGACCACGTCTGCGAAACCGGTGCACGTCGCAATCGAGCTTGACCGCGACCAGCTGCAGCCTATTGTCGATACGCTATTCGACTCGGTCGTCGAGAACCTGCGCACCATGGATACGGTGATCGTCGGGCCTGCGGACGCCGACATGCTGGCGGGTCATGCAAGCCTCGCTCCGTACTTCGCGGGCGCGCCGGGCAATCGCGAGTCGAGCGACGAAATCGGCAAGCGCACGAGCCTCATCATCTCCGCCCACGCGCGCCCCGCCCTGCTCGATGACCAGGCGCCGGCAACTCTTGCCGCGCAAGCCGCCGCCTCGCGACTCGACGGCGTGACACTCGTCAGCGTGCATCTGGTCGTCGACTTCCTCCTGCCTCGCAGGAAGCAGGCACCGGCCTATGCACAGGTGATCCGGGCCATGGAGTCCCGTTGTCACTTGGCACGACCCGATGGCAGCGCGATGACGGCCGTGCTCAGGCAATCGGTCCGGGCGCCTCTCGACCCTATCGCCAGGGGCAAAGCCGGCGGCTATGACAACGACGACGATGTGGATGCAGCCAGCGACATTGAACGTCTCGCGGTCGACGCAGCCGTCTACTATGACCAGGCGCTCCGCTATCTCGATGCCACGCAGGACATGATGATCGCGGCGCTGGGCTTTCAGCCGGCTAACACGAGTTCTCGCCAGGCACCGAGCAGCGGGAAGTAAAGCCCAGCCCGCACTGGCTGCGGGCCGAGCCGCGCTACGACAGCGACGTAGCGCGCGAGCTGCGGCGCGTAGCGCTCCGCCTCCTGTGCGAGGAAGCCCTCGAGCGAGCTGCCTTCGTGAGTGCTCGTCTTGTAGTCGATGATCCAGCGCACGCCGTGGTCGTCGACGAAACTCCGATCGACGACCAGCCGGTTGAGCTCTCCGTCAATTTCCGCGGTCAATGCCCACTCGCTGGCTTCCTCGCCGTGGGCAGCGAGAATCCACCGGCCGCGCTCGTCGTCCAAGGTCTGGCGGATCGCCAAGGCGACCCGCCCGGCCGCCGCCGCGAGCCGTGCTTGTGGGGCACCGAGCTCGCGCAGTTCCGCCGTGTAGAGCAATGGATCGATCGACAGCGCTTCGAGGCCGAGCAGTCGCAGACGCACTCGCCGCTCCAGATCCCGATGGACGACGATGCCGACCAGGCGCGCGATTTCCGTCACCCAGTCAAAGTCCGGGCGCCGGTCGGCGTCGCCGATTTCCCGCTCCGTGCTCTGGGGTCGCGCTGGCGGTGCCGGCGATTGCCAGTCTGGCGCCAGCCGACTCAGCAGGGACCTGCGGTCCGTCGGCGCAGTAACTGCCGCCGCGCTCCTCGACGCTGGCCGCGGTACTTGCGTGAATTCGCCCCGTAGTGCGGGCCACAGGACTTTCAAGAGGCTGTTCGCTGCAGGTTCGAGCTCGTCGAGCTCCTCGTCCTCCTTGGCAGTGACGTGGCCGAGCAGATGCAGTTCTTCCCTCGCACGCGTCGCCGCCACGTACATGAGTCGCGCGTTCTCGAGCGTCGCCCGATCCTTCTCGATGCGGCGGACGAAGGCTTCGAGCGGGTCGCCTTCGACGGCCGCGGCGCGAGCCGGTGCGAATATCAGGCTGGCCGGGCTGTCCGCATGCTCGAGTTCGAGCGTGTACAGCAGGCGCCTGCCATCGCCGCGCGGACGGCGTCCAAGCCCGGGTACGATGACGACGTCCCATTCGAGCCCCTTCGCCTTGTGGATCGTGATCAGCTGCAGACGCTCGCTTGCGGCCGCGTCGGGCGCGGCGTGCAGGTCCCCGAGCGCTTCATCGAGCACGACGGGGTCGGCGAGATCGCCGGCGTGTTCCTGGGTCGCGAGTCGATCGAAAAATACCCGTGCATTCTCGAGGTCGGCCGGTTCCTCCACCGACGCCGGGCCTCCGAGCGCCAGCCAGGCGCCCTCAACCAGCGTTGCGAGCGGCCGGCTCCCGAACTTGTCGAGCGCGGTGTCGAGCGCCGGAACCACGCGCGCAGCAATCGTCCGGGCGTCGGCGGATAGCCGCGCCCGCACGGTGGAATCGAGCAGAGCATCCCAGATCGTGCGATGCGCAGCGTTCGCGCCCAGGAGTTCGAGATCGCCGAGTGGCAGGCCGCAGAACGGGGAGCGCAGCACTGCCAGCCAGGCCACCCGATCGTCCCGATGACAAAGCGCCCGGGTGAGTGCGGACAGGTCCCGCACGGCGCGCCGCTCTGCGAGCACTTCAAAGTCGATGGCCTGAAAAGAAAGGCTACCCGCACGTAGCGCCCGCGCGATTTCGTGCATGTGGCTGCGCGTGCGCGCGAGTACCGCGATTGTCAGATGCGCAGAGCGCGCTTGAATGCTGCGCACGATACTCACGACCCGCTCCGCCTCCGCGACCGGGTCGAGCTCGATGGCGGGCCAGAGCCTCACCGCGGGGGACTGCGACGACGCACGCGTTGCTTGCACAGGCGTATAGCGCACCGCGCCCTTGGCGAAATCGTCCGCGGCCGGGAGGATCGTGGCGAAGACCCGGTTCACCCAGTCGACGACGCCGGCTTGCGAGCGAAAATTGCGCGCAAGGGTCAGTGACCCCGGACGCAGATTGTCGATACCGTGGCGGCGCACGCGCAGGAAAAGTGCGACGTCCGCCTGCCGGAATCGATAGATCGATTGCATCGGGTCGCCGACACAAAAGAGCGTGCGCCCGTCGCTCCCGGTCCAGCCCGCCGTCAGCCGTCGCAGCAGTTCGATTTGCGCGAGCGAGGTGTCCTGGAATTCGTCGACGAGGATGTGGCGGATGCGGTAATCGAGACGCAAGGCGAGATCGGTAGGCTCGTCCGGCGGACCGAGCGCTTCGCGCCCCGCGAGCGCGACCTCGGTGTAATCGACACGGCCACGTTCCGCGAATATGACTCGCAGGTGCGCCGTCAGTCGCTTGAGCAAGGCAAGGAGGGCTGCGATGACTCGCCACTGCCCTTCTTCGTAGGCGGGCGGCGGTACAAACGCAACGTCACACCAGGCCTCCAGGGCCCCGGGAATTGCGGCCATGTCCGCCAGCAGGGCGAGGTGCGCTGTCTTCTCGGCACGATGGCTCGGAGGAAATCCGCTGTTCTTGTCGACCGTCTTGCGGAAGCGATCCCGCCCGCCAACCAGTACGAGACGGGCAAGGGCCTGCCAGCACGCGAGCCACGCTGGATCAGCATTCACTGGGCCCTGCAATTGCGCCAATGCCCGCATCCCGTCATCGGCATCGGCAAGGCGGCTCGCGGCGGCGATCGCGCTCCGCCAGAGCGCGTCACGCAGTGTTGCTGGCAATCTTTCGGCAAGCGCATTCAACGCCTCCGCGGCAACGCGACGCAGGCTGCCTTCCATTCGTGCGCGCCCGTGACCCGGCTCGAGGATCGACGGCAGCCACTGGTCGCGCCGTTCGAGCATGTCGGCGAAGAGGCTGCGCACCTGCTCGTAGTCGTTGTCGAAGTGTTCCAGCACGGTCGCGAGATCGCGCGCGACGCCGCCGCCCTCCTCCAGTTCGCCCATCAGCCGGAGCGTCGCTTCGTCGTAAAACGACCGCGCCTCGGGTTCAACCTCGAGCGCAGCGCCTGCGCGCGACAGGACCGGCATGGCGCCAGCGAGCGATTGCGCAAGCGCATCGATCGTGCGGATCTTGAGGCGTGACGGCTGCAGCTCGAGCGACCAGCCCCGCTCCCGTGAGCGTACCAGCGCGCGTTGCGCAAGTGTCCAGGTCAGGCGCTGGTGGTGATCATCGGGCTCGGTCGGCGATGCCGCTGCGCGCAAGGCTTCGACGACGCGGCTGCGCATTTCGCCCGCCGCCTTGCGCGTGAACGTGATCGCAAGAATCTCCTCCGGCAACTCGACGTGTGCGAGCAGTGCGAGCAGGCGCTGCGTGAGCAGGCTCGTCTTGCCGGATCCGGCTGGCGCCTGCACGACGAAACTCCCGGCCGCATCGAGTGCGCGGCCGCGAGCTGCCTGATCGCTCTCTGCGATCTCAGTCGTCATGGTCGTTCTCCAGGCCGGCCTCATCGTCGGCTGGCTGGTCCGGCCCGATGCGGCAGAGCGCGGCCAGCGCGCACTCCCGGCAGGTGCTGGCCGAGACGGGATCGACCCGTGCATCCCCATCGATGTGTGCGGCGACGAGGCCGCTCGTCCAGGCGCGCCAATCCGCGACCAGGGCGTCGAGTCCGCTCGTGTCCGCCAACAACTTGCGTGCCGCCCGCGGTTCGCGGATGCCTGTCCTTGCGGCATCGCCCCCGGCAAGGCCGCGAAAGCCGGGATTGCGGACATTGAGTTCGGCGAACGCGAGCCCCGCCAGCGGCCGGCTGCGCGCCGCCGCATAGGCCGGCAACTGTGGCATGTCTCGCCCCGCGCCGACCCACCGCGGCGCAGTCGGCCGTCCGGTCTTGTAATCGATGATGAACTCGCCGCCTCCCGCGGTCGCTTCGAGCTCGTCGATGCGGTCGATGCGGAAATTCAAGGCGACGCCGCCCACTTCGTGACGCTCGCTGACCTCGACGGCGATGACCTGAAACGGCGCGCGTCCAAGTTCCACGGCGAGCAGCGCCTCGATCGCTTGAGCGAGCCGCCGGCGTTCGATCTCGAGCAACCGGCGCGGCACGCCGCTTGCGAGTTCCGCACTCGCCCGCGTCACCGCCGTTGCGACGATCGATTGCAGGCCCGGCAACGGCAGCGCGCGCAGCGACGCCTGCGATCCCAGTTCGCGCCAGACGATCTCGAGAGAGCGATGCGCGAGCTGTCCACGGAGCTGCCGCGCGATGCCGGGACGCGGTGACTCGAGACGCAGTGCCTGCAGGCGCAATTCACCGAATGCGCGGAACGGGCACTTGGCCTGCAACTCGAGCACGCGCGTGCCGCCCTGGAGGATTTCGGGTTTGGGCGAGATCGGCGTCCCGGG
Organism: Steroidobacteraceae bacterium; assembly: GCA_035644395.1. Lineage (GTDB taxonomy): Bacteria > Pseudomonadota > Gammaproteobacteria > Steroidobacterales > Steroidobacteraceae > JBGPLJ01. The sequence continues at coordinate 155,513 of DASQOR010000028.1, forward strand.
ATCGCGCAGCGTCTCCATCCGGCTCGCTGCCCGTATCGCCTCTGCAAAGGTCGGTCCATGCCCGGCCGGCTCCCATTGCGCGAGACCCGCCGGAATCAGCGATGACGGCTCAGTCATGGCATCGTCGCTGTGCGCGGGCCAGCTCACGATGATCTCGGGGGCGGCTCCCATCAATCGACGCATCGCGCGCTGCGACGCTTGCAGGGCATCGGCCGCGCTGGCCCAGGGCATGCGCGCTGCGCGCTGGCCGGCGATCGGAAGAAACGGGTCAGGCTCGGCCGTGCGTGGCCAGCGCTCCGCACTCAATCCCGTGATCCAGAGCCCGTCGTACACCGGCCCTGGATGATCGATGCGATCAAGTATACGGATGGGCGGATCGCCGCTCTCGGGCTGGAAGCCTGTGTCGCGGCAGAGCCGCTCCAGTTCCCGGCGTGCGCTCGCCAGATCGAGCGGCGCAAGCAAGGGATCGAGTCCCGCGAGCTCGGCGAGGAGTTCCCGGAAGCGGTTCGCGGCCTGGAACTCCGCGCTGGCGAGCGGCCGACCCTCGCCCCAGCCTGCGGCGCGCAGCGCGGCCCCGAAGCGCTGCGCCCAGACACTCGGGCTCAATCGTTCGCGCGGATCGCGCAGTTCCGTGCTCATCGCGGAACAGGACTGCGCCCACTGCCCGCAATCACTGGTGCGGGCGAACCGCAGCACCGTGGCCGGACGCCCGGCGATGCCCCCCTCCATTCGCAGGTGGCGATCGCAGCGCGCCCGGGCGCCAGACTCTTGCAGCCAGCCCGGCAAGTACGGACTACGTAGCAGTTGTCCCAGGTCGGTCCACGACAGATCGGCGTCGGCCATGCGCAACGCCCGCAACGCCGTGTCGACAATTGCGTGCTCGTCCAGGGGTGCGCCGCCGATCATCGAGTAAAGCGGGATCCGGCCCGGCGTTGACGGCAGGAGGCTCGAGGGATCGATCAGCCGGTCGAATACGGAGCGCACCTGGGCGCGACGCTCGGCGAGATCCGGCACGACGACGGCGATCTGGATGGCGGGGGCCGCGTCGATCCTTGCGCACGCCCAGCGCGCCGCCGCCATCAACTCCTCGTCGGCGCTCGCGGCGGCGAAGCTGCGGCACACCGGGTCCACGCGGTCGAACGGCAAGCGCGTGAATGACGCGCCGCTGCGGGCAAATGCGTCGAAAAGCATCTGAAGTGCCGGAGGCTCCGGATCGAATCCCAGGGCTGCAATCCGCTCGGCGCCGATCGACCGGGGCACGGCGGCCGTGAGCAGCGCTGGTAACAACGCCCGGTCAATCCAGGCCCCGTCACGCTGCTCGCGGCGCAGGGCTTCGGTCCAAAGCCCAAAGCTCCTCTCCTCGGCCGTAATCTGCGGACCGTCGCTGCCGCACTGCCAGTCATGCAGGCGCTGCCAGCTTCGCATGACCGCGCGCGACGTGGCATCGACATTGAGGAGCGGCACAGGAGAGTCACGCTCGACGATTGCATCGAGCACCCGCAGGACGTGTGCGTCTGGGCGCAGGATGCGGGGGTCGCGGGTCTCGGCGCGAAATTCCTGCCAGAGCTGCACCAGCCAGTCATCGAGGGTGCGAATGCGCGCAGACCGCCACGCCGTGCGCGCGCGCTTGCGCTGGTCGCGATCGTAGGCGTAGCGCAATGCGCGCGCGGTCTCGCGAGTCTCGACAATCAGCAGGCCGCCCGAAGCAAGGTGCGCGAAGGCGGGTGAATCAGCCTTCATTAGCTGTGTAAGATTATAGAGTTACAGATACTTCTTCAGGTATTGTCGGCACGCGCGCCGGGCACAAGCTTGAGCTCGCCGCGCGCGGGCGCTTCGGTGTAGCTCGCCAGCAGTTCGTCGATGCGTGCGAACACCGTCTCCAGCACCGCCGCGTCCGGGAGATTCGTGATGCGGAAATGCGTGCGATACGGCACGTTGAAACTCGAGCCCGGCGCGATCAGAACATGCTTCTGCTCGAGGAGATCGAGCGCGAAGGTCTGATCATCGAACTCGGGAATCACCCTTGCGTCGAGGCCGACGAAGGCATAAAGCGCGCCGCGGGGTTCCACAACCTCGAGGAAGCGGCTTGCCGCACAGGACTCCGAGATCACGCGGCGGCTCTCGTACAGTCGGCCCCCCGGACGCGTCAGCTCGCGAATGCTCTGATGCCCACCCAGGGCCGTCTGTACCGCCCATTGGGCCGGCACGTTGCTGCAGAGTCGGAGCGCCGCAAGCAGTTCGAGCGCGCTGGCGTACTCCGCGGCACCTTCCGTATCGCCGCTCAAGACGGCCCAGCCGACGCGGTAGCCGCAGGCGCGATACACCTTCGAGAGTCCGCTGAGCGTCACGCAGAGCGTGTCGTGCACGAGCTCCGCCATCGGCGTGAACTCGGCGTCGTCATAGAGAATCTGGTCGTAGATCTCGTCGCTGAAGAGCACGAGCCGGTGCTTCTCCGCGATCCGGGCGAGGGCTTCGAGCACCGCACGCGGATAAACCGCGCCGGTCGGATTGTTCGGATTCACGATGACGAGAGCCCGCGTGCGCCGCGTGATCATGCGCTCGATTGCCTCGGGATCCGGAACAAACCGGTTCTGCGGCGTGCATGCATAATGAAGCGCGTTTCCCCGGTTCAAAGTCACAGCAGCCGTCCACAGCGGATAGTCGGGACTCGGCACCAGGACCTCATCGCCCGGATTGAGAAGCGCCCGCAGACCGAGGTCGATCAGTTCGCTGACACCGTTGCCGATGAACACATCCTCGGCCGTCACCCCGTCGATGCCGCGTTCCTGCTGCTGCATCACGACGGCTTCGCGTGCCGGAAAGATTCCTTTCTGATGACAGTAGCCCTCGGCATTGGCGAGGTTTTCGATCATCGCGAGCCGCATGGTCTCGGGTGTGCGAAAGCCGAAGGCGCCGGGATTGCCGATGTTGAGCGAGATGATCTCGTAGCCCATGCGCTCGAGCTCGTGGGCACGGCGCGCGAGGCGCCCGCGTATTTCGTAGCGGACGCCGGTCAGCCCGTCGCTCACCCGGATGGTCTGTGGAGTGCTCATTGGGGAAGAATAGCGAATTGAACCCGTGGTCGATACGTCGGTGCGCTAGCCGATAACCCCATCGCGGCGCAGTTGTCTGAGTTCGGCCGGGCTGAAACCCAGCTGCTCCGCCAGCACGCCGTCCGTGTGCTCGCCGAGGACCGGAGGCGCGGCCTCATATTCGAGCGACGTCCGCGAATAGAGCGTGGGATTGCGAATACCGGGCGCCTGTCCCGCCGCCGTATGCGGCAGATCGATCCGCATCGCTCGATGCACGACCTGCGGTTCCGCGAAGACCTGCTCTAGATCGTTAATGGGCCCGCATGGCACTCCGGCCGTGTCGAGCGCGGCAAGCCACGCTTGGGTCGGACGCGAGCGCAAAAGCGGCTCCAGCAGGGCCAGCAGGATGTTTCGATTGGCGACCCGCAAGGCGTTGGTCGCGAAGCGCGCGTCAAGCGCGAGATCCTCGCGCTCCGCCACCCGGCAGAAGGTCGCGAATTGCCGGTCGTTGCCCACGGCAAGCATCAAGTAGCCATCCGCGGTGACGAACGATTGATACGGCACGATGTTCGGGTGCGCATTGCCGTGCCGCTGCGGCGCCCGCCCCGTCGCGAGGTAGTTGAGTCCCTGGTTCGCAAGCCAGGCAACCTGCGCGTCGAGCAAGGCTATATCGATGAACTGCCCCACGCCCGAACGCTCGCGCTCGTAGAGCGCGCCGAGAATCGCAGCCAGGGCATACATGCCGGCCATCAGATCGCTCACGGCAAGCCCGGTCTTCTGTGGCCCCGCGCCGGGTTCGCCATCCGGCAGGCCGGTGAGGCTCATGAGGCCACCCATTCCCTGGATCATGGCGTCATAGCCAGGCGCATCGGCCAGCGGGCCGCTCTGGCCGAACGCGGAAATTGAACAATAGATGAGGCGTGGACTGAGTGGCGCGAGGTCGCCGTACCCGAGACCCATGCGCGCAAGCCCACCCACCTTGAAGTTCTCCAGCAACACATCGCTGCGCGCCGCGAGCCGGCGCACGATGTCCCGGCCGGCCGGCGTCGAGAAATCGACCGCGATCGATTGCTTGCCGCGGTTGGCGCTTGCGAAGTAGGCGGACTCGTTCGTATCGCTGCCATCCGGTCCCTTGAGATAAGGCGGCCCCCAGCTGCGCGTGTCATCGCCTGTTCCCGGACGTTCGATCTTGATCACGCTGGCACCGAAGTCGGCGAGTGCCTGGGATGCCCAGGGACCCGCGAGAATGCGGCTGAGGTCAAGCACCGCTATGCCGTGCAATGGACCCATCAACCCGCCCCGCTCATGGCAGTTCGCGCCAGCGGTGGCACGCGACCAGGTGGCCGGGACCCGCGCTCTCGAGGGCCGGCACGACTTGTCGGCAACGATCCACCGCGAACGGGCACCGGCGCGCGAAAACGCAGCCCGCGCGGGATGCGAACGCCGAGCTCAGGTCGGTCGCTGCAGTCGGACCGCCGCGGCGTGCACGGGCCGGATCCGGCACCGGCACGGCGTCAAGCAACGCGCGGGTGTACGGGTGCCGCGGAGTGGCATACAAAGCGTCGCGATCTGCGAGTTCGACGGTGCGCCCAAGATAGAGCACGAGCACTCTTTGGACCGTCCGGCGTACGACCGCGAGATTGTGGCTGATGAAGACGAGTGCGATCCCCAACTCGCGCCGCAAGTCGTCGAGGAGATTCACGATCTGCGCCTGCACGGACACATCGAGCGAGCTCAGCGGCTCGTCGCACACGAGCAAACGAGGCGAGCCGACGATGGCGCGGGCGATGGCAACGCGCTGGCATTGTCCGCCGCTGAACTCGTGCGGATAGCGGTTGGCAAGATCGGCGCCCAGACCCACTCGTTCGAGCGTGCGCCGGACGCGCTCGGCGCGTTCAGCGCGGGCCAGGCCGGGCTCGATGACTTCGAGGGGCTCTGCGACGATGGCGCCGATGGTCTGGCGTGGATCGAGGGACGCCAGCGGATCCTGGAAGACAATCTGGACGTGCCGCCGCCTGCGACGAAGCTCCACCGCCGCCAGCCGGTAGATATCCGCTCCCTCCCAACGCACGGTTCCCTCAACTCGGGGAACCAACCGGAGGATGGCGCGCGCCAGCGTTGACTTACCGCTACCCGACTCTCCCGCGACACCGAGTGCGCCACGTTCCTCGAGCGTGAAAGAGACGTCCTCGAGCGCCTGCAATCGTCTCCCCCGCACCGCGAAGTGGACGCCAAGTCCCTCGACTTGCAATAGCGTCGCGCTCACTTCCGCCACTCCACTACCGGATGATGACAGGCATAGATGTGCATGGGATTGCCGTTTGCGCGCAGCTCCGGCCGCTCGACGCGGCATCGATCGCCCACCCTCGGACAGCGGGCTGCAAAGCTGCAGCCCGGAATGTCCTCGAGGGCGGCTGGCGGTTGGCCGGGAACGGTTTGCATCGGGCCATCGAGAGTCCCATCGATTCGCGGGACCGCGGCCAGCAGGCCCTGTGTGTAAGGGTGGCGCGGTGTCGTGAAGATCGTGTCGACCGCCGCCTCCTCGACCACTCGCCCCGCGTACATCACGGCAACTCGATCGCAGAGCTCGGCGATCACGCCGGCGTCATGGGAAATGACCGCGAGGGCGAGCCGCGTCGTCGAGCGCAATTCGCGAAAGAGCGCCAGGATCTCCGCCTGCACCGTGACGTCAAGCGCAGTGGTCGGCTCGTCGGCGATGACGAGCTGGGGCTCGCAAAGAAGCGCCATCGCGATCATCACGCGCTGGCGCATGCCGCCGGACAGCTCGTGCGGGTATTGGCCGAGCCGCGTGGCGGCATCGCCGATATGGACGCGCTCGAGCTGCTCACGGGCACGGTCGCTCGCGGACCGGCGGTCCAGGCCCCTGTGGAACTGCAGCACTTCGCTCAACTGCTCACCGATGGTGAGGTGCGGCGCGAGCGAGGTCATCGGATCCTGAAAGATCATGCCGATACGTGCGCCTCGGATCCGATTGAGGTCCGCACGCTTGCCGCCGATGAGCGCGAAATCGTCGAAACGTGCGGTGCCGTCGACGCTGCCATTGCGGGCAAGCAGGCCAAGCGCCGCCAGGAAAACCTGGCTCTTCCCGGATCCCGACTCACCGACGACGCCAAGGCACTCACCGGCCTGCAACTGCAGGCTGACGTCGCGCACCGCCGCCACCTCTCCCTCGGGAGTCGAAAACCGCACATTGAGCCCGGAAATTTCAAGGAGCGGCCGCATCAACGTTCCCGCGGATCGAGCGCATCCCGCAATCCGTCGCCCATTTGATTGAACGCAAGCAGCAGCGCCGACAGGAATCCGGCCGGTATCAGGAGCATCCACGGCGCCGCATCCATGTGCGCGGCACCGTCGGCGACGAGCCCGCCGAGGCTTGCCAGCGGCTCGCGCACGCCAAGACCGAGAAAACTGAGGAGACTCTCGAGCAGGATCATCTGCGGAATGGTGAGCGTCGCGTAGATCACGACGGGCCCGAGGACGTTCGGCAGGATATGGCGAACAAGGATCCTCGGCGTCGAGACGCCGCAGGCGATCGCCGCTTCGATGTACTCGCGATGCTTGAGACTCTGCGCCTGGCCTCGCACGATGCGCGCCATAACCAGCCACCCAAATGCGCCAATCGTCAAGAAGAGCACGATGAGATTCTGGTCGAAGAGCACGGCGAGCAGCAGCACGAAGAAGAACTGCGGGAGGGCAAACAGCAGATCGACGGCCCGCATCATGACGCCGTCGACGCGGCCCCCGAGGTAGCCGGCGACCGCGCCGTAACTCACGCCGATGAGCACGCTCACGGCGGTTGCGAGCAAGCCGACCGCAAGCGAAATTCTCAGCCCGAGCATCGTTCGCACAAAAAGGTCGCGCCCGAGATCGTCCGTGCCGAACCAATGGCCGTCCCCGGCCGCGGGACGCGAAAGGAGGTGCGCATAGTCGAGTGCGTCGAAGGCGTGCGGGCTCAAGGCGGGACCAAGCCAGGCAAGCAGGATGGTTGCCGCGAGGAATGCCACGGCTGCGAGCGTTGCCGGCCTTGAGCGGAATTTGCGCCCGGCGTCACGCCAAAGCCCGCCTTCACGGCGCATGACGGCGATTGGCGCGGAAGTCGTCACGAGCGCGCCGCTTCGACCTGCAATCGCACGCGTGGATCGAGCCAGGCGTAGATCAGGTCGGCCACGAGATTCAGCGTGAGAGTCAGTGTGGCGACGACAACCGTCATGCCCAGCACCAGCGTGTAGTCTCGATTGAGCGCGCCTTCGATGAGATAGCGCCCGCTACCTGGCAAACCGAACAATTTTTCGACTACCAGCGAACCGGTCAGCAACATCGCCGCGGCCGGGCCAAGATAGCTGACGACCGGCAGCAGCGCCGGCGGCAGCGCATGCCGAAGAATGATCCGGTGTACCGGCAAGCCCTTGGCGTACGCGGTGCGAATGAAGTTGCTCGACAGGACTTCGAGCATGGAGCCGCGGGTCAGTCGAGCGATGTAGGCCGTCAGGGGAAGCGACAGCGTGGTCACCGGCAGCACCAGATCACTCACCGTCCCGGGCCGCCAGCCGGAAACGGGCAACCAGCGCAACTCGATACCCAACAGCAGCTGCAGGAGGGGCGCAATGACAAGCACTGGCACGATGACGCCGATGACGGCGCCACCCATGACTAGCGGATCGAGCCAGCGCCCGCGATTCAGCGCCGCGACGCAACCGGCCGCGACACCGCAGCCAAAGGCAAGGAGCAGCGCCAGAAATCCAATCGTGAGGCTCACCGGAAGGCCGCGGCGAATGAGTTCGGTGACCGTGAAGTCCCGATATTTGAACGAGGGGCCGAAGTCGCCGCGCGCAAGGGCCTTCAAGTAGCGGCCGTACTGAGCCCAGGCCGGCTGGTCCAGTCCGTACGCGGCCTCGAGATTGGCCCGGATCTCGGGAGCGAGCGTCGCTTCCTGGTCGAACGGGCCGCCTGGCGCCAGGCGTATGAGAAAGAACGCGACGGTAATGACGAGAAGGAGCGTCGGGACGATGCCAAGCAGGCGGGAGGCGGCGTAGCGCAACATCTTGTCGATGGAAACCTGCGGCGGTCAAAGCACCCTTCCGGGCGAGGACGCGGGAGTCTAGGGGCCGTCGGTCTTTGCGCGCAACGCGCGCAAAAAAAAGCGGCTCGCGAAAGCCGCTTTTATTAGGCACCCGAGGTGTGTGCGCCCAGGTGCTCCCCTCGCGTCCTGCTCGTTCTAATTTTTCTTGCGCAGGACGTAAACCGAAGGATTTTCGAATTTGAGCTGCCGCACAGGCAGCCCGGATTGCGCGTCGTCTAGGTTCCCCGAAACTGCCGAGATTCTGAGTTCTTGCCTAGGGCTCTTGGCGCTGGACATTAGCACCCGCCCCTGTCGGTGACAAGCGACAATCGGATCGCGGCCGGCGCCAAGCCGGTTTTTGGCAGAGCAAAAGATCCGGCTTATGCAGGATTGATGCCGCAGGTCCCCCGCTATACTTCGCGCGCCGAGGAGCGAGGAGGCGCGGATGAGCAAAGTGATGGTTTGCATCAAGCGGGTCGTCGACTACAACGTACGGGTGCGCGTCAAGCCCGACGGCAGCGGCGTGATCACGGACGGCGTGAAGATGAGCATCAATCCCTTCGATGAAATCGCCCTTGAGGAAGCGTTGCGAATGCGGGAACGCGGAGCGGCCACCGAGGTCGTCGCCGTAAGCATCGGACCGGCCGATGCCCAGCAACAGCTGCGAACTGCACTTGCGATGGGCGCTGACCGTGCAGTGCTGGTCCAGAACGACGGGGCCATTGAGCCGCTGACAGCCGCACGCATCTTTCTGAAGCTTGTCGAGAAGGAAGCCCCCGGCCTCGTGATCCTCGGTAAACAGGCCATCGATGACGACAACAACCAGACGGGCCAGATGCTCGCCGCCCTGTGGAATCGCCCGCAAGCGACCTTCGCGTCCAAGGTTGAACTCGACGGCAAGGTCGCTCGCGTGACGCGGGAAGTCGACGCTGGCCTTGAAACCCTGGAGGTTGACCTGCCCGCCGTGCTGACCACCGACCTGCGACTGAACGAGCCCCGCTACGTGAAGCTGCCCGACATCATGAAGGCGAAAAAGAAGCCGCTTGACACGGTAACCCTCGAAAGCCTCGGCGTCACGCCGACCAATGACGTGAAGGTGCTGCGTACGGATTCGCCGCCGCAGCGGCAGAAAGGTGTGCTGGTCAAGAGCGCCGCGGAGCTCGTCGAGGCGCTGCGCAAGAAGGGACTCGTGGCATGAGCCGTGTCCTGATCGTCGGCGAACACGCCAGTGGCCGGCTGAACGCAAGCACGGCCAAGTGCGTCACTTGCGCGGCAGCCATCCCCGGCGCGGAGCTTGCGATCGCGCTCTTCGGCGACGATACGGCGGCTCCCGCAACCGATGCAGCCAGGCTGGCAGGTGTCGCCCGCGTGCTGCGATTTGACCATGCCGCCAACACGCATGCCTTGGCGGCGGTCATAGCGCCGCAAGTCGCGGCGATAGCCGCAGACTTCACTCACGTCCTTGGGCCGTCGACGACGTTCGGCAAGGACTTGATGCCGCGCGTGGCCGCATTGATCGGCGTCACGCAGGTCAGCGACATCATGGCGGTCGAATCCGCGAGCCGGTTCCGCCGGCCGGTCTACGCGGGCAATGCCATTTTGACGGTTGAAATCACCGCCGGCCGCAAGGTGGTGGCAACGGTGCGGACGGCTTCATTTGAAGCAGCGCCATCGAGCGGATCCGCCGTGGTCGAGAGTCGCAAGGTCGAGGCGTCGATTCCGACTCACACCCGATTCGTGTCGCTCAGCTCGGCCGATGCCGGCCGCCCCGACCTGCAGAGCGCACGCATCGTGCTTTCCGGCGGCCGAGCGCTCGGCAGCTCCGATAACTTCAAACTGCTCTACTCGATCGCGGACAAGCTGGGCGCCGCCGTTGGCGCCTCACGAGCCGCCGTCGACGCCGGCTACGCCGCGAACGACATGCAGGTGGGCCAGACCGGCAAAATCATTGCGCCGGACCTCTACATCGCCGTCGGCATCTCGGGCGCAATCCAGCACCTCACGGGCATCAAGGATGCGCGCACCATCGTCGCAATCAACAAGGACAGCGAAGCACCCATCTTCGAAATCGCCGACTACGGCCTCGTGGGCGATCTGTTCACCGTCTTGCCGGAGCTCGAAAAGCTCCTGTCCTGAGCGCTCATCCAAGCTGGTCGAGGATGTATTCGGCGCTCGATACCTTGAACTCGCCCGGCCCTTCGATGTTGACGTGCGTCGCGACACCGTCCTTGACGACGATCGCAAATCGCTGTCCGCGCTGGCCCATGCCATAGCCGCGTGCGTCGAGCTCGAGGCCGAGCGCCTTCGCGTACTCGCCATTGCCGTCCGCGACCATCAGCACCTTGTCACCGACGTTCGAATGCTTGCCCCAGGCGTTCATGACGAAAACGTCGTTGACCGCCATGCAGACGATGCTGTCGACACCTTTGGCGCGGATCTTGTCCGCGTGCTGCACGAAGCCTGGCAGATGCTTCGCGTCGCAGGTCGGTGTAAACGCGCCGGGGACGGAGAACAGCACGACGGTCTTGCCCTTGAAGAGCTGCTCCGCCGTTATCTTCTGCGGCCCGTCCTTGCCCATGATCCGCAAATCGCCGGCCGGCAGCCGGTCCCCTGGTTTGATAGCCATCCTCGTACTCCTCGGCTTGCTGCCTGAATATTTCGGTCCATTCGATCGGTGGTCACGATCTTCGCAGCGTGCCCCTCGCTGCCAGTATGTGCGCACGCATGACGGACGCTGCCCACTGGCCATCGCGTGCTTCGATGGCCTGCACGATCTCCAGATGTTGAACGGCGCTGCGGGCGAGATCCTCCGCCTTGTATTGACTCATCGTCTTCAGAATGAGCGGCGTCTCGATCAGCGGCGACAACGCCTTGCCGAGGCGCGGACTCCCCGAAGCCTCCTGAAGCTTATGGTGAAAGCGGCAGTTGAGGTCACCGATGCTCTCGACATCGATGCCGGTGTCGAGCTGCGACAGCTCAAGCTGGCGTTCCGCCAGCGATCGCAGTTCTGCGATCTGGGCCGGGCTTGCGCGATGCGCGGCCCGCTGCGCTCCATAGGATTCGAGCAGCGCCCGGAGGTCGAAAATCTCCTCGCTGTCTGCCTCCGTCCACGCGGCGACCACCGCCCCCTGATTGGGCGCGAATTCCACCAGGCCCTCGGCGTGGAGGCGTCGAAGCGCCTCGCGGACAGGCGTCCGACTGACGCCGGCGGCCTGCGCGATCTCATGTTCGGTAATTCGCGCGGCGCCGGCGTAGCGGCCAACAAGGATGCCTTCACGGACCGTTTGATAAGCCTTGTCGACTGCTCGCACTGAAATCCCCGTGAGGCACTTCGAAATGGAAGGCGCTGTATACCGGAGATATCTTGCCGGACACAAGGCGGCTCAGACTGCGCGGCACCTACATCTTTTATATCAAAGAGATACGGGTGCCATCTAATTTCATTTCACGCTCTGTGCGGAAATGGGCCGGCTTTTGAGAGCATGCTCGGAACGGGCCGTCCGAGCTCGCCCTGCAACCACAGGCTGGTCTCGATCAGCTGCTCCAGCGACACGCCGGTTTCGTAGCCGGAGCGCTCGAGCAAATAGATCAAGTCTTCCGTTGGGATGTTTCCGGTCGCCGCCGGCGCGAAGGGGCACCCGCCGATGCCCCCGCAACTCGCGTCGAGCGTCGATACACCGCTCTGGACCGCGGCCAGGGCATTCGCGAGGCCAGTGTTGCGGGTGTTGTGGAAGTGACAGCGCAATGCCACGCCTGGCAACGCACTGCCCAGCTCGCCAACGGCTCGCGTCACCTGGGGCGGCACGGCGACCCCAATCGTATCGGCGAGAGCAATCTCTGTCGGATGGCCCTGCGCCACGCGCCGGGCGACATCGACAACCCGCTCCACCGAGACTTCACCCTCAAATGGACAGCCGAATGCGACTGAGAGCGTTATCTGGGCCCGAATGCCGGCCGACCTGGCTGCGGCAGCGATATCCAGCCACTGCGCGATCGATTCCGTCGTCGTCGCACCCTGGTTGCGCTGGTTGAACGTGTCGGTAACGCCGAGCGCCATGCCGATCTCGAGGCAGCCCGCGGCCTTCGCGCGGTCGAATCCCTTGCGGTTCAGGACGAGGCCGATGTAATCAACGCCCGGCCGAAGTGGCAACGCCGCCAGCACCTGCTCGGCGTCAGCCATCTGCGGGACTTTCCTGGGATTGACGAAACTCGCGACCTCGATGCGCTGCAAGCCGCTCCCTGCAAGGCGGTCGATGAATGCGACCTTGACGGCAGTCGAAAGCACTTCGGGTTCGCTTTGCAGCCCGTCCCGGGGCCCTACCTCCACGATCTTGACGGACTTTCTCATGGGCTGGGCGCGAGGCGCGTCAACCGGCGCCGGCTACTCGGTTGCGAAGTACACCGACTGCCGAAATGTCCACCTCGACCACGTCGCCGTCCTTCAGCCAGTAAACAGGCTTGCGCCATGCGCCAACCCCGCCCGGTGTCCCCGTGGCGATCATGTCCCCGGGCAGGAGTTCGGTAAACGTGGAGCAGTAGCTGATCAAGTAGGGGATGGTAAAGACGAGATCCGATACCGGTGCGCGCTGCCAAGTCTCGCCATTAACGCGCGTTTCCAGTGTGAGCGCGGCGGGATCCGGGATCTCGTCTGCCGTGACGATCCAGGGACCACAGGCGCCGGACGCGAGAAAATTCTTGCCGGCAGTGAAGTGCGTCGAGTGTTCCTGCCAGTCGCGGACGCTACCGTCGTTGAAACAGGTGTAGCCGAGCACGCATTCCAGGGCTTGGGCTTCCGTCACCCGGTGGGTTCGGCGTCCAATGACAACGGCCAACTCCCCTTCGTAGTCATATCTTTCCGAGACCCCCGGATGGCGCAGCACCGCCTCGTGACCAACCTGCGAATTGGCGAAGCGTGTGAACAGCAAGGGGCGCGACGGTGGCTGGCGGCCCGTTTCGATCACGTGAGCGCGATAGTTGAGGCCGACACAGATGACTTTGGCCGGGTCCGAGATCGGGGGAAGCCACTGGATGTCGCTCGCTCGATGCCAGACTTCCGAAGCCTGGGCGGCTTCCTCGATAGCCCGGGGTCCAAGGCCCGACACCGCGAGCCTCAGTGTCGGATACTGGGAAGCCAGCCGATAGCCGATATCGATGATCCGCTCGCCGTCAACGACCCCGTAGGAATCCCGGTCGCGGGTCTTGAAGCTCGCCAGGCGCAATGAAGGTCTCAGGTCTGGTCGGCACGTATGAGCCAGAGCTTGGCCACCTGACCGAACAACTGATCGTCCTTAACCGAACGGAACGCCTTCTTGGCCTCGTCCGCGCGCTTGGCCTTGAGGTACGCCATGCCGAGGAAAATCTGCGACTCGGCCGGACTCTTTACGCCACCCTTCGCGATGCCCCGCTCAAGCGCCGCAATGGCATTGGTCGAGTCGCCGTAGGTGAGATAGGCGTAGCCGAGTTTGACATCCGCCTCGCCGGTTTTCTGCTTCGCGTCTTCCTTGTCCTGCAATGGGAGTGTCTTGCGGTCGGCCTCGGCGTCCTTCTTCGCGCTCTCCAGCAATCGGTGATTCTTCTCCGCCGCCGCCGGATCCTTCTCGAGAACTTTGCTCGAGAATCCTCGCTCGAGCACCGCCTGCGCTTCGCCTGGATAACCGAATTGAATGGCGAGCTGCGCCATATCGGTGAATTCCTGCACCGAATTCAAGGTGTCGGTTTCATATTTCAGCCGCAGAAAGTGCTGCGTAACCCTGTCCGGTTGATCCTTGCCGGTCAGCGTCAGGAGGCTGCTCCAGTATTCCTTCTTCGGGAAGTGAGCCGCAAGGCTCTGAAGCGTTTCGATCTGGGCCGCGGTGTTCTTCGTGTCTGCCGCACACTGATACTTGATGAGATAGAAGTTTTCTTTCGGCGCGCGCCCGGCGGCCTGTGAGGCGTCGATCGCCTGGTTCATGTAGCGGGTCGCGCTTGCGCAGTCCTTTTGCAGGAAGTAGGCCTGCCCGACCAGGACGATAAAATCGACGTCGCCTGGTGAACTCTTCAGCACGCGCTGACCGAACTCGATCGTCTTCGGATAGTTGCGCGCCTGGAAATAGAGCTGGGTCATCGCCTTTGTATTCTGCGAGCGTGCCGCCGGATCGAGGTACGGTGAGTCGATTATCTCCTCATAGGCGCGCAAAGCGCCCTGGGCGTCATTCGACTTGATTTCAATGTAGGCGAGAACCTCGTTGGCCTTGAAATTCTCGAACGGCGTCTTGGCCTGGGCGAGCGCCTCTTTGGCCTTGGAAACAGCCTCAGGGAGCTTCCTTTCCCCGGCCAGCTTCATCGCCTCCTGCAAGCGCTTGCCGACCGCCTGGCCGACCTTTTCGTCCTTGCCCTCTGCTCGCGCAGTCTGCAAAGCGGCCCCGGCCGCAAACACTGCGGTCAGTGCCACCACCAAGAATGCTGATTTCCACGATCGCTTGAACATGTCGAATCCTCTAGCCGTTACTTGGCCCCGCCATAGCCGCGCATCTTGCCGGGACGCGCACAGTCGCGGCAAGAGCTTTGGGTATATGGGGAGACCGGAAAGAGCGCGAAAAAGTTCAGGCCCCGCTACTCGGACAGGAACTGCTCGTTGCCGACAAAACCGATCTTTTTGATGCCGTTACGCTGGCAGGCCGCGAGCACCTTGGCAACCGTATCGTACTTCGAGCGCTTGTTCGGCTTCAGGTGAACCTCGGGCTGCGGCACCTTGGTCGAGTCGCTCTGCAGATAGGAAATCAACGTCGGCATGTCGATCGGAGTCGTATTCCAGAGGATCGTGTTGTCGAAGTCGATCTCGAGATTGATGACCTCCGGCGGCGCGGGCGGCGGCGGCGGGTTGCCGATGGGGTTGTCGAGCTTCACGGCGTGCGTCAGCACCGGGATGGTGATGATGAAAACGATGAGCAGCACCAGCATGACGTCGATGAGCGGCGTCGTATTCATCTCGCACATCGAGGCATCGTCACTGGAACCGACCTGCATCGCCATTTTGAACTCTCCGAAATTGAACGCCGACCGCTATCGCTGGCGCAGGTTGGGTTCCGTAATGAACCCGACCTTCAGGATGCCGCTGCGCTGGGTGAGAATGAGGACTCGGCCGACGTACTCATACTTCACGCGTTTGTCGGCACGAATATGCACCTCCGGCTGAGGCACTGCGACCGCAACGTTGTGCAGCCGATCTACGAGCGTCTGCAGGTCGGGCAACGCGGCGTCGTTCCAATACACCTTGCCGTCGAAATCGACCGAGAGATTGATGTTCTCGGGCTTCGTCACCGTGGCTTCGTTGTTCGCTTTCGGGAGGTCCACCTTCACGAAATGCGTCAGGACTGGCACGGTGATGATGAAGATGATGAGGAGCACCAGCATCACGTCGACGAGCGGCGTGGTGTTGATGTCCGACATCGGGTTGCCTTCATCGGCATTACCGCCAGGAACGTTCATCGCCATGTGTCGGAACCTCTAGACCGCCGTGCGTCCCACCCAATGTCTCAACGCTTGATGCCCGAGCCCGGGGCGCCGCCAGTCGGCGGTTTGGCACCCGGCGCGGAACCACCCACGCGTGAACCCGACAGCAGGTAGGCGTGCAGGTCATGAGCGAAATAGTTGACCTTTTCGAGCACCACCTTATTCCGGCGCAGCAGGATGTTGTAACCGAGCACTGCCGGCACGGCCACGAACAGGCCGAAAGCAGTCATGATCAACGCCTCGCCGACGGGTCCCGCAACCTTGTCGATCGAAGCCTGGCCGGCGATACCGATGCTGATTAGCGCGTTGTAGATGCCCCACACCGTACCGAACAAGCCGACGAACGGAGCGGTCGAGCCAACGGACGCAAGCACCGGGAGACCGGACTGCATCTTGCCCGTGATGCTGTCAACCGAGCGCTGCAGAGCCTGCGTGATCCACTCGTGCAGATCGATCTGGTCGGTGAGCTTGCCTTCGTGATGCTGGGCGGCGTTCAGACCGTCTTCTGCGATCTGGCGAAATGCGTTGTCGTTGCCCTTCAGCAGCGCCACGCCTTCGCGCACGTTGCCAGCCTTCCAGAAATCCTTCTCCGCGGCCAGCGCAAACTTCTTGAGGCGGCGCTGATCCCAGGCCTTCGTGATCATCACGTACCACGACATCATGGACATGATGAGGAGCACGAACAGCGTGCCCCGCGACACAAAGCCGCCCTGTTCCCAGAGCGCCTGCAGGCCATATGGGTTCTCAATCACTGCATTTTCGGTGGCCATAAACGAATCATCCTCTTTAGTTTTGCGCTAAAACCCGGGAGAAGCCCCACATACCTAGCCAGTCATCGTTGTCCAGTTCTTGATCAGTCCGCGTCCGTGAGGCGGAATGTCATTGCGAACCGGCTCCACGACGCAACCGGCTTGTCCCCTTCCTTCGCCGGAATGACGCGCCAGCGGCGCGACTCACGCAAAGCTGCTTCATCGAGTCGGGTGAACCCGCTCGATTTGTCGAGCTTCGCGTCGGCCACCCGTCCATCTTCCGTGACGAGCAGCAACATCACTACCGTGCCTTCCTCGCCGTTACGCTTGGACGCTGCCGGGTATTCGGGGCGTGAGAACGGCCGGCGCGGATCCTGCTTGGCCGGGGTGCGCACGACGGGCGGCGGCGGCGGCGGCGGCGGCGCCTCCTGACGCACGACCGCGATGGTGTTCTCTTGCGCCGGTGCCTCAATATTAATGTCGGGCGCTGGGACGAACGGCGGCGGGATATCCATCTTGGGCGGCGGCGGCGGCGGCTCGCGGTCTTCCTGCCTCTGATCCTCGATGTTCTCGACTTCGATCGGAGGCGCGAGCATTTCGACAGCCTTGCGGGCGAGGCCGTTGGCCAAGCCCCAAAGCAGAAGGACATGGAACAGAACCAGGACCACGAACGCGACAAGTCGTCGATTCAGTACGCCGGTCGATTGATTGTTAGCTGGCATGGATAGCGGCAACTCGCAGGTTTAGCCTCATTTTCTATGGCACCGCTTGAGTGACGCGACGGTTCCGTTTTGACCCGCCCACGCTCAAGCCGTCGTTGCTAACGCAAAGGGTGCATGTCCGGGTTCGCTTTCTGTTCGCGAAAATATTTAGTTGTGATGCGCATGGCGGTCCCCGCTTTGACTGCATGCAAGGCGTTTGCCGGCCTTGCTGCACCGTAAAAACCCTTACCGCCCCGCGCGTTCGGGGCAGACTGTACCCGGACAGTCTCGACAACACAACGGGTAACTGACTTATTCGGGACGGCAAAAATCGCCATCCCACGCGATCTTGCGAGCAACAATCGTCACACGGCGAAAGGCCGTTAAACCTTGCGCGATCTTGGCTTTCGGCCGTGGGTCCGGACTGGCGTCGGAGCATCGGTGACCGCCCCCAACGACGCACTTGAAACTGTGGCGGCGTACTTGGCGAGCACGCCCATGGCTGGCGGCGGCTTTGGATTGCGCCAAGAGCGCCGGCGCCTGCCGAGCTCGGCGACGGCGACATCCAGCGAGATCGTACGTTTTCTGGCATCGATCCGGATTCGGTCGCCTGTACGTATCAGACCGATCGGTCCGCCGAGTGCGGCTTCCGGGGCAACGTGTCCGACGACGAAGCCGTGGCTGCCTCCGGAAAATCGGCCATCCGTAATGAGGGCGACCTTGTCGCCGAGACCTTTGCCGATCAGGGCGCTCGTCGGACTCAGCATTTCCCTCATGCCGGGTCCGCCCCGGGGTCCCTCGTAGCGGATCACCACGACCTCGCCCGCCCCGACTGTGCCATCGAGAATCGCTTGCAGCGAGGCTTCCTCCGAATCGAATACGCGTGCTGAGCCGGTGAAGCTCAGACCTTCCTTGCCGGTAATTTTTGCAACGGCCCCGTCGGGTGCAAGGTTCCCGCGAAGTACCACGAGGTGGCTGTCCTTCTTTATAGGTTGTTTGAGCGAGCGGACAATTTCCTGGCCCGCTGGATACACCGAGGTGCCTGCCAAGTTCTCTTTGACCCGCTTGCCGGTGACGGTCACGCAGTCGCCATGCAGGAGGCCCTCGTCCAGCAATGTTTTCATGAGCGGCTGGATGCCGCCAATGGCGATGAGTTCGGACATCAGGAATCGCCCGCTGGGCTTCAGGTCGGCAAGCACCGGCACGCGCCGGCCGATGCGCGTAAAGTCATCGAGCTTCAGTCGAACCCTCGCCGCGTGGGCGATAGCCAGCAGGTGCAAGACCGCATTCGTCGATCCACCGAGTGCGATCACGACGGTGATCGCATTCTCGAAGGCCTTGCGGGTCAGAATATCCGCCGGCCGCAAACCAGACCGGACCAGTTCCACAACAGCCTCGCCGGCGCGCTGGCAGTCCTCCTGCTTGTTCGCGGAGACCGCCTCCTGTGCAGAACTATTCGGAAGGCTGAGTCCAAGCGCCTCGAGAGCCGAGGCCATCGTGTTGGCGGTGTACATGCCGCCGCAACTGCCAGGCCCGGGTATGGCGGTCCGCTCCACCTCGGCCAACTCGGCATCCCCGACACGGCCGCTCGCGTAGCCGCCAACCGCTTCGAACACCGAAACGATGTCGCGCCGCTTGGCGCCGGGCCGAATCGTCCCACCGTAGACGAACACTGCCGGCCGATTGAGGCGGGCGATGGCCATTGCGCATCCGGGCATGTTCTTGTCGCAGCCGCCGATGGCGACCAATCCGTCAAAGCCCTGCGCACCGGCAACAGTCTCTATGGAATCGGCGATGACTTCACGCGATACGAGGGAGTAGCGCATCCCCGGCGACCCCATGGAAATGCCATCGGACACCGTGATGGTGTTGAATGTCACGCTCTTGCCGCCCGCCCGATCCGCGCCAGCAGCAGCCATCCGCGCTAGCGTGTCGATATGCATGTTGCACGGGGTAAGATTGCTCCAGGTCGACGCGATCCCGATCAGCGGCTTGGAGAAGTCGGCGTCGGTAAATCCAACGGCACGCAGCATCGCCCGGCTCGGCGTCTGCTTGAGGCCGTCGACGACCAGACTCGAATGCTCGCGGGGATTGATTTTCTTTTTCATGTCACCGGCCATAGCGCTGGGTCAGCAAGGCGTGGACGGCTCGCACACACTGCGCCTCGGCCCCCACGGGCCGCCCTGGCCGCTCCTTTGCGTTCCAAGCGAAAAGATCGACGTGTAGCCAGCGCGGGCACGCGGTGACAAAGCGCCCGAGGAACAGCGCGGCGATCACCGACCCGGCGTAGCTCGTCGACGATACATTGTTGAGGTCAGCAACCTTGCTCGCGAATTCATCCTCGTATCCCGGCCACAGCGGCATCGGCCAGACAGGGTCGTGTTCAGCCTCCGCGATCTTGACGAAGTCATCGAGCAGAGCCGCGTCATTGGAATAGGCCGCAGGCAGTTCCGGGCCAAGAGCTATCCTTGCGGCGCCGGTGAGGGTCGCGAGGTCGATGATGAGATCCGATCCGCTCGCATCCGCTTCGGCCAGGCAGTCGCCGAGGATCAGCCGCCCTTCCGCATCCGTATTGCCGACCTCGACGCTCAGGCCCTTGCGCGTTCGCAGGATGTCGCCAGGGCGGTACGCGTCGCCGGAAATGCTGTTCTCGACGGCCGGCACGAGCACGCGTAGCCGAATAGGCAATGCCGACTCCATGATCATCTGTGCGGTCGCGAGCACGCACGCGGCGCCGCCCATGTCCTTCTTCATCAATTGCATTCCGGCCGCCGGCTTGACGTCGAGTCCGCCGCTGTCGAAGCACACGCCCTTGCCGACCAGAGTAACGAGCGGGGTTCCTGGACGACCCCACCGAATATCGATCAGCCGTGGCGGCGTCTCCGCGGCACGGCCGACCGCGTGCACGGCGGGATAGTTGCGCTTCAACAGCTCCTCGCCAACCAGCAGCTCGTGCGTGGCCCCAAAGCGCTCGGCCATGTGCACCGCCTCGGCCGCAAGGTGCGCGGGGCTCATGTCGTTGGTTGGCGTGTTGATGAGGTCCCGCGCCCATGCGATGGCACGCGCAGCGCTCTCGACTTGGCCCCGATCGCATCGGTCCGGCCACACCAGCGCGGTCTCGGTTCTGGGCGCGGCCTTGCGGTAGCGCTCGAACCGATAAGCGCCGACGGCCCAGCCGAGCGCGGCTTGGCCGGCCGGGCGCTCCTCGAGCGGTTCGGCGAACGCGTAGACGCCCGAGGGCAGCCGGTCGGGCAAGAGCGCTGTGTGCCAGAGTGACAAGGTCGCGAGGCTCGCAAGGTTGCCTACTCCGAGGGCTACGCATGCCACGTCACCCTGCGAACCCGGTACTACCAGGACCTTTTGCCGCTCGCCCCGGAATCCTGAGGCAGCGGCCCATGTGCGCGTCGATGCTGTTTGTGCATTCAGCCAGGCGCCCAGTCCCGACTCGCTGACCAGTGAGATCGGAATCGCGTTGGCGGTCGATCCTGCGTGAAAGGCACCCATGCAACGAGGCTAAGGGAATCAACGCTCTCGTGAAAGAGTGTCACGCGCCATCCCGGCCCCCTTTCGGCCTGCCAAAGTCCGCGGGCGTTGACAAATTGAGGGTGGCTATGCTGACATCGGCCCAAGCCCTTGACTCAGCTTGAGTACTGGCTAGACCACTATCCGGATACGCCCTGCTCGATCATGAACGCGCCCGCCCGACCAATTGATATTCTTCGCACTGCCCCGTCGGCCGGCGTGCTCCTTAGCATTCTTGACCTGCTGCTCCTTGGTCGGAGGCGCGGGATCCTGACCTGACGAAATAGAGCAAATCGTCGAGGCCACCAGAAAACAGGAACCCCGCACCGGCCCGAAGCCGCAGCGGGGTTTTTTTTCGCCGCCAGAATCAGACATCGTGAGGAGTCTTCGAAATGCAGTTGTATTCGCAGAAGGACGTCGACAAGAAAGCCCTGAAGGGCGCCCGCATCGCAGTGCTAGGTTACGGGAGCCAGGGCCGCGCGCACGCGCTCAACCTGCATGACAGCGGATTCAAGGTCGTGGTCGGCGTACGCAAAGGTGGCGCCAGCTGGCGCAAGGCGAAGAAAGACGGTCTTGTGGTCGCGGAACCTGCAGATGCGACGACCGGCGCGGAGCTTGCTGCCTTTCTGGTGCCGGATCTCGCACAGCGCGAACTCTACGACCAGGTAAAGAAGAGTCTGAAGAAAGGCGCGACCATCCTGTTTGCGCACGGATTCAACATTCATTTCCGTCAGATCAAGCCGCGCAAGGACCTCGATGTCGTCCTGATCGCGCCCAAGGGGCCCGGCGATCTCGTACGCAGGCAATATCAGCAAGGGCGCGGCGTACCTTGTCTCATCGCCGTGGCGCAGGACCTTTCAGGTTCGGCGCACGCGAAAGCGCTTGCGTATGCCCACGGCATCGGCGGCACCCGCGGCGGCGTGCTCGAGACCACCTTCGCCGAGGAGACGGAGACCGACCTTTTCGGCGAACAAGCCGTGTTGTGCGGTGGCTGTACTGAACTTGTTGCGAAAGGATTCGAGACACTCGTCGAAGCGGGCTATCAGCCCGAGGTCGCGTACTACGAGGTGCTGCACGAGTTGAAGCTGATCGTCGACCTGTTGCATGAGGGCGGCATCACGAAGATGCACCAGTTCATCAGTGAGACAGCGAAGTACGGCGACCTGACCCGAGGCCCCCGTGTCGTCGACGCGCGCGCGAAAAAGACGATGGGCAAGATCCTGAAGGAGATCCAGACGGGCCGCTTCGCACGCCAGTGGATTGCGGAGAACAAGGCTGGCCGCAAGGAATATCAGCGACTCCTCAAGGCCGACCTCGATCACCCCATCGAGAAGGTCGGAGTCAAATTGCGCGCGCGGATGCCGTGGCTCAACCAGTGACGCTGCGGGCCGTGCGGATTCACTAAGCCATGAGAGTCGCGATCGACAACCTGCCTGCGATACCCGCGACCGACCGGCGCACGGGAGACGTGCATTTCGACGATATCGTTGCCGCGCGCCGCGTACTCGCAAAGCACCTGAGCGCGACTCCACTCGTGACGCACCCGCTGCTCTCGCAGCGGCTTGGCTGTCGCGCCTTCGTCAAGCTCGAGAATGCGCAGCTTCTCGGTTCGTTCAAAATTCGTGGCGGACTCAACCTGCTCGCACAACTCTCGGAATCGGATCGAGCGCGGGGCCTCGTGACGGCGACGCGTGGCAATCACGGGCAGTCGCTCGCCTACGCCGCGCGCGAGCGCGGCGTCAGTTGCACCATCTTTGTTCCCGAGGGCAACAATCCGGACAAGGACGCGGCGATGCGGGCGCTCGGCGCCGATGTGCGGATTTGCGGCAACGACTTCGACACGGCCTGGACTGCTGCGCAGCTCCGGGCGACGCAATCGGACGCGCGTGCGGTGCATCCGTCGCGCGAACCGGCGCTCGTGGCGGGGTACGGCACGGTCGCGCTCGAAGTTCTCGAACAGAGCACACAGCCGCTCGATTTCATATTCATCCCGGTTGGTGGCGGGAGCCTTGCATCGGGCATGGCGCTCGCAATTCGCGCATTGAGCCCGCATACGCGCATCGTCGGCGTGCAGGCAGCAAACGCTCCGGCCGTGGCCCGGGCGTACCTCACCGGCGAGCTGGTCGAAGTCCCGGTTTCGCCGACGATCGCTGACGGCCTCGCAACGCGCGTGCCGGCGGCGCAATCCGTGCAAATCCTGCGCGATCTGATTGATGACATGGTCCTTGTGAGCGAAGCGGAACTGCACGGCGCCATTCGCTGCTACGCCGAAACCGTACATCAGCTCGCCGAAGGCGCCGGAGCCGCCGCACTCGCAGGTGCGATCAAGTTGCGCGCCCGCATTGCGGGCGCGCGCATCGGCCTGGTGCTTTCCGGCGGCAACATCAGCCACGACATGCTGCTGGCTGTCCTGCACGGCGAACCGGTCCCTACGGCACAAGCCCGGGCCGAGACCGCCGCGCTAGCCAGCATGAACTACGGCACCTTGAAGCGCAGTCACGATCACTGAACCGGGAGCTCGAGCAAGCCATGAATCCCCGCGACCCCGACCACGTCATGATCTTCGACACGACCCTGCGCGACGGCGAACAGGCACCGGGCTGCAGCATGTCCTTGCCCGAGAAGCTGCGTGTCGCACGTGCGCTCGCGGAGCTTGGAGTCGATGTCATCGAGGCCGGCTTTCCCGTTGCATCACGCGGGGACTGGGAATCCGTCAATGCGATCGCGCGCGAGATTCACGGTCCGATCATCGCGGGTCTTGCCCGCTGCAATCCCGAGGACATCGAGCGCGCGGCGCGCGCGCTCGAGCCCGCCCCGCGCAAGCGTGTGCATGTCTTTCTCGCGACGAGTGCGATCCACCGGCAGTTCAAGCTCAACATGGCGAAGGAGGAGATCCTGAGAACGGCGGTGGAAGCCGTGCGACTCGCACGGACCTTTGCCGACGATGTCGAATTCTCCCCGGAAGATGCCTCGCGGACGGAGCTCGAGTTCCTGAAGGACGTCGTGACCGCGGTGGTTGAAGCGGGTGCCACCACCGTGAACATTCCGGACACCGTCGGCTACACCGTGCCGCAGGAATTTTCCGAAGTGTTCCGCTACCTGCGTAGTTCCGTGCCCGGCATCGACGGGGTGATCCTGTCGGTCCACTGTCACGACGATCTCGGCATGGCGGTCGCCAACAGCCTGAGTGCCGTGCAGGCGGGAGCGCGGCAGATTGAATGCACGATCAACGGCATCGGCGAGCGCGCCGGCAACTGCTCGCTCGAGGAAGTGGTGATGGCGCTGCGCACGCGCGAGAGCTACTTCGGCCTCAAGACGGGAATCAACTCGGTGCGGCTCTACCCAACGAGCCGCCTGGTATCGAACATCACCGGCATGCCGATCCCGCGCAACAAGTCGGTGGTTGGTGAAAATGCGTTTGCGCACGAATCCGGCATCCATCAGCACGGCATGCTGAAGAACAGCTCGACCTACGAGATCATGCGGCCGCAGGACGTGGGCCTTGCGCGCACCCATCTCGTGCTCGGCAAACACAGTGGCCGGCATGCTTTTCGCGAGCGCGTTCAGGAACTCGGTTTCGAACTCGATGAAATGGAGCTCAATCGCGTGTTCGAGGAATTCAAGGCGCTCGCCGATCGCAAGAAGGAACTGTTCGACGGCGACATCGAAGCGCTCGTGTTGCGACTGGAGGGCGGCGCTGCAGGACCCTGGACACTCGTTGGGCTGGACACGATCGCGGGGCTCACCGGGCCCGCGAGCGCAACCGTCAAGCTGGCCGGCAAGAGTAAAGAGCCACTTGAGCGACAGGCCGACGGCGATGGGCCGGTCGACGCTGCGTTCAAGGCAATCGAGGCCGCCACCGGCATCCAGGTCAGCCTCAGGAAATTCGAACTGAGAAGCGTGTCCGAGGGCGAGGATGCGCAGGGCGAGGCGGTCGTGTACGTAGAGTACAATGACCGCACTTATCGGGGTTCCAGCGTCAGCACCAATATTGTCGAATCGGCGGTGCGCGCCTTCCTCGAAGTCATCAACCGCATCGAGCTCAGTCGCAAGACGGGTGTGCGACAGCCTCGGAACCGGCGTGCGAAAGCAGGCACGGCCGCCAAGGCGGCCGTCTGACGACCGAGCAGCGATCCAACTCAAGATACGGAGCGAGCCATGCCCATACCGGCGACGAAGTACATCTGGTTCAACGGCAAACTGGTCCCTTGGGAAAAGGCCACTGTGCACGTCCTGAGCCACGCCCTGCACTACGGCTCGTCGGTGTTCGAGGGCGTACGCGCCTATGCGACCCATCGCGGTCTTGCGATCTTCCGGCTACGCGACCACACGAAGCGTTTCTTCGAGTCCGCGAAAATCTATCGCATGGAGCTGCCATTCAACTTCGAACAGCTTGCCGCGGCCCAGAAAGAGGTGCTCGCGGCTAATGGGCTCGACAAGGGCGCATACCTCAGGCCGCTCGCGTTCCGCGGCTACGGCGAAATCGGTGTGATACCGAAGAATCCGCCGCCGATCGATGTCGCGATCGCAGCCTGGGAATGGGGCACCTATCTCGGACAGGAAGCGCTCGAACAGGGCGTCGACGTCTGCGTGTCGTCCTGGAACCGGGTCGCGCCGAACACGATCCCGGCCATGGGCAAGGCCGGCGGCAACTATCTTTCGAGCCAGCTCATCGGCATGGAGGCGCAGAGGCTCGGCTTCGCCGAAGGCATCGGCCTCGGCGTCGACGGCATGCTGAGCGAGGGGAGCGGCGAGAATCTCTTCCTCGTGAAGGACGGCGTGTTGATGACGCCGCCAACGGCCTCGTCCATCCTTTCCGGCATCACCCGCGACACGATCATGAAGCTGGCGCGCGAGCTCGGCATCGAAACGCGCGAGCAAAGCATGCCGCGCGAACTGCTTTACCTCGCTGACGAGATCTTCTTCACCGGCACTGCCGCCGAGGTCACGCCCGTGCGCTCCGTCGACCGGCTGCCGGTCGGCATCGGCCGGCGCGGACCCATCACGGAGAGATTGCAGGCCGCGTTCTTCGGGCTCTTCAGCGGCAAGACCGCAGACAAGTGGGGCTGGCTCGATCCGGTCGACCTGTCGGCGCCACGCGCCGTTGCCTCGAACTGAACATCGATGACCGCGAGGACGATGCTCGAGAAGATCTGGCATGACCACGTGGTCGTGCCCGAGACAGCCGAAACTCCGGCGATCCTCTACATCGACCTGCATCTCACGCACGAAGTCACGACGCCGCAGGCCTTCAGCGCCCTGCGTACCGCAGGGCTCAAAGTCCGCCGCCCCGATCGAACGATCGGCACGCTCGATCATTCGAGCCCGACCGACCCCGACCAGGTGTTCGGGCGTGTGCCGATCACGGTTGAATCCGCCGGACGCCAGATCGCCGAATTCGAACGCAACTGCCGCGAGTTCGCTGTCGAGCTCCTGGATATGCGGCACGCGGATCGCGGGATCGTCCACGTCATTGGGCCCGAACTCGGACTCACTCAGCCGGGCGGCACGATCGTATGCGGCGACAGCCACACGAGCACGCACGGCGCATTCGGCGCCCTCGCCTTCGGCATCGGCACGACCGAGGTGGGCCACGTGCTCGCGACCCAATGTCTGCTGCAGCGCAAGCCGCGACCCGTGGCCGTCAACGTGCGGGGCCGGCTACCCGACGGCGTCGGCGCCAAAGACCTGATCCTGGCCATCATCGGCAAGGTTGGTGTCGGCGGCGGCACCGGCTGCGTCTTTGAATACAGAGGCGATGCCATTCGCGCCCTTTCCATGGAAGAGCGGATGACGGTCTGCAACATGTCGATCGAAGCCGGCGCGCGCGCGGGCATGATCGCGCCGGATGACACGACCTTCGCCTACCTTGCCGATCGCCCCCGTTCCCCGAAAGGCGCTGCGTGGGACCGGGCGCTCGACCGGTGGCGGAAGCTTCCATCCGATGCCGATGCGCGCTTTGACAGTGAAATCGAGATCGATGCGACAACACTCGAGCCGATGATCACCTACGGCACGAATCCAGGCATGGTGCTCGCCGTCAGCGGCCGCATTCCAACTGGCGGCGACGCCGTCTTTCGCAAGGCGCTCGAGTACATGGGCTTCGCACCGGGCGACGCCATCAAGGGCAAGCCCGTCGATGTCGTTTTCATCGGCAGTTGCACGAACGGCCGATTGTCGGACCTGCGCAGCGCCGCGGACATTCTCAGGGGACGCCACGTGGCGAGCGGCGTGCGCATGCTGGTCGTTCCAGGCTCGCAGGACGTCAAGCGCCTCGCCGAAGCGGAGGGCCTCGATCGCATCTTCACCTCCGCGGGCGCTGAATGGCGCGAGTCCGGCTGTTCCATGTGCATCGGCATGAATGGCGACACGGTCGCGCGAGGCAAATATTCCGTCAGTACCTCGAACCGCAATTTCGAGGGCCGGCAAGGCGCCGGGGCAAGAACGCTGCTCGCAAGTCCCGCGACTGCGGCCGCCGCGGCGGTCCACGGCCGGATCGCAGACCCGCGCGAACTCATGGGCTGAAACATGCAGGCCGTCCGACAGATCCAGTCCCGCACCGTCGTGCTGCCGTCGACCAATATCGATACCGATCAGATCGTGCCCGCGCGTTTTCTGACGACCACGACGCGCGCGGGCCTTGGATCGACTGCCCTCTTTGCCGACTGGCGCTTCGACGCAGCCGGCAAAGCGCGGCCCGAGTTCATATTGAATCAACCGGCGTCGGCGGGCTGCCGCATCCTCGTCGCCGGCAACAATTTCGGCTGTGGCTCATCGCGTGAGCATGCGCCGTGGGCTCTCGTTGATTACGGGTTCCAGGCCGTCGTCAGCACGGGGATCGCGGACATCTTTCGCAGCAACTCGCTGAAGAACGGCCTGGTACCTGTGGTGGTCGACGCATCGACGCACGCGTGGCTCCTCGCCAATCCGGGCGCCGAAATGACCGTGGATGTCGAGCGCAGTGAAATCAGCTTGCCCGGCGGGCGTACGCTCGCGTTTGCGCTCGAAGCATTCGCCCGCTACTGCCTGCTGCACGGTGTGGACGAACTCGGCTACCTCCTTCAGCAAGCCGGCGCAATCGCCGACTTCGAACGCAAGGGCGCATGAAAGCATCGATCGCCGTGTTGCCGGGCGACGGTATCGGCCCGGAAGTCACGGCTGAGGCCGTGCGCTGCCTCGTTGCGATCGGGCGGGCCTTTCATCACGACTTCGAGATCACCGAAGCCCCATTCGGTGGAGCATCGATTGACGCGTGCGGTGAGCCTTTGTCGGCAGCCGCGCTCGCGCTGTGCCAGAAGGCGGACGCCGTGTTGCTGGGAGCGATCGGCGGACCCAAATGGGCGGACGTACGGCCCGGTAGCCGCCCCGAACAAGGGCTCCTCTCGTTGCGGCGCGCGCTCGGCGTGTACGCCAATCTGCGCCCGGTCAAGCCTCATCCGGCGGCGCTCGATGCGTCGCCACTGAAGGCTGACGTGCTGCGCGACGTCGACATCGTCGTCGTGCGGGAACTCACGGGCGGAATCTATTTCGGTGAAAAGACCCGCACGGCAAGCTCAGCCTCCGACCTTTGCCGTTACACGGCGGCAGAAATTGAAAGGGTAGCGCTCGTCGCCGGCAGGCTCGCACGCGGGCGGCGCACGCACGTGACCTCCGTCGACAAGGAGAATGTGCTCGCGACCTCCAAGCTCTGGCGCGAAGTCGTGACACGCGTGTTCACGGCAGAATTTCCGGACGTGCGCCTCGAGCACATGCTGGTCGACACCGCCGCCATGGCGCTGGTGCAGCGCCCGCGATCATTCGATGTGCTGCTGACGGAAAACATGTTCGGCGACATCCTCACCGACGAGGCCTCGACGCTGGCCGGCTCGATGGGTCTCCTGCCCTCCGCCTCGCTTGGCGACGGCACGCGCGGTTTGTACGAGCCAATCCATGGCTCGGCGCCTGACATCGCGGGCCAGGGCGTTGCGAACCCCTGCGCCGCGATCCTGAGTGTCGCGATGCTTCTGCGCCTGTCGCTGCATCTGGAGCGGGAGGCAGCCGCGGTGGAACTGGCGGTGCACCAGTCACTTGAGCGCGGCCGCTTCACGCGCGATCTGGCGAAACCC
Organism: Steroidobacteraceae bacterium; assembly: GCA_035644395.1. Taxonomy (GTDB): domain Bacteria; phylum Pseudomonadota; class Gammaproteobacteria; order Steroidobacterales; family Steroidobacteraceae; genus JBGPLJ01. The sequence goes on from DASQOR010000028.1 coordinate 184,193, forward strand.
GGCTCCCCGGCGCTCAGCACGCGCGCCGCGGGCGATGCCATCCTCGAAGAACTTGCCCGATAACGGCTCAGCACGCGGCCGATAGCGACACGGCCGCCAACGATTCGCTGGTCGCCGCGGCTCGCGCCAGTCCGGCCGTGAGATCCGCGATCAGATCCCGCTTGTCCTCGATGCCGATCGAAAGCCGAAGCAACGAATCGGCAATGCCGGCGCGAGCGCGGGCGTCCGCGTCCATGGCCGCGTGCGTCATCGATGCCGGATGCGCGACGAGGCTCTCGACCCCGCCGAGCGACTCCGCCAGCGAAAAACAGGCGAGTCCATTCGCAAACGCCGTCACCGCCGGCAAGCCCCCGCGCAGTTCAAAGCTGAGCATCGCACCGAAAGACCGCTGCTGGGCTGCGGCGACGCTGTGGCCGGGGTGCGTCAGGATTCCCGGGTAGTAGACCCTCTGCACAGCGGGATGTGTCGTGAGAAGTGCGACGACCGCATGCGCGTTTTCCTCGTGCACGCGCAGCCGCGCCTGCAGGGTCCTGATGCCGCGCAGCGTGAGATAGCTGTCGAACGGAGCGCCTGTTACGCCGAGACAATTGCCCCACCAGATGAGATCACCCTGCAGGTCGGCAGTCGTTGTCACCACCGCGCCGCCCACGACGTCGCTGTGGCCGTTGAGATACTTCGTCGTCGAATGCACGACGAGGTCCGCACCGAAATCGATCGGCCGCTGCCAGCCGGGCGAAAGGAACGTGTTGTCGACGACGAGCAAAGCACCCGCGGCCTGGCACAATCTCGACACCGCGCGGATGTCGACGATGCGCAGCAGCGGATTGCTCGGAGTTTCCACCCAAACGAGCCGCGGCTTCAGCGCGCACGCAGCCCGCAGCGATTCGGGCTGCGACTGGTCGATGAATTCCACGCGCAGCTGCTGGCGCCGCGCGAGCGCGGCTAGCAGCCGATATGTGCCGCCGTAGCAGTCGTGCGGCGCGATGACGAGCTCGCCCGGCCGCACGAGCTGCAGTGCCAAAGTGACTGCCGCCATGCCGGAGCTTGTCACGACGGCCCCATGGCCGCCTTCGAGTTCTGCCAGCGCTTGCGCCAGGGCGTCACGCGTCGGATTTCCCGAGCGCGTGTAGTCGTAGGCACCCTTGTCACCGAAGGCGCGAAAGGCAAAGGTTGACGACAGGTGGATGGGCGGCACGACCGCGTGGTGCTGGCTGTCCGTCTCGATCGCCGCCCGCGCACTCACCGTCGCCGGTTGCCAGGACTTGCTCATGACTCTCCCCCCTCCAGACAGGCACGAAACACCGGCCGCAGCTGCTCGGCCTCCTTGAGGAACGCGTCGTGACCGTAGATGGAACTGATCTCAACCAGCTGACGCGGCCCCGCGAGGCGCGCGCTCAGCGCCCGCATGTCGGCCAGCGGCACCAGCTGGTCCTCCCTCACGCCGACGAGCGTCGTCGGTGTCACGATGCGCGAAGCATCGATCGCATGCAGGTCGATGGATTCCGAGAGACTGAGATAGGCCTCCGGAAGGTAACGTGCCGCATAGTCAGCGCCGCGCGCGAACAGGTAGTCCTCGACCGGAAAGCGAAAGCCCTCGGCCGTCGTGCGCGGGGCTGCGCGAAAGCGCGCCGCGAATTCCTCGGGGCTTCGATAGGTCGCCATGGCAAGCGCACGCGCGAGCTTCAGGCCTTCGCGGGCGAAGCCGTGGCTCTGAGCGAAGCGCACGATGTGTCGCTGCAGGCTGCGCCAGGCGGTTGCCATGGGGTGGGTCGCGTCGGCTCCGCTGACGACGAGCAAGCGGCTGACGCGGTCAGGAAAGCGTTCCGCGAATGCGAGCGCGACCATGGCGCCGTAGGAAGCCCCGACGATCGCGTGCAGGGACGCTATACCGAGATGATTGAGCACCGCGAGCAGGATCCGTGCCTGATCGTAGGAGCTGATACTTGCAAAGGGCGCGCCGGCGCGCGGTCCCGTCGTGTCACCGCTGCCGCCGAGATAGTCGATGCCGAGCACGCGGTATCGATCGCTGTCGAGCGCCCGGCCGGGACCTGCAAGTTCCGACCACCAGCCGGGGCCCGCGCCGTCGGATCCGATGACGTAGCGACCGGCGGAGATGCCGCCGAGTGCAGCGACCACCGCCGCCGCGCCCGGACCCGATATCCGATAGGCAACGTGCACGCCCGCGAGCACGCCGCCGTGATAAAGATCGAGTCCGCCTGGAATCTCCAGAACGCCGCTCCGGGCGACGTTAAGCGACGCAGCTGCATCGCTCCCGGCGGGTGCGGTCGAAGCGGTCCTGGGATTGTCCATCGCGCGGATCTCCGTTGGGCCCATGACGCTCCTACGGATACCCGCCGCTAGGCAGGTTGTCGTGACCGGCACCCCCGTTCGCACGAGGCAGCTTCACGGCACCTCATCTTCCGGGCCCCGCGTTGGCAGGTCCCTGTAGGAGTTGGCACCTCTGTCCAGTGGTTGGCTGGACCGGTTGCCCCGGCGTCTTCGGGCCTGTCCCTCAGCCGGTCTCGATGAGTGGGGCGGGATCTTAAGGGCCGTGCCCGCCCGCCGTCAAACTGCGGCCGCGCCGGCGCTTGCCCGGATCCGTCCAGTGTATTAACGTGCTAATACATTAGTACACCTTGACGGTCATCCCGGGAACGCAATGAAATCGCACCGCCAGCTCACCGCGCGCCAGGAGGCCGCCCACGAACGCGCCCTCTACCAGGCCGTGCTCGCCCTCGAGAGCGTCGATGAAGTCCGCAATTTCTTCCGCGACCTGTGCACGCCCGCGGAACTCGAGGCGATGGCGGATCGCTGGGTGGTCGCCGAGATGCTGGGCCGCGACCTGCCCTACCGCGAAATCCACCGCCTGACGGGCGTGAGCGTCACGACCATCGGCCGCGTCGCCCGCTATCTCAACGCGGGCAACGGCGGCTACCAGGGCGCTCTTGGCGCGCTCGGCAAACGCAAAGACGGCCGACATGGATAAGGCGACACGACTCAAGATCGCGATCCAGAAGACCGGGCGGCTCACCGACAACTCGCTCGATCTCCTGCAGCGCTGCGGGCTCAAGTACAGCCGCGGCAAGGACCAGCTGATGTTCTTCGGCGAGAACATGCCGCTCGACGTGCTGCTGGTGCGCGACGATGACATCCCCGACCTCGTGCAGCAGGATGTCTGCGACCTCGGCATCGTCGGGCTCAATGTCATCGAGGAAGCGCGGCTCGACCTGGTCGGCCGCGGCACCGCGCCGCTGTTCGAGCAGTTGCAGACGCTCGACTTCGGCAATTGCCGGCTCTCCCTCGCCGTTCCCGAATCGGCCGGCTACTTCGGCCCCGCCTCGCTCAACGGCCAGCGCATCGCGACGACCTATCCGAATATCCTCGCCGCGTATCTCAAGCGCAGTGGCTTGCGCGCGGAGATCGTCACGCTGTCCGGTGCGGTCGAGATCGCCCCGCGCCTCGGCAGGGCCGATCTCATCTGTGACCTGGTGTCGTCCGGATCGACACTCCTCGCCAATCACCTGCGCGAGGTGGAGACGATTCTCGAGAGCCGGGCCGTCGTCATCCGGACACCGGTACCGCTCTCGCAGGAGAAGCAGGACTGGGTGCGCCGGCTCCTGATGCGCATCGACGGCGTGCAGCAGGTCAAGGAAAGCAAGTACATCATGTTGCACGCCCCGCGCTCGGCCCTGCCCGAGATCGCAAGGCTCCTGCCCGGCAGCGAATTTCCGACGATCATCCCGCTCGAAGGCACCGTGGATAAGGTTGCCGTGCACGCGGTTTGCCGGGAAAACGTCTTCTGGGAGACGCTCGAAAGCCTGAAGGCCGCGGGCGCCAGTGCCATACTCGTGCTCCCCGTCGAAAAGATGCTCGCGTGACCGGCATGTCCGCCGTCCACATTCCCATACTTGAATGGCAGCAGCTGAACGCGCTTGAGCGCTCGGCAGCCCTCGAACGTCCGCTCGCGGAGGAGTCGGTGCACCTTCGCGAGAGTGTCAGCCGCATCATCGCGGCCGTGCGAGCGGAAGGAGACACGGCCCTGGCGCGCCTCACGCTCGAACTCGACGGCGCATCGCCCGAGTCGCCGGAAGTAAGCGCGGATGAGTTCAAACGGGCGCTGACCGTGCTGACGCCCACCCAGCATGCTGCGCTCGAGCGCGCAATCGCAAACGTGCGACGATTCCACGAGGCACAAAGAACCTCCTCGCTCACCGTGGAAACGTCGCCGGGCGTGCGCTGCGAGCGATTCGAGGTGCCGATCGAATCTGTCGGGCTCTATGTGCCGGCGGGCACGGCGCCACTGCCGAGCACCGCCGTCATGCTGGCGGTGCCTGCGCAGATCGCGGGCTGTCCAACACGAATCGTCTGCACGCCACCGCGCCGGGATGGCAGCGCCGATCCCGCCGTGCTCGTCGCCGCACGCCTATGCGGCATCGAGCGCGTGTTCAAGATTGGTGGCGCGCAGGCTGTCGCGGCAATGGCATTCGGCACGCAGACCGTGCCGAAAGTCGACAAGATCTTCGGTCCCGGCAATGCCTGGGTCACCGCAGCGAAGGACCTCGTTGCAAGCCTTGCCGGCGGCGCTGCTCGCGATCTGCCGGCGGGACCGTCCGAGGTGCTGGTGATTGCCGATGAGGACGCGCGCGCGGACTTCGTCGCCGCGGATCTGCTGGCGCAGGCCGAGCACAGCATTGACGCACAGGTGCTGCTCGTAACGACGTCGCACGGCCTTGCCCGCGCGACGCAACTTGAGATCGCGCAACAGTGCAGGCGCCTCTCACGCCGGTCGATCATCGAAGCGGCGCTGCGCAGCGCCCGCATCATCCGGGTCGAAGATCTTGAAGCGGCTTTCGCCGTCAGCAATGCCTACGCGCCGGAGCACCTGATCATTTCCGTCGCCAACGCACGCTCCTGGCTTGCACGGGTGCGCAACGCCGGCTCGGTGTTTCTCGGAAACTGGACGCCGGAGCCGCTCGGAGACTATTGCTCGGGCACCAATCACGTGTTGCCCACGGGGGGTCACGCGCGCGCGCTGAGCGGCCTCGCCCTGGCGGATTTCAGCAAGCGAATCACGGTACAGGAATTGACGACGGCGGGGCTTCAGGACCTCGGGCCCGTCGCCGAAACACTTGCGCACCTTGAAACGCTCGACGCGCATGCCAATGCTGTTGCCGTTCGTCTCAAGTCCCTGGCGGCGGACCCGCGCCAATGAGTTCGCTGACCGCGCTGGCCCGACCTGACATCGTTGAACTCGAGCCGTACGCGCACGCTGCGTGGGAACCCGATCTCGAGCGGCTGCACGCCAATGAAAATCCCTGGCGGACACCGGGCGACAATTCCGCGATCGGTCTCAATCGTTATCCCGAGCCGCAGCCCGCAAGCCTCGTGCGCCGGCTGGCGGCGCTCTACGGCGTTGACTCCGAGCGCACACTCGTCGGGCGCGGGAGCGACGAGGCAATCGACCTCCTGGTGCGCGCCTTTTGCCGCGCGGAGGTCGATGGCGTCCTGGTGTTGCCACCGACCTTCGGCATGTACAAGGTTGCCGCCCAGATTCAGGGCGCCAAGGTCGAGGAGCTGGTCCTGACGGCGGCCGACGGATTCGCACCGACGGCCGCAAGCGTCCTCGCGCGCTGGCAGCCGCACATCAGGCTGGTCTTCCTCTGCACGCCGAACAATCCAACCGGCAACGCTTATGACGGCGAAATGGTAGCGACCATCGCGCGGGAGCTCGCTGGTCGGGCACTGGTGGTCGCTGACGAGGCCTATCTCGAATTTTCCGGCCGCCCGAGCCTCGCGAATCGCAAGGAAAGGCTCGGCAACCTCGTCGTCCTGCGAACGCTGTCGAAGGCCCACGCGCTGGCTGGCGCACGCTGCGGATGCGCGCTCGCGGATCCGGAAGTCATCGACATCCTGAAGCGCATCATTCCCCCCTATGCGATTCCATCGGCAACGGCGCAGAGCGTCGAGCACGCACTGCTGCCGCCGCAACTCGCCATGGCCGGCGCGCGCGTTGCGATGCTCGTTGCCGAACGCGACAAGCTCGCTCAACGCCTCGCGCGATCGGCTGCGGTTCGCCGAGTCTTTCCGAGCGCAGCGAATTTTCTGCTCGTTGAATTCGCACAGGCCGGTCGCGCCTTCGAAAAGATGCGGGCCGCAGGACTGCTGGTGCGCGATGTGCGACGACAACCGGGACTCGGGTCATGCCTGCGTATCACCATCGGGCTGCCCGAGCAGAACGAGCGCCTGGTCACGGCGCTGGAGAGCCCATGAGCACGCCAGTCAAGGCCGCATTCGTCGATCGCGACGGCACGATCGTCGAGGAACCGCCGGACGAGCAGGTCGACAGCCTGGAGAAGATCCGGTTCATGCCGGGCGTCGTGCCGGCGCTCCTCGAACTTGAGCGCGCAGGCTTCACGCTCGTGATGGTCACCAACCAGAACGGCATCGGCACCCTGGCGTTTCCTCAGCCGGCCTTTCGCATCCCGCACGACTTCATCCTGCGCGTGCTCGATTCCCAGGGCATACGCTTTGCCGGTGTCTATGTCTGCCCGCATCTGCCCGAGGATAATTGCGCGTGCCGCAAGCCCAAGCTCGGGATGCTCACCGATTTTCTCGCCCGCAATACGCTCGATCACGCGCGCAGCGTGATGATCGGCGATCGGGACACCGACCTCGAGTTCGCTGCCAATCTCGGCGTCACCGGCTACCGTGTGAGCCGGTCGGGCCCGCCAGATTGCACATGGCCGGCCATTTGCCGGCGCATCCTCGAATCGGCACGCACGGCGAGCGTCGAACGCGCGACCCGCGAAACCCGCGTTCAAGTCAGCGTGGCACTCGATCATGAATCACCGATCGCCGTCACCACGGGCCTCGGCTTCTTCGACCACATGATCGAGCAGATCGCGCGCCACGGCGGCTTCTCGCTCGCACTCACCTGCCAGGGCGACCTCAAGGTCGATGAGCATCACACTGTCGAGGACTGCGCCCTTGCGCTCGGTGCAGCGCTCCGCCAGGCCCTCGGCGACAAGCGCGGCATCGCTCGCTACGGATTCGTGCTGCCGATGGACGAAGCCCGCGCGCAGGTGGCGGTTGACCTCTCCGCCCGGCCCTACTTCGTGTTCGAAGGAAAGTTTCCGCGCGATCGGGTTGGCGAACTGCCGACCGAACTCGTCCCGCACTTCTTCCGCTCGCTTGCCGACAGTCTCGGCGCGGCGATCCATTTGAGCGTCACGGGCGAAAACACCCATCACATGGTCGAAGCCTGCTTCAAGGGCGTCGGCCGGGCGCTTCGCCAGGCCATCCGCGTCGAAGGCAGCGAGCTTCCGAGCAGCAAGGGAACGCTCTAGCGCAAGGACTCGGCATGCGACTCGTCATCATCGACAGCGGAGGCGCCAACCTCGCCTCGCTCAAGTTCGCATTCGAACGGCTTGGCTGCCTCGCGACAGTCACGGCCGACGCCAGTGCCGTGCGCGACGCGTCGCACGTCGTGTTGCCCGGCGTGGGAGCGGCGGCCGACGCCATGTCGCGTCTGCACGGCTCGGGTCTTGCGCAAGTGATTCCGACGCTGCGCCAACCCGTCCTCGGCATCTGTCTTGGCATGCAGCTGCTGTTCGAGCGGTCCGACGAAGGCGACACGACCTGCCTCGGGGCGATCGCAGGCCGAGCCACGCGGATGCATGCCAAGCCCGGCCTTCCCGTGCCGCACATGGGGTGGAATCAATTGACGATGGCAGAGGCGAATCCGCTGCTGCGGCAGGTGCAATCGGGCGAGTACGCCTATTTCGTACACAGCTACCGCGTCGCGATTGCCGCCGAGACGGTCGCGACCTGTCACTACGACGGCGCTTTCTCCGCCGTGGTTGCGAGCCGCAATTTCTTCGGCACGCAGTTTCACCCCGAACGATCCGCCGGCGCCGGCTCGCGCATCCTTGCCAACTTCCTGCGACTCGGCTGATGCGCCTCATTCCTGCCATGGATCTTCGCGGCGGCCGCTGCGTGCGACTGCGCCAGGGAGACTTTGCGGCCGAGTCGGTGTTCGACGTGGAACCCGCTGCGCTGCTCGACCGCTACTACGCTTGGGGGGCCGGCTGGACGCACATCGTCGATCTGGATGCGGCTCGCGACGGCAGCACCGTGAATGATTCACTCATCGGCGCACTCGTCGCAGATCGAAAGATGCGCCTGCAGGTCGGGGGCGGACTGCGATCGAGAGCGGCGGTTGAACAGGTTCTCGGGCGCGGCGCCTCGCGAGCCGTCATCGGCAGCCTCGCTGTTGCGCAACCGCAGGACGCCCGCGACCTGCTCGCGGACTTCGGCCCCGACCGCCTGGCGATCGCGTTCGACGTGCGTATCGACCACCGCGGAACGCCGTGCGTCACAACTCATGCCTGGCGCGAACAGTCGACGATCTCCCTGTGGGAAGCCGTGGAAACACTGGCGAACGGCCGGCTGCGACACGTGCTCTGCACCGACGTGACCCGGGACGGCATGCTGAACGGACCGAATCTCGAGTTGTACGCCGATGCGCTGCGGCGCTTCCCCGAGATCGAGTGGCAGGCGTCGGGCGGCATTCGCGACGCGAGTGACCTCGCGGCCCTTGCCGGCCTGGGCGTCGCCGCGGCCGTCAGCGGACGCGCATTGCTGGAAGATCGCATTGCCATCGAGGAGCTGCGGCCATTCTTGCAAAGCGAATAATTCCCTGCCTCGATGTTCGCGACGGCCAGGTCGTGAAAGGCGTGCGCTTTCGCGACCATCGCGTGGTCGGCGACATCCTGGCGCTCACCGAGCGGTATCGCGACGCCGGCGCCGACGAACTCGTTTTCTACGACATCACGGCGAGTCCCGAGGGCCGCTCGGTCGATCGGCGCTGGATTTCAAGAGTCGGCCGGCTCCTCGATATTCCATTCTGCGTGGCGGGAGGCATCCGTTCCGTCGCCGACGCCGAAGAAGTCCTCGGCGCGGGGGCTGAGAAGGTGTCGGTGAACTCGCCCGCGCTTGCCGATCCCGAACTCATCACCCAGCTGAGCAAGCGATTCGGCTCGCAGTGCGTCGTCGTGGGCGTCGATAGCCAGACATCCGCCGAGGGTTTCCGCGTACACCAGTACACCGGAGACCCTGCACGGTCTCGCGACACGTCCCGCGCGACCCTCGAATGGCTCGTCGAAGTCCAGCACCGAGGCGCCGGCGAGATCGTACTCAACTGCATGGCGAGCGACGGGGTGCGGCAAGGTTTCGACATCGCGCAGCTCGAGGCCGCGCGCGCCGTCTGCGATGTTCCTCTCATCGCGTCGGGCGGAGCCGGGACGCCAGGTCACTTTCGCGACGTATTCGAGCGCGCGAACGTCGACGGCGCGCTCGCGGCGAGCGTTTTTCATCTCGGCGAGATCGCCATCGCCGATCTGAAGCAATATTTGCGGCGCCAGGCCATTGAGGTACGACCATGACACCCGAGCAGATCCGGGCACTCGATTGGAACAAGGGCGACGGGCTTCTGCCCGCGGTGATCCAGCACGCGGTGACCGGCGCCGTTCTGATGCTGGGCTTCATGAACCGCCAGGCGCTGACGGCAACCGTCGACGCCGGCCGCGTCGTGTTCTACAGCCGGCGCCGGCAGGCGCTCTGGCTGAAGGGCGAGACCTCCGGACATTTCCTGAATCTCGTCGGCATCGCACCGGACTGCGACAATGACACGTTGCTCGTGCAGGCATTGCCTGCAGGTCCGGTCTGTCACGTCGGGACGCCGACCTGCTTCATCGACGTGCCGCCCACCGACGCCGAGCGGCTCGCGTTCCTCGCGGACCTGGAGCGCGTCATCGCCCAGCGGATCGCCGAACGGCCGGAAGGAAGCTACACGGCGCGACTCGTCGTGCAGGGTCAGAAGCGCATGGCGCAGAAGGTCGGCGAGGAAGGCCTCGAGGTGGCGCTCGCCGCCGCGGGCGGCGAGGACAAGGAGGTGATTTCGGAGTCGGCGGATCTTCTCTATCACCTGCTGCTGCTGCTCAAGAGCCGGAATCTCTCGCTCAAGCATGTCGTCGACGAGCTCGCCTCGCGCCATGGCGGCCACACACCGACCTGACTCAGGGCCTATTCCGCGACCAGCAGGAGCCTCAACATGCGCCGCAAGGGTTCGGCCGCTCCCCAAAGGAGCTGATCGCCCACCGTGAAAGCGGCAAGGTATTCGCCGCCCATCGGGAGCTTGCGCAGCCTTCCGATCGGCACGTGCAGGGAGCCGTTGACCGCGGCCGGCGACAGCTCCTTGATGGAAGATTCGCGCTCATTCGGAATGACTCGCACCCAGTCGTTCGACGCGACGAGCAGCCGTTCGATGTCGATGAGCGGCAGGTCCTTGCGCAGCTTGATGGTCAGGGCCTGGCTGTGACAGCGCATGGCGCCGATGCGCACGCAGACCCCGTCGACCACGATGCCCGCGCCGCCAGTACCGAGGATCTTGCGTGCCTCGACTCCGCCCTTCCATTCTTCGCGGCTCTGTCCGTTGCCGAGGTCCTTGTCGATCCAGGGAATGACGCTTCCCGCGAGGGGCGCGCCGAGCTCGCCGTGCGGCAGCGAAGGCGAGCGCAACACGGCGCTCACCTTGCGATCGATGTCGAGGATGGAGCTTGCGGGATCGGCGAGCAGCGGTTCGACCGCGCGATAGACGCTGCCCATCTGCAGGAGCAGTTCCCGCATCTGCTTCGCGCCCGCACCTGACGCCGCCTGGTAGGTCATCGTCGTGATCCATTCGACGAGGCCCGCCTTCACCAGGCCCGAGACGGCCATCAGCATCAATGAGACCGTGCAATTGCCGCCGATGAAATTCTTGACGCCCCGTTCGATGCCGGCCTCGATCACCTCGCGGTTCACCGGATCGAGGATGATGATGGCGTCGTCCTGCATGCGCAGCGCCGAAGCGGCGTCGATCCAATAGCCGTGCCAGCCGGCCGCGCGCAGTTTCGGGAAGATTTCGTTGGTGTAGTCGCCGCCTTGGCAGGAGATCAGGATGTCGAGCCTGGCGAGCTCGGCGATGCTCTTCGCATCGCGCACCGCTCCCGCCGGACGGCCGATCGCCGGCGCGACGGAGCCCGCCCGGGTCGTGCTGAAGAACACCGGCTCGATGTGATCGAAGTCGTGCTCCGCGCGCATGCGTTCGAGGAGCACGCTCCCCACCATGCCGCGCCACCCGATAATGCCCACTGACACCGCCATGAAAGTCTTCCTGCTTCCTTAGATGACTATCTCGATCGCCGGAGCCCGCAGATTGTAGTGCGAGCTCATCGCGTGGCCATAGGCGCCCGCGTTCGCGATGAGCAGGACGTCACCTTCCTCCGTCGGCGGGAGTGCGCGATCGGTCCCAAGCTGATCGCCGCTCTCGCAGATTGGGCCGACGATCGTGCATGTCTCACTCGCCGGTTCGCCGAGCCGCGTGAGATTCACGATCTCGTGCCAGGCGCCATAGAGCGCCGGCCGGATGAGTGAATTCATGCCCGTTGCTACGCCAACATACCGCACCTCGCCCTTGCCCTTCAGCTGCGTGACGACCGCGAGCAGCACGCCCGCTTCGGCAACGACGTAGCGCCCGGGCTCCATCCAGAATTCGAGCTTCGGGTGATGCGCGCGCACCGCGGCAATCGCCGCATCGAGCGCCGCGAGGTCGAGCGGCGAGCGCGAGAACATCTCCGGCACGCCGATGCCACCGCCGATATTGATGTAGCGCAGGTCCGCAAACCGGCCCGCGAGCCCCGCCAGCAACTCCGCGGTTTCCACCCAGTTGCTTACCGAAAAGATGCCGCTGCCGTTGTGCGCGTGCAATCCGACGATCCGGGCGCCAGCGGCACGCGCGAGGCGCGCGAACTCCTCGAGCTCGAACGTGGGCACGCCGAACTTCGAGTGCAGGCCGGCCGTGCGCACGTGCTGGTGATGTCCGCGGCCAAAGCCCGGATCGACGCGCACGATGATCTCGCGCCCTTGAAAGAGCCGCGGCCAGTACTGGAGTGGATGCAGATTATCCAGCGTGAGCCGGACGCCGGCGCTCAAGGCAAAATCATATTCGTCGCGGCTGGCGAAGTTCGGCGTAAAGAGGATACGGTCGAGGGCGAGGTCAGGCACCTCGCGTAACACCCTCTCGACTTCCCCCTGCGAAACGCATTCGAGCGCGAGCCCTGCGGCGGCGACCCGGCGCAAGATCTGCGGATGCGGGTTCGCCTTGATGGCGTAGAAAACACGATCGATCGAATGGAGTCGGCCGAGCGCACGCGCCCTGGCGTCGACCGTGGCCAGGTCATAGACGTAGGCTGCAGAGTTTTCCCGCGCAATCGCCAGCAACTCATCGCGCCTGGCTGGCCACCAGCGTTCGGCGGCGGGCGGTGCCGCCGTTGCAGGCGCATGCAGTTGCTCCCAGGTCGGGCCCCAGACCGGGTCGCCCTGGCCGGGCCGGATGAGAAGGTCGTGCAGCTGCTGCACCAGCCGGTCGGCCTGGGTCTCGTCGATGACGAAGGTGAAATTCAGGTCGTTGGCCGCCTGGCTCACGAGGTAGATCTTCTGTTCCTCGAAGAGCTCGAAGGCCTCGCCAAGGTCATGCAGGATGCCACGGATGTTGCGTCCCACCAGGCTGAGCGATGCGCAAGGCCCGATGACCTGGACTCGACACAACGCGCTCAGGTCCTGCACGAGCGCGTCGACGATCGCAGGGTCGAGTGCGTTGGCAGCCGGATCCAGCGACACGGTGACGCTGGTTTCAGAAGTGGAGATGAGATCCACCGACAGGCCGTGGTCCTTGAACACCTGGAAGGCATCGGCGAGGAATCCCACCTGATGCCACATGCCCGGGCTTTCGAGCGACACCAGCGTGATGTCCTTCTTCACGCAGATCGCCTTCACTTGCGCCGCACTCGCGCCAGGAGCACCGCTCACGACGGTGCCGCAGAGGCCGGGCATCTGCGTCGCATACACATGGAGAGGAATCGCGTATTGGCGCACCGGCAGGATGCAGCGCGGATGCAGCACCTTGGCGCCGTTACTCGCGATCTCCTGTGCCTCGTCGTAGTGCAATGCCTGCAGCAGGCGCGCGCCTGGAATCGATCGCGGATTGCCGCTGAACATGCCGGGCACGTCGGTCCAGATCTCGAGCCGCTGCGCGCTCAACTTGGCCGCGAAATACGCCCCCGATGTATCCGAGCCCCCGCGTCCGAGCAGAACCGTATCGCCGGCGCTGTCGCTTGCAATGAAGCCCTGTGTGACCACCAACGCTCCCGCGCGGTCCAGGCGGCCACGCAGGGCGGCGTCTGGGGAGAAATCGCAGGTGGCAGACAACTTGCTCGCCTTTTCATGGCGGCCGGCATGTTCCTCCGCGCGCAGCGCCGTCCGCGCGTCGAGCCATACCGCATCGAGCCCGAGGGACTTGAGGAAGTCGGCACCGACGTGAGTTGCCATCAGCTCGCCGCTTGCGAGCACCTGGGCCCGCGTGCGATCGCCTACTTCCCGAAGGTGCTTGAGGCTTGCAACGGTTCGGCGCAGTTCGGCAAGAATCAAAATGACGCCCGGCGGCGTTGCGATGCCGAGATCCCGCGCGAGTACGGCGTGCCGGCGTTCGATTTCATCGAGCTCGGCGCTCGCGTCACCGCTCAATGCGGTCGCGAGCAGTCCATCGAGCCGGTCGGTAATGCCGGTCAGCGCGGAATGCACGACGAGCGGACGCAGGCCGTCGGCCACCCGGGCACGCACGATATCCGCGACATTGCGCCAATTGGCCGCCGTCGAGACACTCGTACCGCCGAATTTGAGGACAACCCAGGGCGATCCGCCCGCACTCTGCATCGCACTTCACTCCGATCGACCGTCAACGCAAATGAACCCGAAGCGCCCTGCCGGCATGCGGCGGGTGACTCGGGTCGTGCGCACTTGATGGAAAAATCGAACTACTTGTCTTCGTCGTAAAACTCGCGCAGCTCTTTTTCCAGTCTGCGCTCGGCGAGCACGTCCTCGAGCCGGCTCCACGCGGCTTTGCCGCGTTTTCCGGTAGGTTTGACTCGGCGGTCCACTCGATCGAGCAAGCGATCGAATTCCTGCGGCTCTTCCTGCTCCGCCAGGAAATCGTCGTCGATATCGAAGTGTTCCCCGTCGCGCTCGCTCATGTTACGAAAAAGCCAGTGAGATCAGAGAGATCGCCCCGTTTCCCGGGTGGCGAAGTGGCTGCGGACTATATACGAAATAAAAACAGGTTCAAGACCTTCATGCAGCGCCAATGCCACGGAGCCTGCCGCGACAGAGGCCCTGCCGGGCTACGCGCGCCCAAGAATTAAACACTTTGTATATCAGTATGTTATGGTACTATTGTGATGTGACGCTTACGGGTGCGCCGCGGCCCAAGCCGAGCCCTTCCGCAGCGCTCTGTTCAGCGCGGGCTATCTCCAGCACCCCGAATGAATTGATGAGCGCGAGGTATTCGCCCGGCTTCATCTCGCCATACGTGCGGCGCAACGGGATGGCCCGATTGCCCGCGCGCACCACCGGATTTGCGATTTTTGCCAGCAGATCCTCGTCGATGTTGGTGATCAGGTTGCCGAAGTGATCGATCGTGATCACGACGCCCCGGATTCCACCGGGCCCCTGCTCCGCTTCGTCGGTCCAGCCGATCGCGAGGTCATCGGTCTCGCGCCCGAGATCGCCAGGCTGGCAGCGGCCGGCGGCAAGTTCCGCCGCGAGCGGCGCGAAGATATCGCGACCATGAAACGTCGCGCTCGGCCGGCCCAGGTCGAATCGTTCGAGGTGGCGTGCTGTCAACCGAAACGCGCGGGCGCCCTGTACGCGCCCGAGCACGGGCGCGAGCAGGCCGTTGTCCGGCGCGAGGAAAACATGCGACTCGGCGTGGACCGCGACGATGTCGCGCTCCGTGCCGACGCCGGGATCGACCACCGCCACGTGCACGGTTCCCGCCGGGAAATAGGGGTACGAGCGGGCAAGCCAGAAGCCGGCTTCGACGGGCCAATGCACGACGATCTCGTGCGTAACGTCGATGATGCGCGCGTCGGCGAAGCGGCTGAGGATGCGGCCCTTCATGGTCGCCACGAACGGACCCTCCTGGCCGAAATCGGTCGTGAGGGTAATGACGCCGCACGCTTCAAATGCTGACATGCTTCGCTCCCGGCGCTGTACCGCGCCCTGAACCCACACGATAGACTGCGCCGCCATGTCTGCCCATGCCCGCATCGTTTCGAAGGCCGGGCACCGGGTGGACCAGGGACCCGCGCCCGGTGTCGGTCGATGGGCGCTCTCGGCCATCACTGCCTGCTTCCTGCTGTCAGGGTTTGCGGCGCTCATCTACCAAACGGCGTGGCTGCGACAATTCTCGCTCGTCTTCGGAACGGCCGAATTCGCGCTTGCGGCGGTCGTTGCCGCCTACATGGCCGGCCTCGCAGCTGGCGCGGCGTTGATCCGCCCACGCCTCGACCGGATCGTTCAGCCGCTGCGCTGGTACGCCGTCATCGAGTTCTCGGTGGCGATCACCGCGCTCGCCGTGCCGCTCATGGTCGCGGGGCTCGGGTGGACCTTCATCCGCGGGTTCGGCCACCAGCCGGGCCCGCCCGGCGCGCAATCGTTCGGTCAATTGCTGTTCACCATGGCCGGCGCGTTCGCCGTGCTCCTGCTGCCGACCGCTCTCATGGGAGCAACTTTGCCGCTACTGACGCGGCACGCCGTGGAACGCGACGAGCAAGTTGGCCGTCGCACGGCGCTGCTCTACGCCTTCAATACCCTGGGCGCGGCCGCCGGCGCACTCGCTGCGGGATTTCTCCTGCTCCCGCGGCTGGGACTCGAACGGACTGTCTGGTTCGGCGCAACCTGCAACCTGGCGGCAGCCGCGATCGCTGCGCTGCTTGCGCGCCAACCTGGCCGTCACTTACCCGCTCATGCGGACAAGGAGGCCGATCACAGCCGGCGCGGGAACAATGAGCCCTCCGGCCGACCGATCTTTGCGCCGGGTCCGCACTGGATCCTGCCGATCATGCTTCTGTCCGGCGGCGTGTCCTTTGTCTATGAGGTTCTCTGGACGCGGATGCTGAGCCTCGTGCTCGGCAGCAGCCTCTTCGCGTTCGCCACGATGCTGGCGAGCGTGTTGATCGGAATCGCGGCGGGAAGCGCCGTCGCCGGGCGGATCGCACTCAACAGGGTGGTGGCGGCGCGCATCTTCGTGATCGCTCAGCTACTTGCCGCCGCGGCTGCGGCGATCGTCTACCAGATGCTCGATCGATGGCTGCCGGCAAGCGGCGGTCTCGGGCATCATCCGTGGCTCGCCATATTCCTGCTGCTGCCGGCGACCTTTGCCATCGGCGCGACCTACCCTTTGGCGGTGCGAGTGCTCGCGGACGATGCCGCGAGCGCCGCGACCGCAGCCGCGCGCACCTACGCCTGGAATACGATTGGCTGCGTGTTCGGCGCGCTGCTCGCGGGCCTGTGGATCCTGCCGCGCCTGCGCTTCGAAGGCGCGGCGCAGTTTGCCGTTGCGGGCAATTTGCTCCTTGCCCTGCTGACCGCCGTCGCAGTACTGCGCGCGCAGCTGCCTTGGCTCATTGCGCTCGGCGCCACCGTTGCGGCAAGCGCGCTCGTCTGGCAACCGCATCCGCCGGTCCGGCTGCTGCGCGAATCGCCGCTCGGCACAAGCAGCGCGGGCCAGCTGCGCTACTACGATGTCGGCCGCTCGGCGACGGTCGTCGTCTTCGAACGCGAGGGCTTGTTCGCGCTCAGGAACAATGGCTTGCCCGAGGCGTCGATCGAGTCGGCAGCGGCGCCGCCAAGATTTGCCGGTGAGTACTGGCTGTCTCCGATCGCCTCGATCGCAATGCCGCGCGCTTCTTCCCTGCTGCTCGTCGGTTTGGGCGGCGGATCGGTCATCGAGGGCGCCGCGCCCCGCGTGCGATCGATCGACGTCGTTGAGCTCGAACCGCGCGTGGTCGAGGCGAATCGCGTGCTGTCGGGCTCGCGCAAGCACGATCCCCTGCTCGATCCACGCATACGGCTGGTCCTGAACGACGCGCGCGCGGCGCTCATGTTGACCGACATGCGCTACGACGCAATCGTGTCGCAGCCTTCTCACCCGTGGACGTCCGGGGCGTCCCACCTTTACACGCGGGAGTTCTTGCGGCTGACACGCGCACATCTCAACGACAGCGGCGTGCTCGTGCAATGGATGAACATCGCCTACCTCGACGAACCGCTGCTGCGCTCGTTCGCCGCCACCCTGCTCGAGGTCTTCCCGGAGCTCGAGATCTATCGGCCAGATCCATACACCTTGATTTTCGTCGCGTCGGCCGCGCCGCTCGGAACGGTGGAGCGCCTTGGCCGCACCAGCGCACCGATCCGGGAATCGTCCGACCACTTCGGCCGCGTCGGCATCCTCGCGTCGGAGGACCTCGCGGCGACGCTCGTTGCGGATCACGCGAGCTCCCGCGAGCTTGCCAAAGGCGCCCCGATCATCACGGACGATCGCAACCGCCTGGCGACGTCCGGGGTGTACGAGCTTGGGCGAGGTATGACGCCGGCGAGCGCCGGCCGCTTGCTTGCCCTGTACGATCCGATCGCACGCCCCGACGGCTGGGCACATGCCGCGCAATCCCGCTCACTATCGCTGTCGTATATCGCCCGCCGGCTGTCACGATTTGCCGCGATCGATCCCGCGCTCGCGGATCGTATTGACGCGCTCGCACGTAGCGCCACCGACGGGTCGACGGCGCTGCTCGTGCGCGCCATGGCAAGCCGCGCCCGCGGCGATGAAGCACAGGCAAGACAGCTCCTGGCCGAATCGCTCGACGCCAATGCGGAGAACCGGCAGGCGCTCTTCGAGACCGTGCGGCCGGATCTGGCCGCGATCCTGAATGGCGCGGCGGACGCGACCCGCATGAAGCTCGCGGCCCGCCTGACGGGTTCGGCTGCCGCGGTCATCGACGCGCAGCGTTACGCCGGCCAGGGCGACTGGCAGAAGGCGTCCAGCCTCGACTCGACGCTCGCTCTCGCGAATCCGACCGACGCCTGGTATGTCGATGCATTGGTGCAACGCGCGGCGTGGCGCGGGCATGTGTCCAGTCCCGAATTGCGAGCCGAGGTCGGGAGCCAATGCCTCGCGCTCATCGATCGCGCGCTGGTAGCCGAACCGACGGTCGCCATGTTCGAACTGCGTGCCCGTTGCGCCGCGGTGCTCGGCCGGCCCGACGCGGTACTCGAGTCGATCGATGCCTTCGCCTCAGGCACGCTGGCGGGCCTCGACTCAGCAACCTCCCTGGAACTCGACCGGCTGGCCGCACGCTTCGAAGCATTGACGCAAGCGGTTTCGGCCGCGGGTAGCGCGCCCGGCGTCGATGTAGACCGGGCTCGCGAGGTCGACCTCAGATTGCGGGTGGTGGCCGATGAGATCCGGCGCCGTCGGGCGCCCACGCCCTAGAAACCGCGGGCGCTAGGGCTCGCCCAGCTCGACGAGCGCGACACCTTCCGCCACCCGTTCTCCAACCCGGCAGCGCACGGCAATGACGGTCCCCGCCCGCGGCGCGCGGATGGTGTGCTCCATTTTCATCGCCTCCACCACGAGCAATGTCTGGCCAGCGGCCACCGCGTCGCCCGGCTTGACCTCTACTGCGACGACGGTGCCCGGGAGCGGCGTCGACAGAGCCCCGGAGGATGCGGCATCGACGGGCGCCGCCCCTTCCGGTTCGGCGACCTGAAACTCCGCATCCTCGCCGCCAAGCCAGACGTGGATCCGGCGGCCATCCATGAAGACTTCGGCGGCGACGCTCCGTCCCCCGTCGATAAGCCGCAGGCTCGCGGGCCCTGTTCGCAACACCTGCAGTGTGCGCCGGGCGTTGCCGCTCGCGACTTCGCAGGTTCCCGTTCCCCTGGGCGTGACTTCCGCCGCGACCAGTTGATCGCCGTCGCGCAACCAGATCGTTTGAGTCGGCGCGAGGTTCAGCCGCCAGCCGTCGCGCTGCTTCCAGGGTGACGCGCCGTCCGGCCGCATCTGCGTCGCAAGCCAGAGCGCGGCGATCAATCGCAGTTCTTCGTGAACGGCAGCCGGCGCGCGGCCGAGGCCGCCTTCATTCTCGAGCAGGCGCGTACTCAATGCGGACCGCTGGAAAGAATCGCTTGCCAGAATACGCCCGACGAATGCCGCGTTGCTGCGGACTCCGGCGATCCGCAATTCGCCGAGCGCCGAGCGCAGGCGCGCCAGCGCGGTTGCGCGAGTCGGGCCATGCGCGATGACTTTGGCGATCAGCGGATCATAGTGGGGTGAGATTTCATCGCCCTGCGTGACGCCCGTATCGATACGCAAGCCCGGCGCCGGCTCGGGCCATTTGAGACAGGCAATGTGTCCGACACTCGGCAGGAAGTCGCGCGCCGGATCTTCGGCGTAGATGCGCGCTTCAATCGAATGGCCTTGCGGCCGCGACGGCGTCAGAGTCGCGGGCAGCGATTCGCCTGCCGCGACGCGCAGCTGCCATTCGACAAGGTCGAGCCCGGTCACGGCCTCCGTCACCGGATGCTCGACCTGCAGTCGCGTGTTCATTTCCATGAAGTAGAAGGCGCCGTCGCGGTCCAGCAGAAACTCGACGGTGCCTGCACCGACGTACTGCACGGTCGCCGCGACCGTGACCGCCGCACTCGCCATGGCCGCGCGCACGGCATCGGGTACACCGGGCGCCGGCGCCTCCTCGATGACTTTCTGGTGGCGCCGCTGGACGGAGCAGTCGCGATCGAACAGGTGAACGACTCTCCCGCTGCGGTCGGCGAATACCTGCACCTCCACGTGACGAGGCTCGGCGAGATAACGCTCAAGCAGGAGCGCATCGCTTCGAAACGCGGACTGCGCAATGCGGCGCGCCGACTCGATCGCAGCCGGCATCGCCGCCGCTGACGTGACGATCTGCATGCCCTTGCCGCCGCCCCCGGCGACCGCCTTGAGGATGATCGGGAAACCGACGCGCTCGGCTTCCCGCACGAGAGTCGCCGTCGACTGATCCACGCCGTGGTAGCCCGGCAACACGGGCACGCTCGCGCGCGCCATCATTTCCTTCGCGGCGCTTTTCGATCCCATTGCCTCGATCGCATGCGACGGCGGTCCAACCCAGACGATGCCCGCCCGCTCGCATTCCCTGGCGAACGCGGCGTTTTCCGCAAGAAAGCCGTAGCCCGGATGAACCGCATCGGCCCTCGACCGCCGAGCGGCATCCATGACGGCATCGATCGAGAGGTAACTCTGCGCCGCCAGGGCGGGCCCGATGTGCAGGGCTTCATCGGCGAGCGCGACGTGCCGGCCGGCCCGGTCGGCATCGGAGAACACCGCGAGACTCGTAATGCCGAGACGCTTCGCCGTGCGGATGACACGACAGGCGATTTCGCCGCGATTCGCAATGAGCAGGCGCCGGATCGACGTCATGCGCTCACATCCGGAAAAGACCGAAGCGCGTGTCTTCGATCGGAGCATTGCGGCTTGCGGCGAGGCACAGCGTGAGCACCCGCCGGGTATCGAGCGGGTCGATCACACCATCGTCCCAGAGTCTCGCGGACGCGTAGTACGGGTGGCCCTGCCGCTCGTATTGATCGCGGATAGGTTGCTTGAATCCGCTCTCCTCCGCTTCGGACCAGGACTTCCCCGCCTGCTCGATGGCATCTCGCCGGATCGTGGCAAGTACGGACGCGGCCTGCTCGCCGCCCATGACGGACATGCGCGCATTCGGCCACTGGAAAAGGAAACGCGGCGAATACGCGCGCCCGCACATCGCATAGTTGCCGGCGCCGTAGCTCCCGCCGATGATCACCGTGAACTTCGGCACGCGTGCGGACGCCACGGCCGTCACCATCTTCGCGCCATCGCGGGCGATGCCGCCCGCCTCCGCCTTCCTGCCGACCATGAAGCCGGTGATGTTCTGCAGGAAAAGCAGGGGTATGTGCTCGCGGGCGCAGAGCTCGATGAAGTGCGTGCCTTTCAGCGCGCTTTCGGAAAAGAGGATGCCGTTGTTCGCGAGGATGCCGACCGGAAATCCGCCGATGTGGGCGAAGCCCGTGACGAGCGTCGTGCCGTAGAGCTGCTTGAATTCCTCGAAGTCGGAGCCGTCGACGACGCGTGCGATGACTTCGCGCGCATCGTACGGCTTGCGCGGGCTCTGCGGCACGATGCCATAGAGCTCACCCGCATCGAAGTTCGGTTCGCGGGGAGCAGCCGGCGGCTCGCGCGAATCCGCGGGCTGGCGCAGGTGCGAGACGATCCGGCGCGCAATGGCAAGGCCGTGCGCATCGTTCTGGGCGTAGTGATCCGTCACGCCGGATTCGCGGCTGTGCACGTCCGCGCCGCCCAGCTCTTCGGCCGTGACGATTTCACCGGTCGCCGCCTTTACGAGCGGCGGACCGCCGAGAAAGATGCGCCCCTGGCCGCGCACGATCACGTTCTCGTCCGACATGGCCGGCACGTAGGCACCGCCCGCGGTCGATGACCCGTGCACGACGGCGATCTGCGCGATGCCGCGCGCCGAAAGATTCGCCTGGTTGAAGAAGATGCGGCCGAAATGCTCCCGGTCCGGGAATACCTCGTCCTGCTTCGGCAGGAACGCGCCGCCGCTCTCGACAAGGTAGACGCAGGGCAAGCGGTTCTCGCCGGCGATCTCCTGCGCCCGCAGGTGTTTCTTCACGGTGATCGGGTAGTAGGTGCCGCCCTTAACCGTCGGATCGTTGACGACCACCATGCACTCACGGCCGGCTATGCGGCCGATGCCAGTGACGAGACCGGCCGCCGGAATCTCATCCTCGTAGAGTCCAAGGCCCGCGAGTTGCGAGAGTTCGAGAAACGGCGAGCCGGGATCGAGCAGCTCCTCGATGCGCTGGCGGGCGAGCAGCTTGCCTTGGCCCGTGTGCTTGTCGCGGGCCTTCGGCGAACCGCCGGCCGCAATCCGGGCGACCGTCGAACGCAGATCGGTGGACAGCGCCGACATGGCCGCGGCATTGGCACGGAACTCCCCGGCGTGCGGGTCGACGCTCGAAGACAGGCAGGGCATCGCGGGTCCTCGCTTGGGTTGCGGCTGATCGACGACCGGCCTATATTGTCGGACAATCCGACGATCCGTCAATCCTTAAGTTAAGTCAAATGGAGTCCCGATGGCCTCACCCGCCTGGATGGAGTTCGATTTCGGCCTCGGCGAGACCTGCGACGAGATCCGGACCCAGGTCCGGCGGCTTGCCGCCGATCGCATCGCCCCGCGGGCCGACGAGATCGACCGCAGCAATGAATTTCCCCGCGACCTTTGGCCCCTCCTCGGTGCGCAGGGCCTGCTCGGCATCACCGTACCCGAGCGCTTCGGCGGCGCGGCGCTCGGCTACCTCGCGCATGTGATCGCGATGGAGGAAATCTCCCGGGCATCGGCCTCGGTGGGCCTGAGCTACGGCGCGCATTCCAATCTCTGCATCAACCAGATCGTGTTGAATGGCTCCGACGAGCAGCGCGAGCGCTACCTGCCCCGGCTCGTCTCCGGCGAGCACGTCGGCGCCCTGGCGATGTCGGAGCCACTCGCGGGGTCGGACGTCGTGTCGATGCAGCTGCGCGCGGAACGCCGCGGCGAGCACTACGTGCTCAACGGCAACAAGATGTGGATCACCAACGGACCGGACGCCGACGTGCTGGTGGTGTATGCCAAGACCGAGCCCGGCGCCCGCGAGCGCGGCATCAGCACTTTCATCGTCGAGAAGGGCATGCCCGGCTTCACGACGGCCCAGAAACTCGACAAGCTGGGCATGCGGGGCTCGAGCACCTCCGAACTCGTGTTCCGCGATTGCCCGGTACCTGCCGCGAACCTGCTCGGCCGTGAAAATGACGGCGTGCGGGTCCTCATGCGCGGGCTCGACTACGAACGGATCGTGCTCGCCGCGGGACCGCTCGGCATCATGGCCGCCGCCATCGATCTCGTTCTGCCCTACGTTCGCGAGCGCAAGCAGTTCGGCTCGCCGATCGGCACGTTCCAGCTCATGCAGGGCAAGCTCGCCGACATGTACACGGAGCTCAATGCGGCCCGCGCCTATGTTTATGCCGTGGCGCGCGCCGCGGATGCCGGCAAGGCGACGCGCAAGGACGCGGCCGCCTGCATCCTGTTTTCCTCGGAGCGCGCGACCCAGCTCGCTCTGCAGGCCATCCAGGCACTCGGCGGCAACGGCTACATCAATGAGTTCGCCGCCGGCAGGCTGTTGCGCGACGCGAAGCTCTACGAGATCGGCGCGGGAACTTCCGAAGTGCGGCGCATGCTGATCGGACGGGAGCTGTTCGCGGAGGGTGGCCGGTGAACCTCTTCGACCCGCTGAATCACGAACCGGCGTACCGCAAGGTCGCGGCGGCGATCGAGCGCAAGATCCTGGAGCGTTCGCTGCGGACGGGCGACCGTCTGCCGGCGGAAACTTCCCTCGCCCAGCAATTCGGCGTCAACCGCTCGACCGTGCGCGAGGCCCTGCGCGAACTCGAAACGCACGGACTGGTCGGCCGGCAGTCTGGCAGCAAGAAGCTTTTTGTCACGCGCCCGATGCAGGATCGGGTGGCCTCAGGGGTCAGCCGCGCGCTCGCCCTGAATGGCGTGACGTTTCTCGAATTGTGGGAAGCGATGATGATCATCGAGCCCGCAGCGGCCCGCCACGCCGCGGGCCGGCGCAGCGACGAGGAACTCGACTCGCTCGAGCGGCTGGTCGCCGCCGTCGCGGCATCGACCGACGGTGGAACGGCCGTGCCGCTCGTCGTGGAATTCTTTGCGACGATCGTGCGGGCGAGTCACAACCAGGTCCTGACGACGGCACAGGATCCCCTCAACCGCCTGCTGGCACCGACGCTGAGCCGCATGATCGACCAGGTGCCGCAGGCGCGTGCCCGCATCACGAGCGCGCAACGCAAGATCACCGCAGCCATCCGGGAACAGCAAGCGGCGCAGGCCGAGGAGTGGATGGCAAAGCACATCCGCGACTTCAAGCGCGGTTATGAACTCGCCGGTATCGAGCTCGAGTATCGCGTGCCGCCGGGCTGAGGACTGCGTCAGTTCGCGCCGCTGCGTGAAGCAAGGCGCGAGAGCTCGCGGCGGGCCGCGGCAAAATCGGGAGCGACGATGAGCGCCTGCTCGAGGGCGTTACGGGCCGCGGCCACATCGCCCCGCTCCGCATAGCTCTTGCCGAGCCAGTAGTACACGTCGGCACTGCCCCACTCCGGGAACCCGCCGGTGCCCGCCGGCAGGGCGTCGAAAGCATCTGCGGCGGCCTTGAATTTCGTGAAGGCGCGTGCCGGATCGCCACCGAGCTTCGCCGGCCGCCAGTAATCGACCAGCGCATCGACGAGCCGTGCCCGCGGATTCTTCGGTGCGAGCGTCAGCGCCGTGGCGACGGCGTCGCTCGCCGACGGACCGTGCGTCACGCTCTTCATCATCGAGGTGGCAGACACCAATGCGTGACAGGCGGCCTTCTGGATGTAGGCCTCCGCATCCGGGGAATTCCTGTGCGTCAGTGCGGCGAGCTGGTCGACGCAGTCCTTCGCGGAATCGCTGGCGCCATCCTTGTGGGTGTCGTTGAGCACCTGCGCCAATCGAAAGTCCGCGTGCGCCGCGAGATAGTGCGCGAGCCGGTCGCCGTCATCCTCGCCGCTCAGCGTTGTCAGCGACTTCGCGAGCGTCTTCAGGCTGTGCGCATCCTGGGACAGGAACCCGAATTCGATCCGGTTCTCGTAGTCCGCGGCCTCCTCCGCCGTCACCTCCGCATGCGCGGATTGCACCACAGCCGTCGCACACAATGCATAGGCCGCGAACCGGCGAGCGAACTTAGGACCAGCGGCGCACCGTCGGCCCCCCATGACTAGAGCTCCCGCAGCCCGCCGGCAATCGGCAGGCGCGCGGCGCGGATGGCGGGCAGCACGCCGCCGACGAAAGCGAGTGCGAGCGCGTAGGCGCAGCCCCATAACAGGAGTTCGCCGGTGACGCGGAACGAGAATGCCACCTGGGTGAAGCTGCGCATGTTGAGCGTCGAGGTTTGCACGCCGTTGAAAGCGAGATAGCCGATCATCGCGCCGACGATCGCTCCTGCGAAGCCGAGCACCAGCGCCTCGACCAGCACCGAAACGACGACCGGCCAGGCGCCGAAGCCGAGCGCGCGCAATGTCGCGATTTCACGCGTGCGGGCGGCGACGGCGGCATACATCGTGTTGAGCGCCGCGAAGATCGCGCCGATGCCCATCAGGATCGCGATCGCGAAGCCCGCCCCCCGGATGATGCCGCGCAGGCCGCTCGACAGCGTCGACAGGAACTCCTTTTCGGTCTCGATCTTGAAGTTCACGCGCGGGTCGGTGCTCAAACGGTCCTTGAATTCCTTGAAGGCAGCGGGACTCGTCAGGCGCACGCGGATCGACTGCACGGACGTGCCGTACTGGAAGACGCCTTGCATGACGGTGATGTCCGCCCACAATTCCGACTCGGCGATGCTCTGTGCATCCGAGAATATGCCGACGATCGTCCAGCGGTCCGGCCCGAGCTTGATCTCCTTGCCGAGATCGAGTCCGGAGAACTGATTGGCCGCAGCGCGGCCGACGACCACTTCCTTCGTCCCTGGCGTCAGCATGCGCCCCGCAACCCATCGGAAATGACCCCGCAGCAGCGGCGCCTGCGGGCCGACACCGCGCATGGGAACGAAGACCGGCGCGCCGGTCGCCCGGCTCGGAACATCGACGTTGACGAAGAGCTCCGAGGATATGAGCGGCGAGCCGCCGCTCCTCACGACGCCGGGCGCATCGCCCGCAATACGCGTATCCGCGAGCGCGAGCCCGCTCTGCATCTCATCGCTCGAACCGCCGCGCAGGATGAGAGCGATCGTGTCCGAGCCCGAGTCCTCGAGCGTCGCGCGAAATCCCTCGTAAATCGAGAACACCCCGGTGATCACCACCATCACGCCGGCGATTCCGACGACGGTGACGACCGCGGATTGCCAGCGCGTGATCAACATCCGCAGATTGAGCGTGGTGACGAGACCGACCTGCGACAGCGACGATGACATGTTCCGGACTTTCCTCTTCGAATCAGGCGCCGCGCAACGCTTCGGCGACACCGAGCCGCATGGCCCGAGCCGCCGGCAGGGCGCCCGCCAGCAGGCCGAGCAGAACCGTGAGCGCAAGCCCGATGAGCACCGCGCGTTGCGGCAGGTCAAAGAGCGGCACGATGCGGCTGAGTCCGGGCTTCAGTCCCAGGGCCAGGAATTTCGCGAGTCCGAGGCCGATGAGTCCGCCGGCAATCGTGAGGCAAAGCGCCTCGCCGAGCACCAGCCGGGTCACGGCCGCATGCGTGAAGCCGAGCGTCTTCAGGACGCCGATCTCGTTGGTGCGCTCCCGCACAGCCTGCGCCATCGTGTTCGCCGCCACCAGCAGCATCGTGAAGAAAACGGCCGATGCGATGAATGACAGGATGGCGCCGACGTTGCCGATCTGCCGCGAGAAATCACCGGCCCAGGCCTTCTCCGGGGCGGTCTTCGTTTCCGTGCCCGAATTCTCGAATAGGGCGTCGATCCTTTTCGAGATCTCCTTGGCATCCGCCGGATTGTCGAGCCGCGGCACCATCCAGCCAATGCGGCCCCGGCCGAACTGCCGGGTTTCGTCCAGGTACTTGTACTGAATGAAAATGCCCGTGTCGTCGGCGGCGTCCTGGTTATAGATGCCGCGCACGGTGACATCCCAGGTGTTGCTGTCGCCCTTGTAGGGAATGCTCTGCTGCAGCGGGATGTGATCGCCGACATGCCAGCCGAAGTCGGCCGCGATGCGCCGGCCGACGAGCACGCCGGCGCGGTCCGTAATCCAGGCTTGCCGTTCCGCGGGCGGCACGTGGACGTCCGGATACACCGTGAAGAAGGGCTCGGGATCCACCGCGATGACCTGCAGCTGATTGTGTTCGTCCTGATACCAGCCGCCGAACCAGACCTGCACCGCGACGGCCTTCACGCCGGCAAGGCCCTGCACTTTTCCAAGATAGCTTCCCGGCAGGTCGCGCACGATCGACATCCGGTTGGTCACCATCAGCCGGTCGTCGCCCGCCGCTTCCACGCCGGCGAAGAGACCAAAGCGCAGCGCTTCCAGGAGCCCGAAAAGCACGAAGGCCACGATGATGGAGAGCAGCGTGAAAATCGAACGCAGCGGCCTGCGCCAGAGATTCGCCCAGACGAGCGGCACGAAGCGGAACATCAGACCGCCTCGCGCGTCAGCGCGCCTTTGTCGAGGTGCAGCGTGTGCTTCGCGCGGGCGGCCGCGTGCGGGTCGTGCGTCACCATGAGGATGGTCTTGCCGTGCTTCGCGTTCAGCGCCTCCAGGAGATCCAGGATCTCATCGCCCGACTTGCGGTCGAGATCGCCCGTCGGTTCGTCGCACAGGAGAATCGTCGGGTCCGCGACGATCGCCCGCGCGATGCCGACTCGCTGTTCCTGGCCGCCGGAGAGCTCCTTCGGCTTGTGCTTCGCGCGATCGGCGAGCCCGACGAGCGCAAGCGCCGCGGCGATGCGCTTCTCGCGATCCGCGCGCCCGAGCTTCGTGAGCAGCAGCGGCAGCTCCACATTGCGGGCCGCCGTCAGTACGGGCAGGAGGTTGTACATCTGGAAGACGAAGCCGACGTGATCGGCCCGCCAGCGCGCGAGCACGGCGTCGGACATCTGGTCGAGCCGCTGGCCGGCGACGTCGATCGATCCGCTGGTCGCGCGGTCAAGACCGCCGATCAGATTGAGGAGGGTCGTCTTGCCGGAGCCCGATGGACCCATGAGGGCGACAAAATCGCCGCGCGGCACTTCCACGTTGACGTCGCCGAGCACGTGCACGACTTCGCTCCCGCGGCGGTATTCCTTGCTGACGTTGCGTGCTCGAACCAGTACCTCATCGCTCATGCTGCTCGTGCGCCTCGGGATTGCTTCAGGATTTCTCTTTGGACCGGATGGTAGCGCCGTCGCGCAGGGCGGTGGGCGGATTCACGACGACCACCTCGCCCGCACGGATGCCGGCCAGCACGTCGATGCTGTCACCACGCGCGGCACCGAGCCGCACGGCCCTGCGTTCGACCCGGCCGCGATTGATCACCCAGACAATGGATTGTTCGCCGTCGTGCGCGATGGCGGAGTTCGTCAAGCGCGCAACGGGCTTCGCGGCCGCTGGATCGACGGGCGCCGCATCGAGAAAATGAACCTTCACGCCCATGTCGGGCAGGATCCGTGGATCCAGCTGGTCGAACGCGAGCCGCACCCGCACGGTCGCCTTGTCCCGGTCCGCGGTCGGCACGATGTTGATCACATGCGAGGCTATCGCCCAATCCGGGTACGCGTCGAGGCGCGCTTCGGTCCGTTGCCCTGAACTCACCCGGTTGATGAAGGACTCATTGACGTCGACCTCGATCTCGCGCGAGTCCATGTCGACAACCGTTGCGATGCCGGTGCGCGTGAAGCCGCCGCCGGCCGAAACGGGCGAAATCATTTCGCCGGGCTGGGCGTCCTTCGAGGTGACGACCCCCGCAAATGGAGCCCGCACCAGCAGGTCATCGAGACCAACCTGCGCAAGCTTGACATTGCCCGCGGCAACCTCGATCTGGCTGTTGAGCGCGGCAAGCCGCGCCGTCAGCGCTCCCGCTTCCGCTTCGGCTGCGTCGAGTTCGGTTTGACTCACGAGGTTCTGGGCGCGCAGCGTGCGCCGGCGCTCCATGGTCCGTTTCGCATCCGCGAGCCGCACCTCGACTTCGCCGTAATCGTTGCGGGCCGCTTCGAGCTGGCGCGTCGCCACCTCGAACTGCGCCCGGTTGAGGGAATCGTCGAGGCGGGCGAGGACCTGGCCTTCCTTGACGACCATGCCCTCCTCGACCTTCACCTCGACGATCTTGCCCGTGACCTTGGAAGAAACGGTCGCGAGGCGCCGTGCGACCACGTAGCCCGATGCATCGAGAACGGCGGCGGCGCCGGAGCCGCTGACGGCCTGCGCGATCGTCGTCTCGACTTCGACGGCATGCGTGCCACGCATCAGCCAGAACGCGACACCCCCCGCCAGGGCAAGTCCCGCCACGACGAGCGCGGCCATGCGCCGCGGCCCGGGTCTCGCGGGCACCGGCGTGGCGCGTTCGATGCGCAGACTATTGAGCGCGTCCTCGTCTACTGGCATGGTGCGGCCTGAATTTCAGGGCGCAAAACGATAGCACAGCGCCCCGATCGACATCTCCCGGCCCGACGATCTTCATGCAACTCATCGACATCGGCATCAACCTGGCGCATTCGAGCTACAACCGCGATCGCCGCGCCGTGATCGACCGCGCGCGGGCGGCTGGCGTCTGCCGGATGATCGTGACCGGTAGCGATCTTGCCGGCATCGCACGTGCGGTCGAGCTGGTGCGCGAGTATCCCGACCTGCTGTCCGCGACTGCAGGCATTCATCCGCACCATGCGGCCGAACACGATGCCGCCGCATCCGATGCCTTGCGGACCTGGCTCAAGCGCCCGGAAGTTTCCGCCGCAGGCGAATGCGGCCTCGATTACTGCCGCAACTACGCCCCGCGCGACCTGCAGCTGGCGTCATTCCGCCAGCAGCTCGAAATCGCGGCCGAACTCGGGCGGCCGGTATTCCTGCACCAGCGCGATGCTCACGAGGATTTCATCGGACTCGTGCGGGAATTCCGCTCGCGGCTTCCCCGCGCCGTCGCGCACTGCTTCACCGGGACCAAGGAGGAGGCACGCGCGTGCCTCGATCATGACCTGCACATCGGCATCACGGGATGGATCAACGACGAGCGCCGTGGCGCGCACCTGCGCGAAGTCGTGCGCTTCGTGCCGGCCAACCGGCTCATGCTCGAGACCGATGGGCCCTATCTCCTGCCCCGCGACTTGAAACCGAAGCCCGCATCCCGGCGCAACGAACCGATGTATCTTCCCCATATCCTGGCGACGGTCGCCGCGGCGCGCGGCGAAGCGCCTGAGGAGCTGGCGGCATCGACCACGCGGACGGCACGCGAATTCTTCTCGCTGGCTGGCCCGACGTGCTAAAAGATCTCACATCAATAATATTCTGTAACTTATTGATATATAAATATGACTACTGCAGACATCCGTGCCCATGCCGATCGCGTCTGGCGCGATTCCATCGTCGGCGAGCTCAAGCGCTACATCGCCATTCCGAACAAGTCGCCCGGCTTCGATCGCGATTGGGCGGCGCACGGCCACATGGAGCGAGCGGTTGCGCTGATCGCGGACTGGTGCCGCAAGCAGCCGCTCAAGGGAGCGACCGTCGAAATCGTGCGCTTGCCCGGTCGCACGCCGCTCCTCTTCGTGGATGTACCCGGGACCGGATCGGACCGTGTGCTCCTCTACGGTCACTACGACAAGCAGCCGGAATTCACCGGCTGGCTCGAGGGGCTCGGGCCGTGGACGCCGGTCATCCGCGACGGCAGGCTCTATGGGCGCGGCGGCGCCGATGACGGTTACGCCGCGTTCAGCTCACTGACCGCCATTGCAGCCCTGCAGGCCGCCGGTATTGCGCACGCCCCCTGCGTGCTCATTATCGAGGGCTGTGAAGAAAGCGGCAGTTATGATCTGCCCTACTACATCGAACACCTCGCCGCGCGCATCGGCGAGCCTTCGCTCGTCGTCTGCCTGGACGCCGAATGCGGCAACTACGAGCAGCTGTGGTGCACCACATCGCTCCGCGGAAACCTGACGGGCACGTTGTCCGTCGGGGTGCTGAAGGAAGGCGTGCACTCCGGCATGGCGAGCGGCATCGCCCCGTCGAGCTTTCGCATCCTGCGCCAGCTCCTCTCGCGTATCGAAGATGAGAAGTCGGGCGACCTTCTCATCGAGGCGCTGCACGTGCCGATTCCAGCCGACCGGCGGCGGCAGGCCCGCACGACAGCGGAACTCCTCGGCGATGAGGTGTTCCGCAAGCTCCCGTTCGTAGCGGGTGCGCGCCCCGTCTCGAATGATCCGGTGGAACTCCTGCTCGGCAGCACCTGGCTGCCTACGCTGGTCGTTACCGGTGCGGACGGACTGCCGGCCTTGAGAGATGCGGGAAACGTCCTGCTGCCGGAGGTGAGCGCAAGACTTTCCTTGCGGCTGCCCCCGACCGCGGATCCTGCGAAAGTGGCGACGGCGATAAAAGCGACACTCGAAGCCAATCCCCCGTACGGCGCCGCCGTGCAGTTCGAGATCGACTCATCCACCGGCGGCTGGAACGCGCCGGTCGTCGCACCCTGGCTCGAACAGTCGGCCGAGCGCGCATCGCAGGAGATCTTCGGCCGCGCGGCGATGTACATGGGCGTCGGCGGCACGATTCCCTTCATGGGAATGCTCGGCGAACGCTTCCCTCGCACGCAGTTCCTGATCACGGGCGTCCTCGGCCCGCAGGCCAATGCGCACGGGCCGAACGAGTTCCTGCACCTGGAAAAGGCGAGCCGGCTGACGGCCTGCGTCGCGCTCGTGATCGCCGATCACTTCGGGCGACAATCAGACTGAAGGGTGCGAGCTCGGCGTGGTCTGGCGCTTCACCTGCTCCCAGCCCCCGCGGAACTGGTCGACATGCGAAGCCATCGTCGCCATGTCGACGGGCGCGAACTCGGCGGCGAGCGATTCCAGCATCAGCACGTACTTCGGCATGCCTTTCGGAAAACTCGCCTTGCTCGTGAATACGATGCGCCCTTCCACTGGCACTTCACCGGCCAGCCGGCGGACCGCGGCCAGTCGATCGTAGAGCGCCTGCTGCGGGTTCGCGAACGAGTAGCGGCGCTTGCGCGTCATGACCGCCCATTCGCTCATCTGGTCGCCGCCGAATACGTTGCCCCCATTCTTGCGCAGGTCGACTATCAGCACGCCGCGCTGCGTGAGGAGCAGGAAGTCCAGATGGTAGTAGCCGTCCATGCCATCGGGCACCATCACGTTGATCAGGGTTTCGTAGCCCACCCGGTTGACTGTCGCGATCAGGATGCGTCGCGCGCGAAAGCGGCGGTAGCGCGCGAGCGCGAGGATGCCGACAATCAGCACCGCGAGCATGCCCGCCGCCTGCAAGCCCCATTGTTCGATCAGCTCTCTGACTTGTGGGTCCATCATCGATCCCGAGTGAGCAGGTTCCTGAGGTCATCGCCCGTCGCGCCGATCTCCGTCGAGCGGCTCGGCAAAGCAAGCAGCCGGGCCAGCGCAGGCGGCACCTCGATCGCACGGCCGATGAGCGGCTCGACGATCTCGTCGAATTTCGCCGGATGCGCTGTCGCGACCAGCACCCAGATTTTCCCGCGCCGGCGCTCCTCCGTCAGCAGATCATAAACGCGCGCGGCTGTCGCCGTGTGTGGACACCAGATGCGGCCATAGCGGGCGTAATCTCGGCGAATCTGCTCGCGGATCTCGGCGTCACTCACGGAATACGCGCGGACATCGGCCGCGAGCCTGGACCAATCCGGCTCGAGATTCCGCAATCGCTCGAAGTTGCTTGGATCGCCGACATCCATGGCCGACGCGAGCGTCGCGATGCCGGGCCGCGGCCGGTACTCGCCGCTCACCAGAAAGTCGGGGACCGTCCGATTCGCGTTGTGCGCGAGCAGGATCTCATCGATGGGAAATCCGAGCCGGCGCGCCCAGACGCAGGCGAGCGCATTGCCGAGATTGCCGGCCGGGACGATGTATGAGGCCGGCCGGCCGTGGCGGCGCCCTATCTCGAGGCTTGACGCGGCGTAATAGACCGCTTGCGGCAGCAGGCGCCCGATATTGATGCTGTTGGCGGATGACAGGTCGTGGGTTTTCGCGAGCGCCGGATCACGAAACGCCTCCTTGACGAGGCGCTGGCAATCGTCGAACGTCCCCCGCACTACGACGGCCCGCACGTTGCCGTCCCAGCAGGTGAGCTGCTGCTGCTGGCGCTTGCTCACGAGGCCGCGCGGAAACAGCACGACGACCTCGATGCCCGGGCGCGCGTGGAATGCGGCGGCGGCCGCTCCCCCGGTGTCACCCGATGTCGCCACCAGAATGGTGAGCGGCCGCGTCGCGGCCTGGCGCTGCCGGACCATGCAGGCCGCCAGAAAGCGCGCGCCGAAGTCCTTGAATGCCGCCGTCGGTCCGTGAAAGAGCTCGAGCACCGCCGCCGTGCCGGGCGCGCCGGTGAGTTCCGTCAAGGGCACCGGAAAATTGAACGCTTCGGACAAAATGGCGCCGAGCTCCGGTGCCAGCGCATCGCCGTCGAGGAATGGCGCGAGCGCGCGCAGCCCCACAGGCAGGAGCGCCGTGTCGTTCGCGACCGCGCCAGGAGGGATTGCCGGCCAGGATGCCGGCACGTACAGCCCGCCGTCCGGCGCGATGCCCTGCACGATCGCCTGCGACAGGGCGACGGCCGGAGATCCGCCACGGGTGCTCGCGAACTTCATCGGCTCTCGACAATGCTGGCGCCACTGAGCGACGTGGCGGAAATCCAGTGATCCGATCCGAGCTTGTGGTCCGCGAAAGCGCGCACCATCCGATCGCGTATTGCTGGCGCATCGCGCGACTCGCACCACGCGAACACCGTCGGACCGGCACCCGAGATCGAGCAACCGAGAGCGCCGGCGCTGCGCGCGGCCGCCTTGACCAGCGCAAAGCCCGGGATGAGCGCCTGCCGCTGTGGCTCGATGATCACGTCCTCGAAGGCATCGCGGATCATCGCGAGATCGTTCGTGTAGCAGCCCGCGATGAAGCCCGCGAGATTCGCCGTCTGCCAGATGACGTCCGACAGTTCGCAGGTGGTCTTGAGGATCGAGCGTGCCTCACGCGTCGAGAGGAACATGTGCGGATGCACCAGCACGCAGCGGATGTCCGGCGGCACCGGGATCTGCTTGATGCGCGGATTGTCGATGCCGACCGTCAGGACGAGGCCGCCGAAGAGCGACGGCGCGATGTTGTCGACGTGTATCGAGCCGCTCGCGACCTGCTCGCCCTGCATGGCGAACTTGAGGAGTTCGAGGCGGGTCAGCTTCGCTGGCAGCAATTCGTTGGCCGCGACCACCGCGCCGACCGCCGACGCTGCGGAACCGCCGAGCCCCGAACCGAGCGGAATGCCCTTCTCGATCGTGACCTCGAATCCAAATTCGAGGCCGAGTTCCTCCTGCATCGCCAGCAGTGCGCGACCAGCCGTGTTGCGTGCCGCCTCCAGCGGAAGCTTTTCGGCAATGCCGGTGATGCGCTCGATGCGAACGCCGGGCGTCGCGCTCCTGCGCAAGGTCACGCGGTCGCCGATCGCCTCGACGGACTGCCCGAGGATGTCGAAGCCGACCCCGACGTTCCCAACGCTGGCCGGCGCGAAGGCCGTGACTTGGTCCACTGTGAGCCTCTATAGCTTCGTTCCGAGGTAGGCGCTCACCCGCAGGAGGTCCGCAAAGACGCCCGCCGCCGTGACCGCGGGTCCCGCGCCCGGCCCTTGCACGACGAGCGGGTTGTCGCAGTAGCGATCCGTCACGAATCGCACGACATTGTCGGTGAGCGCGATGTTGGCAAAGGAATGGCGCGCATCGAGCTCGACGAGACCGACGCAGGCGGCGCCGCCCGCATCGAGCCGGCCGACGTAGCGCAGGAGCTTGCCCTTCGCCTGCGCCGCCTCGAAACGCTTGAGCATTGCGGCGTCATACTGCGGCATGCGTTCGAGGAACTCATCGATGCTGCATCCGGTGAGCGCCGCGGGCACGAGACTCTCCACCACGACGTCCTGCATCTCGAGCGGCAATCCCATTTCGCGCCCGAGAATGATGAGCTTGCGCGCGACGTCCAGGCCCGAAAGGTCATCGCGCGGGTCCGGCTCCGTATAACCCTTCGCCCGCGCGGCTTTCACGATGCTGGAGAAGGGCTCCCGCCCGTCGTAGACGTTGAAGAGGTATGCGAGCGTGCCTGAGAGCAGGCCCTCGACGCTGCGGATGCGGTCTCCCGTCTCCCTGAGGTCGCGCACGGTCGTGATGATCGGCAGCCCCGCGCCGACCGTCGCCTCGTAGAGGTAGTGTGCGCCGGTCGCGCGTCGCGCTTCCTGCACGGCGCGAAACGAACTCAACGCGGCCGAGTTTGCCTTCTTGTTCGGCGTGACGACATGAATGCCCGCCGCGAGCCAGCCACGGTAGTGCCCGGCTATCTCGGCGGATGCGGTGCAATCGATGAGGATCGTGTGCGGCAACCACGCCGCGTGCAGATGGCTCACGAACCGCGCCAGGTCCGTCGGCTCCGAGGCGCTCGTCATGCGATCGCGCCAGTTCGTGAGATCGATCGCCCCGCTCGCGAGGTACATGCGCTTGGAGGTCAGGATGCCGCGAACGCGCAGGTCGAGCTTGAACTCCCGGCGCAAGCGTTCGCTTTCCCCCGCGATCTGGTCGATCAGGACGCTGCCGACCGTCCCGGGGCCGATGACGCCGATCGAGATGGTGTGCGGCGAGAGATAGAAACCGGCATGCACGCCGCGTAACGCGCGCGCCGCATCGCGGCCATCGATGACCACCGAGATATTGCGTTCCGAGGCGCCCTGGGCGATGGCGCGCACGTTGACGCCGGAGCTGCCGAGCGTGCCGAACACTTTGGCCGCAACGCCGTGCGCCCCCGCCATCCCGTCGCCGACCACCGCGAGAATGCTCGAGCCGCGGCTGACCTCGACGCGCTGGATCTGCCCCTGGCGCAACTCGCTGTCGAATGCGCGCCGC
This sequence comes from Steroidobacteraceae bacterium, assembly GCA_035644395.1. Lineage (GTDB taxonomy): Bacteria > Pseudomonadota > Gammaproteobacteria > Steroidobacterales > Steroidobacteraceae > JBGPLJ01. The sequence continues at coordinate 219,853 of DASQOR010000028.1, forward strand.
ACCACGTCTTCGGCCCGCGTCGCCTGTGCTTCGGGGATCGCAAAGCAGATGGAGTGCTCGGAACTGCCCTGCGAAATGAGGATCACCGAGATCTGCTCATCGCGCAGCGCGCCGAACAAGCGATGCGCGGTGCCCGGCACGCCGATCATGCCGGCGCCCTCGAGGTTGACGAGCGCGATGTTGTCGATGCTCGTGATGCCCTTCACCTTGAGCTTGGAGTCCGGCTCCGCGCAGATGAGCGTGCCGGGCTTGGCGGCCGCGAAGGTGTTGCGGATGTAGATCGGAATCCGTCGCGAAATCGCCGGCGCCATGGTCTGCGGGTGGATCACCTTGGCGCCGAAATAGGCGAGTTCCATGGCCTCGTTATAGGACAACGAGTCGATCACCTGCGCGTCGGGGACCAGCCTCGGATCCGCGCTCAGCACGCCGTCTACGTCCGTCCAGATGTGGATCGCGCGCGCATGGCAGAGCGCACCGAAGATCGAGCCGGAGAAGTCACTGCCGTTGCGGCCGAGCGTCGTCTGGATGCCCTGGCGGTTGCGTGCGATGAAGCCCGTGATGATGAGCGTGCCGTCGAAGGCTTTCTCGACGAGCGCGTCGAAGTTTCGCTGGGAGGCATTCCAGTCGACCGCGGGGCCGAGTGAACCCCAGTCGACCACGACCACGCGCCGCGCATCGAGCCAGCGAACTTCGCCCGGGCGCTTGCCGCGCTCACGCAGGAATTCGCCGAAGAGACGTGTCGACCAGATCTCGCCGAAACCGGCGATCAGGTCACGGATGTTTTCGGCTGCCGCGCGGATCAGCCGCACGCTTTGCAGTATGGCCTCGATGTCGCGCAGTTCCGCGTCGAGTTGCGCGATGTAACGGGCCGCGGATTCGGGCTTGAGCAGCGCCCCGGCTATCGCCACGTGCCGGGCGCGCAGGTCTGCGAGCCGCGCCGCGTACGAGCCATCCTGTGCTTCGGCAAGCGCCACGAGGCCGAGCAGCATGTCGGTGACACCGCGGCAGGCCGACAGCACGACGCCAAGGCGCCCCGGCTCGTGACTCTCGAGGATGTCCGCGACGCGCCGGAAGCAATCCGCGTCGGCGACGCTCGAGCCGCCGAACTTGTGAACGATCCAATCCGATGCCGTCATCTCGCCCATTCTCTGAATCTCATACGCCTTGAATCATCGCGCACTCGCAACGAGCGGCCGCGGGGAGGCTCATGCCCCCGCCGTTCGGCCGGCCCTCGTCAGGCGGTCCACGACTTGAAGTGATGCACTCGCGGGTAAGTCACCGGCAACTCTAACTTTGGGTGCCACCCACGGGCAAGGATCGGCCGGCAGCCGGCGTCGGTCAGGTCGCCATCTGCTCCGCCGTGATGGTCATCGTGCTGGCGGCGCCGCTGCGAACCGCGGCCGCGAGGCTGAGCGTCCGGGGCAGCACTCGATCGAAGAAGAAGCGCGCCGTTTCGCGCTTCGCCAGCGCGAAATCGCGGTCGGCATGCGTTCGCGCGCGCGCCGCGAGGTCGACCCAGCAGCAGGCGAGCAGCGTATAACCAGCGAAATTGAGATAGTCCGTGGCGGCCGCCGGCGCCGCATTCGGATCCGACTGGCTTGCGGTGACGAGTTCGGCGGTGAGCCGTTCCCACTCCGCCAGCTGCTCCGACGCGAGCGCCCGCCAGCCGGCCAGTTCCTCATCCAGTTCGAGCGTCGCGTGGTCGGTTCGAATTTTCGCCGCCATCCGCGCGACGGACGCACCACCCGCCGGCAGGAGTTTGCGCACGAGCAGGTCGTAGGCCTGGATGCCGTTGGTTCCCTCGTAGATCGACGTGATGCGCGCGTCGCGGGACAGCTGTTCGACCCCGGTCTCCCGTATGTAGCCGTGCCCGCCGTGGATCTGCACGGCGATCTGGGTGACCTCGATGGAAGCATCGGTCATCACGGACTTGACGATGGGCGTGAGAATCGCGAGTTCTTCGTCCGCTTCCTTGCGCACGGCCGGGTCCGATGCCCGCTCTGCGCGGTCCATCTGCAGCACGGTGTAATAGCTGAGCAGGCGCCCGGCTTCGACCAGGGCTTTCTGCGTCAGCAGCATCCTGCGCACATCGGCGTGATCGATCAGCAGGTCCGCCCGATCGGCCTGCGCGGCCTTGGTCGTCGGCGCGCGCCCCTGCCGCCTTTCCGTCGCATACGCGACGCTGGCTTGCCGCGCACATTCCGCGAGAGCAAGCCCCTGCACGCCGACGGTGACCCGCGCGTGATTCATCATCGTGAACATCGCGTGCAGCCCCTTGTTCGGCGGCCCGACGATCCAGCCGACCGAGTCTTCGAAGCTGAGCGCGCAGGTCGGGGACGCGTGGATGCCCATTTTTTCTTCAACGGCCGTGCAGATCACGCCGTTGCGGGCCGCAGCCTTGCCGTTCGATTCCGGCAGGAACTTCGGCACGGCGAACATGCTGATACCGCGGCTGCCAACCGGCGCATCGGGCAGGCGCGCGAGCACGAGATGCAGGATGTTGTCCGCCATGTCGTGATCGCCGTAGCTGATGAAGATCTTGTTGCCGGTCAGCCGGTAGCTCCCGTCAGGCTGGGGGACTGCGCGCGTGCGCAACAAGCCGAGGTCCGAGCCCGCATGCGGCTCCGTGAGGCACATCGTCGCCGACCACTCCCCGCTTGCGATGCGCGGAATGAAGCGATTCTTGATGTCCTCGCTCCCGTGGAGCTCCATCGCGAGCATGGCCCCTTCCGCGAGCCCCGTGCACATGCGCCAGGCGAGATTCGCCGACAGGAGGATTTCATTGAGGCCGATATGGGCGAGATAGGGCAGCCCCTGGCCGCCGTAGCGCTCATCGATGTTCATGCCGATCCAGCCGTCGGCCCCGAGCTGCCGGTAACAGTCGCGAAAGCCGGGGGCCGTCGTCACCTGGCCGTTCTCGAGACGAACGCCGAAGCGGTCGCCGGGCGCATTGGTCGGTGCGACCTTCTCCGTGGCGAACGTACCGATGGCCTCGAGAATGCCGTCGAACATGTCGCGCGTGACGTCCTTGAGGCCGATGGCCTTGAGCTCGGCCTCCACGTTCAGGAGGTCGTGCAGCACGAAGTGCATTTCATTCAGCGGCGGGCGGTACGCGTACATCGCCGGTCCTCGAGCGTCTCGGCCCCGTGAGGAGCGAGGGCCAAGCTTACACCGCGGGCGGAACGGAGTCCGGCACCTCGTGCTCGCTCACCATCGTGAGGACGTCGTATTGCGCGACCGTTTCCCCGGCGGGGTTCGTGATCTGCGTGTCCCAGCGGACTTCGCCGTAGCCTGCACCCATCCGGAGCGACTTTTCCTTGCACGTGAACCGCACCTTGATCCGGTCGCCCGGCCGCACGGGCTTGAGGAAACGCAAGTGATCGAGGCCGTAGTTCGCGAGCACCGGGCCATAGGGTGGATCGACGAACAGGCCGGCCGCCGCCGACACCAGGAAATAGCCGTGGGCCACGCGCCCGCCGAAGAGCGGGTTGCGGCGCGCGGCGGCTTCATCCATGTGGGCATAAAAATGATCGCCCGAAAGCCGCGCGAAGGCCTCGATATCTTCGAGCGTCACCGTGCGTTCCGCCGTCAGGATCGTGTCGCCGATGGCAAGCTCGTGAAAGGGTTTGCGGAACAAATGCCGCTCGGACTCCACGAGCCTCGAGCCCGGCGTCCAGCGACCGGTCACCGCGGTGACCACATCGGGTGTTCCCTGGATTGCCGTGCGCTGCAGGTAGTGGAGCACGCCGCGAATGCCGCCCAGCTCCTCGCCGCCGCCGGCGCGTCCGGGCCCACCGTGCACGAGGTGCGCAAGCGGCGAGCCGTGGCCGGTCGACTCCTTTGCGCAATGACGATTCACGACGAGCACACGGCCATGGTATGGGGCGAGACCGAGGACCAGCCGGGCTGCGACCGCGTCGTCGGCCGTAAAGACCGAGCTCACGAGACTCCCGGATCCGCGGCGGGCGAGCTCGATCGCCTCGTCGATCGAACCATAGGGCACGACGGTCGCGACGGGCCCGAAGGCTTCCACTTCGTGGATGGCCCGTGCGGCTGCCGGGTTGCGGCAGGCAAGCAGCGTCGGCGCAACGAAGGCGCCGCGCTCTGCATCGGCTCCCCGCACGGCGAAGCGGGCTGATCCACCCAGGACGATCTCGGCCTCCTGCGACAGCGCCTCGATGCGCTCGCGCACTTCGCGCCGCTGACCGAGTCCGACCAGCGGGCCCATCCGCGTCTCCTTCTGGCGCGGGTCGCCGACTTCGATCGCGCCGAGCGCACTCCGCAGTGCCTCGAGCACGGCATCCAGGGACTGCCCCGGCACCAGCGCCTTGCGGATGGCGGTGCACTTCTGCCCCGCCTTCACGGTCATCTCGCGCACGACCTCCTTGACGAAGAGGTCGAATTCCGCCGTGCCCGCGACCGCGTCGGGAGCGAGCACGCAGGAATTGAGCGAGTCGGTCTCCGCCACGAAGCGGACCGAGTTCTCGATCACGGCTGGATGCCGGCGCAACGCGCTCGCCGTGGCAGCAGAACCCGTGAAGGACACGCTGTCCTGGCAGCCGAGATGCTCGAAGAGATCGCCGGCCGAGCCGCAGATGAGCTGCAGCGCGCCTTCCGGAAGGATGCCAGAGTCAGCAATCATCCGGACCAGGAGTTCCGTGAGATACGACGTCGCCGTCGCGGGCTTCACGATCGCCGGCACACCCGCGAGATAGGCGGGGGCGAATTTTTCGAGCATGCCCCAGCAGGGAAAGTTGAATGCGTTGATGTGGATGGCAGCGCCTTCGAGCGGCACGCCGATGTGCTGTCCGACGAAACCGCCCGATTTCGACAGCAGCTCGGTGCCGCCGTCGATGTAGACCCGGCCGTTCGGCAGTTCGCGGACGCCCTTGCTGGCGAACACGAATACCGTGCCGATGCCGCCGTCGATGTCGATCCAGGAATCCGGGCGCGTCGCACCGGTCGCGTACGAGAGTGCGTAGAGCTCTTCCTTGCGCTCGCCCAGGTGTCTGGCGAGCGCCTTCAACTGGGCCGCGCGTTCGTGAAACGTCATGCGCCTGAGGTTCGGTCCCCCAACCCGGCGAGCGTGCTCGAGCACCGCCCGGAAATCGACGCCGCCCGACGAGGTCTCGGCGACGACTTCGCCGGTGGTCGCGTCACGCAGCTTGGCCAGCTCGCCGGTGCCGGCATGCCAGTGACCCATCACGTAGTTTCGAAGCTGCATGGCCCTTCCAGTGTTTACGGACGCCGGCGATCGATGACGCGCCTGGCCTTGCCGGCCGAGCGCTCGACCGACCCCGGCTCGCCGACGACGACTTCGGCACTGACGCCGACATAGGACTTGATCTCGCGCACGAGGCGCACCGCGCAATCCGCGGGAGCGCCGGCCACGCTCCTTTCGACCACGACCTGCAACTGATCGAGCGAGCCCTCGCGCGAGACTTCCAGCCGATAGTGTGGTGCGAGGCCCGGCTGCTTCAGCACGAGTTCCTCGATCTGGGTCGGAAACACATTGACGCCGCGAATGATCAGCATGTCGTCGGATCGGCCGGTGATCTTCGCCATCCGCCGCATCGACCGCGCTGTCGGCGGCAGAAGGCGCGTCAGGTCACGGGTGCGGTAGCGGATCATGGGCAGCGCCTGCTTGGTGAGCGAGGTGAAGACGAGCTCGCCCGGTTCGCCGTCCGGCAGCACGCGCCCCGTCGCAGGATCGATGATCTCCGGATAGAAGTGATCTTCCCAGATGACCGGGCCGTCCTTCGTCTCGACGCATTCGTTCGCGACACCCGGGCCCATGACCTCCGACAGGCCGTAGATATCGACCGCGTCGACATCGAAGCGCTCTTCGATTTCGGCGCGCATCGCCTCGGTCCACGGCTCGGCGCCGAGAATCGCGACCTCGAGCGAACTCGCCCGCGGATCGACGCCCTGCTTCTCGAACTCCTCGGCGATGTTCAGGAGATAGGACGGCGTCACCATGATGACGTGCGGCCTGAGATCCCTGATGAGCTGCACCTGCTTTTCGGTCTGGCCGCCCGACATGGGGACGACGGTGCAGCCGAGACGTTCGGCACCGTAGTGCGCTCCAAGCCCGCCCGTGAAAAGTCCGTAGCCGTAAGCCACGTGCACGATGTCGCCCGGTCGGCCGCCCGCGGCTCGAATCGAGCGCGCAACGAGCCCCGCCCAGGTGTCGATGTCCTCCCGCGTGTAGCCAACGACGGTGGGTTTGCCCGTCGTGCCGCTCGATGCATGGATGCGGACGACGTCCTCGCGTGGCACGGCAAACATCCCGAACGGATAGTTGCTGCGCAGGTCGGCCTTCACGGTGAACGGAAACTTCGCGAGATCCTCGAGCGCGCGCAGATCCTCAGGACCAACGCCCGCTTCGTCGAACCTGCGGCGATAGTGCGGTGAATTTGCGTAAGCGTGTCCGAGCGTCTGGCGGAGCCTTGCAAGCTGCAGCGCCCCGAGTTCATCGCGGCTCGCCCGCTCGATCGATTCGAGTGGCGCGGTCGGACCGGGGCGCCGGGTTCGGGTCGCCATGTCTCACTTGTCTCCGGCGCCGGCAAGCACGTTGCCGCCCACCCGCGCCGAGCGGCCACGGAAGAGGGCGATGCGCGTTCCCTGCTGATTGCTGACCTCGATGTCGTAGAGACCGAGGCGGCGGCCACGCGACTGTTCGCTGGCCGTTGCCGTCAGGAGATCGCCCTCGCGGGCGGGAGCCAGAAACTCGATCGCAGCCGATGCCGCGAGCGTGTTCTCGTTGTAGGAGTTGCAGGCATAAGCAAACGCCGTGTCCGCCAGCGCGAAGATGAGGCCGCCGTGACAGATCGCGTGGCCATTCAGCATGTCGGGACGCACTCGCATCGCAAGCGTCGCACGGCCCGTATCCACGGCCAGGATTTCAATGCCAAGGGCGCGCGCCGCGACATCCCTGGAATACAGCTCGCCTGCAGCCTGCCGCGCGAGTTCCGCTGCGTCCGTCATGGTGCCGTTGCCTCAGCGCCCGGTGAAAGCCGGCGCGCGCTTTTCGATGAAGGCGCGAACCCCTTCCCGGTAGTCTTCGCTTGCGCCCAATTCCCGCTGGAAGTCGCGCTCCAGATCGAGCTGCGCTTCGAGCGGATTCTGCCAGGCCGCATTCAGCGCCTGCTTGGTCCGCGCGAGTCCGCGCGTCGGCGCCGCCGCGAACTGCTTCGCGAGCGCGTCGACCTCCGGCCGCAGCGCTTCGTCCTCAACTGCCTTCCAGATCATTCCCCACTCCGCCGCCTGTGCGGCGCCGAGCTTGTCTCCGGTCAGCGCAAGCGCCATGGCGCGGGCCGGGCCCACGAGGCGCGGCAGGATCCAGGTTCCGCCGGAATCGGGGACGAGGCCGAGTTTGCAGAAGGCCTGCACGAAGCTCGCCGAGCGCGCGGCGATCGCGATGTCGCAAGCGAGCGCGATATTGGCGCCCGCGCCCGCCGCAACCCCGTTGACCGCCGCGATCACCGGCATCGGCAGCCGGCGGATGGCGAGGATGAGCGGCGCGTAGTATTTCTCGATCGATTCGCCCAGATCGACCGACGCCGCTCCCGGCGTCACGGCGCGGTCATTGAGGTCCTGTCCGGCACAGAAGCCGCGTCCGGCGCCCGTGATCACAAGAACGCGCGCACCAGCGGCGACCGTGACTTTCGCAAGCGCGTCGCGTACCTCGCCGTGCATCGCGACCGTGAAGCTGTTGAGCCGGTCGGGACGATTGAGCGTCAGGCGAGCGACGCCCGCGTCGATTTTAAAAAGAATCGTCTCGTAATCCATGCCAGTCCCCTCGCCGTCGGCGGTGATCAGCGCGAATCGTAGGTCAGCTCGATGTCGTTCGTCACCGGATGCGCCTGGCAGGCGAGGATGAAACCCTCGTCCAGCTCGTGCTGCTCCAGCGCGTAGTTCGTATGCATCTCGACCTTGCCTTTCACGAGCCGCGTGCGGCAGGTGGAGCACACACCGGCGCGGCAAGAAAACGGCAAGTCGAAACCCGCTTCGTTGGCGGCATCGAGCACGGATGTACCGTCCATCGGCATTTCGAACGAGCGTGTGCGCCCATCGATCAGCACGGCAACACGCGCGACATCCGGGCGTGCCGCCGGCGCTGCCGCCGTACCCGCCATCATGCCGGCCTGGGCAGATTGCGCGGCCGCCGGCGATGCAGCGAGGAAATGCTCTGCGTGGATCCGGCCCGGCTCGACTCCCTTCCCGGCCAGCGCCGTCGTGAGACTCTCGATCATGTCGCCCGGGCCACACAGAAAGTATTCATCCACGGCCCGCGCATCGAAAAGGCCCGGCGTCAGCTCGTCGAGTTTCGCTGCCGTGAGGCGGCCATTGTAGAGCTCGATCTCCTGGCTCTCCGCGGTCAGGAGGAAGTGCAGCCCGAAGCGTGTCACGTAGCGGTCCTTGAGCGCCTGCAGCTCCTCGATGAAGAGCACCGATTCGGCGTCGCGGTTGCCATAGAAAAGGAGTACCCGGCTGTCCGGCTCCGCTTCCAGCAGCTGGCGCACGATGGCGATGACCGGCGTGATACCGATGCCCGCGGCGATCGCGACGCTCAGCCGCGGCCGCCCCGGCCGCGGACCGGCGTGAAAGCTGCCGTTCGGCATCAGGACGTCGACCAGGTCCCCGACGCGCAACTCATCGCCGACGAAATTCGAGAAGCGACCGCCGGAAATGCGTCGCACGCAAATCGAGAGCGTCGCTGCGGAGGGTGAACTCGAGATCGAATAGGTGCGCCGCAGTTCCTCGCCGTGCACGCGCAAGCGAAGCCCGAGGTGCTGCCCCGCCTCGAAGCGGAAGTTCGCGGCCAGTTCGGGTGGAACCGCAAAAGTCAGTGCCACTGCGCGCTCGGTCTCGGCGCGCTTCTCGGCGATTCGCAGCGCGTGATATTGCAGCACGCCGCTCAGCTCACAGGCACTTGAAGCGCTCGAAGGGCTCGAGGCAACCGGCGCATCGATATAGCGATTTGCAGGGGGTCGAACCGAACTCGGAGAGGCGCTCGGTGTGCAGCGACTGGCAATGCGGACAGGCGATGGCCTCGTCATTCAAGTCCGTGGCGCCGCGGATCGCACCGAGCAGGCGCCGCGGGGGCACGATCCCGGATTTGGCGAGCTTGCGACGCCCGGTGTCGGTAATCCAATCGGTCGTCCAGGGCGGGCTCACGACCGTCCGGATGCTCGCGACAATGCCCTGCGCAGCCAGCGCTTCCTGCACCAGCTGACGAATGACGTCGGTTGCCGGGCAACCCGAATAGGTGGGCGTCAGGCCGATCTCGATGGCGCCGCCCCTCGCCTGCACGTGCCGCACGATGCCGAGATCGACGATGCCGATGGTCGGGATCTCGGGATCCGGCACGCCGCGAAGAACGCTCCAGACGCGCTCCACGCCAGGCGCAGTCCCCGCCACGACAGCGCTCACCATTGCGCTCCCGGATACGCGCGCTGCAGGAACTGCATGTCCGCAAGTAGAAACCCCAGCGCTTCTCCGTGCAGGCCACGCTTGCCCGCCGTGAGTTTGCCGCGATCCTTCGGCGCCACCAGGGTCGCTTCGACGAGGATGGCGAGCACCGCCGCACGCCAGCGCGGTTCGATCGCCGCGAGCGACGGCCCGACGCCGGCTTCCTCCATGGCCCGATCCGTGGCATCCACATCGAACATTTCATTCGTATACGGCCAGAGTTCGGCGAGCGCGAGTTCGACGCGGCGGTGGCTCTCCTCGGTGCCGTCTCCGAGTCGCACGAGCCAGCGTGAGCTGAAGCGCCAGTGATACTGCGTCTCCTTCAAAGCCTTGGCGGCAATGCCGGCCAGGCGGCCGTCCTTCGAATGGGATAGATCGCCGTAGAGCTCGCGCTGATAGGCGTCGAGGAGGAACTGCCGGACGATGGTCGCGGCGAAGTCGCCGTTCGGCTGTTCCGCAAGCGCGAGATTGCGAAACTGCGGGACGTCCCTCAGGAACGCGAGCGCATCCTCGTCCCGGCCGCAGCCTTCGAGTTCCCCGGCGTAAGAAAGAAGGAGTCGCGCCTGCCCGAGGAGATCGAGGGCGATATTGGCGAGGCCGAGATCTTCCTCGAGTGCCGGCGCATGACCGACCCATTCGCCGAGCTGTTGCGCGAGCACGAGGCTCGTGTCGCCGAGCCGGAGCAGGTAATCGAAGTGCGCCTGGCTCACAGGTTCTTCACCTCGTCCGGAATGTCGTAGAACGTCGGATGGCGATAGACCTTGTCGCGCGCGGGCTCGAAAAGCGCCGCGCCCTCGCCCGGATCGGACGCCACGAGATCGCTCGAGCGTACGACCCAGATGCTCACGCCTTCCATTCGCCTCGTGTAGAGATCGCGGCCGTGTTCGATCGCCATGGTGGCATCGGCTGCGTGCAGGCTTCCCGCGTGCTTGTGTTCGAGGCCCGCCCTGGAGCGGATGAACACCTCCCAGAGCGGCCAGTCCGTTCGTGCTTCGGTCATCGTGCAATTCCTCCGGCAGTCCTCAGGCCGCGGCGCCGGTCTTGCGCGCCCGCTGCTTCCCGGCGTACGCGGTCGCCGCCTCTCGCACCCAGCGCCCTTCATCGTGTGCACGTCGCCGTGCCGCCAATCGCTCCCGGTTGCAGGGCCCATTGCCTTTCAACACTTCGTTGAATTCGGACCAGTCGATGGCGCCGAAGCGGTAGTGCTGGCGTTCGCCATCCCAGGCGAGTTCGGCATCCGGCACCTTGAGGCCGAGGAACTGCGCCTGCGGCACCGTGACGTCGACGAAACGCTGGCGCAGGTCGTCGTTGCTGATGCGCTTGATCTTCCAGCGCGTCGATTGCGCGCTGTGCTTCGAGTCCGTGTCGCTCGGGCCGAACATCATGAGCGACGGCCACCACCAGCGGCCGAGCGCCGCCTGCGCCATCGCCTGCTGTTCGCGCGTGCCGCGGGCAAGCTTCATCATGATCTCGAAGCCCTGGCGCTGGTGAAAACTCTCTTCCTTGCAGATACGGATCATCGCGCGCGCGTACGGGCCGTAGGAGCACCGGCAGAGCGGGATCTGGTTCATGATCGCGGCGCCGTCGACGAGCCAGCCGATGGCGCCGACGTCCGCCCAGCTGACGGTCGGGTAGTTGAAGATGCTCGAATACTTCGCCGTTCCCGCGAGCAGCTGCTCGATCAGTTCGGCTCGCGAGATGCCGAGGGTTTCCGTCGCGCTGTAGAGATAGGCGCCGTGACCGCCCTCGTCCTGGACCTTCGCGATCAGCACGGCCTTGCGCCGCAAGGTCGGTGCCCGGGTGATCCAGTTGCCTTCGGGCAGCATGCCGACGATCTCGGAGTGCGCATGCTGCGACATCTGCCGGATGAGGGTCTGGCGGTAGGCCGGCGGCATCCAGTCCTTGGGCTCGACGCGCTCCTCACGGTCGACCCGTGCCAGGAACTGCGCTTCGAGCGTCGCGGTTTCGGCGGCGGACACGTGCAGCTCGCTGCGGCCAAGCTGGTCGAGTCCCTGGGTGTACATGGCGGTCGGTCTCCGGGTCGGGCGGCGCGGCCAATGTGACACATAATGCCTCGTATCTCAATTTTTTCTGTGTCATATTGGCGGAGCCGTGACAATACCCTACGAAGCTGCCGTCGCGCAGCTCAGGCGCTCCTTCCTGCGGCAGCGGCCGCTCAGGGCGGGTTCGCTCATCATCACGCTCTTCGGCGACTCGATCGCGCCGCGGGGCGGCGAGATTTCGCTCGCGAGCCTCATAGCCGTGCTCGCCTCCTTCGGCCTGACGGAGCGCCTCGTCCGCACGGCGGTCGGGCGGCTCGCGCAGGAGGGCTGGCTCGCCGCCAAACGCGAGGGCCGCCTGAGCTTCTATGGCCTCACCCGGGTGGGTAGCGAGCGTTTCGCCGAGGCAACCCGGCGCATCTATGCAGCACCGCCCGCCCGCTGGCGCGGACGCTGGACGCTGGTACTCGCCAACGCGCGCGGGAGCAAGGCCCTCCGCGATGACCTTGAATGGCTCGGCTTCGGCCAGCTCGCCACGGGAACCCTTGCCCATCCGGACACTGACATGCAGCGCGTGCGCCGTGAAATGCGCGATCCGGCGCTCCTCGATGACGCCTTGATCCTGACGGCCAATGCCAGCGCGGCCGGCGCCGACCAGCAACTCATCGAGCGCGGCTGGAACCTCGCGGACCTCGAACGCCGCTACCGCCGCTTCGTCGCGCTCTTCGGGCCGCTGCTCGAAGCCGTCGCGGCGCGCGCGTCCCCTGCGCCAGAAGCGAGCCTCGTGGCCCGCACGCTCCTCATTCACGAGTACCGCCGCGTCCACCTGCGCGATCCCCTGCTGCCGCGAAACCTGTTGCCGGCAGACTGGGCCGGATCCGCTGCCTACGAGTTATGCCGGAAGCTGTACGGGCTCGTGTACCGGGCCGCGGACCGGCACCTCGATGCCGTGGCGTCGACTCGCCGGGGACGTCTGCCCGCAGCGGGCGCCGACCTGCATCGCCGTTTCGGCCACCGATAGCCCGGGCCCGGCCGCGGCAGGCGCGGCATAGGCCTATAACCATTGATATGCCTGCGCTGGGTCCGCGCTTGTAGACTTGCCGGGCCGGAGCGGCCGCAGCTGCGACAGTCGAGGTTCCCGATGCCGTTGACGCATCTCGAGCGCCTGGAAGCCGAGAGCATCCACATCCTGCGAGAGGTGGTCGCCGAGTGCGACCGGCCGGTCATGCTGTATTCGATCGGCAAGGACAGCGCCGTGATGCTGCATCTCGCCCTCAAGGCATTCCGTCCCGCGAAGCCGCCCTTCCCGCTCCTGCACGTCGACACCACGTGGAAGTTTCGCGAGATGATCGCGTTCCGCGACCGGCGGGTTGCCGAGCTCGGGCTCGACCTGCTGGTGCACGTGAATCCGGAAGGCAAGGCTCGCGGCATCAATCCGATCACGCACGGTTCGGCCGTGCACACCGACGCGATGAAGACGCAGGCCCTGAAGCAGGCGCTCGAGCTGCACGGCTTCGATGCGGCGTTCGGCGGGGCGCGGCGCGACGAAGAGAAGTCGCGAGCCAAGGAGCGCATCTTCTCCTTCCGCTCCGCCCAGCACCGCTGGGACCCGAAGCGCCAGCGGCCCGAACTCTGGCGCGTCTACAACACGCGTAAGCACAAGGGTGAGAGCCTGCGCGTCTTTCCGCTCTCGAACTGGACCGAGCTCGACGTGTGGCAGTACATCCACCGCGAGAACATCCCGATCGTGCCGCTCTATTTCGCGAAGTCCCGCCCGGTGGTGAAGCGCAACGGCGGCCTGATCCTGGTCGACGACGAGCGTCTGCCGCTCGCGCCCGGCGAGCGTCCGGTCATGAAGATGGTGCGATTTCGGACGCTCGGCTGCTATCCGCTGACGGCAGCGATCGAGAGCACGGCGGATACGCTGCCGGCCATCATCCAGGAGATGCTGCTGACGACGACTTCCGAGCGGCAGGGGCGCGTCATCGACCACGACGCTTCGGCGTCGATGGAGAAGAAGAAACAGGAAGGCTACTTCTGATGGCGCACCGGTCGGCTCTCATCGCGGGCGACATCCTGGATTACCTCGACTCGCAGGAGCACAAGGGGCTGCTCCGCTTCATGACCTGCGGCAGCGTCGATGACGGCAAGTCGACGCTCATCGGGCGCCTCCTCTACGAATCGAAGCTCATCTTCGAGGACCAGCTTGCCGCGGTCGCGGCGGATTCGAAGAAGGTCGGCACCCAGGGCGGGGAACTCGACCTTGCGCTCCTCGTCGACGGCCTCGCCGCCGAGCGGGAACAAGGCATCACGATCGACGTCGCCTACCGCTTCTTCTCGACCGAGAAGCGCAAGTTCATCGTCGCCGATACGCCGGGCCATGAGCAGTACACCCGCAACATGGTGACGGCCGCTTCGAATTCCGACGCCGCCGTGGTGCTGGTCGACGCGCGCAAGGGCGTGCTGACACAGACCCGCCGCCACAGCTACATCCTTGCGCTCCTCGGCATCCGGCACGTGATCCTAGCGGTCAACAAGATGGACACGATCGGCTACGCCGAAGCGGCCTTCGCGACCATTGTCGCCGACTTCCGGAAATTCGCGGACGAGATCGGCATCAGGGACGTCGCGGCCATTCCGCTGTCGGCCCTCAAGGGCGACAACGTCATCACGGCGAGCCCGGCCATGCCCTGGTACTGCGGACCGACGTTCCTGGGTTGCCTCGAGGCGCTTGCAGTCAGCGAATCGCTCGATGCGCAAGCGCTGCGGTTTCCCATCCAGTGGGTCAACCGGCCAAGCCAGGACTTTCGCGGCTATTGCGGCATGGTCGCGAGCGGCACCCTGCGCAAAGGCGACCGCTTGCGCGCGCTGCCTTCGGGCCGGGAGAGCAACGTTGCCCGCATTCTCGGCCCGCGGGGCGATCTCGAGCGTGCGGTCGCCGGCCAGTCAGTCACAGTGACCCTGACCGACGAAATCGACATCAGCCGCGGCGACGTGCTTGCGGCGGCGGAATCGCCGCCAGCCATCGCGGACCAGTTCCAGGCGACGGTCATCTGGATGCATGAGGAGCCGATGCTTCCCGGCCGGCCGTACCTCCTCAAGATCGGCACGCGCATGGTCACTGCGAGCATCACCTCGCCCAAATACAAGGTGAACGTCAACACGCTCGAGCACCTGGCGGCGAAGCAGCTCGAGCTGAACGAGATCGGCGTCTGCAACCTGAGCGTCGACCGGCCGATTCCGTTCGACGCCTACGCCGACAACCGCGACATGGGCGGCTTCGTCCTCATCGACCGGCTGAGCAACGACACGCTCGGCGCCGGACTCCTCCACTTCGCGCTGCGCCGCGCCGACAACATCCACTGGCAGGCGCTCGACGTGAACAAGACCGCGCGCGCGCGCGTCAAGGGCCAGCGCTCGTGCATCCTGTGGTTCACCGGCCTCTCGGGCGCCGGCAAGTCGACCATCGCCAATCTCATCGAGAGGCGCCTGCACGCGCTCGGACGCCACACCTACATCCTCGACGGCGACAACGTCCGCCACGGGCTCAACAAGGATCTCGGCTTCACGGACGCCGACCGCGTCGAGAACATCCGGCGGGTCGCCGAAGTCTCGCGCCTGATGGTGGATGCCGGGCTCATCGTCATCGTGTCGTTCATCTCGCCGTTCCGCGCCGAGAGGCGCATGGCGCGCGAGCTCGTCGGTCCCGGCGAGTTCCTCGAGGTGTTCGTGGATACGCCGCTCGCGGATGCGGAAAAGCGCGACGTCAAGGGGCTTTATGCGAAGGCGCGCCGGGGGGAGCTCAAGAACTTCACCGGCATCGACTCGCCCTACGAGCCGCCGGAGCACCCGGAAATGCACATCGACACGACGCAGATTGGACCGGACGAAGCTGCGCAGGCCGTGGTCGCGGCCCTCGAGCGCGCCGGCATCCTGGCGCCAGCGACCGACGACCAATGGTCGTTGTAGGGCTAGCCCCAGACCTCTCGGGCCACTTCCACGACGAGTTCGAGTTTGCGCCACTGCTCCGCTTCGGAGAGCGCATTGCCATGGTGAGTGCTCGAGAAGCCGCACTGCGGTGAGAGGCAGAGGTTCTCGAGCGGAACGAACCGGGCCGCCGCATCGATGCGCCGCTGGAGGACGTCCTTGCTTTCGATCGCGCCGACCTTGGTCGTCACGAGGCCGAGGACGATCTTCTTGGTGCGCGGCAGGTAGCGGAGCGGCTCGAAACCGCCGGCGCGTTCATCGTCGAACTCCATGAAGAAGCCGTCGACGTCGCTCGAGAACATGGCTTGCGCCACGTCTTCATAGCCGCCCTCAGCCACCCAGGAACTTTTGAAATTGCCCCGGCAGGTGTGCATGGTGACGACCATGTCCGCCGGCCGGTCGACCAGGGCCGCGTTGATCACACTCGCGTAAGTGCGTGGGAGCTTCGACGGATCGTCGCCGTTGGCCGTGCAGGTAGCGCGGACCTTTGGATCGCAGAGGTAGGCGAACGCGACGTCGTCGAGCTGCAGGTAGTGGCAGCCGGCGGCCGCGAAGTCCGCGATCGCACGCCGGTACGCGAGACCAAGGTCCAGCCAGAATTCGTCGAGATCCGGATAGGCCGCCTGCGAAACCCCCTTGCGGCCTGCGCGAAGGTGCAGCATCGAAGGCGACGGGATGGTGAATTTCGCCGTGCGCTCCGTGCTGGCCTTCAGGAAGCCGAAATCCTCGATGAGGAGGGGCCGCGTGATGCGCACACGTCCGGTGACCGTCGCGATCGGCGGTTGCTCTTCCGTGTGGCCGAACTTCGGGCCGGGGTTTTCGGCGATCGAGACGCCTTCGATCCGGCGCAGGAAGTCGATATGCCACCAGTCACGGCGCAGCTCGCCATCGGTGATGCCCTCGAGCCCGATCGACTCCTGCCGGGCGACGACCGCACGAATCGCCTGGTCCTCCGCCTGCCGCAGGTCCGCAGCCGACAGCCGCCCATCGCGGAATCCCCGCCGCGCATCGATGAGCGACTGCGGGCGCAACAGGCTTCCCACCTGATCGGCGCGAAACGGTGGCTTCATCATCGTCTCCCCTCGTTGGCGAGCGCTTTCTCGAGCGCCGCCAGCATGGCAAAGAGCGCCTGGAGCCTGCGCTCCCCGAAAAGCCGCGCAATGCGCCGGTAGCCCGCTTCCGAGCCGCTCGCACCGTCGGCGAGCATACGCACGCCGCGCGCTGTCAGCATCACGACCTGCCGGCGCCGGTCGCCGGCCCCGCGCCGGCGACTGATGAACCCCGCCCGTTCGAGATCCTTGAGGATGCGGGTGAGACTCGGCGCGAGCAGCACGGCGCGCCGCGCCAGCGTCGTCACGTCGAGGCTGCCGGCGCTGTGCAGCACCCGCAGCACCCGCCATTGCTGCTCGGTCACCTCGAGCGTGCGCAAATGGGGGCGGAAGTGCTGCATGGCGGCTTCCCGCGCGCGCATCAGCGCGAGCGGCAGGGATTTGGACACGTCGCGCATCCTCACCCGCACGGGTACGGAGCGCCTCTTGCCGATGCTTAACATGTTAATGGGCTGCTTGGCTTTGCCTTGGCAGATGCTTAACATGTTAACCTACCGTGGACATGATGCGATACCCCGACGGCATCGAGCGCCCGCCCCCGCCGGCCCGGCAAGTCTGTGGCGCGCTGCTCAACTACCGCGCCGACCTTGCGGGCCTCGGCGAGCGCATGCGGGCCGCGCCCTACCAGGCGCCGCCGCGCGCCCCGGTCCTCTATCTCAAGCCACGCAACACCTGGATCGCGGGCGGCGACCCGATCCCCCTGCCCTTCAATGCGCAGCGCCTCTGTGTCGGCGCAACCTTGGGTCTCGTGTTCGGGCGCACCTGCGTGCGCGCCACCGAAGCGACGGCCGCAGGTTTCCTCGCAGGGCTCTGCGTCATCAACGACGCCTGCCTGCCGCACGAAGTCATATTCCGGCCCGCTATCGAGGAGCGTTGCCGGGACGGCTTCTGCCCCATCGGCCCATCGGGCCCGATGCCCGCCGTGGGGCTCGCTGCGAGCTGGCGCATGCGAACGTACGTGAATGGCGAACTGCGAGGCGACTGGTGCACGGGTGAGTGCGTGCGCTCGGCCGCCCGGCTGATCGCAGACGTCTCGGAATTCATGAGCTTTCATCCCGGCGACATCCTGATGCTCGGCACGCCCAGGGACCTGCCGGTTGCCACCGCCGGCGACCGGGTTGCCGTCGAAGTCGAGGGCGTTGCCCGGCTCGAGAATCCGATCGTTCGGGAGGACGCCCGGTGAAGCGCGGCCGAGTCGCCTACGCGGGCGCCATTCACGGCTGCGAGCCGCATGAGCGCGGCCTGCGCCTCGATGACGGCCGTGTCCTCGCTGAAACCGAGGTCGTGTGGCTGACGCCCGTCGAGCTCGGCACTGTCTTTGCCGTCGGGCTCAACTATGCCGACCACGCCCGGGAGCTCGCCTCCGCGAAACCTGCCGAACCCCTCCTCTTTCTCAAGGGCTTCGGCGCGGTTGCAGGTCATCGAGCGACAACCCGCCGCCCGTCCGGTGTCGAATTCATGCACTACGAGTGTGAGCTGGCCGTGGTCATCGGACGAACGGCCAGGCACGTCCCGCGCGACCAGGCGCTGCCGTACGTCGGGGGGTACTCGGTTGCCAACGACTACGCGATTCGCGACTACCTCGAGAACTACTACCGCCCGAACCTGCGCGTGAAGAACCGCGACGGCTGCACCTTGCTCGGCCCGTGGCTGGTCGATGCCACCGACGTTGCCGACCCGCAGAATCTGGCCCTCAGGACGGCCGTCAATGGCAAGATCACGCAGCGGGGCAACACCCGTGACATGATCTTCGGCGTGGCGGAACTCATTGAGTATCTGAGTTCCTTCATGACGCTGGCGCCGGGCGATGTGATCCTGACCGGCACGCCGCAGGGCGTCGTCAATGTCAACGCAGGCGATGAAGTGGTTACGGAGATCGACGGCATCGGCCGGCTGGTGAACACGCTCGTCGATGACGCCGCGTTCGGGCTCGCGCCTGCGCGCTGAAGGGGACCGAAGGAGACCGCACGTGGGAAAGCTCGCACTCGCCGCCAAGGTCACGCACGTGCCCTCGCTCTATCTGTCGGAGCTTCCGGGCAAGCACCACGGCTGCCGGCAAGCCGCGATCGACGGTCACTTCGAGATCGGGCGGCGCTGCCGCGAGCTCGGCGTCGACACCATCGTCGTATTCGACGTCCACTGGCTCGTGAATGCCGGCTACCACGTCAATTGCGCGCCACAGTTCGAAGGCGTCTACACGAGCAACGAACTGCCGCATTTCATCAAGAACATGCCGTACGCGTTCGAAGGCAACTCGGCGCTTGGGCGCTTGATCGCCGACACCGCAACGGCGGACGGCGTCTTCACGCGCGCCCACGACGCGACAACCCTGCACCTCGAATACGGAACGCTGGTGCCCATGCGCTACATGCACATGGACCCGAAGAATCATTTCAGGGTCATTTCGATCGCCGCCTGGTGCGCCTGGCACGAGCTCGAGACGAGCGCCCGCTTCGGCGCCGCCGTGCTCAAGGCGATCGAGGACAAGTACGATGGCACGGTCGCCGTGCTCGCGAGCGGCTCGCTCTCCCACCGCTTCAACGACGACGGCAGCCCCGAGGAATCGATCCACCAGATCAGTGACGAATTCTTCCGGCAGGTCGACCTGAAAGTCGTCGAGCTGTGGAAGCGCGGCGACTTCAAGACCTTCATCGACATGCTGCCGGCGTACGCGCAACGCTGCGAGGGCGAAGGCGGCATGCACGACACGGCGATGCTGCTGGGTCTGCTCGGCTGGAGCCTTTACGACCGACCGGTAGAGATCGTCACGGATTACTTCCCGAGCTCGGGCACCGGCCAGATCAACGCGATCTTCCCGGTCAGCTGAGCAAGCGCTTCGCCATGGCGCACCTCATCATCGAATACACGGCCAATCTCAAGCCCGAGGCACGGCTCGCGGAGCTCCTCACGAAGGCGAACGACATCATCATCGCCCAGGAGATCGACCGCCACGGGGTGTTCCCGGTCGGCGGCATTCGTTCGCGGGCGGTGGAGCTCACCGACTACCGCATGGCGGACGGCGCGGCGGACTACGCCTTCGTGCACGCCACCTTCAAGATCGGCGCGGGCCGCTCCCCTGCCGTCAAGAAAAAGGTCTGCGACGAGCTTTTCGGGATGATGAAGGCGCACTTTGCCGAGCTTTACGCCAGGCGCTACCTCGCGCTCTCCCTGGAACTGTACGAGTTCGACGAGGGCGGCACCTACAAGCACAACAACGTGCACGCGAGATTTCGCAAGTGAGCACGAACGGCCGAACGCTTGCAGGTGAAGCCGTGCGCGCGCTCGCACTCAGGCTCGACGAGGCAGAGCGTAGCCGGCGGCAGATCCGCCAGTTCACGCTCGAGCACCCGGGCATGACCATCGATGATGCCTACGCAATCCAGCGGGAATGGGTCACGCTCAAGATAGCCGGTGGCCGGCAACTGCGGGGCCGCAAGATCGGGCTGACTTCGCGCGCCATGCAGCAATCGTCGCAGATCGACGAGCCGGATTACGGCGACCTCCTCGATGACATGTTCTTCGAGGACGGTGCGCGTATCGCGGCCGCGCGATTCATCGTGCCGCGGCTCGAAATCGAGCTCGCGTTCGTCTTGAAGCACGCCCTGCGGGGGCCCGGCTGCACGCTCGGGCAGGCACTCGCCGCAACGGACTACATCGTGCCTGCCATGGAGATCATCGACGCGCGTATCGAATCGTTCGACGCGGTTACGAAGGCGCCGCGCCGGGTGCAGGACACGATCTCGGACAATGCCGCCAATGCCGGCATCGTGCTCGGACGCGAGCGCATCCGGCCGGACGCCGACCTGCGCTGGATCGCCGCCCTGTGCTACCGCAACGGCGTCATCGAGGAATCGGGCGTCGCCGCGGCCGTGCTCAACCATCCGGCCAACGGCATCGCCTGGCTCGCCAACAAGCTCGCGGCGCACGAGGTCGGCCTCGAAGCCGGGCTCGTCGTGCTTGCCGGCTCCTTCATCCGTCCGATTCCGGTCCGCGCGGGCGACGTCTTTCGCGCGGACTATGGCCCGCACGGCTCGGTCGCGTGCGAATTCACCTAGCGTCACGTCGAGGAAACACCGTGGACCTGCCCCGCAATCAATTCAAGCTCGCGCTCGGCGCCGGCCAGCGCCAATTCGGCCTGTGGCTCAACATGGCTAGCGGCTATGCCGCCGAGATTTCGGCCGGCGCCGGCTTCGACTGGCTCGTGATCGACGCCGAGCACGCGCCCAATACGGTGCAGACGGTGCTCGCGCAAGTGCAGGCGCTCGCGGCCTATCCCGTCCATCCGATCGTGCGCATCGCCGAGGGCAGTGCCGTCACGATCAAGCAGATGATGGACATTGGCGTGCAGACGATCCTCGTGCCCATGGTCGAAGGCGCCGGCCAGGCGCGCGAACTCGCGCGTGCGATGCGCTATCCGCCGCGCGGAATCCGTGGCGTCGCGAGTTCCGTGGTACGCGCCTCGCGCTGGAATCGGATTCCCGGCTATCTGTCGAAGGCGGACGCCGAGGCCTGTCTCATTGTGCAGATCGAGACGCAAGCGGGCCTCACTGCCATCGAGGAGATCGCGGCCATCGACGGGGTCGATGCCCTCTTCATCGGCCCGTCGGATCTGGCGGCGAGCATGGGGCACCTCGGCAATTCCAAGCTCCCCGAGGTGCAGCGCGCCGTCGAAGACGGCATCCGCCGCATCTGCAAAGCCGGCAAGCCCGCCGGTATTCTCGCGACCGACGAATCACTCGTGCGCCGCTATCTCGATCTGGGCTGCAGCTTTGTCGGTGTCGGCCTCGACGCGTCGCTCCTCTGCACCGCGACCCAGGAGCTTGCGGCCCGCTACCGGCCGCTCAAGGACGCAAAACCATGACAGTGGCCACGCAGTCGCCGGCCCCCGCGGGCGGAGCGCTCGCGCGGCACCTGGCTGCCCTCGATCTCGAGCTGGCTCGATTTCGCCGCGACGGACTGGCGCATGTCATCGACGGCAAGTTGACGGCAGCCTCGGGCGGCGCGACGTTCACGACGGATTCGCCGGTCGACGGCCAGCCGATTGCGCGGGTCCCGCGCGGAACGGCCGACGACGTCGACAGGGCCGCGACGGCCGCACAGGCTGCCTTTCCAGCGTGGAAAGCACTGAGCGCCGTGAAGCGCCGCGCCCTGCTCCATGCGGTCGCCGACCGGATCGAAGCTCGGGCCGAGGAAATTGCGCTGCTTGAATGCTGGGACACCGGTCAGGCGCACCGCTTCATGTCGAAGGCGGCGCTGCGCGGAGCCGAGAACTTCCGCTTTTTCGCGGACCGCGCGGGCGCGGCACGCGACGGCCAATGGCTGCCGGCCGAAGGCCAGGCGAATTTCACGACGCGCTCGCCCATCGGACCGGTCGGGGTCATCACTCCGTGGAATACGCCCTTCATGCTGTCGACGTGGAAGATCGCTCCCGCGCTTGCGGCCGGCTGCACGGTGGTCCACAAACCCGCGGAATGGAGCCCGATCACGGCGCAGGTCCTCGCCGAGATCGCGCTCGACGCGGGCGTGCCGCCCGGCGTGCTCAACGTCGTCCACGGGCTCGGTGAGGAAGCGGGCAAGGCGCTCACCATGCACCCCGACATCAAGGCGATCGCCTTCGTCGGCGAGAGCGCCACGGGCGCCGCGATCATGGGCCAGGGCGCAGCGACGCTGAAGCGCGTGCACTTCGAGCTCGGCGGCAAGAACGCGGTCATCGTCTTCAAGGATGCCGACCTCGACCGCGCCCTCGACGCCGTCGTCTTCATGATCTACAGCCTGAATGGCGAGCGCTGCACCTCATCGAGCCGGCTCCTCGTCGAAGAGTCGGTCGCGAAGGCGTTTCTCGCGCGACTCGCCGAGCGCGTGCGCCGCCTCAAGGTCGGCCATCCGCTCGACCCGGCGACCGAGGTCGGGCCGCTCATTCACCCGCGCCATCGCGAAAAGATCCTGTCGTACTTCGAGATCGCGAAGCGGGAAGGAGCCACCATCGCGGTCGGCGGCCAGGCGGCGGCCGGCCCCGGCGGCGGTCACTACGTGGCGCCGACGCTCTTCACGGGCGCGCGAGCGGACATGCGCATCGCGCAGGACGAAATCTTCGGGCCGGTGCTCACGGCACTGACGTTCCGCGACGAAGCCGAGGCCGTTGCCCTTGCGAACGGCGTGCGCTATGGCCTCGCGGGATACCTCTGGACGCGCGATCTCGAGCGGGCGCTGCGCGTCGCCGGGCAATGCGACGTCGGCATGATCTGGATCAATTCCGAGAACCTCAGGCATCTGCCGACGCCCTTCGGCGGCACGAAGGCGAGCGGCATCGGCCGGGACGGCGGCGACTACTCGTTTGACTTCTACATGGAAACGAAGAACGTCGCGATTGCGTCGGGCACGCACGTCATCCCGAAACTCGGCGCGAGTTAGCGCAGCGGCGGCAGCTTGAGCGCGGCACGCAGCTCAGCCGCCGCGAGCTTCTCCTCGTCACGAAATTTCGGCGAGGCGAACAGGAACGCGGCGAGCACCGATCCCGAGATGCGGCCGGCATCCACATCGCTCGGATAATGCACTCCGGCAACGACGCGGTTGCCCGCAAACTCCGCTGCGCGCGCAAGAATCTCCTTGCGTCGCTCCGGCAGCATGTCCGCGAGCACCAGGCCCGCGGCGAAAGCCCAGGTCGAGTGCCCGCTCGGATAGGACTTCGAATCGAGGCGATCGATGACCGGCACCAGGCGTGTATCGGTCGCATAGGGGCGCGGACGGCCGAAGCTGCGCTTCGCGGGCCGGACCACGGCCGTTTCCGCCTCCAGGACGTTGTCGAACAGCGCCGCAACCGCCGGGAGCTTGTCAGCGGAAAAAGCCGCCGCCGTGCCGACCGCGTCGGCGAATTGGAAGATGCTGATTTTCGCGTCCAGCTTCGCCCGCTCTGCCTGAGCCGGGGTGCGTTCGGCCTGGATCTTCAGCATCGCGTCGAGTTCGGCCCGCTCGGCCGGTGAGCCCGCCGCGGGCGGCGGCGGCAGAACCCGCTCGAGCACGACGAGCTGGGGATCGAAGTAGCGCGAGCCGCCGTCCGCGCAGGAAATCGAAACGAAGGCGCCGAGACCAATGATCGCGGCCGCGAGCAAGCTGACGATTCGCCGGCGCTGCGACAAGATGGCTCTCCTCAGGCTGCCTTGAACGACGGAATGACGTCGCGCGAGAAGAGACGCAGGGAATGGAGTGCCTCCTCTTCGCGCATATTGCCAAAGATCATCTGGCCGAGCACGAGGTTCGCCCCGGCTTCCTTGATCTGCGCGGCGAGGAACTCCCGGACCGTCGCGGGCGATCCGGCGACGGCAAGCCCATTCCTGACGTAGCCGTCCCACTCGCGCGTGAGGATATGTTCCAGCGGGAAAGGTACGCCGCTGCGCTCCCAGAGATTCGTGAACGAGGCGCGCCAGTGGCGAAAGGCGGAGCGCGCGATTCGCTCCGCGTCGCTGTCCGTTTCCGCGACGACGACATGGCGCATCAGCCCGACCGCGGGCAGGGCGCTCTCGGCCTTGCCGAGCTTCGCCCACTCCTCGCGATAGCGGCTGAGGCACTTGGCGGCGCCCGCGAGCGGCATGAGCGAGACGACATTGACGTCGTGCGCCGCCGCCCAGACCGTCGAATCGGGATTCGCAATGCCGTACCAGAGCGGTGGATGCGGCCGCTGCAGCGGCCGCATGACGATCCCGACGTTCCTGAAGCGAAAGTGTTCGCCGGCGAAATCCACGCGGTCCGAGGTCAGCGCCTGCAGCAGCACATCGAGCGCTTCGGCGTAGCGCTGCGGCACCCGCGCGCGCTCGACGCCGTAGAGCTCGTGCTCGATCCAGACCGCGCCGCGGCCGAGGCCGACCTGCAGCCGGCCGTTGCTCAGGTGGTCGAGCATGCAGATCTCTTCCGCGAGCCGCAGCGGATGATAGAGCGCGGCGACATACACCATCGGGCCGAAGAGGAGCCGCCGCGTGCGCTGCGAGACCGCGGAGAGGTACACGTTCGGCGATGGCGCGAGCCCCAGGGGCGTGCCGTGATGCTCGGCCACGTGATAGGAGTGAAACGCGAGCGCGTCGATCGCTTCGAGCAGACGCAGGCGCGCCGCGTAGTGCTCGGATGGCGCGAGGCCGCTCGCATCAACGTGATCGAAGATGCCGAATTTCATGACGCGAGCATAACGAATCGCCGAGGTGACGGCTCAGCGATCGGTCGACGAACACCCTCCAGGCATCGCCCGGCGCCGGACGGTGCAGCAGGATCGGGATTTCCTGGAAGAGGCTTTGCGCGCAAGCGCCGGCCGCTACCGCTCCGCCACTCAGATCAAGGCCGCAGCCGCTCTCGAGGAGCTTGACGGCGGACGGTCCCGCGAGTTCGAGCATGACGAGACTGTTGCCGACGTCCGTGACGACCACGTCACCGCCGCGCACCCCGGCATCGACGAGCCGTGCGAGATCGCTCGACTCGCCATCGAGCGCATAGATCAGCCAATCCGAGGGGCCGAGCCAGAGCACCCACGGCCCATGGCCGGTGACGGAATTGGGTGTTACCGGCAATACGGCAGGCAACGCACCCGGCGTCCCGGGCAGGCGCTGCACGCGAAGCTTCGGCAGGTTCATGCGCACCGCCAGAAAAGCGTCTTTCGCGGCGGTCGAGTCAGCCATGGAGTCGCGTTCCCTGCGGATCGTAGTGCATGGGTGACAGCACCTCGGCGGCACTCTCGACACCGTTGTCAAAAACACGAAGCCGCTCGCCCATGCGCGCGCGGCCGCGCTTCAGGAGGCCGAGACCGATCGACGTGCC
This sequence comes from Steroidobacteraceae bacterium, assembly GCA_035644395.1. GTDB lineage: Bacteria > Pseudomonadota > Gammaproteobacteria > Steroidobacterales > Steroidobacteraceae > JBGPLJ01. Next base: position 245,222 of record DASQOR010000028.1, read on the forward strand.
GAGCGTCGGGCTGCGGCACGCCGACGTGACGTAGCCGATGCTGCCCTGCTCCGCGAGATGCGCCCCTGCGACGAGCGGTCGCGCGGCATCGAGCGCGCGCAACCCGACCAGCTGCAAGCGATCCTGCCGGACATTCTCCGGCATCGAAAGCGAGCGACGGCCGATGAAGTCCCCGCGCTTCTTCGCGACGGCGGCCCCGAAGCCGACGTCGTCGGGGACCGTCGTGCCGTCGGTGTCGCTGCCGACATGCAGATAGCCCTTTTCGATGCGCATCGTCATCAACGCTTCGATACCAAACGGCGCGATGCCGTGTGGAGCGCCGGCGGCGAGGAGCTTGCGCCACAGCGCTGTCGCCGACCCGGCCGGCACGTTGATCTCGTAGGACAGCTCGCCGCTGAAGCTCACGCGAAAAATGCGGCAATCGATCCCGTCGAGGCTTCCCGCCCGCGCCCGCAGGTGTCCGAAGCCGGGTGCCAGGAAATTGAAGTCACCTGGCAGGTTGGCCAGAACGTCCCGCGCCTTGGGTCCCGCCAGCGTGACAGTCGCCCATTCGGTGGTGACCGGCGTCGCGACGACACGCAGGGCCGGCCATTCGCATTGCAGCCATTCGTCGAACCAGTTCGCGATGCCGGTCGCGCCGCCGCTCGTCGTGCTGACCCAGAACCCGTCGTCGCCGATCCGCGTGCACACACCGTCGTCGATGATCACGCCCTTCTCGTTCAGCATCAGCCCATAGCGAGCCTGGCCCAAGGCAAGCGTCGACATCGTGGTCGCGTAGACCCGGTCGATGAACTCCGCGGCATCAGCGCCGCGCACCAGGATCTTGCCGAGCGGCGAAGCCTCGAATAGGCCGACCGTCGAACGGACGGTGCGAACTTCGCGCTCGATCGCCGACTCCGTCGTCTCGCCCGGACGCGGATACGCCACCGGCCGCTGCCATCCGCCAAATTCCTCGAACACCGCCGCGAGTTCAATCTGCAGCTCGTGTGTCGGGAGCTCCCGCGTCGGACGATAGAAGCGCCCGGACCGCCCTCCCGCAATCGCGCCGAGCGTCACGGGCGTAAACGGCGGCCGGAAGGTCGTCGTGCCCGTATCCGCGATGCTGCGCTGGGTGAGCCGCGCGAGGAGCGTCAGCGCGTTGACGTTGCTGGTCTTGCCCTGATCGACCGACATGCCGGTCGTGGTGTAGCGCTTCAGATGCTCGACCGACACATAATTTTCGCGCACGGCGATGCCGATATCCGCCGCGGTGACATCGTGCTGGAAGTCCACCCACGACCGATCCGCGGTCTGCGCATCCGGTTGACGGCGTGCGCCGGTGCGCCCACGCACCACGTCAGCGAATTCCGGGATTGACAAGGTCGCACCGGCGGCCGCCCCGATCACCTGGATCCATACGGGTCCGGACTTCGGCAGCAGGCACTTGCGCTCCTCGTCGTATGCGAGCTTGCCGCCCGCATGGCAGTAAAGGTGCAGGGCGGGCTGCCAGCCCGATGACATGGCGACGAGGTCGCAGTCAATCGTGAGCCGCGAACTCTGCGCGGGCACGATCCGTAGCGCTCGCACGCGCGAACGCCCCTCGGCTCCCACGGCGTCCGCCGCCTGATAAATCGCCAGCCCGCGTTCGCGCGCACGGCGCGGCAGCTCGCCGTCCGCACCGGCTCGCGTATCCACGATCGCCGCGATGCGGATACCCGCGTCGGCGAGATCGAGCGCCGTGCGGTAGGCCTCATCGTCCGCCGTCACGATCGCGACGCGCCGCCCGCACGCGACTGCGTACCGATTCAGATACTGCCGCACCGAACCGGCCAGCATCACGCCCGGCAGGTCGTTGTTGCGGAAGAGTGCCGGTTGTTCAATGGCACCGGTCGCGAGAACGATGCGCCCGGCGCGGATACGCCAATAACGTTCGCGAAGGATCGGCACGGAGCCCTCGACCGCGTGACTCAAGCGCTCCACCGCCATGACGACGCCGTGATCGTAGACACCGAGGCAGGTCGTCTTGAGAAGCAGGCGCACGTTCGCCATCGCTTCGAGGCGCGAGGCGGCCGCGATGATCCAGGTATTGCGCTCGGTCGCCGCCGCCAGCGGCTCGCTCAGCACCGCGCCGCCGAAGTCCCGATCCTGCTCGAGAAGCCAGACGCTTGCGCCGGTTTGCGCCTCTTCGATAGCCGCCGCGAGACCTGCGGCACCGCCCCCGACCACCAGTACGTCGCAGGCACCGTTCTGGGAATCGTATTGATCGGGATCCGCCGCTACCGGCGCGGGGCCGAGTCCCGCAGACTGGCGAATGGCCGATTCGTACCAGTGCCAGCCCGGCCACTTGAAGGTCTTGTGATAGAAGCCCGGCGGCAGGAGTCGATGCACGTAGTCCGCGGCACGCCGCACATCGAATCCGAGTCGCGGCCATGCATTCTGCGAGCGCGCTGCAAGTCCGTCTGTCAGCGGCAGCAATGTCGCGCGCGCATTCGGCTCCATGCGGCCACCCTCGCCAATCGTCACCAGGGCATTCGGCTCTTCGACTCCCGCACTCAGCACGCCGCGCGGGCGATGAAACTTGAAACTGCGGCCGACGACTCGCACGCCGTTGGCAAGGAGCGCCGAGGCCAGGGTGTCACCCGCGAATCCCTGGTAGCGACGTGCATCGAAGCGGAATTCGACCGCCCGCGAACGGTCAATGCGGCCGCCCGCGGGCAGACGATGACTCTGCACGCGGCTCACAGGCGCCGCTCCGGGTCGTCCAGCTGCGGCTTGGCTTGATCGTTGCGGTAGGTCGCGCGAATTTCGTGAGTCACATTGTCGCGCGCGACGTTGAACCATTGACGGCAGCCGCGCGCGTGCTGCCAACGCTCATAGGCGATGCCCTTCACATTGCGGCGGAAGTACAGGTAGTCCGCCCACGCGGCATCGCTTGCGCCTCCCTGAGGCCGCTCGACATGCGCCTCGCCGCCGTAGGCGAATTCCTTCTCATCGCGCAGGCCGCACCACGGACAGGGAATACGCAGCATGTCTTGCGGCCTAGTGCGCGACGCCCGCGGCGGCGCCCTCGTCGATGAGCGCGCCCCGCTCGAAGCGGTCAAGCGCGAACGGAGCAATGAGCGGGTGCGGCCGGTCGTTGGCTACGGTGAATGCCATGGTATCGCCGCCGGCGGGAATCGCCTTGAAGCCGCCGGTGCCCCAGCCGCAGTTGAGGTAAAGATTATCGACCGGCGTCTTGCCCATGATCGGGCTCGTATCCGGCGAGATGTCGACGATGCCGGCCCAGTGCCGCATGAGCTTGAGGCGCGCGAACGCCGGAAAGAGTTCGACGGCGGCCGCGACGAAATCCTCGATGACCGCAAGACTTCCGCGCTGCGCATAGGAGGAGTACACGTCCGCGGCGCCTCCGATCACGATCTCGCCGCGGTCCGACTGGCTCGCATAGACGTGCGCCGTGGGCGACAGCACGATGCTCCTCAACATCGGCTTGACCGGTTCCGTGACCATTGCCTGCAGCGCCATGCTGATGAGTGGCAGCCGCAAACCCGCGTGTTCCGCGAGCACGCTCGAGTGGCCGGCGACGTTGATGACGAAGCGCCCGGCGCGCAGGACCCCGTGCGGAGTTGCAACGCCTGCGATGCGTCCGGCCCGCGTTTCGAATCCGGAAACCGGACAATTCTGCAGGATGTCGACGCCGAGCGCGTCAGCGGCGCGCGCGAATCCCCAGTTCACGGCGTCGTGGCGCGCAAGGCCGCCGCGATGCTGCACGAACCCGCCGTAGACCGGAAAGCGCGCGTTGAGGTTGATCAACGGCTCGATACGCTTGACGCCCTCTGCCGTGAGGATCTCGGAATCGACTCCGTTCAGGAGGATCGCGTTGGCCCAGCGCCGGTTCGTTTCCAGATCGTGCCGGCTGTGCGCCAGCGTCACGATGCCGCGCTGGGACAGCATGATGTTGAAATTGAGCTCGCGCGACAGGCTTTCGTAGAGCTTCAGTGAATGTTCGAAAAAGTCGACGCTCGCCTTGTAGAAATAATTCGAGCGCACGACCTGGGTATTGCGGCCGGAATTGCCGCCGCCGATCCAGCCGCGCTCGAGCACGGCAACGTTGCGGATGCCATGCTTCTTCGCGAGAAAGTACGCCGTCGCGAGCCCATGTCCGCCGCCGCCGATGATGATGATGTCGTAGGCCGGCTTCGGCACGGGAGTGCGCCACGCGGGCGCCCAGTCGCGATGACGGCGCAGCGCCTGCCTCGCAAGCGACCAGAGGGAGTAGCGCGACGACATGGGGCGCAATGATACAGGATGGTCCGCGATGGCCACGTTTCCCAGCCGGCCTGCCTGCGCCGATGCGAACCGGCCATGGCAGCGATTGCGCGAAGCCACTATGCTTGCCGGACATGCCAGCAAATCCCATCGCACAGCCCGGCCGCTCCTGGATCAGCTGGTACACACTGTTCGTTCTCACGTTGGTCTACGCGATCAACATCGCCGACCGATTCGTCATCTCGACTTTCATCGAACCGATCAAGCGTGACCTCGAGCTTTCCGACAGCGCCGTCGCGTTCCTGACCGGCACCGGGCTCGCCGTCTTTTACATCGGCGCGGGCATTCCGCTCGGCTACCTGGCCGATCGCGTCAATCGCCGCAACATGATCGCGTGGGCGCTGGCGCTCTGGACCGGCATGACGGCGGTCTGCGGACTGACGCATACGTACGTGCAGCTGCTGCTCGCGCGCATCGGCGTCGGCATCGGTGAAGCCGGCGGCACCGCTCCTTCGCAGTCGCTCATCGCCGATCGCTTCCCCGTGGAGCTGCGCTCATTCGCGTCGTCGATCTACGCCGTCGGCGCGGCCATGGGCGTTGCCGTGGGATCGATGGTCGGCGGCTGGCTCAACGACGAGTATGGCTGGCGTCACGCGCTGCTGCTCTTCGGCCTCATCGGCCTGCCGGTTGCCTTGCTGGTGCGTGTCACCCTGCGTGAGCCGGCGCGCGGCGTCATCGATCCGGTGCACGTGCTCGAGAGGCCGACGCTGCGCGAGACACTGCGATTCATTGCCGGCCAGCGGTCGGCGATTCACATCCTGATCGGGGCGACCGTCGCGACTTTCTGGGGATGGGGCATCATGTGGTGGCTGCCGTCGTTCCTCGTGCGCTCCTACCAGCTGACGACCGGCGCTGCGGGCGCGATCCTTGGGCCGATCAACGGCTACGGTGGCGCGGGCATCACGCTTGTCACGGCCTGGCTTGTCTGGATGAACGGACGCAGGGACGCGCGGCGCGACACGTGGCTCGTCGGTGTCACGACGCTCGTGGCGACCGTTCCCGGCATCTGGATGTTCCTCACCGATTCGCTCGACCTCACGCGCACGCTCCTCTGGATCTTCATTCCGCTCAACTACCTCTATCTCGGCCCGACCTTCGGCATGTTGCAGAATCTCGTGCCGGCGCCCATGCGCGGACTGATCATCGCCGTGCTGCTGTTCGTTGCGAACTTCGCGAACCTTTTCATCGCGCCCCAGCTCATCGGCATCGCCTCGGATGTCGTCGGGGCACGTATCGCGAGTCCCGCCGAATCGCTGCGGTGGGTGCTCTTTGGTACTGCGTTTACCGGTATCTGGGCGGCATGGCATTACTTCGCGGCCGCGAAGTGGCTGCGACAGGATTTCGCGCGCGCGGGCAACGTCGCGAACTAGCGGTTGGAGTTGGGGCGGCCGGGAATCGAACCCGGGACCAACGGATTAAAAGTCCGATGCTCTACCGACTGAGCTACCGCCCCGCGGGAAGGGCGCGGATCATACCGGAAGCCGCGACCCTATTTCACCGATAACGCGTGGGATCGGGAATTCCGGCCTCATCGAAGCCTGCGCGCCGCAAGCGACAGGAATCACAACGGCCGCAGGCACGCCCTTCCCCGTCCGCCTGATAGCAAGAGACCGTCATGGCGTAGTCGATGCCGAGCGACGCGCCGAGCCGCACGATGTCGGCCTTGCTCAACTGCACGAGCGGCGCACGGATCCGCACGCCGCGGCCCTCGATACCCGCTTTGGTCGCGAGATGGCCGAGTTGCTCGAACGCCTCCAGGAACTCGGGGCGGCAGTCCGGATACCCGGAATAGTCGATGGCGTTCACGCCGATGAAGATGTCGCGGGCGCCCAGCACTTCCGCCCAGCCGAGGGCGAGTGCCAGAAAGAGCGTGTTGCGCGCGGGCACGTAGGTGACCGGTATGCCGCCGCCCGCCGCGACCGGAACCGCGATCTCGGGATCCGTGAGCGCGGATCCGCCGATGCTCGCGAGATCGACTCGCATGGCGCGATGCTCGACCGCGCCGAGCTGCCTCGCGACGCGCCGCGCCGCCTCGAGTTCGACTCGATGGCGCTGGCCATAATCGACACTGAGGGCGTGACAGACGAAGCCATCGCGCCGCGCTACGGCGAGCGCAGTCGTCGAGTCGAGCCCGCCCGATACCAGCACGACGGCATGGGGCTCCTGTTTTGCCTTGGCCTTCATCTATTTTCCCCGCACATCGCCCCACAGGTACTTGTGGAGCTGAACCTGCAATCGCACCGGCGCATGATCCGCGAGAATCCAGTCGGCAAGCTCGCGGGCCGGCAGCTCCGCGTGACTCGGCGAGAAGAATATCTGGCAGCGATCCGCGAGACCCTGCTCCGCGATGAACGCCCGGCTCCACTCGTAGTCGACGCGATTGCAGATCACGAACTTGACTATGTCGGTCGCACGCAGGCCCGGCAGGTTCTCGAGCCGGTTGCGCCGCTCTTCGCCCGATCCCGGCGTCTTGACGTCGAGGACCCGTACCACGCGCGGATCGACAGGCTCGATATCGATCGCGCCGCTCGTCTCGAGCGACACGCGGTAGCCCGCTTCGCACAGGCGCTTGAGGAGATGCAGGCAATTCTTCTGTGCGAGCGGTTCACCGCCCGTCACGCAGACGAAGCGCGTGGCGTGCGTCGCGACCGTCGCCAGGATGTCGTCGATCGATCGCCAGTCGCCCTCATGAAAGGCGTACGCCGTGTCGCAGTACTGGCAGCGCAGCGGGCAGCCGGTCAGGCGGATGAAGACGGTCGGCCAGCCGACGCTATCGGCTTCGCCCTGGAGCGAAAAGAAGATCTCGTTGATTCGCAGGCGGTCGGCGTCCAACGGAGGTCAATGCCCTTCCTTGTCCATGCGGTCAAGGCGCTCGGCCGCGAGCTTGGCCGCCGGCGCATCCGCGTGATTGCGCGTGACCTTCTGCAAGGCTTCGCGCGCGGGCGCCCAGCGCTTGAGCTCGTAGTTGCAGAACCCGATCTTCAGCAGCGCATCGGCGAGCTTGCGCGAGGATGGCCAGCGATCCACCACGGTGCGGAACGACTTGAGCGCCGAATCGAAGTCCTTGGTCACGTAGTACGCTTCGCCCAGCCAGTACTGGGCATTGTCCGCGAGCGCGCTGTCCGGAAAGGCGGCGAGGAACTGCTTGAAGGCACTGATCGCCTTGTCGTACTGTCCGCTCTTCAACAGATCAAACGCGGTCTTGTAATAGACCTGCTCCGTTCCCGCCGCCCCGGTCGTCGTCGCCGCGGCAACGCCCGCGCCCGCTACGCTGGCCGTTCCTTCGAGCGCCTGCACACGCTTGTCGATGTCCGCGTACAGGTCGCGCTGCTGCAGGCGGGAACCTTCGTTCGAGTGCTGCAGCTGATCGAGCTCGCCGCGAATGCCGCGCACGTCGGCCTGCAGGGCCTCGAGCTGCTGTGCCAGTTCGACGAGGCTCTGGTTGCCCAGGATGCGCTCGACCTTGGTGAGCCGCGAATCAATGTCGTTGAGCCGCAGGAACACGGGGTCCTGCTCCGGCGGTGTGCTGGCGCAGCCGCCGAGGACACCCCCTGCGGCAAGACTCGCGGCAAGCGCGAGCATCCCCGAAACTCTCCCCTTCATGATGGAGCGGGCCCGCGGCTACTGATAGACGATTTCGACGCGCCGGTTCTTCGCCCACGCGCCTTCGTCGTGCCCGTCGACCGCCGGACGCTCTTCGCCGTAGGAAACGGTATTGAGCTGCCCGTCGCCCGCGCTCTGCAGGAGCATCGCGCGGCGCACCGATTGCGCACGCCGCTCACCCAGGCCGATGTTGTACTCGCGCGAGCCGCGCTCGTCCGTGTGGCCTTCGAGACGCACCTTGAGATTGGGCGCGGCCGCGAGCTTGCGGGCGTGCGCGGCGATGACCTCGGCATATTCCGGCCGGATATCGCTGCGGTCGAAATCGAAATAGATGACGGTTTGCGCGAGCAGCCGCTGCTCGGCCGCTCGTCGCGCCGCCTCCGCGGCTTCGGCGGCGGTCGTGTCCGTGGTCTGCGCGGGCGGCGCCTCGGTCGGCGCGGGTGGTGCTTCCGGCTGCGTCGTCGTCTTCGAAGGACAGCCCGCAATGAGCAGGGCGAGCGAGAGCAACAGGGCCGTACCGAAAGGCTGTAGGACTTTACGCATGTTTCCTCCAATGTCCGCGGCGCGCCGGCGCGCCGCTAGTTAGCACTCGAGCCCTGGCGGGGTCAAGACTCAATTCGCGAACGGCCCCCACACCGGCTCGCGAACTTCGCCCTGGTCCGCGGCGAGGCTCTCCTTCACCTTGCCGTCCGTCGAGACGATCGCGAGCACGCCGCGCCCCCGCTCCTGGCTCGCATAGATGAGCATCACGCCGTTCGGTGCGTAGCTCGGCGATTCGTCGAGCGTTCCGTTCGTCAGCACCCGGGAGCTCCCCGACTTCAGGTCGAGCGCTCCGATCCGGTAGCCGCCGCCATCGAGCGTCACGAACGCGATCTCGTGTTCATCGGGTGCGACCCGCGGCCTGGCGTTGTAGCTGCTGTCGAATGTCAACCGCTTCACCTTCGAGCCCGCCGAGGCATCCGCCTTGTAGATCTGCGGACCACCGGCGCGGTCCGACGTGAAGTAGAGGCTCTGACCGTCGAGCGCCCAGGCGGGTTCAGTGTCGATCGCCGGGTCCTCGGTGACCCGCACGAGACTCTGATCCGCGAGAGCAAGGATGTAGATGTCGAGATTCCCGTCGCGTCGCGAGAGCGCGAGCGCCAGGCGCTTGCCGTCGGGCGACCACGCCGGCGCCCCGTTGACGCCGGACCAGCCGGACGCCCGCGTGCGCACGCCCGTGCGCAGCTCCTGCACGTAGATCGCAGATTGCCGGCTTTCAAACGATACATAGGCGAGGCGCGAGCCGTCCGGTGACCAGGACGGCGACATGATCGGTTCCGGCCCGGACGCAATCACGTGCACGTTCGCACCGTCGGCATCCGCAATGACCAGCTGGTAACTCTGCTTTGGCGGGCGGCCGTCTACCGAAACGTAGGCGATGCGGGTCGCGAACGCGCCGCGCACGCCCGTCAGTCTCTCGAAGACTGCATCGGCCACGCGATGGCCTGCCGAGCGCAAGGTCGAAGTCGCAGCCGCGATCCGGTCCCCCGCGAGGCGCTGACCGGTAAGGACGTTGTAGATCTCGTACTCCACCGCAAACTGATCGGTCGCGCCGGGCACCAGGCGCCCGATGACGATGAAGTCGCTCTTGAGGAGCCGCCAGTCCTCGAACTGGATCTGATCGCCCCGTGCCGGCAGGGACACCATGTCCTGGCGATCCATGGGTTTGAAGCGGCCGCTGCGGGCAAGATCCGCGGCGACGATCTGTGCGACGTCGAAGGGAACCGGGCCGACGCCATTCCAGCCGAAGGGCACGATCGCGATCGGAATCGCCTGGTCACTCCCCTTCGTGATGACGATGGTGAGTTCCGCGCGCGCCATCTGCGTGGCACTGGCGGCGAGCATGGCGAGCGTGACCCACGGCTTGCAGCGTTTCAGCATCGGCGAATCGACTCCAGTTACGGCTCCGGTCGAAACGGGACCTTCAGATTCCGATCGAACAGGTCCGGATTCGAGGGCGCTGGCAACGGCGAGGCCCGGTATACGGCCGCGAGTATGGACTCGCGGGTAGCCTGGTCGCCATTGCATTCGCCGAGGCGCGCCGATGAGATCGTGCCGCCCGGAACCTGCGTGATGTAAACCGTACAATCGAGTCCGGCCACCGCGCTCGGCGGACGATTCCACACACGTTGAATGCGTGCCTGGATCTGTGCGAGATAGTCCGCCAGCGCGCCCGAGCTGACCGCGGCCTGGCGCTGTTCCTCCGCTTCGAGCTGATGCTTGAGCTCCGCTTCGCGCGCTGCGCGCTGCTTTGCTTCTTCCGTCTTGCGCTTCTTGTCCGCCGCGAGTTTCGTCACGTCCTGCTTGCGCTTCGCATCCGCTGCCGCGTCCGCCTTGGCCTTCGCCTGCGCTTGCGCCTCGGCCTCGGCCTGCTTGCGCTCGGAATCCTCGCGCGCAGCCTGTTCCGCCGCTTCGCGCTGCTGCTTGAGCTCTTCGAGTTTCGCGGCTTCCTCGTCCGCCTCGCGCTTCACCTCGGCCTGACGATTCTTCTCGGCCTGCGCGGCCGCTTCCAGCTTCGCAGTCTCCCGTTTGATCGCCGCCTCGTCGACGACCGTCGCCTGGATCGGCAGCGGCTGCGGCGGCTGCGGGCGGTTGTGCCACTGCCACCAGCCGTAGACGATCGCCGCCGCGAGCCCCACGTGCAGGACGATCGACACCGTGAGTGCCACGGCGTGCTCGCGCCAGAAACCGGGCTTCAACGCCATCGCTATGGCCTCGCGGCCTCGAGCGATTCCGGCGGATCCGTGAGGAAACCGACCTTCTGCGCCCCCGCCTTCTGCAGCAGCACCATGCCGCTCACGACCCTGCCGTATGGCACGTTCTCATCGGCACGCACGAGCACCGGCGCCTCCGGGTCGCGCCGCATGACGGCCGCGGCGCGCGCAATCACCGTGCGGGCATCGATGGCCTTGTCCTTGCCGCTGCCGATGTTCAGGAAGAAATGTCCCGCCGCATCGACCGTCAGCACGAGCGGCTGATGCTCGCGCAGGAATTCGGCGTCGAGCGGTGCGGCGTCCGCCTTCGGCAGATCGACCTTGATGCCCTGTGTGAGAAGCGGCGCCGTGATCATGAAGATAATAAGGAGCACGAGCATCACGTCGATATAGGGGACGACGTTGATCTCGCCCATCAGCCGTCGGCTGCGCGTGGTTTGCGGCATGGCGGTCAGCTCGTGCTCTTCGGCAGCGGGTGGCCTTGCAGGTGCGGCTGCACGTGCCGCTGCAGGATGGTGGAAAACTCTTCCATGAACGTGTTGTAGCGCAGCTCCAGCCGGCTCACCTGGTCGGCAAAGCGGTTGTAGCCGACGACCGCGGGGATCGCCGCAAACAAGCCGGCCGCCGTCGCGATCAGCGCTTCCGCGATGCCGGGCGCGACCATCGCGAGCGTCACCTGCTGCACGTTGCCGAGCGAGGTGAAGGCTCCCATGATGCCCCACACCGTGCCGAAAAGGCCGACGTACGGGCTGATCGATCCGACGGTCGCGAGCATCGCGAGATTGTGCTCGAGCCGGTCGATTTCCTTGAACTGCGCGACGCGCATCGCGCGCTGCGCGCCTTCCAGGACCTGCGAGGAGGAGATTCCGCTCTGCTGGCGCAACCGCGCGAACTCGCGGAAGCCGGATTCGAAGATGCTCTCCATGCCGCCGCCGCTCTCGGCCTTCGATTCGATGGCCTTGTGGAGCGCGACCAGGTCACCGCCCGACCAGAAATGCCGCTCGAAGCCGTCCGCCTCCTCGCGCGCCCGACGCACGAGGTTGCGCTTGCGCAGGATCACGGCCCACGACGACACCGACGCGAACAGCAGGAGGCCGAGCACGAATTGCACGATGACGCTCGCGTCGACGACGAGCTTCCAGACATTGAGGTCGCCATTCACTGCTCGAGCTCCTTGACGAGGACGGAGGGAAAGGCTTTTGGCTTCATCGATTGCGCCTCGAGGCAGGCCGCCCGCGTGCGGCCGCTCACCAGGAGCTCTCCCCGCTCGCCGCCGCGGAATATTTCCTGGCGGAAAGTAAAGGTGGCGCGGCCGTGCTCTTCGATTTCGCAGGTCACCGTCAGTTCGTCGTCGAGCCGGGCCGGGCGCCTGTAGTCCGCTTCGAGCGAGACGATGACGAAGATGAGCCCGGCTTCGGCGCGCAGGCGCACCTGGTCGACGCCGATCGAGCGCAGCCACTCGGTCCGGCAGCGCTCCATGAACTTGAGGTAGTTCGCGTAGTAGACGACGCCCTGGCCGTCGGTATCTTCCCAGTAGACTCGTACGGGCCACGTGAATCGAACTGGCAACGTTCGGGGCTCCGCGTCAGCGATCGAAGAGCTCGAGGCTGCCGGCGCGTTCCGCCGCCGGCGGCTCGATGCCGAAGTGCAAGTAGGCGCTTTTGGTCGCGATGCGCCCGCGCGCCGTGCGCATCAGGTAGCCCTGCTGGATGAGGAAGGGCTCGATGACGTCTTCGATGGTGCCGCGCTCCTCGCCGAGCGCCGCCGCGAGGCTGTCCACTCCCACGGGACCGCCGCCGAATTTCTCCACGATGAGGCGCAGGAGCTTGCGGTCGAGTACGTCGAAGCCGAGGGGATCGACTTCCAGCAGATCGAGCGCGGCGGCGGCGACTGACCGCGTGATCCTGCCGTCCGCCTTCACCTCGGCGAAGTCGCGCACCCGTCGCAGCAGCCGGTTCGCGATACGCGGCGTGCCGCGGGCGCGCTCGGCAATCGAATGCGCGCCGTCCTCGTCCACTTCGAGAGCGAGGATTCCCGCGGAGCGGCGTACGATGCGTTCGAGCTCCGCCGTCGAATAGAATTCGAGTCGCTCGACGATGCCGAAGCGGTCCCGCAGTGGCGAGGTGAGCAGGCCCGCGCGAGTCGTCGCCCCGACGAGCGTGAATGGCGGCAGCTGCAACTTGATCGAGCGCGCGGCAGGACCTTCGCCCACCATCAGGTCGAGCTCGTAGTCCTCCATGGCGGGGTAAAGAATCTCTTCCACGACCGGGCTCATGCGATGGATTTCATCGATGAAGAGCACGTCGCGTGGCTCGAGATTCGTCAGGAGCGCCGCGAGGTCGCCGGGACGCTCGAGCACGGGGCCCGACGTCTGGCGCAGCTTCACGCCGAGCTCGTTGGCCACGATGTGCGCGAGCGTCGTCTTGCCAAGCCCCGGCGGCCCGAAGATGAGCACATGGTCGAGCGCATCGGCCCGCTGGCGTGCCGCCGTGATGAAGATTTCCATTTTCGCCTTGACGGCGCTTTGTCCCACGTAGTCGGCAAGGAGCTTCGGTCGCACGGCGCGATCGACCGCCTCGTCAGCGACGCTCGCTTCGGGGGTAATCACTCTTTGCGTCTCGGCCATGGTCACTTGCCCGCCTGCTAGTCACGCGCCGCGCTTTGCAGCGCGCGTCGGATGATATCCTCGGTGGTGGCGTTGTCCGCGTCCACTCCCTTGATGAGCCTGGTCGCCTCGGCCGGCTTGTAGCCGAGCGCGATGAGCGCGCTGTACGCCTCGCCTTCTGGACTCGCGACCGCCCCACCGTTACCGACCGGCGTCACCGCGATGCTCTCGACGAGCACGCGCACGCGATCCCGCATCTCGATCAGGAGCCGCTCCGCGGTCTTGCGCCCGACGCCCGGAATGCGCGTGAGCGCGGTGATGTCCTGCGCTTCCACGCAGCGCTGGAAGCCGTCGGCGGAGATGCCGGAGAGAATGCCGATCGCGATGCGCGGCCCGACGCCCGACACCTTGAGGAGGCTGCGAAAGAGCCGCCGTTCCGCTTCCGTCGCGAAGCCGTACAGCGTGTGCGCGTCTTCGCGCACGACCAGGTGCGTGAAGAGCGTGACCTCGCTACCGACGTTCGCGAGGCCGTAGTGAGTCGACATCGGGGCCTCGAGCTCATACCCGACTCCATTCACCTCGATGACGAGGAGCGGCGGCTGCTTGACGGCGATGCGCCCGCGCAGGAACCCGATCACCGCGCCACCCGCCTGAGGAACGTGCGGCTCTGCGCATGGCAGATAGCGAGCGCAAGCGCATCCGCGGCGTCCACCGTGAGCTTGCCGTCGAAAGAGAGCGTCCGGCGCACCATCCAGGACACCTGCGACTTCTCCGCGGCACCGAAGCCCGTGATCGCGTGCTTGACCGCCCGCGGCGCGTATTCATAGACGCGCGTCGCGCCGTTCATCACCGCACAAAGCGCGGCGCCCCGCGCCTGGCCGAGCTTGAGGGCGCTGTCCGCATTCTTGTGGACGAACACGCGTTCGATCGCGATCTCGTCCGGCTGGTACTCGCCGATCACGTCGCGCAGGCGATCGAAGATCGTGCGCAGGCGATCGGTGAACACGCGGCCGCTCACCGCGATTGCGCCGCTCGCAATGTACGCGAGTCCCGGTCCTCCACAGTCGATGACGCCGAACCCCGTGCACCGGGATCCCGGGTCGATGCCGAGCACGCGTACCCGGCTCCCGACCGGCACATGCACCGTCAAACCGGCCCGCGGGCCGAGCTGATCCAGGGATTTGATCCTAAGTCCGCGCAAGCGCGTCGCCCGAGATGTCCGCGTTGGAATAGACGTCCTGCACGTCGTCGAGATCCTCGAGCGCTTCGAGCATGGCCAGCATCGACTGCGCCTGTTCACCGGAGAGCGGTGTCGACGTCGAGGCGCGCATCGTTACTTCGGCCTCGGCCGCCGTGAAGCCAGCCCGGGCGAGCGCATCGCGCACCCGCTCGAACTCGCCGGGGTCCGTCAGCACCTCGAGCGAACCGTCGTCGTTCTGGATGACGTCTTCGGCTCCGGCGTCGAGTGCCGCTTCCAGCATTTTCTCTTCGTTGAGCCCGGGCGCGAAGGCGATGAGCCCGACTTGATTGAAGAGATAGCCCACCGAGCCGTCGGCACCGAGATTGCCGCCGTGGCGCGTGAACGCATAACGAATGTCGGACACCGTGCGATTGCGATTGTCGGTCAGGCATTTGACCATCACGGCCACGCCCCCGGGTCCGTAGCCCTCATAGCGCGCTTCCTGAAAAGTGTCGGCGCCGTCGCCGCCGGTCGCCCGCTTGATGGCCCGTTCCACGTTGTCCTTGGGCATGCTTTGCAGGCGCGCCTTGTCGACGGCAAGGCGCAGCCGGGCGTTCGAAGCCGGGTCCGGCCCGCCGGCGCGCGCGGCCGTGCCGATCTCCCGGATCAGCTTGGTGAAAATCTTGCCGCGCTTCTTGTCCTGGGCCCCTTTGCGATGCTGGATGTTGGCCCATTTGCTATGTCCCGCCATTGCACACCTGCTGCTCGCGATTCGCTGTCGACTGGCGCCGGGCGACGCCCCGGTTCGCGTCCGGGGAGGCGGGTATAGTACTGGCAAACGCGCTTCGCGGCATCGATTAATCTCGTCAATTCAGCCGTGGAAACAACGACTTCGTCCGCCCGACCCGTCTCCGAACGCTTGCTCGCCGCGCGCGGTCGCCTGCTCGAGAGCCTGCCGGACCCGCACACCGCGTCCGCCGATCCGATAGCGGTGATCTCGCACGGTTCGGCGGTTGCCGCGATCGTCGAGTCGCTCGGCACGGACGATGACGTCGTCCTCGGCGCACTCGCCTTCCCGGTACTCGACGCCCGCCTGCTGACGAGCGATCAGCTCGTTCACGCGCTCGGCGCGGCCGCCGTGCGGCTCGCCACCGAACTCGGTGAAGTCGGACGATTCGCGATGTCGAAGCGCTGGGACCCGGCGAGCGGCTTGTCGGCGACCCAGGCGGAGGCGCTGCGCAAGATGCTCCTCGCCATCGTCGACGATCCGCGACTCGTCGTCGTGCGTCTCGCGGAGCAACTGCACCTCCTGCGCATGGTGAAGAGCGCACCGGCCGCAGAACAGCGACGCATCGCCCTCGAAACCCGCGAACTCTACGCCCCGCTCGCGAACCGCCTCGGCGTCTGGCAGCTCAAGTGGGAACTGGAGGATCTCGCCTTCCGCTACCTTGAGCCCGACGACTACCGGCGCATCGCCGCCGCGCTCGGCGCGCGCCGGCTCGATCGCGAACGCTACCTGGAGGAGGTGCGTAGCCTGCTCGCCCGTGAGCTCGAGCGTGCCGGCATCGCGGCCGAGGTCGCCGGCCGGCCGAAACACATGTACAGCATCTGGCGCAAGATGCAGCGCAAGCAGCTGCCGTTCGAACAGGTATTCGACATCCGCGCGCTGCGCATCCTGGTCGCATCCGTCGCCGACTGCTATGCGGCTCTCGGTATCGTGCACGGACTTTGGCCGTACATCGCCGGTGAGTTCGACGACTACATTGCGACTCCCAAGGACAACGGCTATCGCTCGATTCATACGGCTGTGACGGGACCTGGCGATCAGACCCTCGAAGTGCAGATCCGCACGCACGACATGCACGCCCAGGCGGAACTCGGGATCGGCTCGCACTGGCAGTACAAGGACGTGGGCCCGCGCGACTCGGCCTACGCGCGCAAGATCGACCGGTTGCGCTCGCTGCTTGAGCCGCACGCCGCCGACGACGAAGACCTCATCGATCGCCTGCGCGCGGGCATTTTTGAAGATCGGGTCTATGTCCTGAGCCCGAAAGGCGAAGTCATCGAATTGCCGAAAGGCGCAACGCCGCTCGACTTCGCCTATCACGTGCACACGGATCTCGGTCATCGCTGCCGTGGCGCACGCGTCGACGGCAAGATGGTGCAGCTCGACTACCGGCTCAGGAACGGCGAGGTCGTCGACATTGTGGCAGGCAAAGTGTCGCACCCGAGCCGTGACTGGCTGATCGAGCGGCTGGGGTTCCTCGCGTCCACGCGCAGTCGCGCCAAGGTCCGGGCGTGGTTTCGCAAGCTCGACGATGCCGGCGCGCAGGGTTCCGCGACGCATGCCCCGGCGCCCGAGCCGGCACCTCAGCGACGCGCAGGGCCGAAGCCGCAGCTCAAGGCCGGCTCGACCAGCCTCACGATCCAGGGTGTCGACGACCTGCTCTGCAACTTCTCGAAGTGCTGCAACCCGGTGCCTCCAGAACGCGTCGAGGGCTACATCACGCTCGGACGCGGTATCAGCATTCATCGCGCCGACTGCCGCAATCTCGCGCGCTTGCGGCAACGCCAGCCGGAGCGGCTCATCCCGGTCGACTGGGGTGCGGATGCCGAACGCCTCTTCAGCGTCGATGTATCGGTCGATGCCTGGGACCGCCAGGGTCTCGTTCGCGACGTCAGCGCCGTCTTCGCTGACGAAAAAGTGAATATTGAGCGAATGACCACAGCGATCGATCCCCGCGAGCGCACGGCCCGCATCGAACTCAAGATCGCAGTGCACAGCCTCACCGAGCTCAGCCGGATCCTCGCCCGTATCGCAAGCTTGCCGAACGTGCTCGGCGCGCGCCGACGGGCCGGTTGAGTCGCACGGCGTATGGTAAACAGCCAACATTTGTTCACTCCCTAGCGTTAAGCTGCGAAATGTAGGCGTTCCGGCGCGACTGGCATTTGCAAGAGCGTAAGCATGGCTATCCTTCTCGAGCGCCCATCGCTCGTTCCCGCGACCGCCCGGCCCGATACCGGCGAAGCCCCCCGCGACGGGGCGCTCCCACGCCGACTTCCCGCAACCACTGACGCTTCGCGTGCCGCCATGGACGTGCGCCATGTGCGCCTGCGCGAAGACGGACACATCATCGATGAGTTGACGGGCTGCGGGCCCGAGAGCGATCCGGCATCGCTCGCCGGCCGCATCGAAGGTTTCGTTGGATTCGCACGCATTCCGCTCGGCGTCGCCGGCCCGATCCGCATCCGCGGCTCGGCAGCGCAAGGCGATTTCTTCGTGCCGCTCGCGACCAGCGAAGGCACCCTGGTCGCATCGTTCCAGCATGCTTTCAACGCAATCAATCGTTGTGGCGGCGCGATGGCGCTCTGCGGCGAGGAACAAGTGAGCCGCGCTCCCTGTTTCGAGTTCGAGGGCCTCGTCCAGGCCGGCGAATTCGCAGCCTGGCTGCCGGACCAGCTGCGCCGGCTGCAGGACCTGGTCGCTGCTCGCTCACGCTACTGCCGCCTGCGCGAACTGCGCACGTCGGTCCTTGGCAACACGGCGTACGTGGTGCTCGAGTTTTCGACGGGCGATGCCGCTGGGCAAAACATGGTGACGGCCGCGGCACAATGCGTCTGCGATCGGTTGCTCGCTGAAATGCCCGGGAAACCGGTGAGCTGGATGGTCGAGTCCTCGCTCTCCGGCGACAAGCGCCCCACCGCCATCGGATTCCGGGGCGCGCGCGGCCGCAATGTCAGCGCGGAAGTCGTCCTGCCCGCGAAACAGATCGAACGTTATTGGCGGGCGAGCGCATTTCGCTTCGCACAGGCCTGGTCGCATTCGATCAACGGCATGGCCCAGACGGGCACCATCGGCCTGCAGGGCAATGTCGCCAACGCGCTCGCCGCAATCTTCATCGCCTGCGGCCAGGACGTCGCCTGCATCTCCGAGGCGGTCACCGCCATCACGCGCATCGAGAGGACCGCGGACGGCGACATCTACGCATCGGTCACGCTGCCGAACCTGATCGTCGGGACGGTGGGCGGCGGTACTTCGCTCGCAACGGCGCGCGAGTGCCTCGCCATGCTGGGCTGCGTCGGCGCCGGCAGCGTCCGCAAGTTCGCCGAGATCTGCGCGGTGGTCGTGCTGGCGGGCGAGTTGGCGGTCCTCGGCGCGATGTCGGGCGGCGGTTTTGCGAGCGCCCATGCGGCCGGCAGCAAGAAGGCGAAGGAAGCCTGAGTTCATGGCCGCGTCGCCCCGTCGCAAACCCGTTCGCCGGTGGCTCCTGCGCAACGTCATTCCGCCCATCGCGACCGCCATTTACCGGAGCCTCGGCAACTCCTGGCGCTACATCACCGAGAACGAATCCGCGCTGAAGGCGCTGCTCGCCGGCGACCGGCCACTCGTCGGCGCGTTCCTGCACGCGCGGACTTTCCAGCTCCTCCATTACTTCAGCCATCCCGACCGCGGGCGCTGGATCCTGATGTGCTCGCAGAGCCGCGACGGCGAAGCCATGGCGCGGCTGGAAGAGGCGCTCGGCTTTCGCGTCGCTCGCGGTTCCTCCGGCAAGGGCGGCGCGCGCGCCCTCGTCGAAATGATCAAGGCGCAGCGCGACGACCGGCATCTGAATTCCTGCCTCGCGATCGACGGATCGCGCGGGCCGCGCGGCATCGCGCAACTCGGAATCCTCACGCTCGCCCAAAAAGGCGGCGGCTTGCTGCTGCCTGTTGCCGCGTCGAGCGGCAATGCACGTATCTGGCGGAAGTCCTGGGACCGTACGGTGTTTCCAAGGCGCGGCGCGACCGTCCATGTGCGCATCGGCGAGCCGATCGACGTGCCAGCGAAGCTCGACGCACTTGCGACCGAGGACATCCGGCTGCTCCTCGAGCAGCGCATGCTGGCCTTGCACGCCGAACTCGATGCCCGGACAGGCTTCATCGACCCGCAACCCCTGCAGGCGCGGCCCGTGCCGGTTCCCACTCTGCTGCCGACGGCTATTCCAGCACCTGCGCCCTGAAATCTGTAGCATGCGCGCCCCGATCGCCCGCAGGTGCCCGCCGTGTCCGCCGCTCCGTCCCACGCCACCGACGCTTCCAGCCCCACGCCTTTGACCTTTGGTGAGCTCGAGCTCGCCGCGCCGGTGCTGAAGGCGCTCGAAGAAGTCGGCTACGAGTCTCCGTCCCCGATCCAGGCCGCCACCATTCCGCACCTGCTCGCGGGCTCGGACATCCTCGGGCAGGCTCAGACCGGCACCGGCAAGACCGCCGCCTTCGCGCTCCCTCTCCTTTCGAAGCTCGACCTGACTCAAAAGGGCCCGCAGGCCCTCGTGCTCGCGCCGACGCGAGAGCTGGCGATCCAGGTGGCGGAAGCCTTTCAGCGCTACGCCTCACACCTGAAGGGCTTTCACGTGCTGCCGATCTACGGCGGACAGAGCTACGAGCCGCAGCTCGCGCGCCTCAAGCGGGGCGTGCATGTCGTGGTGGGCACGCCCGGCCGCGTGATGGATCACATGAAGCGCGGCACGCTCGATCTCGCGACGCTCCGTCACCTCGTGCTCGACGAGGCGGACGAAATGCTGCGCATGGGCTTCATCGACGACGTGGAATGGATCCTCGGCGAGACGCCGAAGGACCGGCAGGTGGCGCTATTCTCCGCGACGCTTCCGCCCGAGATCCGGCGCATTGCGCGCGCGTACATGCGCTCGCCGGTCGAGATCACGATCAAGAGCAAGACCACGACCGCCGCGAACATCCGCCAGCGATACTGGCTGGTGAGCGGCGTGCACAAGCTCGACGCGCTGACGCGCATCCTCGAGGCGGAGACCTTCGACGGCATGCTCGTCTTCACCCGCACGAAGCAGTCGACGGTGGAACTCGCCGAGAAGCTCGAAGCGCGCGGCTTCGCGGCGGCGCCCCTCAATGGCGACATCCCGCAGCCCGTGCGCGAGAAGACTGTCGCCCGGCTGAAGAGCGGCAAGATCGACATTGTCGTGGCAACCGACGTCGCAGCCCGCGGGCTCGACGTCGAACGCATCGGTCACGTCGTGAACTACGACATGCCAAACGGCACCGAGTCCTACGTGCATCGCATCGGGCGCACGGGGCGCATGAACCGCAGCGGCGAAGCCATCCTCTTCATCGCGCCGCGCGAGCGCAATCTCCTCAAGATCATCGAGCGCGCGACGCGCCAGCCGATCGAGCGCATGGAGCTGCCGACCGTCGAGGATGTCAACGACCAGCGCGTTGCACGCTTCAAGCAGAGAATCACCGACGCGCTGGCGGCCGATGCGACCGTCGCCGGCGGCTCCAGTCTCTTCCGCTCGCTCATCGAGCAGTACGAGCAGGAACACAACGTGCCGACGATCGAGATCGCGGCGGCCCTGGCCAGCATCGCCCAGGGCGACACGCCCCTGCTCCTCGACGCGAAGCCCCGACGCGCTGAGCCCGAGTCAGCTCCGGTACGCGAACGTCCCGCGCACGAGGCTCACGGGCACGGGCCCGAGCGCAAACCTCGCAAGCCCGTCGACGACAGCATCGACACGTTTCGCATCGAGGTCGGCCATGTGCACCGCGTGAAGCCCGGCAACATCGTCGGCGCGATCGCGAACGAGGCGGGCCTCGACGGCGCGCACATCGGGCGGATCGACATTCGCGAGGACCACAGCTACATCGACCTGCCGGCCGGCATAGCGCCGGAAATGATCGCGAAGCTGCAGAACGTGCGGGTTGCCGGGCAGAAGCTCAGGTTGAGCCTCGCCACCGATTTCACGCCGAAGCCCAAGCGCAAGCCGTTCCGCCGATCCGCGGCCTGATCGATGCAGATCTGGGTCGATGCGGACGCCTGTCCGAATCCCATCAAGGACATCCTGTTCCGCGCGGCGGATCGCACCCGCGTGAGGACGACGCTCGTCGCCAACAAACCCGTGCGGGTCGCGGCATCGGCCTTCCTGCGCTTCCTGCAGGTCGACGCGGGTTTCGATGCCGCCGACCGCAAGATCGTCGAACTGCTGCAGCCGGGCGATCTCGTCATCACGGCGGACCTGCCGCTGGCCGCGGCGGCCATCGAGAAAGGCGGCGTTGCCCTGAATCCGCGCGGCGAGCTCTACACGGCGGAAAATGTTCGCGAGCGCCTGTCGATGCGCAACTTCATGGACGAGATGCGCGGCGGCGGACTGGTGACTGGCGGACCACCGCCGCTGGACGCCCGCGACCGGCAGGCCTTCGCGAATCAACTGGATCGCCTGCTCGCAAGGGCCGGGGGGACGCCAGACTCGTAGCGTCGCGAACTTCAGGCGCGAGCGAGACTCGCCTTGGCATCGAGCGCTGCCCAGCGCTCGAATTTCTCCGCAAGCAGACGCTCGATCTCGCGGGGGCGCTCGCGGTCGGCTTTGAGGAGCGCGGCATCGTATTTCCCCGGCAGATAGTAGTCGGGCTGGCTCATGCGCGCCGTCAACGCATGCTGTTCCTGTTCGAGCGCCTCGATCTCGCGCGGCAGCTCCTCGAGTTCGCGCACCTCCTTGAAGCTCATCTTGAGGCGCACCGCGGGGCGGGTCGGGGCTCGCTCATCGCGGCTCCCCCGGACTGGCGCCGCAGCCGCAGCGCGACTCGCCGGGCGTTGCGCAAGCCAGTCGCTGTAACCACCGACGTATTCCCGCCAGCGGCCGCCGCCCTCCGGTGCGAGTGTCTGGGTCACGACGTTGTCGAGGAATGCCCGGTCGTGGCTCACGAGCAGCAAGGTCCCGGCATAGTCCTGAAGCGTGTCCTCGAGCAGCTCCAGCGATTCGATATCGAGATCGTTGGTCGGTTCGTCGAGCACCAGCACGTTGGCGGGGCGTGCGAAGAGACGCGCCAGCAGCAATCGATTGCGCTCGCCCCCCGACAGCATCTTCACCGGGGCGTTGGCCCGCGCGGCCGGAAAGAGAAAGTCCGCGAGGTAGGTCATGACATGCTTGCGCTCGGCGCCGATCTCGACCCACTCGGAGCCGCGGCTGATGGTATCGATGAGCGTCCGTTCGGGGTCGAGCTGTTCGCGCATCTGGTCGAAGTACGCGACCTGCACATTCGAGCCGAGCCGCACGCTCCCGCCATCGGGTGCCAGTTCACCGAGCACGAGCTTCAGCAGCGTCGACTTGCCGGCCCCATTCGGTCCGATGACGCCGATGCGATCGCCGCGCATGACCCTGAGCGACAGGTCACGCACGATTGGCCGGTCGCCGTAGCTCTTGCCGGCGTTCATGAGTTCCGCAACGAGCTTGCCCGAGCGCTCGCCCGCGTCGACCGTGAGCTTTACCTCGCCGAGGCGCTCGCGCCGCTTGCCGCGCTCGACGCGCAGTCGCTCGAGCCTGCGCACGCGGCCCTCGTTGCGGGTACGGCGCGCCTCGATGCCCTTGCGGATCCAGACTTCTTCCTGAGCCCAGAACTTGTCGAACTTGCGCCGCGCAACCGCCTCGTTGGCGAGCTGGTCCGCTTTGTGCGTCTCGTAGGCCGCAAAATTGCCGGGATAGGACCGCAGGAGCCCGCGGTCGAGCTCGACGATGCGATTGACGACGCGGTCGAGGAACGCGCGGTCGTGGGTGATCACGATCGACGTCGGGCCCTTGATGAGGAGCTCCTCGAGAAGCGTGATGCCGTCGATGTCGAGATGATTGGTCGGCTCATCGAGCAGGACGAGCCCCGGTTGCTGTGCGAGCGCGAGCGCCAGGGCAGCCCGCTTGCGTTCACCGCCGGACGCCGTCTCGGGCGTCGCCGCCGGGTCGAGGCCGAAGCGATGCAGGAATTCGATCAGGCGCGCCTCGAGCCGCCAGCGTTCGCGCTCGTCGTGAATATCATCCAGGGCGCCCCGGATGACGAGGCTCTCACGCAGCGACGATGCCGGCGCGAGCACCGGCTCCTGCTCGACCAGCACCACCCGCAGTCCGTCCTGGCGCTTGATCGCACCGGCGTCGAGCGTGCCGCGACCGGCAATGACATTGAGGAGTGAGGACTTGCCGGTGCCGTTGCGGCCGATGAGGCCGAGGCGTTCGCCCTCCTCCACGGCGAGCTCCGCGCGATCAAGGAGCGGGTGCAGCCCGTAGGCGAGCTCCGCGTCGACCAGGGTGAGAATGGCCACCGAAGCTAGCGGTTGATCGTGTCGATCGCTCGCTTGTCGGCGACGAGCGCGGCTTCGTGCAGCGCCTCCGAAAGGGTCGGGTGCGCGTGAATCGTGCGCTGCAGGTCTTCGCAGGACGCCGAATACTCCATGGCGAGCACGGCCTCCGCGATCAATTCACCCGCCATCGGCCCGATGACGTGCACGCCGAGGATCTCGTCGGTCTTCGAATCCGCGACGATCTTGACGAAGCCGGCCGTCTGCTCCATCGCGCGCGCCCGGCCGCTCGCGAGAAACGGGAACACTCCCGTCTTGTACGGCCTCAAGCCGGCCTTCACCTGCTCTTCCGTCTGCCCGACCCACGCGATCTCGGGCGCGGTGTAGACGACCGACGGGATCACCTTGTAGTTGACCTCGGCGAAGCGGCCCGCGATCAGGTCGGCGACCATCACGCCTTCCTCCTTGCCCTTGTGCGCGAGCATCGGACCGCGCACTGCATCGCCGACCGCCCAGATGCCGTCGGCGCCGGTGCGGCACTCATGATCGACCTTGATGAAGCCGCGCTCATCGAGGGCAACACCCGTGCCTTCGCCGAGCAGCCCTTGCGTGAACGGCCGGCGGCCGATTGCGACCACCAGCTTGTCGACGACGATGTCGTGCTCGCCCTGTGCATCGTTGTACTTCACCGTGACGGCGCCGCCGGCAGTGGCCGCGCCGGCCACCTTCGCGCCGAGGCGGATGTCGAGCCCCTGCTTCTTGAAGTGCCGCTGCGCTTCCTTCGCAAGCTGGCCGTCGGCCATGGCGAGGAACTGATCGAGCGCCTCGAGGATGACGACTTCCGATCCGAGGCGCTTCCAGACGCTGCCGAGCTCGAGGCCGATGACGCCGGCGCCGATCACGCCCAAGCGCTTCGGCACGGCGTCGAATTCGAGCGCACCCCAGGAATCGACGATGTTGCGCCCATCGAAGGCCGCGGACCCCAATTCCGTGGGAACCGACCCGGACGCGAGCACGATGTGCTTCGCCGTCAATTCCTTTTTCGAGCCGTCATGCGCGGTGAACTCGACGCGCTTGCCCGACAGGAGCTTCCCGTGGCCTTGCAGGCCCGTCGCGCCCGCGCCCTTCAGGAGCGCGGCGATGCCGCCCGTCATGTTCTTCACGATTCCCGCGCGACGCTTCTGCATGGTTGCGAGATCGAGCGACACCTCGCCGGTGCCGATCCCGTGCAGGGCGAACTCCGATTGGGCGCGGTGATAGAGCTCCGACGACTCGAGCAGGGCCTTCGATGGAATGCAGCCGGCATTCAGGCAGGTGCCGCCGAAGGCGCTCGTGCCGTCGCGGTTCTTCCACTCGTCGATGATGGCGGTCTTGAGCTTGTTCTGGCCGGCGCGAATCGCCGCCGGGTAGCCCGCGGGCCCCGCGCCAATGACGATGACGTCGTAAGTCTCCGCCATGGCTAGAGCTGCAGGAGCATGCGCGACGGATCCTCGAGCGCATCCTTGATCGCAACCAGGAATTGGACGGCTTCGCGGCCATCGATGATGCGGTGATCGTAGGTGAGCGCGACATACATCATCGGACGCGCGACGATCGCACCGTCGACCACCATCGGCCGCTCCTGGATCTTGTGCATGCCGAGGATCGCGCTCTGCGGCGAATTGATGATCGGCGTCGACATGAGCGAGCCGAAGACGCCGCCATTCGTGATCGTGAAAGTGCCGCCGGTGATTTCCTCGATCGTGATCGAACCGTCGCGCGCCTTCGCCGCGAACGCGCCGATCGATTTCTCGATGTCGGCGAAGCTGAGCGTGTCGGCATCGCGCAGCACCGGCACGATGAGCCCACGGTCCGTCGACACGGCGACACCGACGTCGTAGTACTCGTGATAGACGATGTCCGTGCCTTCGATCGAGGCGTTTACGGCCGGAAACCTGCGCAGCGCCTCGATCGAGGCCTTGACGAAAAACGACATGAAGCCGAGCTTCGCGCCGTGCTCCTTCTCGAACCTGTCCTTGTAGCGCGCGCGCAGTTCCATCACGGCCTTGAGGTCGACCTCGTTGAAGGAAGTCAGCATCGCCTGCGTCGATTGCGCCTGGACCATGCGTTCCGCGATCCGGGCCCTGAGCCGCGTCATGGGAACCCGCTGCTCGGCGCGCCCGCCGCGAACGGCCGCCTTGAGCGGCGCCACCGGCTTTTTCGCGTCGACCGGCGTCGCGGCCGGTTTCGCCGCGAGGTGATTGACGACGTCGGTCTTGGTGATGCGGCCGTCGCGTCCGGATCCACTGATGACACCCGGATCGATTTTCTGCTCCTCGACGATCCGGCGTGCCGCCGGTGCGAGCTTCGCGGCCGCCGCTTCCTCTTTCGGCTTCGGGACGGGTGTTGCAGCGGCTGGCGCTGCCGCCGCCTGTGCGGCGCCTTCTTCCAGGACCGCGAGCACCTGTCCGCTCGTCACGGTGGTGCCGTTGTCCACGCGAATTTCCCTGAGCACGCCCGCAGTCGGCGCCGGCACTTCGAGCACGACCTTGTCGGTCTCGAGGTCGACCAGGTTTTCGTCGCGCCGAACCGTATCGCCGGGCTTCTTGTGCCAGGTGACGAGCGTCGCGTCCGACACCGATTCCGGCAGCTGGGGAACTCGCACTTCGATACTCATGTGGACTTCCTGAGAGCTTTCACGCTCAAGCGCTGCGTGTCGCGGGCGCTGTCGACGGTGGCCGTGGCCTTGAGCGCCGCGGTGACGAGACTCTGCTGCTGTTCGACGTGCATCTGATAGACACCGACCGCGGGAGCCGCGGCCCCCGGCCGTCCCGCATAGAGCAACGCGTGGCCCGGCGACAGGCCTTCCTGCAGCCGGTGACGGATCTGGTACCAGCTGCCCTGATTCTGCGGCTCCTCCTGGCACCACACGACTTCATGAGCGTTTGGATACCGGTCGACGGCCGCGAGGTACTCGTCCGTCGGGAACGGGTAGAGCTGCTCGATGCGGACGATCGCGACATTGGCGAGCTGCTCGCTGCGGCGTTGTTCCAGCAGGTCGAAGTAGACCCTGCCGGCGCACAGCACGATGCGCTCGACCGCGCCCGGCGCCAGCTCGTCGATCTCGCCGATGACGGGCTGAAAGCGGCCCTGCGTCAGCTCTTCGAGCGTGGACACCGAGAGCTTGTGGCGCAGCAGGCTCTTCGGAGTCATGACGATCAGCGGCTTCCTGAAGTTGCGCACCATCTGGCGGCGAAGCATGTGAAACATCTGCGCGGGCGTCGACGGCACGCAGACCTGGATATTCGCCTCCGCGGTCAGCTGCAGGAAACGCTCGAGGCGCGCGGAGGAATGTTCGGGGCCCTGCCCCTCATAGCCATGCGGCAGGAAGAGCACGAGGCCGCAGAGCCGGCCCCACTTCGCTTCACCCGAGCTGATGAACTGGTCGATGATCACCTGCGCGCCGTTCGCGAAGTCACCGAACTGGCCTTCCCAGATCACGAGGGCTTCCGGGTCCGTCGTCGAGTAGCCGTACTCGAAACCCATCACGGCTTCCTCGGAGAGCACCGAATCGATCACGGTGAAGCGCGGCTGTCCGTCCGCTACGTGCTCGAGCGGCACGTAGCGGCCGCCCGCCTTCTGATCGTGCAGCACGGCGTGACGATGAAAGAAGGTCCCGCGCCCCGAGTCCTGGCCCGTGATCCGTACCTTGTGCCCCTGCTTGAGGAGCGACGCGTAGGCGAGGAGCTCCGCGAATCCCCAGTCAAGCGGGATTTCGCCAGCCGCCATCTTCGCGCGGTCGTCGATGATCTTCGCGACGCGTGGCTGCAGCACGAAGCCCTTGGGAACCGCATTCATCTTCGCCGCGAGTTCGCGAACCTGGCCGGCGTCGAGATTCGTACGCACGATCTCGGTCCAGGTCGCATTCGCATAGCGGCTCCAGTCGACGGTGTACTGGTTGCCGATCATGCCGAGCGCCGCCCGCGCCTGGGGCTTGCCTTCATCGAGACCGGCGCGGTACTGCTCGACCATTTTTTGCGCGTCGCCTGCGGCGAGCGTGCGCTGTACGGCGAGGCGATCGGCGTAGAGCTGGCGCGTCGTCGGCTTCGAGCGAATCACCTGGTACATCACGGGCTGCGTCGCCGCCGGCTCATCGGCTTCATTGTGGCCGTGCCTGCGGTAGCAGACGAGATCGAGGAAGACGTCCTTGTGGAACTTCATGCGGTATTCGACGGCGAGCCGGCCCGCGTGCACCACCGCTTCCGGATCGTCGCCGTTCACGTGCAGGATGGGCGCCTCGATCATCTTGGCGACGTCCGTGCAATAAAGCGTCGAGCGCGCATCGCGCGGATCGCTCATCGTGAAACCGACCTGGTTGTTGATGACGATGTGGATCGTGCCGCCGGTGTGGAAGCCGCGCGCCTGCGAAAGCTGCATCGTCTCGGTCACGACGCCTTGTCCGGCAACGGCGGCATCACCGTGGATGAGCACGGGCAGCACCCGCGCGCCGACCTCATCGCCGCGCCGCTCCTGGCGCGCGCGCACCGAGCCTTCGACCACCGGGTCGACGACTTCGAGGTGCGACGGATTGAAAGCAAGCGCGACGTGGACGTTGCCGCCCGGCGTCTTGAGGTCCGACGAGAACCCCTTGTGATACTTCACGTCGCCGGAGCCCGCATGCGCACCGCGGTCGTAGTGCCCCTCGAATTCGGAGAACAGTACCCCCGGGCTCTTGCCGAGCAGGTTCACGAGCACATTGAGGCGTCCACGGTGCGCCATCCCGATGATGACTTCCTCGACGCCGCGCGCGCCGGTCTGCTGGATGAGATCGTCGAGCAGCGGAATCAGGCTGTCGCCGCCCTCGAGCGAGAAACGCTTCTGGCCGACGTACTTGGTGTGCAGGTAGCGTTCGAGTCCTTCGGCGGCCGTCACCTGCCAGAGGATTGCCCGCTGTTCCGCCGGGCCGAAGCGCTCGTGCAGCTGCATCATCTGGAAGCGGTCCTGCAGCCACAGGCGTTCGTCCGAATCGGAGATGTGCGCGAACTCGGCGCCGGTGGTCCCGCAGTAGATCAGCTTCAGCTGGTCCAGGATCTGCCGCAGCGTCGCCTGTCTTGCGATCGCGTCCGTGCGGCTGCCGGTGAAGAACTGCGTGTCGAGGTCCGCCGCGCTCAAACCGAAATAGCCGAGCTCGAGGACCCGCGGCACGGGCCGCTGCGTCAGGCCGAGCGGATCGAGGTCCGCGATCAAGTGTCCGCGGTTCACGTACAGCTGGATCATGCGCGAGACAGCGCCTTGCTTGGCCGAATCGCTCCCGCCCGCCACTGCGCTCGACTGTGCGGCTCGCCGTCCGCGGGCCCGCTCGAGAACGGCCGCTCGAATCGGGCCATGGGCCACGTCGTGCCCATTGCCACCGCTGCGGACGTTATCGCTGAAGAAACGGCGCCAGTCCGCGGGAACGGACTCGGGGTTGGTCAGGAACTGCTCGTACAACGCCTCAACGTAGCTCGCGTTGCCGCCGGCGAGCGGCGTCGTCGCGTACTGTTCTTTAAGAGAATCCGGCATGGCTGTGCACGCACGGATGTGGGGCAAATGGCTTGGTAATCAAGGGCGTAGAAGTCAAAACCGGGCGGCGCGTGAGGCGCGCTAGTGTAGCGGAAGGTAACGTAATAAGGAACGACGGCGGCAGCGGAGGCTGATTTCAGGCGCGCGCCGTTTGCGCAGGTCCCGCCGGCCCTAGAAGCCCCGGTTCAGGAGCGACATCTCATACGCGATCAGCGCGATGTACCCCGCCAGCGTCAGGTACAAGCCGAGATCGACACGCAGCTTGCCGAAAAGCCTGCAGCGGGACAGCGCGACCAGGGTCAGCACGCCGGCCCCGGTCATGAACATCTTCCCCACCGCGAAGATCGCGATGTCTCGATAGAGCAGTGCCTCCATGACCGGATTCACTTCGCTCGCCCCCTGCGAGATCAGCGTCAGTGTCAGGAAGGCGTCGAGCGAGCATAGCAGGACGATGCCGAGCGCCACGCCGAGGAGGTGTGGATGGTGCCAGTCGACGAACTGCACATGGTGCTCGGCGGTGCGTCGCACGGCTCGCCGGCGTGGATGGAAGCTGCCGTAGGCGATCGACCAGAGGCGGCGATTGCGGCGCTCATGGCGCTCGCGTCGTTCCGCCGGGTGGCTCGGGCTCAGGCAGGCATCGCCGGCAACTCTCATCGCTCGCCCCAATGCGGCCGTTTTCTAGTTGTGGTTTCGCCGCGTGTTCACTCTAGCGGCTTCGCGGCCCTGATCCATCGGGTTTGAACATATCCGCCCCGTGCGCCAGTTCACAGTTCACGCGTATCGAGGCTGCGCCGCCCCTGCGACAGCTGGGCTCAGCGAGCCCGCTGACGCTGGTGCGAGCGATAGGGCCGCCCGCTCGACGGCGTGCCGCGGGAGAAGCCCTGCCCCTGGCGGCGCGGCGCGCCGTGCGAAGGCGCGGCATCCGAGCGCTCCGTGGACGGTGCCGTCATCACTTGCGGCCGCTCGAAACGCGGCAACTCGGTCACGGGAATCGGGTGGCCGAGCAGGCGCTCGATGCTGCGAGCGAGCCCGCCCTCATCCGGTGACACCAGCGAGACTGCGGCGCCACCGGCGCCCGCGCGCGCCGTCCGGCCGATCCGGTGGACGTAGTCTTCGGGCACGTTGGGCAATTCAAAATTGACGACGCAGGGGAGTTCCTTGATGTCGAGGCCGCGTGCGGCGACTTCAGTCGCCACCAGCGCGGTGCTGCGCCCTTGCTTGAAGTCCGCCAGCGCGCGCGTCCGGGCGGCCTGGCTCTTGTTGCCGTGAATGGCGTCGGCCCGGATGCCCGCTTCGACGAGCTGTTTCGTGAGCCGGTTGGCGCCATGCTTGGTGCGCGTGAACACGAGCAGCTGATTCCACTCGCCGCCCTTGATGAGGTGCACGAGCAGGTGCCGCTTGTCCGACTGCGCCACCCGATAGGCCTGGTGCGTGACGCGGGTCGCGGCGGCGTTGCGCGGCGCGACTTCGATCGTTTCCGGATTTCTGAGGAAGCGGCCGGCGAGCTGCCGGATTTCCTCGTTGTAGGTCGCCGAAAACATGAGGTTCTGGCGCACGTTCGGCAGCAGTTTCAAGACGCGCTTGATGTCGTTGATGAAGCCCATGTCGAGCATGCGATCGGCTTCATCGAGCACGAAGATCTGCACCTGGCGCAGATCCACCGCGCGCTGCTGGGCGAGGTCGAGCAGTCGTCCGGGCGTCGCAACCAGGATGTCGCAACCGCTGTGCAGGGCATCGATCTGCGGATTGATGCTCACGCCGCCGAAGACCACCTGGGTCCTCAAGCGCAGATGCTTGCCGTAGGTTCGTGCGCTCTCGGCAACCTGCGCGGTCAGTTCACGTGTCGGTGTGAGCACGAGCGCGCGCGGCGTCCGGCCCTGGCCGCCGTTGAGCTTTTGCAGGATGGGCAGGATGAAGCCGGCCGTCTTGCCGGTGCCGGTCTGTGCGCCGGCGAGCACGTCGCGGCCCGCGAGCACGGCCGGGATGGCCTTCAATTGAATCGGCGTCGGCGTGTCGTAGCCCTTGTCGGCGACCGCACGCAGCAGTTCGGGCAGGAGCCCGAGTTCGGAGAAAGACATGTCAATAGTTCCTTGGGCTCTCGAGTTCTCGAGAACCGCGTTGACTCGCGATACGGGGCTTGCGTCCCGAAGCGGTCATGGCGAGGGGTAATGTTGAGTCGAAGCGCGTCGGAGGGGAGACGGACTACGAGCGAAGTCGGCGCTGACCGCGCGCCGCTATTTCAGCGGCGCGGACTGTACAGACTTTGCGCCACGGAGTCCAACTCGAGCCGCGGACGTCCCGCTCAGCCCTGCAGTCGCTGCGCGAGCTGTGCGCGCAGTTCCGCAGCGCGCTCCGGCGAGATGTCGCCGAGAATTCCGCGCCGGAATTCCGGAATGTGGGCGCTCACCTCGTCCTGCGAACCGAAGACGTAGTGTTCGAAGATCGCGCCCCACGCCTTGCGCGTCTCGGGCGGCAGATGGCGCAGGTTCAGGATGCTGTGCATGAGGGCATCGAACGCCGAATCCGTGCGCGTCTTCTCTCCCACCGCACCATGCCACCAGTAGTTCACGAGCAGATTGAACGGCTCGAGCGACTCGACGTGATGCCACCAGGTGGGCGGAATGTAGATTGCATCCCCCGGACCGAGTTCGGCCGTGACAGCGGCCCCGAGTGCGTGCCGAAACTTCGGAAAGCGCACGAAGTCCGGCTGGTGCAGAGACGGCAGGCTCATGGGTGCGCCGGTCGGCGCGAAATCGAGCGGACCGATGTAGAGGTTGCCGATCTCCTCGGGCGGGAAGAGCGTGAAGCGCCGCCGGCCGGCAACGACGCAGGCGATGTTGTTCCATTCGTCGAAGTGCGCGGGCGTCGTGATGGCGTTGCCGAGCCAGATCCGCGGCAGCACGGACTCATCGAGCAGCGTCAACCGGTTCTCGAGCGCGAATCCCGGCACTGCATCCCGGATCAGCGCGCTTTGCGCAGCAACGGCCGGCGGATTCTGGAACTTCGAATAGCGCAGCACCTGGTCTGCGACGGCGGAGATCGGCAGGCGATTCCTGACGAAATTGAAACCCTTCATGGATTCGTCGTAGTGGATCCGTCCGGCGACCTCGGGCGGCGTCATGATTGCGTCGACCGGCGCGCCCGTGTCGAAGCCTTGCAGGTAGGCGACGAGCGATTCGCGTGACTCGAGGCCGCGACGCACGGCCGGCCAGTGCCGCACGTGCCCGCGAAACACCGCTGGGCGCCCGCGCGGGATCACGTCGCCGCCGATGGCGGCATCGTCGAGACCGGCGAATTCCACGATGCGGTTCGGAGTGGTGCTTGCGGTCATGGATTGCGGGGTCGTGCGATCCGGGCGCGCCGGGCCAGGCGTGACCTTTCGGGCAGATAGGTTACACATCATTCCGGACACATAGGTAACACTTTTGGGCATTTGCGGGAGACGCAAATGCCGTGGCAGGAGTGTTACAAAATGGATGAAAGGCTTCGATTTGTTGCCCGATTGCTCGAGGGCGAGAAGATGGCGGTGCTGTGCCGGGAGTTCGATGTCTCGCGCAAGACCGGCCACAAGATCTTCAATCGCTACAAGGAGTGCGGCCTGGAAGGCCTGACCGACCGGAGTCGGCGCCCCTACCGGCAGGCGAACCGCCTGCCGTTCCAGGTCGAGACGCTGATCGTGCAGCTGAAGAAGGAACATCCCCATTGGGGCGCGCCGAAGATCCGCGAGAAGATCCGGCGCCGGCATAGCGAGATCACGCTGCCCGCGATCAGCACCGTGCACGCGGTGCTCGATCGCCATGGGCTCGTCACTCGAGGCCGCAAAGCCCGCTACCACGCGCAAGGGACGGGTCTCTCGAAGCCCACGCGAGCGAACGATCTCTGGTGCGCGGACTACAAGGGGG
>DASQOR010000029.1:0-3131 GCA_035644395.1 Steroidobacteraceae bacterium
CCCCCAGCAAGTGGTTGTGGATGCGCACCTGCTCTCGCGAGAAGCCCGTAACCTTCATGATGACCGCCTGCGTGACGCCCGGAATCTGCGTGCCGACCCAGATATCGCAACCCTCCTTCGTCAGATGCACCGTGCAGTTCATCGGCTCCATCGCCGCGTGCGCGAGAAAAGGCTGCTGGTAGGTCGCCTCGACCT
The DNA here is from genome assembly GCA_035644395.1 of Steroidobacteraceae bacterium. GTDB lineage: Bacteria > Pseudomonadota > Gammaproteobacteria > Steroidobacterales > Steroidobacteraceae > JBGPLJ01. Next base: position 196 of record DASQOR010000029.1, read on the forward strand.
TGCGCGCGGCAGCTGCGATTGCCGCCGAAGCATCACCATCGTGGCGCGCGACCGCACCTTGCTTGTCTATAGCGCGAGCAAGCTGAGTGACGACGTCGGCCGTGGCGAGCTTTCCATTGGGGCCCGCGTCCCACTGCGGAGCTGCCGCGGCGAGCCCCTGCTTGGCCGCCCAAGTGTGCGACGCGACGACAGCCACCGCGTCGGGGAGGCGGACAACTTGGCTCACCCCAGGCACGGCCATCGCCTTTGCCTCATCCACGGCCGCGAGCTTTCCGCCGAACGTGGGCGAAATCGCCAGCACCGCGAACTTCATGCCTGGCAGGCGAACATCGATGCCGAAGTTCGCGCGGCCATTGACCTTGCCGGCGAGGTCGAGGCGCCGATGGGGGGTTCCCACCAGTTTGAAGTCCGCGGGCGCCTTGAGAGCGACCTTCTCGGGCACCGGGAGCTTCGCCGCCGCGTCCGCCAGCTGTCCGTAGCCGAGCTTGCGGCCGCTCGCGGCATGCACGACCGCGCCGTCTTTCCCTACGCAGGTCGACGGGTCCACGCTCCACTGCCGTGCGGCCGCCGCCTCCAGCATCACCCGTGCCGTAGCACCCGCGCGGCGCAGCGGAACGTACATCGCTCGAATGGAGGTCGAGCCGCCGGTCATCTGCAGGCCGATGAGCGGATTGGCGTAGACCTTGTCGTCCGGCGGCGAGTGTTCGATCGCCACCTTGTCGACATCCACCTCGAGCTCCTCGGCGATCAGCATCGGCAGCGAGGTATAGGTTCCCTGGCCCATCTCGATCATCGGCATGACGAAAGTCACCCTGCCTGCGCGATCGATTCGCAGGAAGGCGTTCGGCGCGAACGGAGCGTCGGTGGTCAGGGTGTCGCGCACCTCGGCGAGCGCGGGCAGGCCAAAGCCGAGCTGCAACCCCCCACCGGCGGCGCTCGCCGCGGCGATCTTGAGAAAATCCCGGCGCGAAGTCTTCATTTCGCACCTCCGGCCTTCTTGATCGCGGCGCGGATGCGCGGATACGTGCCGCAACGGCAGATGTTGCCGGCCATCGCGTTGTCGATGTCGGCGTCGCTGGGCTTGCCATTGCCGGCCAGCAACGCGGCGGCAGACATGATTTGTCCGGACTGGCAATAGCCGCACTGCGGGACGTCGAGCGCGGTCCAAGCCTGCTGGATCTTCTTGCCGGCTGCCGTGGCGCCGACCGCCTCAATGGTGGTTATGCGCTTCCCGGCTGCGGCGGAGACCGGGGTAATACACGAGCGAACGGGCTGCCCGTCCAGGTGGATCGTGCAGGCGCCGCACAGTCCTGCGCCGCAACCGAACTTGGTACCGGTCATGCCGAAAACGTCGCGCAACACCCAGAGCAGAGGCATGTCCTCCGCCACCGCTGCCTCGCGCGGGTTTCCGTTTACGTTGAGCAACGCCATCATTTCTCCCTGCGTGGATTGAGCAACCAGACAGATCTGTCTGCTTGAACTATACAGACCTGTCTGGTAGTGTCAAGGATGGCTAAGAAGCGTCCTGTGGCTCGACGCGCTCCTGCCCGGGAGCGGCTCCTGGCGGCTGCCGAAGAGCTGTTCTACCGCGAGGGCATCAACACCGTCGGCATCGACCGTGTGATTGAGCACGCGGGCGTCGCGAAGGCGTCGCTCTACGCTTGCTTCGGCAGCAAAGAGGGACTCATCCAGGCGTACCTCACCGTCCGGCACGAGGCGCGCCAGAAGATGCTGGGCGAGCGGATTGCTCTATTCGACAACCCGAGGGACGGCCTGCTCTCGGTCTTCGATGTACTGGCCGAGCTCGGCCCTGCGACCAGCTTCCGTGGCTGTGCGTTCATCCGGGCGCACGCCGAAGCTCACGCCGAGGAGACGGTCAAGGCCATCTGCGATCGAGCGCGCTTGTGGATGCGCGATTTGTTCACCGAGCTGGCGAGGGCTGCCGGCGCGCCGAATCCCGAAAGCCTGGCCGCGCAACTCGTCCTTCTCTACGACGGTACTGCAGTGGCGGCACAGATGGACCGGGACCCGACGGCCGCGAGATCGGCGCGCAAGGCGGCCGCGCTCATGCTCGATACTGCCGTCGGCCGATCCCCGTCGGTGAAAAAGTCTGCTTCACGCCGGCGCTGAGCAGGCTCCCGACGAGGAGTGCAGCAGCACACCCTGAAACTCCCCCTGAAAGCCATTCATCTAGCCGAACTGCTTGGTATTGGGGAGGACGAGGCGATTGGGAGCGAGTGATGAGCACCACCACCGCTTGGCTCAGCATGAGGCGTCGCGCGTCGAGCAGCCGGATCGATCGACTAGATCTTGACGAAGCTCACGCCGGCCAGCGGGCCGAACGGCAGCGATGCCAGCGGTCCGCCGACGTCCAGCGCGCCGAGGTCGACCGGAAAAAAGCCGGCCTTCTCCATCAACCCGCGCACCGCGGCTTTGGCGTCGGCGTCATCGCCGGAATAGAAGAGCACGCGCTGCCCGCCAGAGACGGCCGGCTGGGGCAGCATGCTCACGTCGAAGTGGTTGAACGCCTTGACTAGACGCGCGCCAGGAACGAGCTCGCGGACCACGCTGCTCGAGTGGCGACCGTTCAGATCGACCGCTCTGATGCCGTAGGCGGCCAGCGGGTTGGCCGGATCGTTCGCGCCCGGGGAGTTGGGGTCGATCCATTCCACGGGGTTCGTGCCGTCGACGACGATGCGCCCATTCCACGCAGGCAGACCGCCGAGCACTTTCTTCAAATCGACCCAGCGAAGCGCGAGGAAGACGACGTCCGCCTTTGCCGCCTCGAGCGTGGTGCCGGCCCTGATCGTCGGGCCGAGCTCTTCGACAAGTTTCGCGAGGGACTCGGGGCCGCGGCTGTTCGAAATGACCGCCGATATTCCTGCCTTTGCAAACGCCCGCGCCAGGTTCGAGCCGAGCGCGCCCGCGCCGATGAT
>DASQOR010000030.1:0-43282 GCA_035644395.1 Steroidobacteraceae bacterium
GCAACGTCAGAAAACTCGATATAGGACTCATCTTTGGGTCGGCCGGCGTAGTCGTACACCAGATGCAGCGTGATTCGTTTCCCGAAGTCGGCCACTTGATAATCACGCAGGTGGTAGTCGTGGTAACGCATCGCGCCTAACTATAAGTAGAGAGGATAAATGCGAGTTCAAACATCCCTTTTCCTCGTCTAATCTGGTCCGGCCCACTGGAATCATCAACTTGGCTGCTGCTTCCGGATAATCCGGCGGCGCCGATTGAATTCCATGCGCTCAATCTTCCGCCGATGACAGGAGGCAAACAATAGCCGTGGGTCTCGCTGCCGCTCTGCCCTGGAGCAGCGCGCTTGACTCAGGTGCACGTTTGTACATACGCTGATGCCCAAGGATGGGTATGAATGGGACGCGGACAAGGCGGCTGCGAATCTTCGCAGCCACCACGTTGACTTCGCAGATGCGGCGCTCTCGCTCGAGGATCCGCGCGCGCTCACCATGCCCGACCCGGATGCCGGCAACGAGGAGCGCTTTGTTTGCCTCGGGTCCGATCCGTTGGGTCGTGTGCTCGTGACGGTATTCACGCACCGCGGTGGCAACATTCGCCTCATCTCCTCACGAAAGGCCAGCCGCGGCGAGCGTCGCCGCTACCGGGAACGCTGATGCGCAAAGCCTACGACTTCTCCAAAGCGCGACGCGGCGCAGTTGTGCCGACGCCGAAGGGCAAGACTCGCATCACGATTCGCCTGGATGGCGACGTGCTCGCCTGGTTCAAGCGCGAGGTCGATCGGTCCGGCGGAGGCAACTATCAGTCCTTGATCAACGCGGCCCTGCGCGAGCACATCAAGAGGACCCATGAACCGCTTGAGGCAACCCTGCGTCGCGTGCTGCGAGAGGAACTGAGGAACCCCGGCTGACAGCGCCTCACGGCGAAGCCGTGGTCATGTGAATGCACCGCTCACGGAGGAGCGCGTCATGGAAGGACCCCGCCTGCTCGACCAGCTGCGCCTTGCGATCCGGCGCCGCAACTACAGTGTCCGCACGGAAAAGGCATATGTGCTTTGGGCTCGCGCATATATCCGCTTCCATCAGCGCCGCCACCCGCGGGATTTGGGTATCGAGCACCTGACCGAGTTCCTCAACTACCTGGCCAACGAGCGCAAGGTAGCAGCCGCCACGCAGAACCAGGCACTGAGCGCCATTCTCTTTCTCTACAAGCAGGTACTCGGGATTGAGCTGCCGTGGCTCACCGGGGTGGATCGGGCGCGCGCACCCGTCCGCCTTCCCGTCGTACTCACACGGGCCGAGGTGCGCGCGATTCTCGCGCAACTCGATGGCATTCCGTGGCTCGCGGGCAATCTGCTCTATGGCGCCGGGTTGCGCGTGCTCGAATGTGTCAGCCTGCGGATCAAAGACGTGGACTTTCGCTACCGACAGATTCTGGTGCGCGATGGCAAGGGTCAGAAGGATCGCGTCACGATTTTTCCCGATGCCATTCGCGAGCCGCTCGAGCGTCACCTGGCGACCGTGAAGACCATTCACGAGCGGGATCTGGCGGTAGGCTTCGGTCGTGCACCTCTTCCGTTTTCCTTGAAGACGAAATACCAGAACGCCGATCGCGAGTGGGGATGGCAGTTCGTATTCCCTTCGCCGGTACGCGCGACCGATCCCGAATCCGGAATCGACCATCGGTACCATCTGTCGCCAAAGACGCTGCAGGAAGCAGTCAAGCACGCGGTGCGCAAAGCAGGGATCGTGAAACCGGCGAGCTGCCACACCTTCCGCCACTGCTTCGCCACGCACCTGCTGGAATCCGGCTACGACATTCGCACCGTGCAGGAGCTGCTCGGCCACAGCGACGTCAAGACGACGATGATCTACACCCACGTCCTGAATCGCGGCGGCAAGGGCGTGCGCAGTCCGCTTGATTTCGCCGGCTGAAAATATCGTATTATTCCGGGAACACGATCTGGATCACGACCCCAGGCGGAGAGAGCCATGTTGACGCTTTACACCTTCGGTCCCGGCGCGAATTCCCTGAAGCCCCTGCTCACGCTCTACGAGAAGGGCCTCGAGTTCACGAGCATGTTCCTGAACCCCGGGAAGTTCGAGCACCACTCGGACGAGTACAAGAGGATCAATCCGAACGGCCAGGTGCCGGCGCTCGACCACGACGGCCGCATCATCACCGAGTCGACCGTGATCTGCGAATACCTCGAGGACGAGTTCCCGACCGAGCCCCCGCTGCGTCCGGTGGACTCCTACGGCCGTGCGCAGATGCGCGTCTGGACCAAGTGGGTCGACGAATACTTCTGCTGGTGCGTGTCGACCATCGGCTGGGAGCGCATGGTCAAGGGCATGGCGCGCAAGTTGAGCGACGAGGAATTCGAGAAGGCGGTCGAGCGCATCCCGCTGCACGAGCAGCGCGTCAAGTGGCGGCGCGCGCGCGAAGGCTTCGCTCAGGAAATCCTCGACGAGGAGATGCGCAAGATCGCGTTCTCGATCAAGAAGCTCGAGGCGCGCCTCGCGGTGAGCCCCTGGCTCGCCGGCGAGCAATACACGCTGGCCGACATTTGTAATTTCGCCATCGCGAACGGCATGGAGCGCGGCTTCGCCGATCTGGTGAACGACAAGGACTCGCCGCACATCATGGCCTGGATCCGCAGGATCAACGAGCGGCCGGCCTGCAAGCAGATGTTCGCCCGCCAGCCGAGCGAGTGGGCCGAACGCCGCAAGCAGGCCTGACGGTCGCCGTCTCGCGACAGTTGAACCACTTCGCCGCTTGACCCCCTAATCGTCGTCGCAAGATGGCGATGCAGGGACTTCAGGTGGCGGCATGGTTTCTTTCGGGGCGCGGGCAATCTCGATCGTTTCGGTACTGGTGCTCGCCGCCTGTGGCGGCGGCGGGTCATCGGACTCCGGCATGTCGGCGACTCCGCCGCGCGGCACGTTGCTCGAGAAGCCGCCCGGGCTCGTGACCGTGGTGAGTGCCGTGGATCTGCTCGCCGAGCTCAACGCGCCGGAGAATCTGCAGCTGCTTGCGCTCGTCACGGCGCCCGTGTGCGACGTCGCCGTTCATCACATCCGCTACCAGACGGTCGGCGGCGCGAACGAAGCGACGACGGCCTCGGCGGCACTGATGGTGCCGACGGGTTTCGACCCGAAATGCACCGGCGCACGGCCGATCGTCCTCTACGCCCACGGCACCAGCACCGATCGCGCGTTCCATATCGCGAGCGTGCAGGGTTCCGACAATTCCGAAGGGCTCTTTCTCGCGGCGTTCTTCGCGGCGCAAGGTTACATCGTCGTCGCGCCGAACTACGCGGGCTACGACACGTCGACGCTTGGCTATCAGCCGTATCTCGTCGCCGATCAGGAGTCCAAGGACATGATCGACGCGCTGAAGGCGGCGCGCAGTGCGCTGCCGGTCTCGTCCGCCATGCTGACCCGGGACGGCGGGCGGCTCTTCATCACGGGCTATTCGCAGGGTGGCTACGTCGCGATGGCAACCCATCGCGCGATGCAGAGCGCCGGCATGACGGTCACGGCATCGGCGCCGATGTCGGGGCCGTATGCGCTCGCCGCGTTCGTCGACGCCGTGTTTGCCGGTGAGGTGAACGCGAGCGGACCGATCTCGGCGACCCTGCTGCTCACGGGCTATCAGCACTCCTACATGAATACCTACGCGAGCCCGGGCGATGTGTTCGAACCTCAATACGCGAGCGGCATCGAGGCGCTGCTGCCGAGTCTCACACCGCGTAGCGACTTGTATGCGCAGGGCAAGCTTCCGCCGAACGCCCTGTTCAGCGCGACACCGCCCGCTGCCGAGTTCGCCGACCTCACGCCGGCCACTCAGCCGGCCAACCTGGCGCCGGTGTTCGCGCAAGGGTTTGGCACAGGCAACCTGATCACGAACGGCTACCGCCTGAGCTACCTCGAGGACGCGATCGCGAATCCGGACGGCGGTTGGCCGACCACGACCAGCGGATTGCCGGCCGCGAACCCGGCGCTTCCCTGGCGCCAGGAGTTGAAGCAGAACGATCTTCGCAGCTGGACGCCGACAACGCCGACACTCCTGTGCGGTGGCAACGGCGATCCCACCGTGTTCTGGCTCAACACGCAGCTGATGCAGGGCTACTGGGCGGTGCAGGCGCCGGCCTCCGCGCCGATTGGCGTACTCGACGTCGACTCGAGCGCATCCGCGGGCGATCCGTACAGCGACATCAAGACCCGGTTCGCCGCCGCCAGGCTGCTCGTCGCGGCGGACGCGGTCGCGCACGGGGCAGCGGATGGCGGCGCAGCGGCGGTGCGCGACGCCTATCACGCGACGCTCGTGCCGCCCTTCTGCCTCGCGGCCGTGAGGTCCTTCTTCTCGGAGCAGTAAAGGCTGGTCCATCGGCGCCGCCACACCCTAGAATGCGCCGTAGAAGAACAAGCGAGGGGAACGCTTGAGCGGTCACGGCGGCGGAATCGAATTCGACTTTCTCGAGAAGCTGAAGCGTCACAACGTCTTCCGCCTGACCGCGGCCTATCTCGGCTTCGCGTGGCTGGTCGTGCACGTCGTCACGGTCATCGGCGAATCGTTCGAGCCGATTCATCACGCGGTGCCGTGGCTCATCTACGCGTTCGCGGCCGGCCTTCCCGTCGTCCTCGTCGCGTCGTGGATCAAGGATTTCACCCGGGCGCGCGCCGGCTTCTTCAACGCGCGCACGCTCGATGCCGTCATCGTCGGCGTGTTGCTGCTTGCGGCGATCGCACTTCTCATCGACCGGCTCGTGCTGCACCGGGCGAGCAGCGAAGCGATGCTGGTCCTGCTCGCCGTGATGGTCGTCGTGCTGCTCGTCGATCGGCTCATCGCGCACCGATCGCAGGCGACCTCAGCGCCGGTGGCCGCTGGATCGCGCGGCGCACCGCGCGTTGCGATCCTCGCGTTCGCGGATATGAGTCCCGAGAAGAATCAGGATTATTTCTGCGAAGGTATTTCCGAAGAAATCATCAACGCGCTCTGTGCGGTCAGCGGCTTGCGAGTGGCGTCGCGCTCGGCATCGTTTCAGCTCAAGAACCGCGGCCTGCAGCCGCGCGAGGTCGGGCGCCTGCTCGACGTCAAGTCTTTCCTCGAAGGGAGCGTGCGCAAGGCGGGCGATCGGCTGCGCGTAACTGCGCAGCTCATCAACGCGACGGACGGCTTTCACCTGTGGTCGGAGACCTTCGATCGCGGCATCGAAGACATCTTCGCCGTGCAGGAGGACATTGCCCGCCGCATCGTCGAGGCACTGCGCGTGAAGCTCCTCGACTCCGACGCTTCGCGCCTCAAGCGCCACGGCACGAAGAACACCGCCGCGTACGATCTCTACCTGCGCGGGCGACAGCTATTGAATAAGGAGAAGGAGGCCGAGCAGCGCGCGGCGGTCGAGATGTTCCGCGAGGCCATCCGCCTCGATGCGAAGTTCGCGGAGGCGCACGCGGGCCTTGCGGACGTCCTCACCCGGCTCATGCATCAACGGCACGCCGTCACCGGCGCAACGGCGGCCGACGCCGCCGCGGCGAGCCTTCGCGCCGTGGAACTCGCGCCGGAACTTGCGGAGGCCTTCGTCGCGCGCGGCAACGCGCTGCAGATCAACGATGATCCCGGGGGCGCGCAGCGGGCATTTGAACGCGCACTCGCTCTCGACCCGCGGCACTTTCATGCGCACTACTGGTTCGCGAAGTACTGGGCTGGGCGCGGCGAGCACGCGCTCGCCGCGAAGCAGTACGAGCTCGCGTTCGAGTCTCAGCCGGACGACTACCGGCCGATCACGCTCGCAATCCAGGAATACCAGGCGATCAAGGACCGCGATCGTGAGCAAAGCGCGATCCGCCGCTCGTGGCAGGCGCTCGAGCGGCACCTCGCCATCAACCCCGACGACTCGTACGCAAGTGATCACGCGGCGGGCGTCCTGATGCTGCTCGGGCGGCGCGACGAGGCGAATCGATTGCTCGATCGCGCCATTGCGCTGCGGCCGAACGACTACGGAACGCTCTACACCGCCGCCTGCACGGCGTCGCTCGGCGGGGAATACGATCGCGCGCTCGACTTCCTCGATCGGGCCGTCGGCACGGGCCGCGGCGATCGCGCATGGATTCTCTCGGACAACGATCTCGCCCCGTTGCGGCAGATGGAGCGGTTCAAGACAATCGTCGCGAGGCTGGGACCGTGAATCCGGGGGCCATCTTTCTCAGCTACTCGTCGCACGACGCGACGGCGGCCAAGCGGCTGGCGGACGGATTGCGCGCTCTTCGTGCCGCTGGTCTCGGCGAACACGCAAGCGAGGGCCGAAGGCTATTTCCGGCTCGAGTGGCGGCTCGGGGTCGAGCGCTCGCACCTGATGGCGGACGATCACCCCTTCCTCCTGCCCATCGTCATCGACGACACGGCGGAGGCCACGGCCCGCGTGCCGGACTCATTCCGCGAACGTCAGTGGTCGCGGCTGCCCGGCGGCGAGCCGACGCCCGAATTCATCGCTCGACTGAAACGCCTGTTGTCAGGCGAAGTGCAAGCCGTCGCGCCACGCCGGGCGGCCGCTGTGAGAAAGGATCCCGACAAGCATCGCCGGCTCATGCGCAGCCTCATCACGCTCGCCGCGATCATCGGCGGCACCCTGGTCGCGATCTTCGGGCAGCCCGGTGACAAGGCCGGCAAGAAGCCGAAGCCCGAGCCGCCGGCCGCCACTACCCCGGCCGATAATCGGTAGAGGACGATCCGCCGTTCGACGCGCTGAATTCGAGCGCCCGGCCGCTGGCGACCAGGCAGCCACCGTTTCCACCTTCCCGGGCATGCGGCTCAAATGGCGTTGTCGCCGTCGATGAACGCGTTATGGATGGTCACCTTGTCTGCAAGGGTGACCACCCTCAAGTAGCGGCCATCCAGCTCCGGGACCGCAGTTATCCGGATACGGCCGGCACTCTCAGCTTGATGGCAAGCTCCCGCAGCAGCCGCGCGCCATCGCCGCGCCATGCACTGCCGTGCATGACAGCGAGCGTCGTCGGCTTCTCGGCCGCGAGCTTTTCAAGGATGGCGGCCGTCTGCGGCGCGTGCGCGTGGTGGTGTCCATCATGAGTCCGCATTCCCAGAAGTGCGGCATATGGGGCGTGTTGATGCGGTAGATGCCGTCCGCAATCTCATGGATGTTGGTGCCGGACTCGCGGTTCGTGATCATCGAGGAACTCCTTCGTGCCTTGCGGAGGGAGTGTAACGAGCGGGCTGGGCGTTACAGGGAATCGTCAGGCCAAAGCTCGGTAGCGAAATGCGCTGAAGCGAACCTGGCCCTCGCCTGCCGCGAAGAGTGCCGGCCGCAGGCTGAGGAAGTCGCCGAACACATTGTGATGATAGCCGGACACTTCGAAGCGCCAGGGATGGCGCGTCCACGCCTGCCCGTCGAGGCTGTAGTGCATCGTTACGATGTGGCGATCGTTGGCGATACGCAGGTGGAATTGTTTGCCTGCCACGGGCGTCCGGATCCAGCTCTCCTCGCGGCCGTAGGTGTACGTGAACATCTCGCGGCCGTTGAAGCCGAATCCGCAGTACGCGCGCTTGCCATAGAAAAGGAGCAGTCCGCCGCGCGCACCCGCGGCGGGCTCGAGCGTCACTTCCACCTCGTAGGCGTGATCGCCGCAATCGAACACGAGCGGCGAGCAATCCTCGGGCCCCTTGCCTTTGCCGGCGATCGCCAGAGCCTGGCGCTCGTAGCGGGCGCGCTCGAGTTCGTTCGCACCGGGCTCGTAGAAGCTCCACTGGATACCGAACCGGTTGACCGAGAAGTCGTCCGACAGCGCACGGCCGCTCTCCCCGGCTTTGCCGCCGCGCGGCTTCGCGATCGGTTCCGAGAGGTCGCCGCCGCGCGCGAGAAACCATCCATCGTCCGTCCACTCGATCGGTTCCAGCAAAGTCTGCCGGCCAAGCGTGCGGTAGCCATTTTCGTAGCCGTGATAGACCATCCACCAGTCGCCACCGGGGCCTTCCGCGAGGCTCGCGTGGCCACGCGACCACCAGCGCTCGTTGGCGTCGCGCGTGCGGACGATGGGATTGTGCGGGCATTGCTCCCAGGGTCCATGCACGGATCGCGAACGCGCCGCCACCACCATGTGGCCCGTCGGCGGGCCTGACGTGCCGCCGATGGCGGCGATCAGATAGAAGTGTTCGCCGCGCCGGAGGAGCTTCGGTCCTTCGGCGGAATACATCTCGACGACCCAGTCGTCCGGGTAACGCCACAGTTCGTAGGCGTGTTCGAGGTCCCCGTCGGCCGCAAGGCCGTCGTCCGTGAGGCGCACTCGATCGCCGCCGCTCACGAAGAGATAGCGTTTGCCGTCTTCGCCCACGACGTGGCCAGGATCGATGCGATTCGGAATGCGCAGGTCGATTGGATCACTCCATGGCCCTTCGATGTGGTCCGCGTGGATGACCATGATCGTCTGCGCGCCGCCGGGTGACGCGGGAATATAGATGTAGTAGCGGCCAGCATGCTTGACAAGATCCATCGCCCAGACCGACCCGATCGGCTTGGTGAGCGCCGCCCCGACCGGCTGCCAGTTCACGAGATCTTCCGATCGCCAGATGACAATGCCGGGGCTGGCATCGAACGACGAGAAGGTCATGTAGTAGCGGTTGCCGTCCTTGAGGATCGTGGGATCGGGGTGATTGCCCGGGAAGATCGGATTCAGGAAGGTTCCGTCGCCGAGATCCGCGATACGTTGATTCTCGACGCCGCGCCGCCAGTCGCGTGGCGCGGGCGGGCAATTCGATGGACCCGCTGCCGCCGCGGCCGGCAAACCGCCGGCCGCGGCGGTTCCGAGGAAGAGCGTCTTGATGGCGTCACGGCGGGTGCTCAAACGTCTTCTCCTCCAGGCGAATGGGGCTGCCGGATTGTAGGGCGTCCGGCGTGACGTGCGCTAACGTGAACCATCGCTGGCGGGCTGTAACGCCGCGCCTCCTCGCGACACTTGAGAACGTAGCGCGGCTCGATCTCCTCATTCACGACTCGGTGAGGAACGCTCACCGGCGCCTCGTCGACATCGGTTTCGATCCCGCCGCAAACGAAGTCGTGCTCGCGCCGGGCTGAGCTAGGGATTCAGGTCCTGCCGGTCGAGCACCAGCGACTCCTTGTCGGCATCGTTGATCGTGAAGCCGATGATCAGGTCCGGCGAGACGACCCAGTAACGCTGCTGATTGTTGACGGCCGCCGCGGTGACGTTCGTTTCGCCGGTGCCTTCGAGATTCAGCGTGTACGTTCCCGTCAGGGCAACGTCGGGCTCGAGCACGCCGTTCTCCGCGATGTCCTGCGCACCCGCAAGGTCGCCGGCATCGGTCGCGTTCAGGGCGCCGGTGACATTGTTCGCCGTCTCATCGCCGAATGCGAGAAACGCAAAGTCCCCTGCGATGTCCGCCGAGATGTACGACGAGGCCGACTGCTTGTAGAGCGCGCCGACACCGAAGCGATCGCCCGCGTACATGAGCGTGTAGGCATGCTGTGCGTCGATGAAGAACGTGCGCAAGCCGTAGGAGCCCGGCGTACAGAAAATGTCCGCGCGACCTGTCGCGCTCACGGCCGTATCGCACACCGTTGCAGCGTCCAGCACTTGCCCGCCCGCTTCGCCGACTTCATCCGAGACGACGGGCGAGGTTGCGGCTCCGGCTGAGGCGATCCGGCCGCCCTTGTCGAAGACGCCGGCCGAGTCGAAACCCATCGCGGTGTAGACATAGTTGCCCGCCGCGAACGCGCCAGCGGTGATGGCGCCCTGCTTCTCCGCGACGCCGCCCGAGGCGGGACTTGCGCCGGCTGTGCCGTCGATGATCGGTGCGACCGGATCCATCGGGATCAAAGCGATCCGGCTGGCCGTGATGACCCAGTAAGCGAACTGCAGCGTCCCGGTCTGGGCGCCGCTGAGCGTGAGAAGGCCTCGGCCACTCGCATTCGCAGCCCCGACGGTCAGCGTCGCGTTGCCGCTGAAGACCTGCACCGTACCGTAGCCGTCCGCAAACCCGGTGGGGTTCGGCTCGGTGAGGTCGAGTTCCGCGGTGAGTGCGCCAAGATCCATGACCCCGACGTAGCCGCGCCGGCCGGTCAGGCCGGTGCCTTCGAGGCGGAACACATATTTGCCGGTCGGCTTGGCCGTCGCGGTCTGCAGTTCGAGCGTGCCGAAGAGGTCGCCCGTGCTGGTCGGCTCGAAGTACATGATGCGCGCCAGCCCGGCGTGCACGACCACGAAGCTGAAGTGCACGGCGCCGACGCCGGTGACGTTGACCGTCAGGCGGCCGCGGCCGTCATTGCCGACCGTGTACGTGCCGTTGCTGATGGTCGTCTGCGTGGTCGCTTCCGGAACGTTCAGGTCCACGGTGCCGCCGGTGACGTGGCCGGCGCCGTCGAAGTCGAGCACGCCCGTGACGAAGCCGTTGCGCTCCTGGTCGAAGGTCGTGAGGACGAAGCGTCCGTCCAGCAGCGTCAAGGGATCGGCGGCCACGGGTGCGGTGATCGTGACGGTGGCGGCATCCGACTTGGTCGGGTCTTCCACCGATGTCGCGGTGACTGTCACCGTGGCGGGGCTCGGCACGGCGCCCGGCGCGGTGTAGTCGCCGGAGGCATTGATCGTGCCGCACGCCGCGCCCGCGCAACCCGTGCCCGAAAGCGACCAGGTCACGGTCGTATCGGTCGCGTTCGACACCGTCGCCGTGAAATGTTGTGCCGCGGCAGTCTGCACGCTGGCGGTCGCGGGCTGGACATCGACGCTCACCGCCGGCGGCGGCGGCGGCACGGTGATCGTCACTGTCGCCGAGGCGGTAATCGACGCATCAGCCGCCGAGATGGCCTTCACCGTGACGGTCGCAGGATTCGGGACGGTCGAGGGCGCCGTATAGAGGCCCGCAGCGCTGATCGTTCCCGTGGTCTCAGCACCGCCCGTGACATTGTCGACCTGCCAGGTCACCGACGTGTTGGTGGCGTGGGTCACCGTTGCGGTGAATTGCCGCGTCGCGTCGGTCTCGACCGAGGCGCTCGACGGCGAAATGCTGACGGCGACGGCGGGCGGCTCGCCCCCGCTGCCGTCATTGCTGCCCCACTTGCAACCGGAGACGAGCGTCAGCAGGACGGCCATGCTGATGGTGAAAATGAACGATGAAACAGGGTGTCGCGACACGGTGGATGCTCCTCGACGGCAGCGTTGGGGAATGCGGTCGAAGATGAGTCACCGGGGCGCAGGTCACAATTGGCAGAACGTGACAGGAAATGACAAGATGCGACGCCGCCCCCGACCGCGGCCACATAACAATAAGTAGAAGATGACTGGCCCGGTTCCGATCAAAAACCGCCGACTGGATTCATGGAAGGAAATCGCCAGCTACCTCTCCCGGGACGTGAGGACCGTGATCCGTTGGGAGAAGGACCGGGGCCTGCCCGTGCATCGCGTGCCCGGCGGCGGCAAGACCGCAGTTTTCGCCTTCACGGAAACGCTCGACACCTGGCTGATGCCCCATGACGGTGCCGTCCGGTCGCGCCTGCTGGCGGTGCTGCCATTCGTCAACGCCGCGGCCAATCCGGATCTCGATGGACTCTGCGAAGGACTCACGGAGAGCCTCATCAGCCGGCTCGCGCAGTCCAAGGAGCTTCGCGTCATGGCGCGCAGCTCCGTTGCCCGCTACCACGGCCCCGCCGTCGATCTTCGCGAGGCAGGCCGCGCACTCGGCGTGCCGCTCGTCGTCGCGGGCGTCGTGCGGCAGGAGCACGACGAAGTGACCGTGCGCGCGGAACTCGTCAATACGCGCACCAGCCTGCAGCTCTGGGGATCGCGTTACTCGCAGCCGGCCGATGAGATCTGGGCGCTCGAGCCGCGCATGGTCGATGCGATCGCGAACGGGCTGAGCCTGCACCTCACGCCGAACGAGCGAGATCGCCTGACGCGCGAAGCGACGCGCAGCTCCGAGGCGCTGCGCCTCTACTGGCGCGGCCGCCAGGCGTTCCTGCAGTTGACCGGTGAGAGCCTGCAGGAATCCATTGCCCTCTATCAGCAAGCGATCGCACTCGATCCGGGCTTTGCGCGGGCGTATGCCGCGCTCGCCGAGACGTATGCGTTCCTCGCGCTCGGCTATTCGACCGAGCGCCCGCTGAAGGACCTGGTGACGCTCGGCGAACAGGCGGCCCATGCTGCTCTCGCGCGCGATCCGAATCTCGCCGAGCCGCACGCCGCGCTCGGCATGTTGCTCGCGTCCACCTACGACATGCGCCGGATCGAAGTCGAGCTGCAACGGGCCATCGTGCTGCAGCCGAGCTATGCATTGGCGCGCACGATGTTCGCGTATTCGCGGTTGACCCAGGGGCGTCGCGCGGAGGCGATCGCGGAGTCCAACATCGCGCTCGAGCTCGATCCGGTTTCACTGCACACGCTGACCGACGGTGCCGCCATCCACGCCTATGCCGGTGACCTCGTCGTCGCGAGGGAACTGATGGATCGCGCGCGGGACCTGCATTGCCCGCCGGGCGCAGCCGAGGCGCCCTGGCTCTACGTGTACGGGCTCATCGATCAGATTGAAGGCCGGTTCGACGCCGCGATCGACCTGCTCGAGCGCTGCAGCCGCACGAACATCATGCACACCATTCCACTGGCGATTCTCGGCTACTGCTACGCGAAGACCGGCCGGCGGGATCGCGCGAATGAGGTGCTCGATCGCCTTGCGGCACTCTCGACGCACCGGCACGCCATTCAGTTCAGCCGCGCCGCGATCCTCGCGGGCCTCGACGACCGGGACGGCGCGCTCGACGCTCTCGAACGCGGCTACGAGGAAAAGAATCCGTGGCTGTTTCTCCTCAACGTCGCGCCCTGGTTCGACGACATCCGGTCGCATGCGCGATATCGCGCCGTCATCGCGCGCCTGGTGCTGTGACGTTGCGCTGCAGGGTTCGCTCGACCGCACTCCTGGTTGCAGCCCTCGGGCCTTTGTCCTGCGTCCACGCCGAGGTCCCGAGGCTGGAAGAAATCGTCGTTACCGCCCAGAAGCGCGAGGAACGCCTGAGCCAGGTGCCGATGTCCGTCGCCGTCCTCGACGGCGCACGCATCGACGCATCGACTCTTACTGGTGTGACCGAAGCGCTCAATACGGTGCCGGGCGTCGCCGCGAACGTTGGCTACCAGGGCGGCGCCACGCTCATCAGCGTGCGGGGCATCGGGGCCTCTGGCCCGCTGCTCGAAGGCTCGAGTCCCATCGCCTATTACCTCGATGCGATGCCATTCGGGCTCGTGACGTCCGCGGTCGCCCCGGATTCCGGCGCTTACGACTTGCAGCGCATCGAAGTGCTGCGCGGGCCGCAGGGCACGCTCTACGGCGCGAATGCGCAGAACGGTGTGGTGCGGGTTCTGACTCGCGACGCGGATCTCGATGGCTTCGGCCTCAGCGCGCGTGTGACGGGCTCGGACACGAATGACGGCGGCGGCAACTATCGGGGTGATCTCGCGATCAACGTGCCGGTGATCGAGAGCAAGCTCGCCCTGCGCGGCGTTGTCGGCTACTCGAAGCTCAGTGGGTGGGTCGACGGTCCGGTGGGCGAGAACGTCAACGACTCCGAGCTGCGCACGTATCGCCTCAAGGTCAACGCGCAGCCCACCGATGCGCTCGCAATCGCGCTTTCGGCGTGGAGCTCGCGCGATGACTACGGCGCGCCTTCGGCCTCGGACGACGATGCGCACATCTCCGCCACCCAAGCCCAGCCGATCGCGATCGACTATGACGTGTACAGCGTGAAGGTCGGCTACGAGGCAGGGCACTTCTCGGTCGCGAGCATGACGAGCGTCCTCGACTATTCGAACCGCAGCCTCTGGGACCTGCTGGCGGGCGGTCTGCCGGGGGTCAACTTCTCGACCGGTCTCGACTCGCACGTCCTCTCCGAGGAACTGATTTTTCATTCCCGCCCCGACAGCGAATGGCGCTGGACCGCGGGCGCGAGCTACCGCCACGGCCAGGACCGGCTCCTTCAGTCCTCGGTCATCCTCCCCGCGCCGCTTGACTACACGTTCCGCTCGGAATCGTTCGCGGCCTTCGGCGAGACCGGACGGCGCTTCGCGGACAATCGATTCGAATGGGTGCTCGGCCTGCGCTACTTCCACGACGACGTCCTCAATCGTGAAAACACACAGAGCCTGGGCCTTCCCGGCGTGCCGCTCTATCACGCGACCGATACGTTCGACTCCACGACGCCGCGCGCCGTGCTCACGTGGCACGCCAGCGACGACCTGACGACCTACGCGTCCTATGCCGAAGGCTTTCGCAGCGGCTTTCCGCAGAACGCCGGCGTGATCGCGGTCGAGCCCGACTTTCCACCGCTCCGACCGGACAAGCTGCACAACTACGAAGTGGGCGCGAAAGGCAATCTCGGCGAGCGCGTGTCTTTCGACACCGCGCTCTATTACATCCGGTGGAACGACGTGCAGCAGTCACTGGCCGTGTTCTTCCAGGGCGTGCCGCTCGTCGCCAACGTGAACAGCAAGCCCGCGAGCGGCGTCGGCGTCGACCTGGGCCTTCACTTCCGGCCGGTCGACCGGCTTGACCTCGGCATCCATGGGAGCTGGAACAACCTGTCGTTCGACGAAGCGGTGCCCGTACCGGGCGGCGTCCTCTTCGAGAAGGGCGATCGCCTCAACTATTCGCCGGAGCTCACCGCCCGCGCCCTGGGCGAGTATGAATTCGCGCTCGGCGGCGGCGGGTTGCGGGGCGTACTTGCAGCATCCGCCGACTACACCTCGAAGCAGGAACATCGCGGCAGCAACACCGGTACCGCCGTGGTCAGTGGCGATGCGTTGTTCATCGCGCGCGCGAGCTTCGCGATCCGATCCGGCGATCGATGGACCGCGATGCTCTTTGCCGACAACCTCACGAACGAAGACGGCGCGACGCCGACGGTGACGCTCGTGCCGGAATGGATGCTGCGCGTGCGGCCACGGACGGTAGGGGTGCAACTCAGTTTCGGGTTTTGATTCCTTGCCTGTAACTTTTCGGCCGTCGGCAACCGAGTAGACTCCCCCCTCCGCCATCGACGAGGAGACGCAGATGCAAAAGCGCAAACTGGGGAGCAGCAAGCTCGAAGTCTCCACCCTCGGGCTCGGCTGCATGGGGATGAGCTTTGGTTACGGCCCGGCCGCCGACAAGGGCGAGATGCTCAAGCTGATCCGTTCGGCCGTCGAGCAGGGCGTCACCTTCTTCGATACCGCGGAAGTCTACGGCCCGTTCACCAACGAGGAGCTCGTCGGCGAAGGTCTTGCGCCCTTTCGCAACCAAGTCGTCATCGCCACCAAGTTCGGCTTCCGGCGCGACTCGAGCGGTACCGCATGGTCGGGCCTCGACAGCCGGCCCGCGCACATCAAGGAAGTGGCCGAGGCGTCGTTGAAGCGGCTCCGGACCGACGTGATCGATCTCTTCTATCAGCACCGCGTCGATCCGGACGTGCCGATCGAAGATGTCGCGGGCGCGGTGAAGGACTTGATCAAGCAGGGCAAGGTCAAGCACTTCGGTCTCTCGGAAGCCGGCGCGAAAACCATCCGCCGCGCGCACGCCGTGCAGCCCGTCACGGCGCTTCAGAGTGAGTACTCGCTGTGGTGGCGAGAGCCCGAAACAGAAGTCTTTCCGACGCTTGAAGAGCTCGGCATCGGCTTTGTGCCGTTCAGTCCGCTTGGCCGGGGCTTTCTCACCGGCAAGATCGACGAGAACACGAAGTTCGACGCCAAGGACTTTCGCGCCGGTCTGCCGCGATTCGAAGCCGAGGCGCGAAAGGCCAACCAGGCACTCGTTGAGCTGCTGCGCACGATCGCAGATCGGCGCAAGGCGACACCGGCGCAGATTGCACTTGCCTGGCTCCTTGCCAAGAAGCCCTGGATCGTTCCGATTCCAGGCACCACGAAACCTGCGCGACTCAAAGAGAATATCGGCGCCGCTTCGCTCAACCTGACGCCAGGCGATCTTCAGGAAATCGAAAGCGCGGCAGCCAGGATCAAGGTGCAGGGCGCGCGGTATCCGGAACAATTGCAGAAGATGGTGGGGCGTTGAACGGCCGGACTCTCTCGCTGCTGACGGTATGCGTGGTCGTAGTGTCCGGCGTCCCTGAGCGAGCCTGGTCGTCTGTCGACAACGATAGCTACACCGATCTTTATCCTGCCCTGGAGGCGCTGTACAAAGACGCGAATAGACGAGGCGTTGCTTTTAGCACGGAGCTGGAAGCGATCGGAAAGCGGGGTGGGTCGATAACGCACGACAACCCCTTCCTGCCCGGGAAACTGATGACCGCGGACGGTATTCGGGCTGCTCGTGACCTGATGGACAAGGCGAATGCGACCCTGGTGGAGCGTGCCCAGGCAATCGACCGGTTCCTGACGGGCATGGCGACGATGATTGCATCGGCCAAGATCCATCAATCCGATCGAGCGATCGCGAAGGCGGATTTCGAGAAGAACCGGGAACAGTTTCGGCAGCTCGAGACGCTGGCCCAGAACGCGCACCGCGAGTCCGGCGGCTACGCGGCACGGCTTCTCGACCTCTGCGAATCGCAGTTGGGACGGATGTCGCTGGACGCGCAAGGCTATCTCTCCTTCAGCGACCCCGCCGCTGACGCCCAATTCAGACAGGTCATGTCGACGTGGCAGAAGCTGGGCCCGGTGGAGAGCGACACCAGCAACGAGGTCCGCAACTTTGTAGTCAGCGTCAGGCAGACCTGGTTGGTCGCTCGGGAATTGGACTGAAAACAAGGGGAGCCGCCATGTCGCGTATCTGTTTATTGGCCATCCCGATCCTCACCTCGACGGTCGCGTGGAACGCGGTGGCGCAAGATATTCCGGGGGAGGTTCCCGATCCCAGCTCCTGCCAGGGAAGTATGGAGTTGCAACGGCGCGAACAGGAAAGCGACACGCAGGCCCAGCAGCAGAACGCGGAGATGCAGCAGCGGCTCGACCAGAACTACGCCAGCTATGCGCCACAGGGCGGGAGCGTTGGTGGTGGCGGTGGCGACAGATGACCGGCAAACCGGCCGACCTCGGGCTCATGGGCCTGCTTCCCGGCACCAGTGAAGTGGTCAACGGCGCGTTGGGTGGCGCCTGTCAGTCGGTGTTCGGCAACGGATCCCGATCCCATTGCCTTCATCTTCGGATTTTCCGACCGCAATCACGTGGTCGCGGCGGCGGCAGCAGCGCCCGCCGCGATGGCGATCCTCAATTTGAGTGTCGGCATGATGGCGTCCGGTAAATTCTTGCCACCCCCGAACAGCGTCAACGTCTATGTAACGAACCAGAATCCGGACGCCAATCTGGTCAAGGCGGGATTCACTTCCGGCGGCGCGCTCAAGCCGGGGCGCTACTACCTGGTCGGCTTTACCCCATTTCAGGGCCACTCGCTGGTCTGGCACATGCCCGTCGACCTGCACGCCGGATCCAACGCGGTA
This sequence comes from Steroidobacteraceae bacterium, assembly GCA_035644395.1. GTDB lineage: Bacteria > Pseudomonadota > Gammaproteobacteria > Steroidobacterales > Steroidobacteraceae > JBGPLJ01. Next base: position 17,433 of record DASQOR010000030.1, read on the forward strand.
ACCTTGACGCCCCAAAACGGCAGCGTCAGCCACTAAAGAATTCGAAAGGGGATATTTTCATGCTGAGTCGTCGCAGCTTCCTTGCGCGTACTTCCATGCTGGGCCTGGCTGCAGCACCGCTCAGTCGCGCGTGGCCGGCCCTGCTGAGCCCGACGCCGACCGTCGATCGCGACATCGACGCGATCACCGGCGACGGCAAGCACGTGACGCTCTCCCGCGCCAGCGTGCAGGAGCTCGCCAGCAGCATCCGCGGCAACGTGATCCTGCCCGGCGTTCCCGCATATGACGTCGCGCGCCGCGTGCTCAACGCGCAGATCGACAAGCATCCGGCGCTCATCGTGCAGCCGCGCGGCGCGGCGGACGTAACGGCCGCCGTGCAATTCGCGCGCGCGTCGAATCTTCTGCTCGCCGTGAAGTGCGGTGGCCACAGCCCTTCCGGCAAGTCGACCTGTGAACTCGGCATGCAGATCGATCTCTCGCTCCTGCGCGGCGTCAGCGTCGATCCGAAGACGCGCATCGCGCGCGTCGCGGGCGGGAGCCTCCTCGGCGACATGGACTATGAAGCGATGGCGCACGGGCTTGTGACGACGGCCGGCACGGTCTCGCACACCGGTGTCGGCGGCCTCACGCTGGGCGGCGGCTTCGGACGGCTCGCGCGGCGCTTCGGTCTCGCGCTCGACAACGTTCGCGCGGTCGAGATCGTCTGCGCCGATGGCCAGATCCGTCGCGCCGACGCGCATGAGAATCCGGAGCTCTATTGGGGCACGCGTGGCGGCGGCGGCAACTTCGGCGTGGTGACGGCATTCGAATTCAAGCTGCACCCGATGCAGCGGCAGGTGGTCGGCGGCCGCATCCTGTTTCCCTACAGCCAGGCAAAGAGCGTGCTGAATTTCTATTCCGACTACGAGGCGACCGCGCCGGAGGAGCTCTCGCTCGACGGCATGATCGGGAGCAACCTCGGATTCTCCGGACTCAACGCTTGCGGCTTCGTGGTGTGTCACTCCGGCAGCGCGAGCCAGGCGGACGAGGCCATGCGCAAGATCCGCAGTCTCGGGACGCCGGTGTTCGACAGCGTCGCCGCGATCGACTACGTGGCGCTCCAGCGCTCGGGCGATGACAGCGAGCAGCGAGCGATCGGCTCCTACACGAAGACGGGCTATGTCGGGGCGATCACGCCGCAGCTCATCGACGCGATGATCGGCGGCCTCGCGCACCACCCCGAGCGGTCCACGATCGCCGGCTTCCAGCAACTCGGCGGCGCGATCGCGCGCGTGCCCGCCCATGCGACCGCATTTCCATTTCGCAAGGTCCATGCGGCCGCGCTGCTGCTCGCCAATTGGCCGGCGACGTCGGACTCGGCGCCGCACTTGAAGGCCATGCGCGACTATTGGGGCCGCTTCGTGCCCTTCACCGACGGCTTCTATACGAACGACGCGGTCGAGGAGTCACAGAAGCAGGTGGATGAGAACTATCGCGACAACTACCCGCGACTGGTGAAGCTCAAGAACCAGGTCGATCCGACGAACCTGTTCCGGCTCAATGCGAACGTCAGGCCGTCGGTGTAGCAAGGCAGACGTCACCTCCGGCTCGAGAGCCAGGCGCCGAGCCCGGATAATCCGACCAGCATGAGTGTCAGCGTGCCCGGCTCCGGCACGCGATAGACCGTGAACGCGCCGGCGGCAGCGAAGTACTCACGCGATCCGCCGCCGGAAACCGCACCTGCGTAAGGAGACGTAACGCCGAAGAGGTCGAATCCAATCAGATCGACGAAGGGCGCATCGCTCTCGCCATAGACGCCGCAGCAGAGGGTCTGGACGCTTCCACCCGACACCAGGAACGTTTCGAGATTCGGACTGCGGCCGCGGATGCCGGTGTCTGGATTGAAGAACACCGTTCCCGCGAGATCGCTCAGTGGGAACGGTTGATCCAGATCCCAGGTATAGTTTCCGAGCGTGAGATTGAAGTAGGCAAAGGGCGCATCGACATAACCGTCGCTCAGCAGATCGCCGGAATCGACACCGAAGTGTCCCGTGTAGCGGACGCCCGGGAGAATCGGATCTCCATTGACACAATCCGGCGACCCGGTGCATGGGACGAACATGACATCCGTGAAATTCAGGTCGAAGGCGTAATTCTGGATGATCGGCGAAGCCTGGACGTGGCTGCCGATCAAACTCGAGAGGGCAAGCGTTGCCAGTGCGAATTTGCGCAAGGAACCTCCCATCGGGCAAATGGCCAAGGTCGGTTACCGTTGTTGCAAATTCCGCGCCTCAAATGAGAAGGCCGCCGATTTCATTGACTTGAACCAGGGTGCACGTTGCGCGAGCGATCGCGCTGTAAAGTTTTTCGGCGACGTCACGTGTCGCTCGCGCGGGCTCGCTGCGTTGATGAGAGGCAATCCCTAAGGTATGTCCCCGATTGATCGCGAAGCGGCGTTTCAGTTGGCCGCACATCCCCAGCTCGCCTGGCAGAACACCGTCGTTACATTCTCGGCCTTCGGAATCTGCTTCAGGATGTCCTTGCCGATCCTGGCGGCGATATGGAACTCGTTATCCACGACTTCGGCGACGTCGTAGTGGATGGAAGAGGCGAGCACGGTCGCAACTTCGGCGCTGCTCAGGCCGTAGTAACTCTTGAGCCAGTTCGAGAGACCCGCCGTCGCTTTCTGCAACGCTTCCTGCATCGAGCCGCCGATGCCCGACACCATGACGAATTCATCGTTCTCCGCCCAGGGCTGATCGAGCAGCTGATTGCGGATGAGATCCACCGTGAACTCGACGTCCATCGAAATCTCGAGCCCCTGGCCCGAGAGCTCGCCATCGGCTTGCAATGCATGCCCGTCGCCGATGCTGAGAAGCGCGCCGGCGTCATAGACGGGCAGGTACAGCGTCGTGCCCTCGCGGATCTGGTTGTAGTCCAGGTTGCCGCCAAACGGTCCGAGGTGCGTGGAGTCGTACGCTGCAAAGAAATAAGGTGCGACGCCCACGCACCCCAGCATCGGAGCGAGCTTGACCGTCAATCCTTTGAGTTTTTCGGAAGGCTCATCGGGAGTGGCGGTCCCCCGCTCGCGATCGAGCTTCCACAGCGCACTCCAGTTTGCAGGTGGCTCTTGAGGGTAGCCCGGCGTCAGCGCGCCCGGATTCAAGGCATCGTGAGACTGAAACGCGGTGTCACGGTTGGGGCGGATCTTGTTGAAATGGACGGCGATGGTATCGCCGACCATCGCGCCTTCGATGTAGAAGGGTCCGGTCTGCGCATTGCCCGCGAGCGTGCGATGCACGCCCTTCTCATCCATCCCCATCGCGTCGACGGTCTTCGTGCGGACGGTGTCTCCCGGAAAGATGTGGAGTGCGGGCGGGTTGCTGCCCGAAAACGTCTGGTAGAACACTTGCGGCTCGAAGACGTGCACCGTGGGCGCATCGACCGGCCGCGATAACGGTCGGTGACCGGTGACCGTGATCGGGATGTCGTGCAACGTGCCGGTGCCGGACAAGGCTCCCTTTTTTGCTTTCAGAATCAACGCGCCCATCACGCTTGTGCCGTCACCCGCGAAAATCTGCAGGTGCAGCCCGTCTTTCTGCAAAGCCCCTGTGTACTTGAAAGGAAAGCCCCACCCCGGAATCAGATATCCCGATCGTCCTTTGAAGCCGCTCGCATCCGCGGTGAGTTCCAGGCCGACGACGTAGGACGTGCCCGGGTAGCTTGTCTTGACCTCCCAGCGGCCGGTGTAGTCCGCATCGCTGGCGGCCGCTTGCGCGGCGCCGCAGATCAGGACGGATGCCAGGAAAATAAGGAGTCCGCGCGTGGTGGTCTTCATCGTTCGCCCCTGCGTCAGCGTATCCCGACGTCTCATGTTAATGCATTGATCCCGCGTGGAGAGGCTCGCACCTGGGTCCTCTACAATAATTCGGCAACATGCCTGCCACAGGGGTGTTGCATTGGACGGCTACATTCCGGCGAGGCATTGCCAACCGGAGACCGCCATGTCCGTCCGCAAACCTGCGATCGCCGCATGCTCGGCCCTGCTCGCACAGCTCTCGCTGGGCGCCTTCGCCGGGCCCACGAGCCAGCCCACGGTCCAGCACTCGCATTCGCTCGAGAGCGACGAGGAGGATGCTCGCGAGCTCGGCACTCTCGCCATGCGCCAGCGAGCAAGCCAGGCCGTGGGGTGGCGAGACGAAAAGGCGGCGCACGATCCGCTTGTCCACGTCAAGTTGCTCGGCATCAACGACCTGCACGGCCGCCTCGACACCGGCCTGCTCGTTTCCAAACGCCCGGTCGGTGGCATCAGCATCCTCGCCTCCTATCTCAGGAATGCGGCGGCGCAGGCGCAGGACGGCCACCTGATCATCCACGCCGGCGACCTGGTCGGCGCAACGCCGCCGGACTCCGCGCTGCTCCAGGATGAGCCCACCGTCCAGTTCCTGAATCAGCTCGCGAACCGTCACTGTCGTTACAGCGATCCGCGGAAACTCCCGTGGCCCGCGCTTACGGTCGACCAACCGCTCTGCAACGTCGTCGGCACGCTCGGCAATCACGAATTCGACGAAGGGCTCGATGAGATGCTGCGCCTGATCGGCGGCGGCAACCACAAGAGCGGGCCGTTCCTCGAGTCCCCGTATCGCGGCGCGCGCTTCAGCTACGCTTCCTCAAACGTCGTCAGGAAGAGCAACGGCCAGCCGTTCCTCCCGCCCTTCGTCGTGCGCCTCGTCGGCGGCCAGCCGATCGGCATCATCGGCGCCGTGCTGAAGGAGACGCCGACGATCGTGACGCCGACCGGCGTCGCCGGCGCCGATTTTCTCGACGAAGCCGACTCCATCAACAAGTACGCGCGCTTCCTGAATGCGCTCGGCGTGCGCACGATCGTGGTGACCATCCACCAGGGCATGCGGCAGGTGCCGACCTACACCGGCCCGACGGACCCGACGATCACAGGGCTCACCGGCCCGATCGTGGACATCATTCACCGCCTCGACAGCTCCGTCGACGTGGTCATCTCCGGGCACACGCACCAGTTCAGCAATGCGCTGATCAGCAACGGCGCGGGCCATCCGATCCTCGTCACGCAGGCGTTCTCTTCGGGCACCGCCTATGACGACATCGATCTCGCCATCAGTCGCAAGACGCACGACGTGGTCGAAAAGGTCGGCAGCGTGCAGACGACCTGGGCGGACGAAGGGCCAGGCCTCACGCCCGACGCCGATGCAGCTGCGCTCGCGAACGCAGCGGACACGGTGACGGGGCCGCTCGTCAACCGCGTCGTCGGAGTTGCGCCCGAGGCGATCGATCGCAGCGAGAGCCCGGCGGGCGAATCCAGCATGGGCAATCTCATCGCCGATGCGCAGCGGATCCGCAGCGGCACCCAGTTTGCGTTCATGAATCCCGGCGGCATCCGCGAGGATCTCAACGCCGGCACGGTCACCTGGGGCGAGCTCTTCACGATCCAGCCGTTCAGCAACGATCTCGTTTCGATGGATCTCACTGGCGCGCAGATCAAGACGCTGCTCGAGCAGCAGTGGGTGGGGCAAACCTCGCCACGCATCCTGAAGACTTCCGGCATCTGGTACCGCTGGCAGTCGTGCCCGGGTTACAACCCGAACGTCACGCCGTTCTGCGCGAGCGCGCAACCGCAGATCCTCGAAATGCGGGCCGGAGGGCCGGGCGGCGCTCTCATCGATCCGACGGCGACCTATCGCGTGACCGTGAACAGCTTCATGGCGACGGGCGGCGATAACTTCCTGATCCTGACTTCGGGCACGAACCGCGTCGTCGGTTTCGTCGATCTCGCCGCGCTGGTCGATTACGTCGAAAACGAGCTGTCAGGCAATGTCGTCGCTCACATCGAAGGACGCATCGAACGGGTGAATTGAAGAGCCGACGCGGGCATTGGCTCGCGCACGCGGCCGCGGATTCGGGGTGATGATTCGCGGTGTGACGGTGTGCCATCCGTCCCGCCGATCTTTGGCCATCGCAGAGGTCCCCCTACGGGACCTTGGTGACCGGACAATCCTTCGGCTTCCACGCCGTGCCGATGCAAACGCCGCTCGCGCGCTCCGGAAAGCCATTCGCGATGATTCCCGCATTGCTGCCCGACACTCTGACGGAACACGTCGAGATCGTGGCTTCGCAGTCATTGTCCGAGCACTTGTAGATCACGGTGCCGCACTTGTAGCCCGTCACCCTGTAGTCCTTCCACGGTGCGCCCTTCGACTGGAATCATGAAACCTGCGCTGGCAAGGACCAACGAGGCAAACGACAGCAACGCAATGAGGAGCGAGCGGCGATTGTTCATGATCATTCCTTGTTCTTGGAGACACCCTACCTCGCGCGGCGGTGTCAGCAAGAGAAGTTACACGGCAATCGGCCTGATTGATCCCTGGTCGCCGGTCGCCTTTCGGCCCTCAGGAGGCTTGAAATTGGCATCGCGTGCGAACGCAGGCGTAGCATCGAGGCCAATGGCGGTGCGGCCTGACATTGGAACTGACTGCGTGCCGACGCGAACAATGCTTGTCGTCTCTGCGAAGTGGCTTGCGCGTAGCGCAGCTCTCCTCGTGGTTGGCTGCACTACTCCCGGCCAGCACGCGGGACAAGCACCCGGAGCAGAGGCGTCTCACGCGCGCGAAGCGACACCGAGCCAGGCCCAGGCGACACAACAGCGCTTCCTCCACATGTTTGCCCGGTCCTATTTTCCGGGACGCACGGGCCAGCTCCTGATTGTGCCGCGTGAAGGCGATTTCATAACGAGCCCCGACCCGAATTACCCTTTCATGCACGGCTCGCCCTGGGCGTATGACGTCGAGATTCCGCTGATGTTTGCGGGCCCCGCGGTCAAGGCCGGAACGTATTCCATGCCGGCCGCGCAGCAGGACGTGGCGCCCACACTCGCGGCTGCACTTGGCGTGCATATGCCGCCAACGTCGACTGGCCGCGCGTTGCCCGTCCTGAAGACGGGCATGGCTCCGCCGCGAGTGGTCGTGCTGATCGTTCTCGACGGCATGCGTCGCGACTACTTCGATCGGTACGCGGCGCTCATGCCAACGCTCACGACACTGCGGCAGCGTGGGGCCTGGTTCGCCCAGGCGCAGCTCAGTATTCTTCCGTCGAATACTGCGGCCGGGCACTCGACTATTGCCACTGGAGCCGATCCCGCCGTGCACGGGATAACCGGTACCAACGTGTACGATCGCATCGGCCGCGTGCGCCGCGAGATCTTTGCCGGAGACGAGCCCGGGGACTTGATGGCGTTGACGTTGGCCGATGTCTGGCAATTTGCGACAGCGGGTCGCGCGATCATCCTGGCGCAGGGCAGCGTCGACCGCGCCGCCACCCCACTGGCAGGGCGTGGAGCATGTCAATTGAACGGAGTTCCGGCCGTGCTTGCCAGCTACGACCAGCGGACAGGCAGCTGGAGCACGAATCCCCGCTGTTACCGTCTGCCCGCATACCTCAAAGAGAAAAACGTGAGCGCGCTATGGGCAGGCAATGCCGAGTGGATGCATCACAAGATCGACAGCCCTGCCGCCGTGCGCTTCTCAGCGCTCTTTCCCGCGTTCGAAGCCGACGCGATGGTCGCCATGATCGAGCACGAGCCCGTCGGCGAAGACGGCGTTGCCGATCTCATCCTGCTCAACTACAAGGCTGCCGATTATGTCGGGCACAAGTACGGACCGGACTCCGAGGAACTGCGCGTCACGCTCGGCGAGATGGATCGTCACCTGGCTCGAATTCTCGGCGCGCTGGAGAAAAAGGTTGGCAACGACTATCTGCTGGCCGTCACTGCGGATCACGGCATGCCATCCGAGCCGTCATCCGCTGGTGGGCGGCACTTTGCGCCATCGATCGCCGATCTCCTGAACAACAAGTTCGATCCCGAGGGAAGGCAGCTCGTGACTGCCTTCGAGGCGGAGAATCTGCAAATCTTCATCGACGAGGACCGCCTGTCGAAACTTGGCCTGACGTTGCCCGACCTCGCGAAGTTCCTGAGATCGCAGCCGTTCGTCTTCTGCGCATTCACCAGTGACGAGGTGCGGCAGGCAGCGGCGGGGCTTTAGTTGTCGGTTTCAGCCAGCAGCGCCCGATAACTTCGCAAATCGCCGTCGCTCAGGTTGCGCGCAGCTTTCGGGTCGGATTCGGCGTGCGGATTCGTTCCCACGTCCAGCGTCGTTCCCAATCCGGCATAGAAGTACCGCGGCCCAAATTTCATTTGCAGCGCCGTGAAGGTCGGCTCGCCCGTGCAGTGGCCGGGGGCGATGTAGTCAACGTGGAAAGTGTCGTGGAGCGATGCGGCTACCTTTTCGATAGCAGGGTCCTGCGCGGCAACCAGGTGAAATCCGCCGGCGATGACGTGAATGTGCGGATTGATCCTGGCAGCTTCGGCAACGATGGACTCAATTCCCGGATGCGAACAGCCGACTATCAGTACGACGCCGTCCGCCGTATCAATGGCGAGCGATAGTTCTTTCAATTCCTTGGTGCCCGGCGCGTCGGATACCAGGGCGATCAAAGTGATGCCGGGCGCCACTTCCGTGGTCTTGTCGATCAACTCGATATTGGCGCCGGGAAAAGCCGTGCCGAATTTCATTGTCTCGGGCGGCTTACCGCCGTAGTAGCGCATCTCGGCGGGCAGCGACGCGTCTTTGCGATAGAACGCGCTGGGCAGGTCCGAACCAAACACGCCAAAGTTTTCTTTGGGTGCGTAAACCTTCACTTTCGGATTCACTTTTCGGATGTAGGTGAATCCCCCCATGTGATCGGCGTGGCGATGAGCGTCGCCTTGCGGCCGATGCGATCACCATAGTGGCCAAAGATCGCGGCACCCACAGGCCGCCCGAGGAAGCCGACGAAATAGGTGCCGAATGCGGCGAGCGTCGCCGTTAAAGGACTTGCGTTGGGAAAATAGAGTTTGCCAAAGATCAGCCCGGCGGCCGTGCCGTAAATGAAGAAGTCATACCATTCGATGGTGGTGCCGATGGTCGAGGCGATGACCGCTTTGCGCAGCTCCTTGCTGTGATCGGACGCCGACAGCGTGCCGCGTGTAGCTATCGCAGCCATGCCCTGTGAAGAGGTTTCGATACAACCACCATTGGACCAGCAAGGTAACAGATTGCCTCCGGCACACACTGATCGCTGTGGTGGTACCGCCTTTAAGCGTTTGAACTCGCGTAGTATCGAGCCCCTCGTGCCCGATCAATCAAGCCAACCGCAACGCTCAGCCGCGTCATCAACCATGCCGGCCGGGGTGGTTGCGATGCTGGCGCTCGCGGCGCTCCTCAATTACGTGGATCGGGGCAATCTCGCTACCGCGGCACCGGTGCTGCAGGACGAGCTCGCTCTGTCGAGTTCCCAGATCGGCCTGCTGTTGTCCGCGTTTTTCTGGGCCTACGCCCCGTCGCAGTTGCTGGCAGGCTGGCTCGTCCATCGCTACGACATCCGGCTGGTGCTCGGCGCAGGTGTCCTCCTTTGGTCTGCCGCGACGACGCTGACAGGCCTCGCGAACGGATTCGTCACCCTCCTCCTGCTGCGTCTGCTGCTGGGGCTCGGCGAGAGCGTCACCTTTCCGAGCTGGGCGCTGATCCTTGCGCGACACTCGGCGGAAGGCGACCGCGGCCGCTTGAACGGCCTGGTCTCTTCCGGCCAGGGATTCGGCCCGATGATCGGCACGCTGTTCGGCGGCCTTGCCATCGCTCACTTCGGCTGGCGCGCGATGTTCGTCGGAATCGGCGTCATCACGTGCCTGTGGCTCGTACCGTGGTTTCGCGTCTCCCGCGGCGGCGTCCTGAAGCCGACGGCACAGGAACATTCGCGGTCGGTCACGTACGGCGAAATCCTTCGGCAGCGTGCATTCTGGGGTTCCGCGCTCGGCCAGTTTTTCATGAACATCGGATTCTATTTCGTCATCTCCTGGATGCCGAGCTTTCTCGTCAAGGCGGGCGGATTCACGGTGTCGCACATGGCCATGATCGGCGCCGCCATCTACGCCATCTATGCGATAGCAACGGTCATCGTGGGAGATGTCTCCGACCGCTGGATGCGGCGCGGCGGCTCGCCAACGCTCGTGCGCAAGACCTTTTTTGTGATCGCGGGTCTGGGTACGGCCGTCTGCACGGGGGCTTGCGCATTCGTCGTCCCGCACGATGCCGTTTGGCTGCTGGGAGTCACCGCGGTCTTCTTCGGATTTTCCACTCCCATGATCTTCGCCGTCAGTTCGACACTCGCGGGTCCACGAGCGTCGGGTCGCTGGACTGGCGCGCAAAATCTATCGGGACAGATCGCAGGCATCATCGCGCCGTTCGCTACCGGCGTGCTGCTCGATCTTACCGGGACCTATGCGGCGGCATTCGCCATGGCCGCCATCACGGCCGTCGCGGCTACGGTGGCGTGGGGCGTCGTCATTCCAAAGATTGCTCCGGTGAAGTGGGTCGATAAGGTCAACGAGCCCGCGCCAGACTCGAACGCTCTTCCCGCGACTGAGTCAGTGCTGTAGCGTCGGCTCCAGCGTTGCTGGTTCTGCCATCGTTGGACAACCTCCATGCTCGCTTGCAATGTCTTGCTGATCCCGCGGATCTATAGCTTGACGCGAGACAGGGCGCCGGATAGCCCGAATGTATAGAGAAACGGCCTGAGCTCACTACCCGCGATTGCGGTCATTTTCGGCAACAAATCGACAAGCCGCTCGCTTGTCGTTTTCGCCGTCGCGTTTCCGCCAGTGAACGTGGAGGCGCCCACGCTGTGAAACACCAATGATTGTTTTTCAAGTTTTCTGTACCTAATCCTCTTGTCGCGCATCAATGCTATCCACCCATTCTTCCCAGCCATTCTTCCCAGCCATTTCAAGCCACACCTCGTCAGGTGAGCCAAATGGTACCGCGACACCCACCCGCTGGATTGCTACGCCAGCGCTGACGAGGTCGGCGACAAGCAGCTTGGAGTCTATGGACTCGTCGACGTAGAAGGTGGGCGCACTAGGCGGCACGCTCAAGCTCGCAACGGATCGCGTCTTCTACAACGTCATGCTGAATTTCGAGATCTTCAGCGATGAACGAGATCGAATCGCCAGCCTTGAATCGCTCTGCAAGAACCGCGGTCGGCACCGCGCGGCCTCGGATCACGGGTCGTCCGAATGCAATTCGCGGATCCATCTCCACCGGGGCGGGCGCGCTCAACGCCACGTCTGTGCGCGTGAATGGAAACAGTTTGATCGGAATACCTGCATCATCTCGCTCCACTCGCCGCAAGTGAGCACGAAGAAGCTCTTCACTCGCCACCTGCCCTCCAAGGGATACGTTCAGAAGCTGATTTAGCCTGCGCACGAATAGGTTAACGCCGTCAGTCTCGAAGTTGACGTCTGCCAGGGGGCGACTAACCTTGAGTATCTTTGCAACATACGCAACAGCGTCGCGCACCTTCGGCAGCGGTACATCATGCTTTCGGCGAATAGCAGCTAAGACATGAGCTTCTATGAGATTTAGAAACGACAGCCCTTCTCGAGGAATTCCATCAAGCCGAATTACTGGTTGGAAGCGGTGCTTCTCACCATGTGTGTAGTAGTTCTGCCCAACACACCAGGCGCGAAGAGTCGTGACCGGCATATTGAGATAGTGGGCAGCCTCGATGAATTGGTAGGCTGGTGTGCGTCGCAGATCATCCAGACTTCTCTTAGCCACTGTTACCTCCAGACATTTCAACTCGCATGGAGTCGCCACCATGACCAGTCTTCGACTCGACTCGCCACTTCACGATGGTGCCGCGAGCACTTGGTCATTTCTGCCTATCCTTCAAAAAGCCCGTCAATACATTTGCAGTATGCGACTTCCGCTTTCCCCGCACCACATCCTCCGGCGCGCCCTGAGCGACAATCCTTCCTCCTCCATCTCCTCCCTCCGGCCCCAGATCAACAATCCAATCCGCTTCAGCGATCACGTCGAGGTTGTGCTCGATGACCACAACCGTGTTGCCGGCGGCGACCAGGCGGTGCAGGACTCGGATGAGCTTCTCGACGTCGGCCATGTGCAGGCCGACGGTTGGTTCGTCCAGTATATAAAGAGTGTGCTGGGTGACGAGCCCGCCGCTCCGCACCTTCGCGAGCTCCGTCACGAGCTTGATCCGCTGCGCCTCGCCGCCTGAGAGAGTCGGGCTCTGCTGGCCGAGCGTGAGGTAGCCGAGGCCGACTTCCTGTAGCAGCAGCAGTGCGCGGTGCACCGGCGGCTGCGAGGCGAAGAACGGCACGGCGTCGTCGACGCTCATCAGCAGCACTTCGCCGATGCTCTTGCCCTTGAAGCGCACGGCGAGCGTCTCGCTGCTGAAGCGCTGGCCGCCGCACACGTCGCACAGCACCTTCACGTCTGGCAGGAAGCTCATCTCGATCTTGCGCAGGCCCTGGCCTTCGCAGGCTCCGCAGCGCCCGCCCGCAGTATTGAACGAGAAGCGACTCGCGGTGTAGCCGCGCATGCGTGCTTCCGTCGTTTCGGCGAACAGGCGCCGAATCGAGTCCCAGAAGCCCACATAGGTCGCGGGACAGGAGCGTGGCGTTTTGCCGATCGGCGTCTGGTCGACCTCGAGCACGCGCTGCACGACCTCCGTACCTTCAATGCTCTTGCAACCCCTGACCTCCGGCCGCTTCGCCTTCCGTCGCAGGCTCGCGGCAACGATGCGCCTCAGGTTGTCCTCGAGCACGTCGCGCGCGAGTGTCGACTTACCGGAACCCGAGACGCCGGTGATTGCGACGAGCCGCCCGAGCGGCACGCGCGCATCCACCCTCTTGAGGTTGTGCAGCGTCGCGCCACGCACGTGGATCGACGGCGTATTGCGTGCAACCGCGCGCCGGCCGTTGAGGGGATGCACGAGCGGCTTCGCGAGGAAGCGGCCGGTGATCGAGGCGGGATTCTGGATGAGGTCTTTCGCGGTGCCCGCTGCGACGAGTTCACCGCCGCGCGTGCCTGCGCCGGGACCGAGATCGACGACGTGATCGGCACGGCGGATCGTGTCCTCGTCGTGCTCGACGACGAGGAGCGTATTGCCGCGGGAACGTAGCTGCTCGAGCGTCTTGAGGAGAATCTGGTTGTCGCGCGCGTGCAGGCCAATCGTCGGCTCATCAAGGATGTAGCACACGCCCTGGAGATTGCTGCCGAGCTGCGCCGCGAGGCGGATGCGCTGCGCTTCGCCGCCCGAGAGCGTCGGCGCGGAGCGGTCAAGCGAGAGATAGCCGAGGCCGACTTCATCGAGGAACCCGAGGCGCGACTTCAGCTCCGCGAGCACGTCGCGCACGATGGCGAGTTCGCGTGCGCCGAGCTTGAGCTTCTTGACGAAGCCGGCGAGATCGCTCACCGGCTGCTGCGTGAGATCCGAGATCGACTGCTTGCGAAAGCGCACGTTGAGCGCGACGGGATTCAGGCGCTGGCCATGGCAGCCTTCGCATTGCGGCGGCGCGCCTTCCATCCATTCGTTCCACCAGATCTCTTCGCCAGTCTGCTCGTCATCGAAACCGCGGATGCGGACGCCCGTGCCGAAGCAGTCCTCGCACCAGCCGTGCTTCGAGTTGAACGAGAAGAGGCGCGGATCGAGCTCCGAGTAGCTCTTGCCGCACGAGGGGCAGGCGCGCTTGGTCGAATACACGGCGACAAATCCCCGGGCGTTTACACCGGCACCGACCGGGGATTTCGCGCGCCCGGCGAGCACGTGCACCACGCCCTTGCCGAACTCGAGCGCCTTGGCAAGCGCGGCGCGCAGTTCCTTTTCATTGCGCGCGGTGACCTGCACATCGCCGGTGGGCATCTCGATGGTGTGTTCCTTGAAGCGGTCGAGCCGCGGCCAGGCGTTGGTCGGCAGGAACTTGCCGTCGACGCGCAGGTGCGACGCGCCCTTACCCGCGGCCCACTTCGCGAGATCGGTGTAGTAGCCCTTGCGCGCGATGACGAGCGGCGCGAGGAACGTGAGCTTCTGGCCCTTGTGCTTCTTCAATAGCTGCGCGGCGATCGAGTCCGCGCTCTGCGGCTCGATGGCGACGTCGCAGTCCGGGCAGTACTGCGTGCCGAGCTTCACGTAGAGCAGGCGCAGGAAGTGATAGATCTCGGTGAGGGTCGCGACCGTGCTCTTGCGGCCGCCGCGGCTCGTGCGCTGCTCGATCGCGACGGTGGGCGGAATACCGTACACACCGTCGACATCCGGCCGCGTCGCCGGCTGCACGAATTGGCGCGCGTAGGCGTTGAGTGATTCGAGATAGCGGCGCTGGCCTTCGCCGAACACGATGTCGAACGCGAGCGTGCTCTTGCCGCTCCCCGAAACGCCGGTGATCACCGTGAACTTGTTGCGCGGCAGGTCGACATCGACGTTCTTGAGATTGTGCTCACGCGCGTTGTGCACGACGATGGAGTGCGCGGCCCGGGTGCGGAGGCTCGACTCTAAAATGGGGACAGATCTATTTTCGCAGTCGGCCGACGCCTCCTTGACCGAAAAAAGATCTGTCCCCAGCAGGGCCTTGCCGGTGTGCGACTTCGCGCAGGCGCGTACGTCGTCCGGCGTGCCTTCGCAGATGATCTCGCCGCCGGCATCGCCACCTTCGGGACCGAGATCGATGATCCAGTCGGAGGCCGCGATGACATCGAGGTTGTGTTCGATGACGACGAGCGAATGCCCCGCCGCGATCAGTTGCCTGAATGCCGTGAGCAACTTCGCGACGTCGTCGAAATGCAGGCCGGTTGTCGGCTCATCGAAGAGGAACAGCTTGCCGCGCGGACTGGGGACTGTCCCCATTTTCGCTTCGGAAATGGGGACTGTCCCCTCTTTCGCCGCCGCTTCCGCCAAGTGTCCCGCAAGTTTCAATCTCTGCGCCTCGCCGCCCGAAAGCGTTGGCACCGGCTGGCCAAGCCGCAAGTATTCGAGACCCACGTCGACGAGCGGCTGGATGCGCGCGAGCACGGCCGGCTGGTCCGCGAAGAATGTCGCGGCCTGCGCCACCGTCATCTCGAGCACTTCGGTGACGCTCTTCTCGCCCGCGCCGCGGCCGCCAATCGTGATCTCGAGCACTTCGTCGCGAAAACGCTTGCCGTCGCAGTCCGGGCAGCGCAGGTACACGTCCGAGAGGAATTGCATCTCGACGTGCTCGAAGCCGCTGCCGGTGCACGTCGGGCAACGCCCGTTGCCGGAATTGAAGCTGAAGGTGCCGCGCGTGTAGCCGCGTTCGAGCGATGCCGGTTCCGCCGCAAAGAGTTCGCGGATGGCGTCGAACGCGCCGACGTAGCTCGCGGGATTCGAGCGCGTCGTGCGGCCGATCGGCGTCTGGTCGACCATCACGACGTCTTCGATATGCTCGTGGCCCTTGAGCGCAGCGAACACGCCCGGCATTTCCGATGGCTTGCCCTTCGCCTTGCGCAGCGCCGGATACAGCACGTCCTGGATCAGCGTCGACTTGCCGGAGCCGCTGACGCCCGTGACGGTGACGAGCGCGCCGAGCGGAATGCGCACGTCGATGCCCTTGAGGTTGTGCTCACGCGCGCCGGTGAGCAACAAGCCGGTGCCGGACACGGGGAAACTGGGGATTTCGTTTCCCGTCGCAGGCTCCCGTACCGCGGATGAAGTCCCCTGTTTCCCCGTGTCCGGCACCGGTTTGATGGTGTGGCCGGTGGCCTTCTTGCGGCCGGAGAGATAGTCGCCCGTGATCGAGACCTTCGATTTCACGAGCTCGGCCGGCGTGCCGAAGAACACGATGTTGCCGCCGCGTTCGCCGGGGCCCGGGCCGATGTCGAGGATGCGGTCCGCCTCGCGCATGATCTGCGGATCGTGCTCGACGACGACGAGCGAGTTGCCCGTGTCACGCAAGCGCCGCATCACCTGGATCACGCGGCCCATGTCCCGCGGATGCAGGCCGATCGATGGCTCATCCAATACAAATAGAGTGTTGACGAGCGAGGTGCCGAGTGCCGTCGTCAGATTGATGCGCTGGACTTCGCCGCCCGAGAGCGTGCGCGACTGCCGGTCGAGCGTCAGATATCCGAGGCCCACTTCGCAGAGGTAGCCGAGCCGCGAGCGGATTTCGGAGAGCAGGAGGTCCGTCGCTTCATCGAGCGGCTTCGGCAACTCGAGCTTGCCGAAGAATGCGCGCGCCTGATCGATGGGCAGCAGCATCACGTTGTGGATCGTGAGGCCGCCGACCCGCCATAGCAGCGCATCCGGCTTCAATCGCGCGCCGCCGCACGTGGCGCACGGCGTGTACGCGCGGTAGCGCGAGAGCAGCACGCGGATGTGCATCTTGTACGCGCGCGATTCGAGCCAGGCGAAGAAGCGCTTCACGCCGTACCAGACTTTGTCTTCCCACGAGCCTTCGCCTTCGAGGACCCACTGCTGCTGCGCCTTGGTGAGATCGCGCCACGGCGTGTCGAGCGGCATGCCGCGCTTGCGCGCGTATTTCACAAGATCGTCCTGGCATTCCTTGTAGGCCTCGGTCGTCCACGGCTTGATGGCGCCGCCGCGCAGCGTCTTCGATTCGTCGGGCACCACGAGGCCGTAGTCGATGCCGATCGTGCGGCCAAAGCCGCGGCAGCTGTCGCAGGCGCCGAGGGGCGAATTGAAGGAGAAGAAACTCGGGGACGGATCCGAATAAAAGAGATCGCAATCCGGGCAATGCAGGCGCGAAGAAAAGCGAAGAGTAAGACCCTCACCCCGGCCCTCTCCCGCAGACGGGAGAGGGTCCCGACTCACATCCACCCGCCCCTGCCCGACGCGTAGCGCCGCTTCCAGCGCTTCGAACACTCGCGAGCGCTCGACTGAGCCCCAGCGGAACTTGTCCTGCACCACGTCGAGCTTCTCGCCGTTCTTCTCGATGCGCGTGTAGCCCTGCGCGCCGAGGAGCTGGCGGACTTCCTTCTCGCCGAAGTTCTTCGGGATCGGCACCGGAAACGAAATCACGACGCGCGGCTCGGCGCCTTCGAACGCATTCGCGAGCGCGGCGTAGATGCTCTCCGTCGTGTCGCGCTTCACTTCGCGCTGGCACTTGCGGCAGTGGAGCGTTCCGGTGCGCGCGTAGAGGAGCTTTAGGTGATCGTTGAGCTCCGTCATCGTGCCGACGGTCGAGCGCGAGGTGCGCACGGGGTTCGTCTGGTCGATGGCGATCGCGGGCGGGATGCCCTCGATGCGGTCGACCTGGGGCTTGTCCATGCGGTCGAGGAACTGCCGCGCATAGGGCGAAAACGTCTCGACGTAACGCCGCTGACCCTCAGCGTAGAGCGTGTCGAAGACCAGCGAGGACTTGCCCGAGCCCGAAACGCCCGTCACCACGATCAGTTCGTGGGTCGGCAGGTCGAGATCGAGGTTCCGGAGGTTATTCTGGCGGGCGCCGCGTATCGCGATGGCGCCCGGGATCACTTTCGACATGAAACGGCCTTGAGCGGGTTCCGTTGCCGGACCCGCTGGGTCAAAATGCGCGCCGCTATGGGCATGCATTGTAGATGAGTACCCGCTTTTCGCAATTCGGCGAACGCTTCCGCAGGCCGACCGGGGCGCTTGAGCTGATGTCGGACCTCGGTGAGGCCACTTCCGGCAAACGCAAGTACCTGATGCTGGGCGGCGGCAACCCGGCGCGGATTCCCGAGATGGAGCAGATCTTCCGCCGGGAAATGGCGCGCATCGTGCGCGAACCCGAGGAATTTGCCCGTCTTTCCGGTTTCTACTCGGCACCCGACGGGGATATCCGCTTCCGCTCGGCCGTCGCCGATTTTCTGCGCCGCACGTACGACTGGAACCTGACGGCTGCGAACATCGCGCTCACCTCCGGGAGCCAGAGCGCGTTTTTCATGCTTTTCAACTTGCTTGCCGGGAAGGGGTCAGACCCCAAGGGGTCAGACCCCATCCGCCGCATTCTGTTTCCGCTCACGCCCGAGTACCTCGGCTACGGCGACGTCGGCGTGGTCGATCACCTGTTCACGTCGCAGCGGCCGGTAATCCAGGAACTGCCCAACCGCATGTTCAAGTACGGCGTCGACTTCCCGGCGCTGAAGGTGGACGACTCGATCGCGGCGATCTGCGTGAGCCGGCCGACGAATCCGACTGGCAACGTCCTTACGCAGACGGAGATGAATCGGCTCGATGAACTCGCGCGCAAGGCCGGCGTGCCGCTCATCCTCGATTGCGCGTATGGGCCGCCGTTCCCGGACATCCAGTTCGTCGGCGGACCTCCGCTCTGGAACGACAACACGATTCTCTGTCTCTCGCTCTCGAAGATCGGCCTACCCGCGGTGCGCACGGGAATCGTCATCGCGAAGCCGGAGATCGTTCAGGCGATGGCGGCAATGCAGAGCGTAATGAGTCTCGCGCCGCCGAGCGTCGGCGCCGTGCTCGCGCATTCGATGATGGCGGACGGCACGATCCTGCAGTACAGCCGCGAGATCGTGCGGCCGTACTACGAGTCGCGCGCGAAGCAGGCGGTCGCGTGGATCAACGAGTTCTTCGATGGGCTCCAGATGCGCATCCACGAGCCGGAAGGCGCGTTCTTCCTGTGGCTCTGGTTCCCGGGCCTGCCGATCACGAGCGCGGAGCTCTACAAGCGGCTCAAGCAGCGCGGCGTGCTCGTGCTCTCCGGGCACTACTTCTTCCCCGGCCTCGAGGGCGACTGGCGCCATCGCAACGAGTGCCTGCGCGTCAACTACTCCCAGGATCCCGACACCGTGCGCGAAGGCCTGCGCCAGATCGCGCGCGAAGTCCGCCAGGCGCACGGCTAGCGAAAAAGGGGACAGATTTATTTTCCTGCGTATCTGGTGCGGGCGCCCAGATATTCAAGAAAATAAATCTGTCCCCTTTTTCACGTAACGGTACGTCAGGTTGAGCCGCTCACCGAGCGGGCGCACGGTCTTCGGCAGTGCATGCAGCCAGTGGTGCTGCGTCGGGCCTTCCATCACGAGGAGGCTGCCGCCCTCGAGATCGACTGCGTGCTTGAGCGCCTTGCGCCAACGGTGCCGAAGCGTGAAGCGCCGTGTCACGCCGAAGGAGACGGAGGCGATGACGGGATTGCGGCCGAGCTCGGGCTCGTTGTCTGCATGCCAGCCCATGCCGTCGCGGCCATCGCGGTAGAGGTTCGCGAGCGCGCTGTTGAACTTCGCACCGCTCAGCGACTGGATGCGTGCGCGGATCGCCTGAAGATCCGCGTTGAACGGCTGCGGCACGTGACGAACGCCGGAGTAGGTGTAGATCGCCTCCGGCTCGCCATACCAGGCGATGAGCCGCGGCACGCGCCGTGCCTCACCGAAGATGATCACCTCTTCGCTCTGCCACGCGAGCCCGTGCCTGAGCGCCGCGAGATAGCGGCTCGCCTCCTCCGCCGTGAATGCGTCGGGCCAATAACGAAGCGCCCCGTCCAGCAAAAAGGGGACAGATCTATTTTCGCTCATATCTGCCGCAAACACCCTGATACTCGAGAAAATAAATCTGTCCCCTTTTTGCGTCAGTTGAGGGCCTTCAATCGCGCGATCAGCTCGTCGCCGAAATAGCCGGGCGCGATCGTGCCCTGCTTCATGTATTCGACGTGAAACTGCTTCGCCGAGAACTTGTCGCCCAGCTCGGTCTGCGCTCGTTGGCGCAGCGCGAGGATCTGCTCCTTGCCGAGCCGATAGCAGATCGCCTGCGTCGGCCAGCGCGCATAGCGCTGGATCGCGCGGCCCGCCTCATCGCAGCTCGCGCGCTTGGCATCCACTTTCAGTGCGGCCTTGTCGCCGCACTTTCCCGGCAGGAAATCGACAACCTCCGAGTACAGATCCGCCGCATCCGCAATCGTCAGCTTGCCCGTGTGCAGGCCCGTATCGAGCCGCACGCGCAGGTCCCGATAGAGCTTGCCGCGCAGCTGAAGGAGATGCTCCTCCGGCGTGTAGAAGCCGTCCTTTGCCTTCGGCTGCGGCTCCGCGAGCAGCGCTTCGGAGTAAAGCGCCCAGCCCTCGGCCGCGAGCGAATCCGCCCACATCGACGATGAATCCTCGACGGCGCCCGGCGTCAGCCAGCGCACGAGCGAGATCTCCTCCCGGTTCTGCGTCATCACGCGGTAGTTCCAGTCATGGCCCGGAAAGCCTTCGTGCGCCGCGAGGTCCGCAATCTTCGCGCGGTAGTGTCCTTCGCGAAGCTTCGCGAGGTCGTTGTCGGTCGGCGTGACGTAGAACTTGCCGACACCGCCCGTCTTGAAGGGCGGCGCGGTGTAATAGGCGGCGCCGTCGATCGACGAACGCAGCGCCGCGGGCGTGACCGTGACTTCGAGCTTGTAGTCCTTCGGCACGTCGAAAAGATCGGTGTCGCGCGCGTACTGCACGATGCGGGCGCCCGTGTCGCGATACCAGCCGATCATCTCGTCATCGCTCTTCGGCGCGTCCTTGCTCAGCTCATCGAACACCGCACGGACGACGGCCCCGCCGTCCGGCGCGGTCAAGCCGCGCGCCTTCGCAATCTCCGTCGCGAGCGTGATCATTTCCTTCTGCGTGGCCTCGACGACCGGCGAGGCTTCCTCATAGAGCTGTGCCGCCGTCTTCTCGAGCCGCAGGTTGTTCTTGAGCGCCCAGTTGTATTCCTCCTCGCCGAAGACGTATCGGTCGGCGCGAAACGCGGGCTTCATCGCCGCGGCGTCCGTGCCCTTCGGGTTCACGAAGTAGGCTTTCGCGACCCAGTCCGCGAACTGCCGGTAGCTCTCGGCCGCGCCGTGACTCGCGCCCGTGATAGCCGCGAGGCGCGTCTCGCGGTTCTGCCCGCCCATGCGCTTGAGCGCGATGGCCGGAAATTCATTCTGGAAATACTCGGCATCGGCACGCGCGGACTTGATGCCGTACGCGACGATGAGGCGCCAGTCGGGCGTGTTGCCGGACTTGATGCCCGCATCGAGCTGCCGCCGGGCGTTGATCAGGTATTGCGCGACGCCATCGATGCGCTCGCGGATCCGCGCCCAGTCCTGGGCGTAGCCGTAAGAGCCATCGTCGCGGTGATCGAGGCTCTGCAACTGGAAGTCGACGCCGCGGAAGGGCTCGTCGACGTAGCTGTCGATCGAGCGCTGCTGGTACTTGCGCTCCTTGTGCTGGTGCAACTGGAAGCGGATCTGCGCGAGCGCAACGTCGCGGTCGATGCGCCGGCGCGGCGAGAGGTCGCCGGGATGGACGACGTCGAACTGCTTCTGAAACTCTTCGAGCTGCAGGTCTTCGTCGGCGAGCCCGTCCTCGGAATAATCGCGCAGGCGGCTGTCCACCGTGCTCAGCTTCGCGTTGAGCGCGGAACCGCCGAGATAGGTCGCGACGACGGGATTGCGCCAAAGAAAGAAGACGACGTACTCCCGCTCGAGGTTCGCAAAGGCGGCATCGCCCGGCGCCGGCGCTGCGGGCGCCGCAGCAGACTTGGGCTCCTCGCCGCAAGCGGCCAGCAACAGGACGACAAGGGCGGTCAGGACGCGCAACGTTCGCATCGGGTTTCATCCTCGAATGGGTGGACCGGGCCTATGATGCCTAGATCGCGCCCTAATGGCGATCCGGGGGCGGCAAGGTTGTCAACGGCCCCGCCCGGAACGCGTTGCTGCTGAAGCCGCGAGGAAACGCCGTCCCGAACTATGGTTAAGTCGACTGTCCTCATTGCCGCCCAGCGCTTCGGCTTGGGCGCCCGTCCCGGTGACCTCGGGAAGATCGGCGATGCCCGCGGCTGGCTTGAACACCAGGTGAGCGCCTCGTACAAGGCGCCGCCCGAAACGGCCCAGCTCACCGATTCGGCAACGATCCTGGCGGCCTACGTGAAGGCCCGCAAAGACCGGCGCGACGCAAAAAAGGACGGCGGCGATCCGGTCAAGCAGGTCGCCAACACGATCCGCGAAGAGATTCTGCCGCACTACCTCGCGCAGGTCGAAGCGCGCACGCGGATTGCCGCGACGACGGAGCAGCCCTTCCGCGAACGCCTCGTCTACTTCTGGACGAATCACTTCGCGGTGTCGGTCGACAAGCCGGTGGTGAGCGGCATCGCGGGTTCGTTCGAAAACGAAGCGATCCGGCCGCACGTGACCGGCCACTTCGCCGACCTGTTGCTCGCGGTGGAACAGCACCCGGCGATGATCACCTACCTCGACAATGAATTCTCCATCGGCCCGAACTCGAAGCTCGCGGCGCTTGCGCGCCGGCGCCCGCGCGCCGCCAATCGCAAGGTCGACATCAACGAGAACCTCGGCCGCGAGATCCTGGAGCTGCACACGCTCGGCGTCGACGGCGGTTACACCCAGGCCGACGTCACAAGTTTCGCCAAAGTGCTCACCGGCTGGTCGGTCGGCGGCGGCGAGGGCCGGCTCGCGGAAGGCAAGCCCGGCGCCTGGCACTACCGCGACAATGCCCATGAGCCCGGCACGCACACCGTGCTCGGTGCCCAATATAAGGAGTCGGGTGAGTCTCAGGGCAAGGCGGTGCTGCACGATCTCGCGCGCCATCCGTCGACCGCGCGGCATCTCGCGACAAAACTGGCGCGGCACTTCATCGCGGACGATCCGCCGGCGGAAAGCGTCGATCGAATCGCGAAGGCGTACACGGCGAGCGACGGCAACCTGAAGAAAGTCTACGCGGCGCTGATCGCCGAGGACGCCGCCTGGAATCCCGCGCCCGCCAAATACAAGACACCCTATGAATTCGTCACGTCCTCGCTCCGCGCGCTCGCCATCGAGCCGCCGGAAGGCCGCAAGCTCGTGGCGTCCTGCGAGACCCTGGGCCAGCGCACCTACAGCCCCGGTTCCCCGGCGGGCTGGCCCGATACCGCACGCGACTGGGACGGCGCGGATGCGTTGATGAAACGCGTCGAATGGTCGCTCGCCTTCGCGGACCGCACTGCCGCGCTCCGCGATGCGCGGCAGGTGGCCTCCGACGTGCTCGGCGACTCGGTGTCGCCCGCGACGGCCCGCGCGCTCGGCCGCGCGGAATCGAATTCCCAGGCGCTCGCGCTCTTGCTCATGAGCCCCGAATTTCAGCGGAGATAACGATGCTGAACCGACGTCATTTCCTCGCGGGAGCGGTCACGGCCGCACTGACGACCTGGCAACGGCCAACGTTCGCCGCGGCGGAGACCGACTCGCGGCTCGTGGTCGTGATCCTGCGCGGCGCGCTCGATGGCCTCGCCGCAGTTCCGCCGGTGAAGGATCCGAGCTACGCATCCATGCGCGGCGCGCTCGCGTTCAGCGCGACGGCCGGTGCGCAGGATACGGCGCTGCCCCTTGACAAATTGTTCGGACTGAATCCCGCGCTGAGCGGCCTGCACGAATCGTATCGGGCGGGCGAGCTGCTCGTCGTGCACGCGGTGGCGTCACCGTATCGCGAGCGCTCGCATTTCGACGGCCAGAACGTGCTCGAGAACGGCACGCTGGCGCCGAACGGCAGCGCGGACGGCTGGCTCAACCGCGCGCTCCTCGAGCTGCCGCCGAGCCCGGCGCGGCGCGAACTCGGTCTCGCGCTCGGCCAGAACGTACCGCTCGTGCTGCGCGGCCGCGCGGCGGTCGCAAGCTGGGCGCCCTCGATCCTGCCGAATGCGAGCCAGGATTTTCTCACTCGCCTCGCGGACCTCTACTCCGAAGACTCCGCACTCTCCGGCCGGCTGAGCGAAGCGATGAACGTCTCCGACATGGTCGAGAGCGACGCGGCGGGCGGCGATGCGATGAAGCCCGGGCGCGGCGACAACCTCGCGCGGCTCAAACAGATTGTCGGCACCGCGGGGAAACTGTTGGCGGCGGATAGCGGTCCGCGCGTCGCGGTGTTCGACGCGACGGGCTGGGACACGCATGCGAACGAAGGTACGTCGCAGGGCGCACTCGCGATTCGCCTGCGCGGGCTCGACGGAGCGCTCACGGCTTTGAAGATTTCGCTCGGCCCGGTGTGGAACCGGACGGCGGTGCTCGTCATGACGGAATTCGGCCGCACGGTGCAGATCAACGGTTCGCGCGGCACCGACCACGGCACGGCGACCTGCGCGCTGCTGCTCGGCGGCGCGGTAAAGGGCGGTCGCGTGCTCGCCGACTGGCCGGGCCTGCGCACCGCAAATCTCTATGAAGGCCGGGACCTTAAGCCCACGACGGACCTGCGCCAGGTCGTGAAAGGGGTGCTGCACGAGCACCTCGGCGTCGACCCCGCCGCGCTTGCCCGCAACGTCTTTCCCGAAAGCCAGGCCATCGCCCCCGCCGAAGGCCTGATCCGCGCCTGAAAAGGGGGAAGAGGGGCTGAGTCGTTTGGTGTCCCGTGGGCGTCAGGACGGGTAGGTTCGCCTTGCTCATCAG
The DNA here is from genome assembly GCA_035644395.1 of Steroidobacteraceae bacterium. GTDB lineage: Bacteria > Pseudomonadota > Gammaproteobacteria > Steroidobacterales > Steroidobacteraceae > JBGPLJ01. Next base: position 41,671 of record DASQOR010000030.1, read on the forward strand.
AAAACGCCGCAGCGCGGACGTTGGCGAGCCGACGGCGCGGGGACTCAACGCTGACTGGACGCTGTCGGCTCGCCCGGCCACGCAAGGCTTGCGAGGAAAATAGGGAACTCAGCAATTCCGGCGCGACATCAACAATCTGATGAGCGCTGCCGCAGTGTTCCGTGTTTTCCTCACGCACGTTTTCTCATGAGCAAGGCGAACCTGCCCGTCCTGGCGCCTCGCCCCCCAAACAAACCGATCCAAGCCCTTTTTCCCTTTTAGAGACCCCTCCGGTAGAATCCGCGCCCCTTTTTGAGCCCGGGACGACGGCCATGGCGGACGCGGAGAACGTTGCCGAGGATGTGTTCAACGATGCTTTCGGCAAGGCCGTCGAGCTCGGCAACCACATCACGGATGAAGACAAGAAAGCCGACGTCTGGGACGTGGCGGACGGCCTGCTCGCGGGCGCACTGCAGTACTGGCTCTACTCGCGCCAGCCCTGTGGCGACCCGAATTGCGAGGAATGCCTGCCGATCAACACCGCGGAAGGGCGCATGGCCGAGCTCAAGAAGCTGATCCAGCAGTACTCGGAAGAGAGCGAATACTTCCACGCCCCCACGGACCGCAACGTCGGCCGCGCCTAGATTCGCTTTTCGGTCTTCGCGGTCTTCTTGAGCGCGTCGATGGCCGCGCGCAGTTTCTTCTGCTGCAGTGCCTGCTTGATCTGCGCCTTCGTGCCGTCGTAGTCGGGCGGCGTCACCGGCCGCGTGTCCTCGAGGCGGATGACGTGCCAGCCGAATTGCGACTGCACGGGAGCCGGCGCTGTGTCGCCCTTCTTGAGCGAACGCACCGCGTCCGCGAACGGCTGATCCATCGCGCTCGTGCCGACCCAGAACACCACGCCTTCCTTCGTTTCCGCATCGGTCGAGTGGCTGGCGGCGAGCTTCAGGAAATCCGTGCCCTTCTTCAACTGCGCGACCAGCGCATCGCCCTCTTCCTTGCTCTGCACGACGATGTGCCGCGTGAGGTATTCGCTGTGGCCGGCGAGAAGCTTCAGCTGCGAGTCGTACTCGGCCTTGATCTCCGCTTCCGTCGGCTCGGCCTTCGTCAGCTCGTCGGCCTGCGCTTGCGCATTGAGCGCGAGGCGCGTGAGCTCGACCTGCGAGTCGAGCGCGACTTTCGCCGCCGCATCTTCCTTTCGCGGTGCATCGGCCACCAGCACCATCTCGATCATGTCATCGAGCAGCTTTGCCTTGTCCGTGGCGCCCAGGTCCTTCGCGGACTGACCGGTGCGCATCTTCACGTACGCGTCCCATATCGGCCGCGAGATCGCGTGGCCGTTCACCACCACGACGGCATCCGCCGACGGGGCCTTGGCCTCCCCTTTCGGGTCGCAGCCACCGAGCAGCCCGAGCGCCGCCCATGCAAGTAATACAAGGAGTGTCTTTCTCATAGGCCCGGGATTGTAAACGGAAAAGGGAAAATGGGGACAGGTGATCTCAATCGGTCGATGCAACACCATTGCGAGGAAGGAGGGTGGGGCATATGGCGATCGTGGGTTGGAGTTTGTCGAGGGCTGAGCAGGCGGAGCTGTGGCAGCGCTGGCGACAGGGAGAATCGATCAGCGAGATCG